>JABZLB010000055.1 GCA_015256945.1 Prevotellaceae bacterium | reverse complement strand
TCTCTGTGAGAGGTTGCAGAAACCTGCATCCGTGATAACACCGATATTTCTGCTTGGCAGCACGGATAACTGATAATCTGTATTGATTTCCTTTTTCTTTCACCGATATTATCCTACTACTTACTACAACAAGAGATAAGGCAGTGAAAGAAAAAGGGTTATAATGTAGTTAGAACAAGAAATGAAAATTACTACCCTATGACTACATTCTATCTTATATGGGAATAACTGAGAGCCGTTTAGCCCTTTGGGGGCATAATATTTAGGTATCTTACCTTTATTATATCTTCTTATTATGCAATTGCCTCTAAGAATGATATGTCTCTGTGAAATTATGTCGTGTGTTATTGGCAATCCTTACTAACATCAACATCACCGGAACTTCGACCAACACGCCTACCACCGTAGCCAATGCAGCCCCAGATTGTAAACCAAAAAGAGAAATAGCTACAGCAACCGCCAATTCAAAGAAATTACTTGCCCCAATCATTCCGGCAGGTGCGGCAACATCATGGGGTAATTTCCACCATTTCGCCCAACCGTAAGCAACGAAGAATATCAGAACCGTTTGCAACACAAGCGGAACTGCAATCAATAAGATATGCAGGGGATTGTTTAGTATCGTTTCTCCTTGAAATGAAAACAGGATAATAAGCGTTAATAGCAATCCACCTACCATGTAATTATTAAATTTCTCAATAAATACATTGTTGAAATACTCCACACCTTTGCGGCGGACAACCATTATTCGGGTAATGACCCCGGCAGCAAGTGGTATCACAACAAACAGCCCTACGGATAGCAACAGAGTGTCCCATGGGATAGATACGCCGCCAACTCCCAACAAGAAAGCAACGATAGGGGCAAACGCTACCAATATGATTAAATCGTTCACTGCCACTTGTACCAGTGTATAAGCGGCATCCCCTTTAGTAAGGTAACTCCACACGAACACCATAGCTGTACAAGGTGCAGCCCCCAATAATACCGCCCCGGCTAGATATTCTTCGGCTAATCCGGCAGGTATAAAGGCTTTGAAAACCACATAGAAGAACAAATAAGCAATTCCAAACATGGTAAATGGCTTTATCAGCCAATTTGTAACGCCAGTGACTATTATTCCTTTCGGACGCTTGCCGACATTCTTAACACTTTGAAAATCTACTTTTAGCATCATCGGATAAATCATTAACCAAATCAGGATTGCCACGGGTATAGACACGTTGGCATATTCAAATTTGCTTAATGTTTGCGGAATTGTCGGAAGCCATTGTCCCACGGCAATTCCAATAATGATGCACAAGGCAACCCAGACAGTCAGGTATTTTTCAAAAAATCCAATTCCTTGTTTCTTTTCCATAACAATATCTATTTATTTTAATTGTGGTTTTAATTCGTTCAGGTAGAAGTCATAGAAACAGGCTTTAATTTCATCCCGTACCCGATGGAACTCACTGTTGATAAACTCGAGACTTCCGGTTGCTTCCGAGGGATCGTCAAACCCTATATGCAGCCTGTTTCTTACTTTACCTGTAAACATAGGACAACTTTCGTTTGCACCACCGCAAACGGTTATTACGTAATCCCATTCCTTGTCAAGATAGGTATTAACATGTGTTGGGACATGTGAGGCAATGTTTATTCTGGCTTCTTTCATTACTTCCACCGCCTTGGCGTTTACCTGTTTCGCTGGTACCGTTCCACCAGAATACACTTCTATATTTTTGTCGAATGACTGTAGAAAGCCATGAGCCATTTGGCTACGGCAGCTGTTTCCTGTACAAAGAATCAATACTTTCATCTTTTTATTTTTTAATTTGGGGATTTGACTTACTATATAGTTTGAATGCTTTTTGGAAGGAAGTTCTACATATTATAGAATATAATTAAACAGATAGCCGGACAAGATGATGAAAAACGTCACAGTGCCGAAGAATATGCCGATAAGTCTCCATGTCATTACTTTCTTGAGCAGTGTTGCCTCTGGCAAGGAAAGACCAACGACAGCCATCATGAAGGCTATCGCCGTTCCGATGGGAATGCCTTTCGCTACAAATACCTCGATTACTGGGACGATACCTGCGGCATTAGCATACATCGGTACGGCAAGTATAACAGACAAAGGAACTGCATACCAGTTGTCTTTTGACATGTATTGCTCAAAGAATCCTTCAGGAACAAAGCCATGCATGAAAGCACCGATACCTATACCTATCAGAATATATATAAGTACACCACTGACAATTTTCCATGCATCACGGATAATAGTGGGAAGCCTCTTGGTAAAGGTGGTATGGTCTTTTTCCCATTCCCCTGCCTGAGCGGATGAATTTGCCTGCATCTGCTTTACCCAGTCACTCAGATAAGGAGCAAGGCGCATGCGACCGAGTACTATACCGCCTATTACTCCTAACAGAATGCCGCTGATGACGTAGATAAGAGTCACCTTCAATCCGAAGGAGCCAAGGAACATGGCAACAGCCACCTCGTTTACCAACGGTGATGTGATAAGAAATGCGAATGTTACGCCCAAAGGAATGCCGCCCTTTACAAATCCGATAAATAGAGGAATGGAAGAACATGAACAGAAAGGAGTGACCGCTCCGAATATGGAAGCCAGCAGGTACTGCAATCCGTACATATTGTGTGTAACCAGATATTTTCTCAAACGTTCAATTGGGAAGTAGGCGTTGATAATTCCCATCAATACGCTGATGAAGAACAAAAGGATAAGTATTTTTATCGTATCATAAAAGAAAAAGTTTACGGCAATTCCTATCGGTGTGTCGGCACTTAGTCCGAACAGTCCGTAAACAAGCCTGTCTGCAAATTCTTGTATCATAGAAGTCTTTTTTTGTTCGCTTAAATACGAACAATGTTCTTGAAAAAAAGCGGCAGATACCATAATGGTTGTTTCTGCCGCTCGTGGTTAAACATATTCTGTCAATCAGATGCCCAGAAGTTCCTTTACTTCACTTTCTGTCGGTACCTTCCCCTTCAATTTTACCACTTCGTCAATGACAACGGCTGGCGATGTCATGATATTGTAATTCATCATTTCCATGATGTCGTCCACCTTGGTGAGTTTTGCATCGATGTCGTTCTCTTTAAGTACCTTTTCAATTACATTGTAGGTTGATTTACATTTGGCACAACCCGGCCCTAAAACTTTTATTTCCATATTAGTAAAAATATTATTGTTATTAAATTCATTTTACAAATACATTATCCAGCAATAATATATGCCGATGATGATGAATACCACGCCTACAATAAGGTTCGCCCATTTTTGCACTTTCTGTATCTTTCCGTAAAAATTTCCCATTTGTTGTACGCTGAAGGCGAGAACCCATGCAACAGCAAGTACCGGTATAGCCGTAGCGACAGCAAATATCATGGGTAGAAGATAGCCTGCCGAGGTCGTGGCAGACATCGGTATCAGCATGCCGAAGTAGAACACGCCACTGGTGGGACAGAAAGCCAGGGCGAACAGAACCCCTATCATCAGAGCACCCCAGCCGCCTTTCCTGGCAAGACCTTCCGGATTTCCAGTGAATCCAAACTTGGGGAGGTTGAGTTTATCTCCCCAAAGCATGAACAGGCCTATCACGAGTAGAAGAGGTCCAAGTATAAGCTCCCCCCACGTTCCTATTGTCTTTTGTATGCCGAACATACTGGAACCTTCTTTCAGAATAGTAATCAGTATTACACCAAGTAGGGTGTATGAAAGAATTCGCCCCAGCGTATAAAGCAGGCCATTTCGGAATATGCGCTTCCTGTTTTCAATATCTCTTCCGATAAACCCTATAGCTGCTATGTTCGTTGCTAACGGACAAGGTGAAAGTGCTGTCAGTAGTCCGAGCAGAAATGCTGTCAGTATAGGCGTGGAACTGTTATCCAGCAATGTCTGTAACCAATCCATATCCACCATTATCTCAGCATTTCATTTACGGATTTTACGACACCAGCCCTAAATACATCTGGTGATTTGCGTGCATTAGCAAAAGCAAATTCAGTCATATTCTTGTATGTTTCCTTTCCATTCTTATGTCTAACGATAAATAGTGAAGACCATGTTACCTCATACTTTTCTGCTATCTTCTCATTTTCCTTTTTGCTGATGTCTATTACCTTAAAAGTCACCTTGCCTTTTTTTATCTGGTCAGCGAAGTTCTTTTTCATTGTAGCTTTAGTGTTGCTTTCGATAGCCATACATGTGGCACAGCGCTGTTTCCCATGAAAATACAACACTTCTACATAATCCTTTACCGTCGTCTTTTTTAGAGCCTGGGCGTCTGTTCCGTCCTTTGCATTCATGTTGCAAAAGATAAAGGTGAAACATGCCACGATTAAAAATAAACACTTTTTCATACCTTTTTTATATTTTGTTGTTAGTTATTCGCAAAACTACGAACATATTTTTCAAAAAAAATCACCTACGACAGCCCTTATTATTGCAGGGTTGCGCAAAGAAATCTGCAAACATCTTCTTCGCAGCTTGCCAATTATCCTTGTTGATACAATAT
>JABZLB010000035.1 GCA_015256945.1 Prevotellaceae bacterium | reverse complement strand
GCCGTCGTACAATGTGTTTGACGGTTGTCATACGCACTGCTGACGGCCGCCGAACAATGGGTGTTACGTAACACATGTTGTTTGAAACAGATTGAAACGGCTTGTTTTTATTCAGTAAACAAAGAACCATTCAGCCTGTTTAATCATATTTCAGGCACTTTTTACTTAGATAATCTGGTGGGGTAAAATAAGCTAATTGGTAAAAAAAGTTGATTTTTATACAAATAAGAATCGAAAAATGTGTAACTTTGCATCTACTTTTATTGGCGGAGAATATTTGAACCATTACAGGTTACTAATATAAAACCATAAGAATGTAATATGCAGAAGGGTCAGAAGCTTTTCTGACCGTGTATCAGGGAGTTATATTTAATGAAATAGAATATGGGGCATTAGCGCCCTGAATAACAACAAAAAGCCATCCGTCCATTTATCTGTGTGCGGCAGATACCATCGAGTTATTCAAATGCAGGATGTGCATTTTTCTATATGATAAAATGAAAGAGAATGTAGTTGCAAAAGAGAAGAGCCTTTATATCTCTCCAAATTGCGAATTATTATCGGTTAGCACCATAGGTTTTATATGCACTTCAGTTGAGCCAACAACTACAAATTCAACTGAAACCGATTTTGATGACGAAAAAAAGAAGGAGTGGGGAGAGATAGAGTTCTAAAGCATAATACAATAATAGCAGGGTATGGGCTGTTAAACCATACATTTATTTCATGCCATATGATGAGAATTAAATCAATAAACTTTCCATTGGCAGCATGCTTGCTGTGGATGAGTATTCTTACAGCCTGTTCGGGTAACGATGCTGTTGATGCCATAAATAACGATGATAGTTTGTTACCTGAAGGCATTAGCTTCAGCCTTACTGAGGCCGACTTTAGTGAAGAGCAGTCTATGGGCAGTCGCAGTGCAGGCAATTTCAGGCTTTCCAACGATACAACCGACCTTGGTGATGGGGTATTGGGCGAAATGAGTATGACGCAAGAGCGTACCCATAGCGTAACGCGTGCAGTGGCTAAACCTATGAGCAACGGCCGCTATACGGTTCTGGCCTATGATGCCTCGGGTGTATTGAAAGGACAAATTAATGCAACGGTATCATCGGGCAGGTTTGCAACGAGCGACATTATGATGCTTGATCCCGGTACCTATACATTTATATGCCTTAACGATAAGGTTGACTTTACGGGTGGTATAATAAGTGTAAGGCAGGCCAATGCGGCCACAGCACTTATAGGACGCACGGTAAAGAGCGTGAGTGGCGTTCGTGTCAGGGTTCCCTTTACGATGAAACATGCAGGATTACGCGTGCGTGTTAGTCTTGAAGCCATGGTAAATATCCCCGACAGTGTTAAGGCAATGATATTCGATAACACGGGTACGGCAACAACCGTAGCACGTTACGACCCCATAACGGGGACTTATTCGGCAGATGAAGAGGGCAATTTTACAGGTATAGAACAAGCATTCCCGACTACGGGAAGCCAGGATTTTAAGCGCGAAGTTTATGTTTCTATTCCTAAGGTAAATGCCTATCAATATATGTTGCCAACGCTAGCATCGCACCTTAAGCTTAAGTTTACATCGGCCGATGAGATATACTATAAGCCCCTGGCAGGGATTGTGATGACCCCTCAGCAAACCGTTCCATTAGAAGCCAATGGCAGTTATCTGCTCAACGTGAAGTTAACCAAGGTGTTTAAATATGTTTTTGATGATGGTTCGGTAGATTATTTGCGAAACAAGGGAACGCGAACGCCGATAGCTTTGGTTGTTAGCGAGACCGATCGCTCGGCTGTTGCTCTTCACGATGCGAACAATGGGGTGCCTGTTTTGTGGACAATTAATAAGGCTAAATACAATAATCCGGTGGCAGAACAACCCAGTCAAAGAGATCAAATACCCGAAACGTCGTTGGGTTATCATTTTACGTGGGATGCCAATGGCAGCTTGGACGGCACAACCATTAAGGCTAATGAGAAGGACAAATGCCCTGCCTTTTACTATGCTGCACATTATGATCCAGGCGTGATAGTTACAGGATCAAACTTGAGCAACTGGTATCTGGGTGCAGATACAGACCTGAAAAACACATACCTTTACGTTGGTTTTGGAACGGATAAACGTGTTAATGCCAATAGTCCGTGGCGGCCATGGTATTATCGTTTAATTGATAAGGCCTTTGAAGATGCGGGCGGAACGAGTATTGCAAAAATGGCTCCCTCTGTAAATAAGAGAGAATATTGGTCGAGTACGTATTATAGAGATTTCGAAATTGGTATTGGAGTTATCTATGATAGTTCAAATACTGATGGAAATCATGTGTTGAATGGACGAGGGATGCTGTATGTCCGACCATATATTCACTATTAAGAGCTGAATTTTGTAAGGAGAGTTCTATCTTTGTTCTATACGTCAGCAGTGATAGTTTAAGCGGAATTAAAACTCTTGATATTTTTATTTTTGAAGCTATTGGCTTTATAAAAAAAATCCCCCAACCCTACGAATATAATAGGTTGGGGGTATTATTTTGTGGTATTTATTTATTATTTATCACAGCTGCTTTAAGTAGAAGGTATGCGTAAAGCCTCTTTACATGATGGCTTTTTACAGGAAAGTAAGCTCGCCAAAGCAGTCGGGACGATGGAAATCGGGCGATAGACTATTGATAGCATTCCATGAAAGGAAATGAGGATTGAGCGTTTTATCGCCACATTTGTAGAAATTGGCACGTACGGTTCGGCCCGAAAGCGATTGTATATGGTGACAGAAAAAAGCCCTCACGGGGATAATCAGTGCCAGTTCCCATTTTTGTGGTTGGTTAAGCTGGCCGAAAGGCTTGCGCCCTGACGATGACCAGCGGCTTATCTGGTTCAGTATATTTGCAGGCGCCCCGATGCGGTTGTTGCGCCCCGACCCGTTACACAGCAGAGCTGTACCTATGCAATTGGTTTCGATATTGTAGTAATTGTCGTTGCCGTCAATGCTGATGAAGAACTCACAACACGAGTCTTCCCAAACCCTGCCGCCATCTTCGTCCACCGTTGCCCGTATATTGTTCTCTTCTACACGATAGTGAAGCAATACGGCATCGCCCTGATGGGCAATGGCAAACAGCACATCGGGACGGTAAGGATATTGAGAAGCCCAGTTTACAACGTCAATTTTATGGTATGCTATGCCCTCTGTTCTGAATGTTTCAGGTATGGAAGCGGCTTGCTGCAGCCTGCATTCCATGGGGTTTACTTGTATATGTTTCATTGTTTTGCAGCACTTTGAACAAACTCAGTCATCATTTTGTCATGACGTCTTACATCTTGATAGAGCAGCAATTGGTTGCGTGAGCGTACGAAATTGTGCTCGGGGTAGCGAATTTTATAATATACATCGCCGTTGATATAATCGGTAAGGAAGCGTACGCACTGCATATAGGGGAACAGAGCCACGGCAAAAGGCAGGTGGCTAACCTCAACAGAGGTGAGGAAACGTGACGCCGAAGCAAGGTAACCTTCGGTAAAAGCACAGAAAATATCTTCGTTGAGGCCAACCGATTCAAACTGATCGCTGTCTTCTGCAACCCGATTTGCTCCCGTCCTCAGGAAGTCGCCGTAATCGGAAAACACAAAACTTGGCATCACAGTATCGAGATCAATTACGCACAGTACGCTGCCATCTTTATCAAACATCATGTTATTGACCTTTGTATCGCAGTGGCAAATGCGCTTCGGAAGCACGCCACGGCGGTAGAGTTGTTCGGCCAGGCACATTTCGTCCGCATCGCGATTGAGCGTGTTGAGCATGTCGCTGACAAGACTTACGCGTCCTGCCTTGTCGGCTTTTACAGCCTCATGCAGTTGCTCGAGGCGCAATTCCATGTTGTGAAAGTTCGGAATGGTTTCGCCAAGAGGTTCTTTGAGGTCGATGAGCATTTGCTCAAAGTTGCCGAAAGTTTGCCCGCAGCAGAAAGCACTGTTGTTGTTTACCTCCTCCCTTGTTACGGCATCGGGGATAAAAAGGCTCATACGCCAGTAGCGTTCCTGCCCGTCGCGGTAGTAGGTAAGACCGTTGGAGGCCTGGATAAATTGCAGGCATTTGCGGTCAATATCCTGCTCATGTTGTGCCTGCAGCTTGTGGCGTATATGACTTGTTACCACATCAATGTTGTGTTGCAACAAGTCTACATCGGTAAATACGGCGTTGTTAATGCGTTGTAATACGTAATCGGGACAGTAATTCCCGGCTGTTGTTACGCGTAATGTTTCATTAATCAGTCCGTTTCCTATCGGCTCAATTTTTTCAACAGAGCCTTGTATCTGGAACTGTGCAACGATTTGCCTCAACTCTTCCTGAGTCATATTTCTAAGTTTTTAGGTGTAAGGATGGTTTGTAAAATGGGTGTAAATAGCAGTCTACATGCTTATTGCTTTATTTTGAAAGCAAATATACATATTATTTATTGAAATGTAGATGCAGATTGTAAAAGAAATGTAGTAAGAATAATTTAGTGAATGGGCAGGAAATGACAAAGGCATCATATGAATGCTCATGTGATGCCTTTGTAAGGAGATTGTTATTCCCAGGTATTATAATGGGAAAGATAAATATTTGATTCTTCGGTGTTATCCTCTTCATTATCAAAAGAGGTAAAGGATTTAGCTTGACCGCCACCTCCAGGGCCTCCCAATCCTGTGCCACCACCGCCGATTGGTACAGAGAGTGCAATGAAATTCTCAGTTAATATAGTATTAACCTCACAATAAGGCTGCTGATATACTTGCTTTTTCATCTTAATTATAGAATTTAAAATTTATAGAACTTTTTACCATTTACGATATAAATTTGATCGCGTGTAAGTGCGTTATAGTCGTGTCCTGCAAGTTTTCCATCAGTGGTATAGAAAGGATAATGACCACTTTGTATGTCGTTGTTGGTATTGTTCTCAAGTTCGTTGATACTGTTTGTAGTATTTTCCCCACCATCAAGC
Organism: Prevotellaceae bacterium; assembly: GCA_015256945.1. Classification (GTDB taxonomy): domain Bacteria; phylum Bacteroidota; class Bacteroidia; order Bacteroidales; family Bacteroidaceae; genus Prevotella. The sequence continues at coordinate 19,195 of JABZLB010000035.1, read as the reverse complement.
ACCATCATGAAACTCTTTGCTGCCACAGAACCATTAGGACTGCTGATGAAACAGCGGAACGGTGCAATATAATCGTTTTCTACATTCTGATTTACTGACCACCACTGGCTTCCATTCAGATAAAACGCTTTTTCGGTATAGGCTTCATCATTATTGATGCGTTCGGTCGTACCATAAAAGTTCCAGTCGGCGGTTGACGTAGCATGGAGGAAAGAACGCTTGTATCCAGGTGCAATATACTTGCTGTCGTTATCGAAGCAAGGTGATGCAGGAACCTCTACATTATACATGGTTGGCAATGTATGTGTTGCACCATCAGTAACCTGTACAAGGTAAGGTGTATTAGCACGGAGAGGTGTTGAAACCTGCTTAAATATGAAGGCTTTAACACCATTTATATCAAATCCCTTTTCAACAAGCTCATAAGCTTTCATGCCTGTGGGCAGATCAGTAGGATAAGGCAGATAAAGTGTGCTTACATTCTTACCACCAGTGGGAGAGAAAACGCGGTCGTATTTAGCTTCTAAAGCTGTAAAGCTATAAGGAATACGATATGGAAGCCCGTCCTTTACAAAGAAATGTGCACACTTCCCATCCATTACAAAGTTTTCCGCACCCTCATCAGTGAAGCGATCCTCAAAGTTTTTATGAGGTAGATTCCCTACATTGAACGTTTCATTTGATGGTAAATAAACTATTGTATTGACAGAAAGGTTATTAAATTCTGCATATTGCGTATTATTAATACGTTTACGCGTGAACTTATATACCTCGTCATTATAAGTTTTGTCTGTCCCTATGAATACGGTACACTTATGACTGTCTATATAAAAAAGATTTGCATTATTTGGCCAGGGCTCTGGTAAAGGACTATCTTTCCCTATTTGGTTAAAATAATTTAAGCCCTTGTTCATTCTTATACCGTGAACATTTGTGCCGAGAAAAGGATTGACAGGAGTAATGCTAATATTATTATCAGGGAATATAGCCTCCCCTGTTATCCCTTTTATATTATTAAAAGCAGTACCGGCTATTTCTTTTAAAGAACTTGGTAAAAGTTCAGATGCATCAGCTTTTAGTTTGTCACATCCTACGAATGCTTGTGCACCTATTGTCTCAATATTGTTAGGAAGTGGAGTGATTGTTTCTAAATTAGTGCACCCCTTGAATGCCTCATTGCCAATTTTATGTAGATTTATCGGTAACTGTACATTGACGAGAGATGTACAATTTTCAAATGCATTATTACGAATTTCTTTTATTTTCTTTGGTAGTTCAATTTGAGTAAGTAATGGATTATCTTTTGCAAAACCTGGATTAATTATTTCTAAATCACCTTCTTCTATTTCAATTGATGCTATTTTGTTTCCTTCAAAAGCTCCTCCAAGTTTATTTACATTCCCTGGTATTTTTATGTGGGCTCCATTTAAAATACAATTTGCAAAAGCTCCACCTCCTATTTCTTTTAAAGAGGTTGCATTTGTAAGGTCTAAACTTTTTAATGGTACATTTTGAAACGAAGAACTACCAATCCTTTGTACAGATGAAGGTATGATAAGTTCATTATTAAGATTTATTGGATCTGATACATTTTGGGGCTCCCTAAGATAAAAAGCATAATCTCCAATAGTTGTAAGTGATGATGGAGTGGAAAATTTTATAGTCTGAAACTGATCATCAGAAAAAGCAAAATCATCGATTGATTTAACAGTTGTGGGTATAATGAGATCTCCATTTAATTTTGTTCCTTGAAATGCATATTTGCCAATTTTCTCGACATGTGAAAGTAGTGTTGCAGAATTGCTATTACTTAAATTGATACCTGTAAGTGCATAGTCAACGATCTCTTTCACATCAGGCCCTATCTCTATGGTTGCAACTGTTCCTAACTGCGACTCTATAATACCTGATGAATGGTTTTTGACTTTATACTGTACTAGGCTAGTTGGATTCTCATATCTAAATTCGACAGATGTGTTATATAATGCTGCGGGCCTTTCACCTTCTAAAACAATTTTATTAAACTTACAACTAGTAAAAGGATAGTCTTCATACATATAAGTGCTAGTGCTGTTAAATAAGAAAGATCCATCAGTGGGCTCTTGGGCACCTACTGTTAGAGTTCCATCAAAAGGGCAATTACCAAAAGCACGATATTGGATTCTTTTCAGGGTTTGGGGTAAAAGTAAATCACCTCTTAAATTAGAACATCCATAAAAAGCTTCTGCACCAATTTCTTCAAGTCCAACTGAAAGTCCAAGCCTTGTTAGATTTTTACATCCGTAAAATGAACGATAATCTATTTTCTTTACACTGCTTGGAATAGTTACACTAGTAATTGTATTACATTCTTGGAAGGCGCCAATTATAGGTCCTCCACCATTTGGGGAGCTCGATCTAATTTCAGTAACATTATATGTAATACCATTAGCTTCAATGGTTGACGGAATAATTAAAGGGCCACGTACACTATCCCTAGTACCGATAATGGCTATATTGTTATTATCTAAAACACGATAAACCCATGGTGACTCCTCGTTAAGCTCTAATGTCTTAGCTCGTAATGCAGGAGATAGCATTACGAGCAATAAAAGAAATAAAAGTTTTTTCATTGTTTGATACTTTTCTTTTTTTATACTCTTGATTAAACTCTCATAATGCTTACAAGTCCCCTATTGCAGCATATTTTAAAATAAAATTATAAAAATGGAAAGGCGTGGGAACTATTGCCATTACCAAGTCTGAGGCTCTGGACAGCCTACTAATGGGGTAATAAACAATAGCCCACGCCTAAAGATATATTATGCCCTTGAGTATAAGGGTACAATAATCCTCAGCGTGAGCGTATCGCCATATCCTCCATTAGTTGAAATTGTCCAGATTTCAGACTTCGGATATATGTCAAACGCTCTTTTTAACGATTAAACTCTTTGTAACGCTTGCCTGCGCCTAGGCAAACTTGATATTTACGGGGTGCAAAGGTATACGAAAAATATTAATTATGTCCTATGTCATGGGATAAATTATAAATTTGGAATAGATGTATTTACGCTAACTCTATCTTTATATCATTTTCTACATTATTTTGAGATGTTTGTGCGGTGCCGCTTAACATACCATTTCACAAGGAAATAGACGAGGGCGATGGCAATGAGTGCTATGATGACAAATTTGATGTATTCGCCATATTCCATGATTTTATCATCAAGCTCTGATTCTGGCACAACGGCATGAAGATACCATCCCAAGATGGCCAGAATGATGTTCCAGCAACCGGCTCCTATTGTGGTATACAAAAGAAACTTCCAATAATGCATCTTCGACAGGCCGGCGGGGATGGAGATTAAATGGCGAATACCAGGGATAAGTCGGCCTGTGATGGTAGCAAGCATACCGTGATTGTTGAAATATTCTTCGCTTTTTTCTACCTTTTTCTGATTGAGCATACAGAGCTTGCCGAACTTACTGTTGGCAAAGCGATATATAATAGGCCTGCCAAGATAGTAGCCTGCAATATAGTTGATGGTGGCACCGGCATCGGCTCCCAGCGTAGCGAACAGGATAACAAGGAATATATTAAGGTTGCCATTGGCAGCATGATAGGCAGCTGGCGACACAACTAACTCGGAAGGCACAGGTATAACGGTACTCTCGAGTAGCATAAGGAAAAAGATTGTGGCATAATTCAAGTTGCCCAACAGGGTTGAAAAAATGTTCATACCTTTATAATTAACGGGTTAATGGATTATCAATGTTCGATATGGGGTGGGTATTGACATAATCAATAAGCTCATTGTCGGCTATGTTCTCAGGGAAATATTCGTGAAATTCAGATCTTACCTCACGAGGATTCTGCTCAATAGCCTTTGTCATATCGTGTATAAAATCGGCTTGCAAGCCCAGTTCGTAATCGGTTACTGACAAGTAAAGCCACACGTCGGCAAACTGTTGGGACTGACTGGACAGGCTTACGGCACGCAACATGTTATGTGCTTTCTGCATGAAACCGCAGTCGTAATAGCAATAGGCAATAAAAAAGAGAATGCGTATGTAATCATCATCCCCACCTGTTTCAAAGGCTTTGCTGAAACAAGCCGCAGCTTTGTCATCTTGTTTATTAAGCAGATGGATGTACCCTTTGATGATATGGATGTCGGGAAATTCAGTGCCGGCAATGGCTTCAAGCTTTTTTATACAATGGAAAGCCTCGCTGGTGTAACCCGATGCCGCACAGACAAGGCTCTGATTGCGTAGAATATCAATCATGTTAACCGACCTGGGGTTACATCGTTCTTCAGCTTTTTTCCAATGCTTAAACGATTCTTCGAGTTTATTTTCACCCATCAGTGTCGAAGCTATGCCCATTTCGCCCATTTCGCTATGGGGCTGGAGTTTCATAAAAAGTTCGTAATATTGGCGTGCTTCGGTATAGTTGCCTGTCATACAGAGCGCATTTGCCTTATTGAGAATGGCATCAACGTCGTCGGGACTGATGGCTAATGAAAAATCACTACTCTCAATACTCGACGAAATGTTGTTGTGAAGGTATTGTGCCGAGGCAAGTAAGTTCCAATAAGGCACGTGATAAGGATCGCGGTCAATGAGCTTGTTGAATATGTATTCGCTCTCAACAAAGTTTCCCTGGCCCATGGCAATGCGCCCCTTTAGCTCAAGATAGTCGTCAGAAAGGGTATCGGTGACACGTGAAAGCCAGGCTTGTGCCAATGGCATGTTGTCGTAATCGGTGAAGAGTACAGCCACATCGAGGTAGAAATCATCAATATCATCGTCACTTATTTCGGTGCTTTTCTCTTTGAGATAACGGTCGGCCTGCTCATCGTTTCCGCTGGCAATCATGATCTCTGCCATAATATAAAAGTAATCAAGGTCGGCTTTATCTTCAATTTGTCGGGCGTATTGCATAGCCGTGTGTGTGTTATTTTCAAGAAGAATAGCCACACGTGCACGAAATGCTAAAGGCTGCGTTGCGCCGGGAAACATTTGTATAGCCTGGTCAATAGCTGCAAGAGCCTTGTTGAGCTGGCCGTGCAGATGATAATATTCTGCAATGTCGGTCAGCTCATCAGGACCCAGGTAAACAGGCTTACCCGTATTATGGGTAGCCTCATACCTTTGGAGATTGTCTTTAAATTCCTTGTTCTGGAAAGTGTTATTGCTCAAAATTACTGCTTATTTCTTGCTTTGTTTAGCCCAGGTATCCTTTAATCCTACTGTTTTATTGTAAACAGGAGCTTCGGAAGAGCCTTCGGGGTCGGCCATAAAATAGCCTGTACGCTGGAACTGCAGGTACTGACCGGGCTTCATGGTTGCAGCAAAGTTCTCGACGTAACAATTGTTACGCACCTGAAGAGAATCAGGATTTAGCAGTTCATGGAAGTCTCTTTCATCGGCAGATGGGTTTTCAATAAAGAAGAGACGGTCGTATTCGCGAACCTCAGCCTTCACACAGTCGTTGGCATTTACCCAATGGAGCGTACCCTTTACCTTGCGGTCGGCTCCCGGCATACCGCTCTTGCTGTCAGGATCGTATACTGCCTGAACTTCTATAATATTGCCTTCGGCATCCTTTGTACATCCTGTACACTTCACAATATAAGCGTTTTTAAGGCGCACTTCTTTGCCTAGGGTCATGCGGAAAAACTTTTTTGGAGCATCTTCCATGAAGTCGGCACGCTCAATCCACAAGTCTTTTGAGAATGAAATTTCATGTGAACCTGCAGCTTCGTCTTCTGGATTGTTAATCGCTTCCATTGTCTCAGTCTTATCCTCCGGATAGTTTGTGATAACCAGTTTTACGGGATCGAGTACAGCTGATACACGTATAGCTTTTTTGTTAAGGTCGTCACGTACGGCAGCTTCAAGCAGGGCTACATCGTTAAGTGCATCAAATTTAGTATAGCCTATGGAACGGATAAAGTTCTTTATCGATTCAGGCGAATATCCACGACGTCGCATTCCACAGAGGGTCGGCATGCGAGGATCGTCCCATCCGTTAACTAAGTGTTCGTCAACAAGCGTATGAAGTTTGCGCTTTGACATGACGGTGTAGGTAAGATTAAGCCTGTTGAACTCAATCTGACGGGGGCGAAAATCGTCCATTCCCTTTTCAGCAGTGCCGTCGTATTGCTTCAAAAAGTCGATAAACTTGTCATAAAGTGGGCGGTGGGGTACAAATTCGAGCGTACAAATTGAGTGGGTTACCCCTTCGAAATAGTCGCTTTGTCCGTGTGCAAAGTCGTACATGGGATAACAGTGCCATTTTGTGCCCGTACGATGATGAGGTGTTTGTATGATGCGATACATGATAGGATCGCGGAAGTGCATGTTAGGATTGGCCATATCAAGTTTGGCACGCAGCACCATAGAACCCTCAACGGCCTCTGGAGTGTTCATTTTCTCGAACAGTTGCAGGTTTTCTTCTATGGGACGGTCGCGATACGGGCTTGCTGTACCCGCCGTTGTTGGTGTACCTTTTTGCTCAGCAATTTGTTCGGCGGTCTGCTCATCGACATAGGCATAGCCTTTACGAATCATCCAAATAGCAAAGTCCCATAACTTCTGGAAATAGTCGGAAGCATAGAAAATCTGCCCCCACTCGAAGCCGAGCCATTGAATATCACTGAGGATATTTTCTACATATTCGGTATTTTCTTTTGATGGATTAGTGTCATCGAAGCGCAAATTACATATTCCATTGTACTTTTCGGCTACACCAAAGTCCATACAGATAGCCTTTGCATGACCTATATGCAAATAGCCATTGGGCTCTGGGGGAAATCGTGTTTGTATTCTGCCACCGTTTTTACCTTTAGCGAGGTCTTCTTCTACAAGCTGTTCTACGAAACTTATGCTACGTTTCTCGTCGTTTCCACTATTTTGTTTGAGCTCCATGATATATTTTTTGTTTGAAATATACGCAAAGTTACGCAATTTATACTAATATTAATTACTGATGATAAAAATTTATAGAAAAAAGTTACAGAATTATTTGTAACTTTGATAAAGATATATTACCTTTGCTAGCGTTATCCTGAATACAATCTTTTACCTTAAAAGGGACTAATACCTATTGAGTAGAATGGCACTTACTGTGAAGTAGGTGCCATTTTTTCTTTATCTATAATAATGTAAACTTTGTGAGAACTTAGAGAGGACAGGGGTGTAAATCGTAATTATTTTATTCCTCTCTGATTGAGTGCTGCAGCGTATCGTTTTGCATTTGCCATGTGTTCGGCATAAGTAGATGCGAAGTTATGGGTGCCGCTAAAATCTTCCTTGGCACACATATACAGGTAATTATGGTGATCCATGTTCAGCACGGCATCAATTCCGGCGATGGAAGGTACACGGATTGGTCCTGGAGGAAGACCTGGATTTACGTATGTATTATAGGGGCTATGGATGTGGAGCAGATTATTATATATGCGTTTGAGCGCGAAATTTTTCCATGCGAACTTAATAGTTGGGTCGGCTTGCAGGGGCATTCCTTTCGGATATTCAGCATTTCGTAACATTAACCGGTTGTAATACATGCCTGCAATCATTGGTTTTTCTTCGTTGTTGGCAGTTTCTTCATCAACAATGCTGGCTAATGTTATTACCTCGTTGGGCGTTAGCTTAAGACGTGTTGCCTTATCCATACGCTGCACGTTCCAGAAGTTTTTGTTCTCTTTCTGTAATCGTTCGAGCAGCCCGTCTAAGGTTATATTCCAATAAACATCATAGGTGTTGGGAATAAAGAGAGCTGCAATAGTAGTGGTATCATATCCGTATTTTCTACAAACGGCCTCGTCTTTCAACGCATTGATAAGGGTTGTACTGTCTAATTGAAGTTTGTGGCCAAGTACACCCGCCATATCTTCCATCGTTCTTACACTGGGAACAGTAAGGCTTACAGGTGTCTGCATGCCGTTCTTGATATGTCTGAAAAGTGTAAATGTACTGGTTGAAGGTTCTATGGCATACCGTCCTGTCCGCACTCTTTTGGTAAGATTACTATGTCGTGACAACATACAAAATGCGTGATAGCTGTGCTTACTGGCTAAAGGCATAAGCTTTGTTACCAGCGAATCGTAGTTATCATCGGCGTCGATATAAAGATATGTGGTTGTTTTCTTACATGAAAATGGTGTGAGAAGATAATAATATCCTATGCCAAAAAGAACAAGTAAGCAGCCAATGGCAAGCACCAAATAGCCCTTTTTAAAAACCTTTTTCATTTCAATATGTGTGTTTAAAAACGGTGCAAAGTTACATTAAAAGGGTGATACGGCAAAACTTTTATCTTTATCTTTTATGGATTGCGGGATAAAGCGGTAACTTTGCACATGGATAACCACAGACATTAAAAATAATTACTGATAACATGCAACAATACGAAAGCTATATCTTTGATTTGGACGGTACACTTCTCAGTTCTTTAACCGATTTGGCTTTGAGCTGTAACCATGCTCTTCGTAGTTATGGAATGCCTGAACGTAGCATTGATGAGGTTAGACAGTTTGTAGGGAACGGTGTTAGAAAACTGATGGAAAGGGCTGTACCTGGAGGAGTTGGAAACGAATATTTCAGTGAGGTTTACGCAGCATTCCGAGAGCATTACCTTCTTCATAACCTTGATAATACGGCTCCTTACCCGGGTATTATTGAACTTATTCAGCGTCTAAATACACATGGTAAGCATGTAGCGGTGGTAAGTAATAAGTTTTATGATGCAACGCAGGCATTGGTACACCATTTCTTTGGTCATTCTATTCCCGTAGCAATTGGCGAACGAGAGAATATAAGAAAGAAGCCGGCACCCGATACTGTTATCGAAGCTCTGAAACAATTGGGTATGCCTCGTGAGACAGCTGTGTATATTGGTGACAGCGATGTAGATATAGAAACGGCACGTAACTGTGGTATACCATGCATTAGCGTGTTATGGGGATTTCGCAGTCGTGATTTTCTTCTTAAGCATGGTGCCACTACATTAGTTAGTAAACCAGAAGAAATTTTTGATTAAACATGCTGCATAGAGTTCTGCTTATTTAATTTTCAGGATGGAAATTAAATGGTTTCATAACTTTCAAATAGTGTTTATGTTATATGTTTCTGATGAAAGATGGGCTATTTTGTTATTCTTTAAGCTTTCAATTATTTATATTTTTTAACCTTCTGTTTATATAATCTCTTACTTTTTCTTTCTAATTTTGCCGCGTGAAGAGTTTAGAAGTTACAGAAAATAAGTATAATTTCATGCAAAGAATAACGCAATTCTTTACATCTTTTAGCAAATTATCTTTGGGGGTGTCAGATAATTTGTTAACACACACACACACACACACACACATTTAATCTAGCGTCTCAATACGCTTTTATATTAATGTTATACGCGCGCGCGAAGCACGCTATAACGCCAATAGACAATGGACATTTGATTGTTTCCTTTGTCGTTTTGTTTTATGTCGTTTGGCATGGGCTGTAAGAGAGAAATAAGGTTGGATTAACAACCATTATAATCAATAAAAATATATTTAATATGAAAGAGAATGAAGAGTTAAAAAAACACATGTATGTTCCACCCTGTTGTATTTATAGGCAAGTTACAGAAGAATATTTCATTTGTACGTCAGTTAGTCACAAGGCATCGGAAACAACAGAAGAGAATTGGGAAGAACAGTATGTTTTTGGAGATGATAGTGATAACTGGATAGAGTTCTAAGCAAAAAAATAAAACATAATAAAGATAATTAGAGAAAATGAAAAATCTCAAGTTTTTAATACCAGCAATGTTTATATCATTGCTGTTGACGGTCGCGCTTGCAGCATGTTCGAGTGAAGACGTTGGTGGAGTTACACCACAAAAAAATGGAAAGGGCGTACAGTTTGCACTAAGCTTTCAAGACTTTGAAAAAGACGAAGAGGTGACGTCGCGCGGTGCGGCTGATGGCGTATTGAGTAGAGATACGGTTGATTTGGGTAATAACATAGAAGCTGAGGTATTGGTGAAGAGTGATAATATACCAGCCGGTACACCAGCGACACGTGCTACATTAAGTAATGGGCATTATACTGTTGTTGCTTATCAGGGCAGTGCGGTAAAAGGAACAATTAAAGGAATATGGAATGGTACGGCATTTGTGCCTGATGCAGGTTATGAAGAAGTAATGCAACTTCCGGCTGGTACCTATACCTTTGTGTGTTTTAACGATAAAATAACACAAAATGGCAGCACTCTAACGCTTACACGTTCAAATACTGGTAATGCAGCTCTCTTGGGTATTAATAAGAATGTAGTAGTGAGCGGGCTGAAACAGAGCGTAAGCTTTGCGATGAAGCATGCAGAAAGTAGAATGAGGATATGGTTAGGTATGTATTCAGATCCGTATTATAATCCTACGTCTCCAATTTATTCAAATATAAGTACAACCTTGTCATCTCTTAATGCTACAGCCGTACCTGCTATTGCAAACTATGATGTAGCAACAGATACATGGAGCAATGCAAGTGGTGCAGTTATAAATGAGGCTGATGTTAATAATTCTACTCAATCGTCTGACTATCATTACTTCCTTCCCTCAACGAACGGTTCCAGCTTTAAGCTTACATTTACCTCTGGTATGGTTTATGGGCGCAATATGGCAGGAAGAAGTTTAAAGCTGTTTACTTCACGAACACTCAATATGCAGGCAAATAAATCGTATACTGTAATTGTTATGCTACACTATAAGTTTACCTATTTATTCTCTGATGGTACTACGGGTACTATTGCCGCCAATCCTGCAAAAACGCCGATAGGCCTTGTGATTAATAGAGCAACGCGTACGGCGGTAGCCTTGAATGAAGCCAGCACGGCAGCTTTATGGACAACACGCAGTGGCAGACAGAATGCAAATGAATGTTCTATATCATTTGATTACCATACTGCATCGGGCGCGACAGCTTATGATGGTTACAACGAAACGTGGAATGCTGCTAATAGCTTTGATGGAACAACGGTTAAGGCAACTTCTACTGACTTCCCCGCATTTAAGGCTGCGGCTGATTATAATCCTGGAGTTCCTACGGCTTCAAATATAGGGAAATGGTATTTACCAGCTGTAGGAGAGTTTACAAAGTATTTGCAAGATACCTTGAGTCTTGGTAATACGGTAATGTGGGCTAGTACTATTGATTGGGCGTTCAAGCGGGCAGGAGGAACTGGCTTATTTATGGCTAGCGAGTCAGCTGCGATGCCACAAAGTGAACCCCTGTCAACCTCAACATTGCAAGATGCCTATTGTACAAGTTCGGAGAAGGATAATGATAATATTCTTAGCTATTTATTTGAAAGTTATACCTATGGTTGGGGAGGGGTTGGACATTTGGCAGGTGGTTATTCTGCTGCCAAAACTCAAGTTAAGCGTGTAAGACCTTTCGTACATTATTAATAGAGGTTGGCTGGTGAGCTATGATGGCAAAAGAGCAAATGCTATATAGAAAAATGTTAAGTTAATACTAAACACGATTATAAAAAGGCTGCAATGGAAGCAGATAACAAAACAAACTGTTATCAATGCCTCTGTTGCAGCCTTTGTTTTATTTAAGTAAGGAACACTTACGGCTGATTAACCGTATATGTGAAAACCAGAATAGTTTTTATTCGTGTATAGCAATCTTCTCAACCCTGCGCTGATGACGTCCCCCTTCAAAATTGGTTGAAAGAAATTCGTCCATAATCTTTCGTGCCATTTCGTGATCGATAAATCGTCCGGGCATGACAAGAACATTGGCATCGTTATGCTGGCGGATAAGATGGGCAATCTCAGGTATCCATGCCAAACCTGCTCTGATGTCCTGGTGCTTATTCAACGTCATGGCTATGCCCTCACCTGAACCACAGATACCTATGCCCGGATAAACTTCGCCCTTTTCCATGCCTTGAGCCAAAGCGTGGGCAAAGTCGGGATAGTCACAACTGTCCTCACTGTTTGTCCCATAATCTTTAAAAGGAATGCCTTTTTCTGTAAGATACTGTTTGACAAACTCTTTTAATTCGAAACCTGCATGGTCGCTGGCAAGGCCCACTACTTTTATATCCATGGTTTATAAGTTATTGCTTAAGAAAGTCTTTTACGTGTGAATAAACGTTTTCAGCATTGTAACCAAGCTTTTCATTGAGCACTTTGTATGGAGCAGAGAATCCAAAACTCTTCATGCCAAAGATACGACTTAGCGGCCCAATGCCAACAAGTCCCTCAAGCGTACATGGCAGTCCGGCAGTAAGTCCGAATTTCTTTACGCTGTATGGAAGAACAGAATTTTGGTATTCTTCAGACTGACGACGGAATAATCCTTCAGAGGGCGCACTTACTACACGTACCTTAATACCGTCTTTTCTCAAAAGTTTAGCTCCTTCTTCAAGAGTAGATACTTCAGAACCGCTGGCAATTAAGATAATATCGGGATTTTCATCTGAACCGGCTACAATGTAAGCTCCTTTGCTTGCCATGTTGTAATTATTGTCTTCAGGCAAGCTGTCTATGGCCTGACGCGACAGAATGAGTGCCGTTGGTGTATCAATATTTTCCATTGCCATCTTCCAGCATTCGGTTGTTTCGCAGGTATCTGCCGGACGAAAGACGCGTACACTGTCCTGTCCTTCATGGTTTTGAAGCTTTTCCATGAGACGGATTTGAGCCTCTTGCTCAACAGGTTGGTGTGTAGGACCGTCTTCGCCTACACGGAAAGCATCGTGGCTCCATATAAATTTCACCGGAACACGCATTAGCGCAGCCATACGAATTGCCGGCTTCATATAATCGGAGAAAGCAAAGAATGTTCCCATCGCAGCAATAGTTCCTCCATGGAGCATCATGCCAATACAAATATCGCACATCGCTAATTCTGATACACCTGCCTGGAAAAAAGCCCCGCTGAAGTCGTCTTTCTTAAATTCATGCGTATGTTTAAGGAAACCGTCCGTCTTATCTGAATTACATAAGTCGGCTGATGCGCAAATCATATTGGGTACTTGTTTCGACAATTCTTCCAGACAGGCAGCAGAACCGGCACGTGTTGCAGCATCTTTTGTTTGCTGTACCTTAGACCAGTCAATTTGGGGAGCTTTGCCAGAGAACCATGTGTCCATTAATTTCTTTTTGTCAGGATTAGCTTCTGCCCATTTGTTTTCTTCTGCACGGCGCTTGGAAACAATTGTAGAAAGTTCGTCTTTACGCTTCTTGTACAGTTCCCTAACATCATCAAAAATAACAAAAGGATTGTCCGGATTACCTTGAAGGTGTTTTATTGTATTTACAAAAGCACCCTCACCAAGCGGTGCACCGTGTGTTTTAACGCTGTGTTCATAACTGCTTCCATCAGCTTTAATAGCCCCTTTACCCATAATAGTTTTACCAATGATAAGGGTAGGGCGCTCATGTTCTTTGAGAGCATTGTCTAATGCCTGACGAATTTCTTGTACATCGTTGCCATCAATCTCAATAACATTCCAGTTCCATGCTCTGTATTTTGCAGCAGTATCCTCTACCATCACCACTTTTGTTTCTGTGGAAAGCTGAATGTCATTGGCATCATAGAACATGATAAGGTTGCTCAACCCCAGTGTACCTGCCAATCTTCCAACTTCCTGCGAAATACCTTCTTCCACAGTACCATCTGAAATATAAGCATAGGTAGTATGTTGCATCATTGTATTCCCGAGACGTGCCTCTAAGAATTTTTCAGCAATAGCAGCACCTGCTGCCATGGCATGGCCTTGTCCAAGTGGTCCCGATGAGTTTTCTATGCCGTGTGCAACGTCCAATTCAGGATGTCCCGGGCAAATGGTTCCCCACTGACGAAAGGTTTTAATATCTTCAATGGTATATTTGCCTGACAGCGTGAGAACACTATAAAGCATGGGGCTCATGTGCCCTGGGTCGAGGAAAAACCTGTCTCGGCCTGTCCAAAATGGGTCGCAGGGGTCATAAATCAGGTATTCAGAGAATAATACATTAATGAAATCGGCTCCTCCCATAGCTCCGCCGGGGTGTCCAGACTTTGCCTTTTCAACCATACTTGCAGCTAAAATTCTGATGTTGTCGGCTGCATGGTTCATTACCTTAATGCTGTTCATCTTGATTAAAAAGATAGTTTTTGTTTTCAGTGTCAAATAGACTTGTTATGTGAATACTGCAAATTTATATATTTTTTCCTATATTTACGTTGTTATCATTCTATTTTTAATAATTGTTACTTAAGTAAGTCGACAAATTTAATTTAATATGGTGTAAATATTGATGATGGATGATTTCTGTCCAGGATTTTTATATTGAGGAGACAGTTCATGCTTACAGGAGTTAGCGTTTGTAATTCGATCTTTCTATAAACTTTTTTTAAGTGGCAATAACACAGCTTTATGAGTATATCTTTATATAACCCATAAATAACAGGCGTTCAACAGGTATTGACCTGTCAAACGCCAGTTACTTCTAAACAATGCCTTCAAATTTATTTAGAAAAAAGCTAATTTAAATTAGGCTTTGCCTTTGTTTACTTTTCCATAATCCAGCCTTTCAGAACAACTGCCTGATTGCATGTCTCGTTCTTTGCACCATATAATAATGTAACGTTGCTTGTTTTAAGAAGCTCCTTTACATGTTTTGCAAACTGTGCTGCATCCGGATTATGTTCAAGCTCTACGCGGTACTTCTTTTCAAACTCGGGAAACTTTTCGTCCTCATGCCCAAACCATTCACGAAGCTCTGACGATGGAGCCACGGTTTTATCCCACTCATCAAGATTTGCTTTTACTTTGGAAATTCCCCGTGGCCACAGGCGATCAATAAGTAATCTGTACCCGTCTTCTTTCTCTGATGAAAGATAAATACGCTTAATTCTTAAATCGTTCATTTGTTTTACCTGTTAATTAATTATCATCCTCTAATCTAAGATGCTGACGTACTTTCTTAGGTTTATTTGTTTCTTTGTCTTTTTTCTTGTTCTTGCGTGGGCGATAATAACCGGTCCATAAGCACCATGCTATTGCCAAACCTATTATTGCAATGTAGAAAGTATTATTTAAGAACGTATAAATACGACCCGTGTGAGTTTCAAGTGCTGCCGTGTGGAGCGACATGGGCAGGTCTTTAAAACGAGCCGGCATCTTGGGATAAGCTGTTCCTTTATAATAATCAATGAGGACAGGGTCCTTAAAATCATTGCTGAATCCCGCCATGGTAATATTCTTGTCAATAGGCAATACCTTTGGCGTTCCCTCTTTTACATTACGATTCCATAAGTAAAGACCACTGAACGAACCAATAAGCCACTGTCCTGTTTTTACCTGATAGAATGCCGACAATCCCATAAAACTGACGCTGGGTGCTCCTTCTATTGGCCGTGGAGTAGAGAACAGGTCTTGTAAAACATAGAATCCGTTAGAAGTATAAATAAGCCAGTCTTGTGCAACAGAATCATATCGGGCTGACCGAAGCTGGTCATTCCAGGGGTTATCACTGTGTTGTACCGTAAGTGGCAATGCAGGAACGCGACCGTTGACAATTGCTATCATGGCTGGTGGACGAAGCAACCATCCGGTTGTTGTTATAAATAATGTGAGCACAATGGTTATTCGTCCTATGTGGCGGTGAACCCAATATAACGTTTTTAGTTGAGATTTTCCAGCGCGAGTCTTACGTGCAATGAAGAACCAGACGCCAGAAATGCTCAGAATTATTAAAACGATGGCAATGGCGTCGCCTGCTAATTTGCCGATTGTACCAAACAACGCGCCGCTGTGAACCAGCCATATTGTTCGTAAAAGTGATACTTTTCCATCATAGTCTGTACTTGCCCGAAGCTGTATTTGCCGGAAAGGCTTCCCTACATTAGGCGATACCCAGATATGATTACGGGATACAACAACAACCGAGTCGCCACGGGAAGTAATATCAGTTAATTTAGTGTCGAGTCCGTCAAGCTCAACGGTCTCCCATACATTATGATATAAGTGGAACAGTTGAAAGTTTCCAACGGCCCATATATCTCCCGATCGGGTCCGGGTTACATTCCTTATACCTCGCATCTCAATCCCCGAAGGCATGCCTTTGTTAAAGTCGCGAATATTTGTTCCAAGGCTGTCAGTGAGGAAAAAGCCGTTGCTACCATATATAATGACGCTGTCACCTTTTGCAATTGTGCCTCGCATCAGTCCCTGATTCCAATCTTTATACTCATAGCTTTCAGGCATAATTGAGCGGGGTACATTTATGCCGGCAAAGCTCTCCGGGTGATTTAAGACGATACCTGAAATACAGAAACCTAAGAGAAACAGGCAAAGTATAAGCCCGAACCATCGATGCATTTTTTTCATTATTCTTATCCTTTCTTAATTCTATTGGCAAATATAACAATGCTATTTCATTTAATGTATATGATAGTTTTATTATCTTTTTATTTTAAATCTAATTATAGTTATAAACATTATTTAAATTATTTTATCCCTATATGTAGGTAATGTGTTTGGTTATTTGTATCTTTTTTAATTATCTTTACACATAGATATATATATTTTAGAATAATAAAGAGTAATTGTATCACAATGAATTTGCGAAAGCTTACAACATGGCTTCCCCAACTGGGTTATCGTCAAAAGGTGGCATTGCTTGTATTATCGGGGGTAATCGTAGGATTGGGAGGATTGTTTTTCTATCTTCTGCGAATGCAAACCTATATTATTGGTGACGATCCTGCGGCTTGTGTAAATTGTCATATTATGACTCCTTACTATGCTACATGGTCACATTCCAGTCATGGAAGAGACGCCACGTGCAATGATTGTCATGTGCCACACTCGAGTTTTCTGGCTAAATACCTGTTTAAAGGTATGGATGGTATGAAGCATGTAGCTTATTTTGTAACTAAATCTGAGCGACAGGCGATAATGGCCGAAGATGCTTCGGCTGAGGTTATTATGGATAATTGTATCCGTTGTCATAAAGATCTTAATACGAGAGTTGTACGTACTGGAAAAATTGATTATATGGAGGCGCAGCGAGGAGCAGGCAAAGCGTGCTGGGACTGTCACCGTGATGTTCCTCACGGAGGCATGAACAAGTTGACAACTACTCCCAATGCCGAGTCACAAGTGCCTATACCTCCTTCACCAGTACCGCAGTGGTTACAAAATTTACTTGAGAAAAAATAAAATATAATAGTATGGCTAAACAATTAAAGAAATGGCAAGGATGGTTGCTTTTCGGCGGAGCAATGGTTATCATCTTTATTCTGGGCTTACTTTGCTCTGCTATGTTGGAGCGACGTGCAGAAGTTGCCGCAGTGTTTAATAATCGCCGTGTAGTAATGACCGACTCTATTGTTAGTCAGAATGAGAAGTTTGCTGAGGATTTCCCAAGAGAGTATCAAACCTGGGCAATGACGGAAGATACTTCCTTTGTCAGCAAATACAACTCGTCACAAGAGGCTGATGTATTGGCGCAGCGTCCCGAAATGGTTATCATGTGGGCAGGCTATTCCTTTTCTCGTGGATATAACACTCCTCGTGGTCACCGCCATGCAATTGAGGACCTGCGTAAAATATTGCGTACTGGTTCTCCTGGCGTAGATGGTCAGGACGATATTCAGCCCGGAACTTGCTGGACATGTAAGGGCCCTGACGTGCCACGCCTGATGCGCGAAAAGGGTAAAAACGCTTTCTATGCGGCTAAGTGGAGCAAGTGGGGTAGTGAAATGATGAATACAGTAGGTTGCTCCGACTGCCACGATGCACGAACCATGGAGCTGCGTCCTGCACGCCCTGCACTTTATGAGGCATGGCAACGCGCCGGCAAAGATGTAAACAAGGCAAGCCATCAGGAAATGCGTTCGTTGGTTTGTGCACAATGTCATACCGAGTACTATTTCGAAAAGGATAATGGAAACTATCTGAAGTTCCCGCAGGATAAGGGACTTACCTGTGAGGCTGCCGAAGAATATTACGATTCAATAGGTTTCTATGATTATATACACCCTCTTTCAAAAGCAAAGATTTTAAAGGCTCAGCATCCGGGCTACGAACTCTTTAAGCAAGGCATTCACGGGCAGCGCGGATTGAGTTGTGCCGATTGTCACATGCCTTATGTGCAGGAAGGTGGCGTCAAATACACCGATCATCATATTACATCGCCGCTGGCTAATATTAACCGTACCTGCCAAACCTGCCACCGTCAGAGTGAGGAAACGCTCAGACAAAACGTTTACGAGCGTCAGGAAAAGGTTCTTCAGGTTCGCAACCGTGTAGAAAAAGAGTTGTCGCGTGCGCATATTGAGGCGAAGTTTGCATGGGACAAGGGTGCGACCGAAAAGGAAATGGAGCCTGTGCTTAAGGATTTACGCAAGAGCCAGTGGCGTTGGGATTATGCCGTTGCAAGCCATGGAGCCAGCTTCCATGCGCCTCAGGAGGTAACCCGTTTGCTTGCGCTTTCTCTCGACTATGCACAATCGGCTCGTGTTGAAATAGCCCGTATCCTGGCCCGACATGGTTACAGCAAGCCGGTGCCTATGCCTGATATTTCAACCAAGGAAAAGGCCCAGGCTTATATTGGCCTTGATATGAAGGTGCTTAATTCACAAAAGAATGACTTCCTCAATACGGTAGTACCTCAGTGGATTAAGATTGCCAGGAAGAATCATCGTTTCATCACTCAGCCCATGTAATGGAATAGAGCAGGAAACTGATAATTGTATACAGGATATTAATTATGTGGAAAAAACCCTGGAAATACCGCGAGGGATTTGCAATATGTATAGGGCTCCTGATAACAGGAGCCCTATTACAGGCTTCAATAGGTCCTATGGAATGGCTCGTGTTTATGTGGCCGGCCAACATCATTGCGTTGTTTATACTTGTTATTGTTTTAGGACTGTTTTACGCGCTTCGCTCTAAAGTATATTTGTTTCGGTTCATGACGCAGGCTGAGGCTGCCGTACCGGCCCTTGCCGTTGCAGCTGTGCTGACAGTTGTCATGGGCTTAACCCGACAGGTTTCGGAAGGACATTTTGCCTCTGACCCGCTCGGACTTAGCCGGATGCTCAGCTTCTGGCCGTTTGTTCTGGTTTATTTCTGGAGTGTTGTCATTGTGGGTGAGGTGAGCATTCGCCAGCTCATGCACTTTCAGAAACGGGAATTGCCTTCTATTATAAGCCATAT
>JABZLB010000054.1 GCA_015256945.1 Prevotellaceae bacterium | reverse complement strand
TACCTCTACTTGTCATACGTTGCGGTTTGATGTAGAAACTTTAATTATTGCAACGGTACGTATACTTTGTGCGTGCAGCTGGCGTTGCGGTTTGATGTAGAAACTTTAATTATTGCAACAGGTATGGTTGGCTGTTCTTTGAAACCATGTTGTGATAATTAAAGTTTGCATTTACAGTAATTAATATTTTTATTAATTGCGACAATGAACAGGTATTACTATTTATGGAAAGGAGTTATAACGATGCTTAATAATAGAATTTGGAATTATATTCTATGTGCAACTAACAAATACAAGAAGATATGGACAAGTTAATGAGATTCCGTGAAAGGGATTTTTCCTATGATGTCTGAGCTAAAAGTTAAAATATTGATAAGTTAATGGGATTGCGTGGAAGGGTATTTCCTCATAGTGTTTAAGCTAAAAGTTAAAATATAGACAGGCTAAAGTACAGTTGAGAAGGTTGCCGATACAATTCGTTCATTTCAACTAATCAGTATAATATTAGTTATTTCCATATTGTATAAGCCTCATATATGCTATCATACAATGATGCGCAATACTCTGTCAATCAGTTGTTTTATTGTGTACGCATGATTATTACCGGTTGTTATCCTGATGTTTTGGCAGTTAAGATACATCTTTTTCAGGTGTTGGTTATGTATAAATTTTCGTCAGATTTTGTTTATTCATTTTGGCATAATAAATCTTAGAAAACAGAATTCTTGTTCCTTTGTTGATAAGATATAAACGGGATTTAAAAGTGAGAGAACAAGAAATATGTTTGTAAACTATTTTCTCCTCTCTCTATTGTGCCCTTGATGGGAAAAGACGTTAAATGTAGTCATAAACCAATTATTTTGCGTACCTTTGCAGAGATAAACGAGATGGCTTTGTCTTTAAAGCTGTCTTTTGTCTAACGGAGTTCATACAGCATATAACTGTTTCTCATAAAGCTGTTGGGAAATGAGATATTTCCCAGACTCCAGAAAACAATTATTATGGAGAAAATATTAAAAGATTTATTTTTAAAAAAGTTATTATTTTCATTCTTTTTAGTACTGTTGACGACGAATGCAGCGAGTGCATCCGATTATCCTACATCAAATACCACTGTAAACTGGGAGCCTGTCATATCAGCTATTATACAGGTTGAGAGTGGAGGAAACCCGAAAGCGGTGTGTGGAAACTCCGTAGGAGCAATGCAAATTACACCTATTCTTGTTGCAGAATGCAATAATATTCTTAAGACTCGTAAAAGCAAGAAAAGGTATAAGTTGGCTGACCGACTTAGCATTCAGAAGTCGAAGGAAATGTTTTTACTTATTCAGTCAAAGTATAATCCTTTAAATAGTATTGAGCATGCAATACGTTCGTGGAATGGTGGCATGCATTATAGTAAAAAGAAAACACAACATTATTTCAATAAAGTGATGAACTTTTTGAAGTAGAACCCTGAAAGGAGCCTGTCTTTATATGACAACGCTCCTTTTATTTTGCCTGTTTTATCAATATTTAAGCATGTAATTTTGTGGCGATGGCATGGTAATGTTGATTGTGTGGCGGTCGTCAGCAGTGTTGTTGACGACCGCCATACACGTTGTTCGACGGCCGTCAGCAGCATTTACGACGGCCGTCGAACAATCAGAATATCAGTGTAAAGACAGGAGAAAGAAAGGTTTTTTCTTTCCCTTTTTTAGTCTTTTCGCGGTATAATAACACCGTATTGGTTATCGGGCAAGGTCTTGCAATACCTCAGCTACCGTAGGATGAATGTGCACTATATCGGCCAGTTGGGTGCGTGTGACATTTAGATTCATCAGGCTGGCAACCTCCTGCACAATATCTGCTGCATGGAAACCGTAGGCATGGCAGCCTATAATGGTATCGTTTTCATTTGTAACGAGTTTCACCATACCCTCATCAGCCTCTATGGCAACGGCTCTTCCGTTGGCACGATAGAATCCCTTTCGTTCTTGTGCATGAACTCCTTGTTCCTGCGCTGCGCTCAAAGTAAGACCTGCACATGCTGTTTCAGGATTGGCAAAAACAGCTGCAGGCATAATGTTTAAATTGATATGATCAGTTTTCCCCAATATTGAATTTACGGCTTTAAATCCCTGGAATGTTGCCGCATGGGCAAGAAGCTGTCGCCCGTTGCAGTCGCCGATGGCGTAAATATGCGGTATGTTTGTTTGCATATTGTCATTGACAGTTATTCCTTTGGATGTAAAGTTTACGCCACTTTTTTCAATACCAAACCCGGTGAGGTTAGGAAGTCGCCCTGTTGCTACTAATGTAAGATGGGCCGACAGGCTGTGTTCATCGCCCTTTTTGTCCTCAAAGTGCACCTTCCCTTCTGTAATTTGTGTTACCTTGCACGACAAATGAAAATCTATCCCGTGCCGTTCCATCTGCTTTCTGACACGTTTTGCAATATCGCTGTCAAATGAATGAAGGCACTCTTTTAAATATTCTATTACTGTTACTTTGCATCCAAAACCGTTAAGCAACGATGCAAACTCAGTCCCTATGACGCCGGCACCGATGATACACAGGCTTTGGGGCAGTTCCTTGAGCGATAACAGCTGGTTGCTGGTGATGACACGGCTGTTCGATATACCTTCGATTGGTGGTATTGCAGGCTCTGATCCTGTTGCAATAATGATGTGGTGTGCCGAGTATAATGCCCCGTCAACCATAACAGTATGCGCATCCTGAAACTCTGCCAGACCGTGAACCATCGTTATTCCTTGCTGTGCCAACATACTTTCAATGCCTTTTGCCAGCTGGTCCACAACCTCATTTTTACGGCTTACGGCTTCAGCCCACGAACGTTTCTGCAAATCAGCATCGTGTACAAGAGCCTTGGTGGGGATACATCCTGTATTCAGACAGGTTCCTCCGGCCTGTTTGTTTTCTACGATTGTAACGTTCAGGCCGTTACGTGCCGCGTAATCGGCAGCGCGATAACCGCCGGGGCCACTGCCTATAATGATTAAGTCGGATGTAAACATGAGTTTGACAAAATCAGAAAAACAGGTGAATAATAACTTTGCAATTTAAGAAATAGAAGCGTAGAAGGTAACAATGGGCTGCTTTGCAGCCTGTACATCGTTTACGCGACGGATGGGCGTGTTGTGAGGTGCCGATTTAACAAGTTCGGGATGCTCACGGGCTTCGCGTGCAATAGTGCGCATGATGTCGATAAATTGGTCAATAGTTCTCTTGCTTTCACTTTCTGTCGGCTCAATCATCATGGCCTCGTGGAAGAGCAATGGGAAGTAAATGGTGGGAGCATGAAAGCCATAGTCGAGCAGGCGTTTGGCTATATCCATTGTTGTTACACCTGTCGACTTGTCCTTTAAGCCGTTAAATACAAACTCGTGCTGGCATAATCCTTTAACAGGTAGCTCGTAATCGTCCTTTAAACATTCTTTTATATAGTTGGCATTCAATGTGGCCAGTGCACCCACTTGCCCGATATGCTCTCTGCCTAAGCTAAGAATGTAGGCCAGTGCACGAAGTTCAACGGCAAAATTACCGTGATAAGGATGAATGGAAATGCCTGCGGGCAGCCCAGCTGCTTGTTGTAAGCCATGGTGGAAAAAGCTTTCAAAGCCATTTGATGGCAGAAAGTTTTCAAGGCCTTTGCGTACACCAACAGGTCCCGAACCAGGGCCACCTCCGCCGTGTGGCGTTGAAAATGTTTTGTGAAGATTGACGTGCATTACGTCGAAACCCATGTCACCGGGGCGACATTGTCCGAGAAGCGGGTTAAGATTGGCTCCGTCATAATACATCAAGCCGCCACAATCATGGATTAAACGTGTAATTTCGGGAATACTATATTCGAATAATCCAAGGGTATTGGGGTTTGTCATCATCATACCTGCGACGTTATCCGACAGCAGACTCTTCAGATGTTCAACGTCAATACGACCGTCGGGCGTGCTCTTTACTTCAATAACTTCAAGACCGCACATGGCTGCAGATGCCGGGTTTGTGCCATGAGCAGAATCGGGAATGATAATTTTTGTTCGGTTTTTATCATGTCTGCTTTCGTGGTATGCGCAAATAATCATCAGTCCTGTAAGCTCACCGTGAGCGCCTGCACAGGGGTTAAGTGTAAACTTACTCATGCCTGTGAGTTCGGATAAAAGGCTGTCCAGCAGCTCATAAGCCTTTATGGCACCCTTCACGGTGCTGGCAGGTTGAAGAGGATGCAGTTGTTTGAATGTGGGATGTGAGGCAATATCTTCATCGATAGCAGGATTATACTTCATCGTACATGAGCCGAGAGGGTAGAAACCGTTGTCTACTCCGAAGTTATTCCCACTTAAATTGGTATAATGGCGTACCACAGTAAGCTCGTCACACTCGGGTAAACGGGCGTCGTTGCTGCGGCGTTTGTCGGGGGATAATTCGTAATGGGGGAAACGGTTCTTCGGTAAACTGCAGGCCTTTGCACCGGGGTGTGACAATTCGAATATCAGATTGTCGTATAGTTTGTTGTTCATAGCGAGGACTTTCTTTTTAGATAATGGTAGAAACCAGCTTGTCAATCTGCTCCTTTGTGCGCTGTTCGGTTACGGCAAACATCAGGTTATG
>JABZLB010000034.1 GCA_015256945.1 Prevotellaceae bacterium | reverse complement strand
TACATATTGTCAGGCGATCGTCGTACGCGCTGCTGACGGCCGCCGAACAATAACCAATCTTGTCTTATCGCAGAACCTTCATGCCCTTATAGTCTCTCAATTTAGGTTTAAAGGCATTGTTATTTAGGCAAAATTCTTTGAATTCTATGCTTTTTACACTAACTTTGCATACATCTTTATATTTATAATTCAACTGATAACAAGAAACAACGATATAACGATGGAGTATAATTTTAAGGAAATTGAAAAGAAGTGGCAGAAGGCATGGGCCGACAACCAAACCTACAAGGTAACCGAAGACAAGAATCGTCCCAAGTTTTATGTGCTTAACATGTTTCCCTATCCTTCTGGTGCCGGCCTGCATGTAGGCCATCCTTTAGGCTATATAGCAAGCGATATATACGCTCGTTACAAACGTCAGAAGGGATTTAATGTACTGAATCCGATGGGCTATGACGCGTATGGATTGCCCGCTGAGCAGTATGCCATCAAGACAGGACAACATCCAGCCATCACCACTGAGATGAATATTGCACACTATCGCGAGCAATTGGATAAGATAGGATTCTCATTTGACTGGAGCCGTGAGATTAGAACGTGCGACCCTGGCTATTATCATTGGACACAATGGGCCTTTGAACGAATGTTCAATTCGTTTTATTGCAACAGCAGCAAGCGCGCTGAGCCTGTTGAAAAGCTGATTAATCACTTCGAAAAACAAGGCACAGAAGGGCTTGATGTGGCACAAGGCGAAGAGCTTTCGTTTACGGCTGACGAATGGAAAGCGATGGACGAGAAGCAGAAATCAGACACACTGATGAACTATCGCATAGCTTACAAGGGCGAGACGATGGTGAACTGGTGTGCAGGTTTGGGCACTGTTCTGGCCAATGATGAGGTGGTAGACGGTGTGAGTGTGCGCGGAGGATTTCCCGTTGTGCAAAAAAAGATGAGCCAGTGGTGCTTACGGGTATCGGCCTACGCACAACGGTTGCTCGATGGTCTCGATACCGTCGACTGGTCAGACTCAATAAAAGAGACACAGAAAAACTGGATAGGGCGGTCAGAAGGCACCGAAATGCAGTTTCGTATAGCCGGTAGCGACGAAACCTTTACGATATTTACCACACGCGCCGACACCATTTTCGGCGTTACCTTTATGGTATTAGCTCCGGAAAGTGAGCTGGTAGAGCGGCTTACTACCGACGGTCAGAGAGCCGAAGTAGACCAATATTTAGACTACGTTAAGAGCCGAACCGAGCTTGACCGCATGAGCGACCGTAAGGTTACAGGCGTATTTAGCGGCTCATATGCGGTTAATCCGTTCACCGGTGACAACATACCCGTATGGATAAGTGAGTATGTTTTGGCAGGCTATGGCACGGGAGCCATCATGGCTGTGCCTGCACACGACAGCAGAGACTATGCTTTTGCCCGCCACTTTAACCTGCCTGTTATTCCGCTTATCGAAGGTGCCGATGTGTCAGAAGAGAGTTTTGATGCCAAGGAAGGTACAGTAATGAACTCGCCTGCTGCCGGTAAGCAAACGCTTGACGGCTTTACACTGAACGGCTGCACGGTGAAAGAGGCCATCGCAAAAACCAAAAAGTTTGTTACCGAACACCATTTAGGTCGTGTAAAGGTGAACTACCGTTTGCGCGATGCCATCTTTTCGCGTCAGCGTTACTGGGGCGAACCGTTCCCCGTTTACTATGAAAACGGCATCCCCCGCATGGTTCCCGAAGCGTGTTTACCCATTGAACTGCCCGAAATAAAAGAGTATAGGCCTACCGAAAACGGTGAACCTCCATTGGGAAGAGCAACGAAATGGGCATGGGATACCATCGGAAATAAGGTGGTTGAAAACAGTAAGATAGACGAAAAAACAGTGTTCCCGCTCGACCTCTACACCATGCCCGGCTTTGCAGGCTCGTCTGCTTATTACCTGAGATACATGGATCCACACAACGATAAAGCCCTTGTTTCGACCGAAGCTGAGGAATATTGGCGACACGTTGACCTGTACGTGGGTGGAACTGAGCATGCAACGGGCCACCTGATATACAGCAGATTCTGGAACAAATTTCTGTTTGACAACGGTGTCAGCTGTGAAGAAGAACCCTATCAGAAGCTGATTAACCAGGGAATGATTCAGGGAAGGTCGAACTTTGTTTACCGCGTCAACGAACTAAGCAGTGAGAACAAGCCTGTGTTTGTAAGCTACAACCTGCGCAAAAACTATAAAGACGTTACGCCTATACATGCGTGGGTAAACCTTGTTAAGAACGATATACTTGACGTTGAGGCTTTTAAGGCATGGAGTCCGGAATACAAAGATGCCGAATTTATTCTTGAAGACGGCAAGTATATTTGCGGATGGGCTATCGAAAAAATGTCAAAATCGATGTACAATGTGGTGAATCCTGACGACATTGTGAACGATTACGGTGCCGATACACTGCGTCTTTACGAGATGTTTCTTGGCCCCGTTGAGGCCAGTAAGCCCTGGGACACGAACGGTATAGATGGTTGTTTTCGCTTCCTTAAGAAATTATGGAGCCTGTTTTGGGAAAACAGAACCGACAAATGGCTTGTAAACGATGACGAACCTACAAAGGAAAACCTAAAGAGTATACACAAACTAATTAAGAAAGTAACACAGGATGTAGAGAACTTTAGCTACAACACGTCAATATCTGCTTTCATGATTTGTGTAAATGAACTGGGCCAACAGAAGTGCCATAGCCGCGAGATTCTTCGTGATGTCGTTATTCTTATCGCACCTTTTGCTCCGCATATCGCAGAGGAACTGTGGCACGAACTGGGCGAGAACGGCACAGTTTGCGATGCACAGTGGCCTGAATGGGACGAGAAATACCTTATAGAGGATGAAATGCAGCTCACGGTATCGTTCAATGGTAAGGCTCGTTTCCAGAAGATGTTTGCAGCAGATGCCTCTAAAGACGATATTGAGAAACAAACTCTTGAGGACGATCGCACAGCCAAATATACGGAAGGCAGGCAGATTGTAAAAGTAATTGTAGTACCTAAAAAGATTATCAACATCGTTGTTAAATGACAATCAATCATCAAATTATATGGAACGAGGCAAAGGATTATATCTTTATAACCCTCGGATTATGCTTGTATGCCTTTGCCTGGACAATATTTCTGCTGCCCTATGAAATTGTAACGGGAGGCATTACAGGCTTGTCAGCCATTATATTTTATGCCATAAATGTGCCCATTGAGAACAGTAATTTCATTATAAATGTACTGCTTCTCATCCCCGCACTGAAGATATTGGGATTCAAATTCCTGATAAAGACCATCTATGCCATATTGGTTCTGTCGCTCCTGCTGTGGTTAACGCAAAAGCTTATGCCTGTTGACGCACATGGACACTATGTAAAAATACTGGGCGAAGGGCAGGATTTCATGTCGCTTCTCATCGGTTGCATGATGACTGGTACCTCATTAGCCATCGTGTTTATGAACAACGGCTCAACGGGTGGTACCGATATTATAGCAGCTTCGGTAAACAAATATTTCAACTTTTCGCTGGGACAGGTGCTCATTGGCGTCGATCTTTGCATCATAGGAAGCTGTCTTTTCATTCCCGAATTTGGCGATACGCTCTCACGTATACACAAAGTGGTATTCGGATTATGCACTATGGTAGTTGAGAATTTTATGCTCGACTACGTGATGAACGCCAGAAGAGAGTCGGTTCAATTTATGATTTTCTCGAAGAAATACATGGAAATAGCCAATGCTATCGGTACAGAGATGGATCATGGAGTGACTATTCTTGACGGCCACGGGTGGTATACGGGACAGGAAATGAAAGTACTCTGCATACTTGCCAAGCGAAGAGAGAGCACAAGTATTTTCAGACTGATTAAGATGATCGACCCCAATGCCTTTGTTTCACAAAGTTCTGTAATAGGCGTTTACGGCGAAGGCTTTGACAAGATAAAGGTAAAGATACCTAAAAACAACAAGACACATCACAAGCATAAAGCTGCAATTACACACAAACACAACGTAAAAGCAAAAGAATGAAGATAGTTTTTGCCACGAATAACAAGCACAAGTTACAAGAAATAAGAGATATTCTGGGGAACGATATTGAAATAGTATCGTTAGAAGACATCGGTTGTCATGAGGAAATACCCGAGACAGGCAGTACGTTGGAAGCTAATGCACACCAGAAAGCCGAATATATCTTTGACCATTATCACCTGAATTGCTTCGCCGATGATACAGGACTTGAGGTAGATGCTTTAGGCGGGGCACCGGGTGTACATTCAGCACGCTACGCCGAAGGCACTGATCATGACAGCGAAGCCAACATGAAGAAGCTGCTTTGTGAGCTTGGAGACAGTACAAACAGGAAAGCACGCTTCCGCACTGTAATCAGTTTGATACAGATGGAAGGCGATAATCCGTTATGCAGCAGGGAATATCAGTTTGAAGGTACGGTAACAGGCCGTATCGCAAAAGAGAAGCATGGCAGCGCGGGATTTGGCTACGACCCGCTGTTTATCCCCGATGGCTATGACAAAAGCTTTGCTGAACTGGGCGAAGATATTAAAAATAAGATAAGCCACAGAGCCAGAGCCGTTGCCAGATTAGTTGAGCATCTGAAAGCCGAATAAGATATAATTGTTTAAATAATAAGTGTAGAGACGTAACAATTACACCATAAACACGTTATTACTACACCATAAATATATCCTCTTTGTCATGAAAAAGGCTATCCTTTCTGCTCTCATCTTTTTTCTTTCGCTTGCTGCTTACGCATCATCGGGCCAGTGGAAGGCATATCTCAGCTATTATGAGCCAACGGAAATAGAAAAGGGAGATGGAGGAAATTTTTATGTTCTGGCATCGAAAAACCTTTATCGCTACAACCAAAATGACCATAGCCTGCAAACCTTTGACAAGCTAAACGCATTGAGCGACTGCAATATTGCACACATTGCATGGTGTAAAGCTGCCAGAAAATTAGTTATTGTGTATACCAATAACAACATCGATTTGCTGTCGGCCAACGGTAATGTAGAGAATATTACCGACTATATGAACGCCCCCATGACCGAAAACAAGACGGTAAACAGCATTGATGTAAGCGGAAAATATGCCTATTTGTCAACTGGTTTCGGCATAGTTAAGCTCGATGTGCAAAATGCAGACATAAGCAATACGTATAATTTGGGCTTCTATGTAAACTATTGTCGCGTTGAAGGCAACTATATCTATGCCGAATCGAGCCCGCAAGGTTCCTATCGCGGCTTGCTTACGGCCAACCTTATCGACCGCAACAACTGGACGCGAATGGGATATTTCAACGCATACAATAAGGTAATGGACCCCACATTGCTGGCTTTAGTAAGAACTTTAAAGCCGGGAGGACCCAGGTATAACTATTTCGGGTTTACCAAATTCTATAATGGAAAGCTTTATTCTACGGGAGCAGGGTACATGTTTCCTGACGAATTATACAGGCCCGGATGCGTACAAGTATACGACGGAAGCACGTGGACTATTTATCAGGACGATATAAAGGCACTTACAGGACACGATTATGTAGACGTGGGGTCGCTTGACATTGACCCGAAAAACGACAAACATGTGTTTGCTTCAGGTCGTACAGGCCTGTACGAATTTATGGATGGACGCTTCGTTAAGGAATATAATTGTCATAACAGTCCGCTGCAAAGTGCTTCCACTGTAAGCCCTAACAACAAGGATTACTGCATAGTTCTCGGTGTAAAATTTGACAAAACGGGTAACCTGTGGGTCACAAACAGCATCAGTTCATCCACATCTATCCTCGAGCTTACGGCGGCAGGTACATGGAACAATTATCATCACGTAGAATTAGTAAACAACAATCGCTCGCTCGAACGCATGACAACGCCCGTGTTCGACAGCCGCGGTCTGATGTGGATAGCCAATAACTTCTATCGTTTTCCGATGGCAGTATGCTATACGCCCGCCACAAACACAGTTAAATTATTCAACCAATTCATCAACGAAGAGGGAGAACAAACCAGCGTTATGTTTGTCCGCGCTATTGCTGAAGACCACGATAACAACATGTGGATATGCACAAACAAAGGACCTTTCGTCCTTAAGCCCGATCAAATAACAGCTGCCAATCCTGTGTTTCATCAGGTAAAGGTGCCCCGTAACGATGGAACCAACTATGCAGACTATCTGCTTGCCGGCGTCGATATTAGCTGCATGTATGTGGATAATGCCAATAGGAAATGGTTTGGAACGCCTGGAAACGGTATCTATCTGATTAGTTCTGACAATATTCACCAGCTTAAACACTTTACAACAAGCAATAGCAAGCTGCTATCAAACACGATAGAGTCGCTTACGATGAACGAAAACACCGGTGAATTATTCATTGGAACCGATAACGGACTGTGCTCTTATATGAGCGATGCCACAACAGCAGAGCAGGGAATGAGCAAGGAAACGGTGTACGCTTACCCCAATCCGGTGCGTCCCGACTATGCAGGCGTCATTACAATAACGGGTCTTGATGAGAACGCCGACGTTAAAATTGTAACTTCAAATGGTGTACTCGTAAGCAGTGGAAAGGCTGCTAACGGAGAGTTTAAATGGTATGGGCTTGACAAAAACGGCAACAGGGCGGCATCAGGAGTGTATATGGTAGAGGCAGCTACGGAAGAAGGAGACAAAGGTGTTGTTTGTAAGATAGCCATTATAAACTGACAAACAGCATCATATTTGATAAAAAGGAAGATACATTCTCCTCATCAGGCCATACAATTTTTATGTATGGAAGCAGACTATATCCTGATAAACACATAATGAATCACCTGTCTTCATAAACCGGGATAATTATTTTGTTGTAAGGTTTTTATTATCTTTGCGTAAACTTACGGGCTATGAACAAGCGCTTACACATATCAGGCTTTTCCGATCTCGAGCATCCTGCGGTATATGCCAACAATAATTATTTTGCCCTTTCGCCCTTAGCGCTCTACCCTGAGCTTTGCGAGGGTATGAGTATAAATTGTCTTGTTCTTATATTCTGTACCGAAGGACACCTTCATTTAACCCTTAACGGAAAGGGAATAGCAGTTAATGCCGGCGGCTGCGTGGTGTGTCCGCCCAACGCCATGATAGCCAATATCAAACAAAATGAACAGAGCAGCGCCACCATTGTGGGCTATTCGATGGAAATTCTTACACGTATGCTTACTGGAGGAGAACGCGTTTGGCAGATGATGGCAATGCTTACACAAAAACCCGTCATCAGTAACGACGAGCGTTATGTATACAACCATCTCTCCACCTTTCTTAATATGCTGCGCCATCGCACTTCAGGAAACGATATTTATCAGGATGAATTCGTTTTCCATTTGTTTGCAACGCTCTTTTTCGACGTTATCAACGACATTCATATTCCGCCTACTCTCCAGCAGAAAACAGAAGAAAGAAAATCGCCCCATTTCAGAACTGCCAGTTTATACAAACAGTTTCTGGCCCTTTTAGCCAAAGATAACGGCAGCCACCGCAACATAGGATATTTTGCCGACAAGCTTTTTATTACGCCCAAATACCTGTCAATGATAACCCGTTATTATTGCGGGCAGCCTGCTTTAAAGCTTATTACCGACCACGCCGTAGAATGTTTAAAGATTGATTTGCGCTATTCGGATAAGCCTATGAAAGAAATAGCTCTCGACTTTAAGTTCGAGAGCTATCCGGCTTTTTGTAAGTTTATAAAGAAACACCTGGGTAAAACCTCACAGGAATACCGTAAAGGATAACCTGTTTATTATACCCTGGGAACTTCTTTCAAGTTGTTTGCTATATCTTCATCGCTTAAACTATAATCGGATAAGTCGCCATTGATATAACTAATATATGATGGCATATCAATCAAACCGTGCCCACTGAGGTTAAATAACAGCACAGGGGCCTTGCCTTCTGCGTCAGCACGCTTCGCCTCACGGATGGTAGCAGCAATAGCGTGGCAGCTTTCGGGGGCTGGAATTATACCTTCTGTACGCGCAAAAAGCAAGCCGGCGTTAAAGCTTTCAAGCTGTGGGATGTCTACTCCGTGCATATATCCGTCCTTAATCAGCTGGCTGATGATTACACCTGCGCCATGATAGCGCAAGCCACCAGCGTGTATATTAGCCGGCTTAAAGTTGTGGCCCAGCGTATACATGGGCAACAAAGGTGTATAACCGGCCTCATCTCCAAAGTCGTATTCGAACTTACCGCGCGTCAGTTTCGGGCAACTCTCCGGCTCGGCAGCAATAAATTCAGTGTTCTTATGGCTGCCATCGAACAGATGTCGCATAAAAGGGAAGGCTATTCCACTAAAGTTACTGCCACCTCCAAAGCAGGCAATCACTTTGTCTGGGTATTCACCGGCCATCTCCATCTGCTTTTCTGCCTCCAGACCTATGATAGTTTGGTGCAGCGATACATGGTTTAACACCGAGCCTAATGTATATTTACATCCGGGAGTTGTTGTGGCAAGCTCTATGGCTTCTGATATAGCCGTACCAAGAGAACCCGAATAATTGGGATCGCGTGTGATGATATTCTTTCCCGCACGTGTTGACATCGACGGACTTCCCTCCACTGTTGCACCAAACGTTCGCATGATATACGAGCGGTATGGCTTTTGTTGCATGGTTATCTTAACCTGATAAACAGCTGCATCGAGGCCGTAAAGCTTTGCCGCATAGCTCAATGCGGCACCCCATTGACCTGCTCCGGTTTCAGTTGTTACGTTGGTATCACCTTCCTTTTTGCAGTAATAGCACTGCGGAATAGCCGAATTTATTTTGTGCGAACCTAAAGGATTGGTACTCTCATTCTTAAAATAGATATGAGCTTTTGTACCCAGAGCTTCCTCGAGTGCATAGGCACGAACGAGCGGTGTGCTGCGATAATAGCTGTATTTCTCAAGTACATCCTCAGGAATATCAATCCAGGCATGCTCCTTATCCAGCTCCTGAATAGAACATTCGCGGCTGAATATATGAGCCAGATCGTCGACACTCATCGGCTTCCTGGTCTGAGGGTTAAGCAAATCCATGGGCTTTACAGGCATTTCGGCCTGAATATTATACCACTGTGTAGGCATTTCCTGCTCACGAAGTATAAATTTTTTCTGTTTCTTCATCATGTCTTTTATTTACAAAATTATTTTAATGGGGGGCAAAGGTAATTAAAATAACCCATACTTAATGGAATAGTGCAGTTGCAGAGTGCAAAAAAACTGTAAATAAACTTACCTTACAACAGGTTTTCCTGCGCTGTTCCAGGCCATTATTCCGCCCTCAAGGTTTACCACTTTATAGCCTGCACCCGCAAGCCTGCGGGCAGCCGTCATCGACCGTTTACCGCTACGGCAATATACATAAACCTTTTCTTTCTTGTTCAATATACTGGCAGCCCGTTGCATAAACTTTGTATCAAAAACATCTATATTTACAGCATTTGCAATAAAACCACCGGCATACTCGTCGGCCGTGCGCACATCAACAAGCTGCACATGCTTGTTTTTAATTTGTTTTTCAAATTCATTGACATTTACCGACTGTATACTGTCGCCCTTTGCACACGATACAGAAACCATTCCCAGCATGCCCACCAGTATTGTAAACAGCTTTTTCATTTTATATATCTCGTTATTTGTTAATAATACTATTCTCCGGTTCACCGGAGATAACCCTGCAAAGGTAGTTATAAGCTTACATAAAAGTTCGCTCAAATAACAATAATTATAGTAGCTTATAAATATAATGCTTATTGAATGGCGGGCTTATTCTCATTGTATGGCGGCCGTCAGCAACGCGTACGGCAGCCGCCGAACAACGGGTTTGACGGCCGTCAGCAACGCGTACGACGACCGTCAAACAATCACCAATTCTGCATAATTTCCCTTTAAACAGCCTCTAAACAGCTAAAATACAGCACATAAAAACAACAGCATTCAACAATAAACACACGCTCATAGAATTCAATACACAAAACGCCGACAAAAATTATGTATTTAAACCATAATGTAAAAACTATTGTCTATCTTTGCAAAGAGATGACAAAACCTGCCCTAAACCCACATAACAGCACAGGACATTTATGATAACATACTATGAATAAGTATGTTATACTATAAATAATATTACATACCACCAATTAATTTACCATTTAACAAAACCATAGAACAACTAAAAATGTATTCATTCCGCGTACTTTCGTTGTCGTTTTTATGCTTTATGAGCATGCTGACAACGGGTTCACGAGCCTTGGCTCAGGAACTAAAAGCAACCTTAATGTTAAAAACTCCCGGCAATACAGCTGTAACTCATGAGCTGAAACAGCAGGACGGACAGCTTATATCGAATAAGCCCATGCCGATAAACATCACTCTGAAAAGAACAGAGAATGGTGGCGATGAGCTTATTACGGTTAACATAAAGGCAAAAGAGAGAGCATATTTTAACCTGGGTTTTTCGCTATCAACAGGCTTAAGCAGTAACCAGAGCGAATTTTATATGCCGGGATTATGGTATCATCGTAACTTGCGTTCACCGCTCGAGGCTCCCAATTATAAGGTGAGCAAAAGCTGGAACTTTCGTGAAGACCGCCTATCGACGCCGCTCGCCAGTGCTTTCGATGAACAAATGAAAACAGGTGTAGCCGTTATTCACATGATTCCTGCAAAAGGAACCGACGTCCAAATACAAAATACCGAAGGACAAATTATTCTGCCGGGGGCTACAACTGTGGGGTATATGGGCTTCAACAACGATGCTGCTGAAACCCGATTAACCTTTGGTTTCCCCTTCGTTGAAACGCCAAAGCGTTACATTCGCAAGCTTACACTGGCTCCTTCTGTTGAAACTTTTATGCCCATATCGGCAGGCGAAACGCTTACTTTAACCTGGCGCATACATAAACTAAAGGCTGAAAGCTACGGCGATTTCGTGTCAAAGCTATGGCAATACAGTTTTGATACCATGGCTCCACAGCCTCTTCCTGCAACTTTAAACTCGGATAAGGTAAAAGATAACCTTTGCGGCTACTTCCGTCAGTCGTATGTTGACCGCTACCCGCTGAAATATAACTCAGGGCTTACCATCCTTACAGCCGATTGTAAACCCTATGGTGAGGTGCAGATTGGCTTCTGCGGACGCGTACTTTTGAACGCTTTCAACGAAATAGAATACGGCGATGCACATGGCGACAGGCAATTGTCAGATATGGGTCGCGCTATTCTTGACAGCTGGTTACACAACGGTTTTTCGGCAAAAGGATTCTTCCACGACTTTGTTAATTACAGCAAGACCCCTGTTCAGATGGACGATCTTCACTCGATACGCCAGCAAAGCGAAGCCGTTTATGCCATTCTTCATTATCTAAACTATGAGCGCAAACGTGTAGGTACGGACAAAAACAAGCGTCAGCAGCTCAAAGAGTGGGAGAATAAAGTACACAAACTGCTTGACAATCTTGTAAGCTTACAAAAGGAAGACGGCCATTTTGCACGTAAGTTCCGCGATGACGGGTCGGACGTTGACAACTCAGGAGGAAGCACTCCATCTGTAACTTCTACGCTGGTTATGGGCTGGAAATACTTCGGTGACAGGCGTTATCTGCAGGCTGCCAAGCGTACAATGAACTACGTTGAGAAGAATATTGTATCGAAGAGCGATTATTTCTCGTCTACACTTGACGCAAATTGCGAAGACAAGGAGGCTGCCATTGCATCGGTTACCGCTGCTTATTATCTGGCCATGGTTACTAAAGAACAGGAACGTCAGCAATATATCGACCTGTGTAAGCGCGCTGCCTACTTTGCAATGACCTGGTATTACACGTGGGACGTGCCCTTTGCCGAGGGGCAGATGCTCGGCGACGTCAACTTCCACAGTCGGGGATGGGGCAACGTATCGGTTGAAAACAACCATATTGACGTTTTCGTTTTTGAGCTTCCGCATATTATACGATGGCTCTCGACAGCAACAGGCGAAAAACGTTTCGGCCAGATGTATAACGTTATCACCTCATCGCTCACCCAGCTTATGCCTACAAACGAAAATCATTTCGACATTGCCAAGCCTGGTTTCTATCCCGAGGTGGTACAGCATACAACGTGGGACTACGGCCGTAACGGCAAAGGCTTCTACAATAACTTGTTTGCTCCGGGATGGACGGTAGCGTCGTTGTGGGAGATGTGTTCACCGGAGCGTACGGTAAACTTCCTGACAAAGTAGGGCAATACAGTAGTTTGATATAAAATTTGTTTCACTAATACAACAAAGGGCTTAAATCATTAAAATGATTTAAGCCCTTTGTTCTGTTTCCAATCAAATATTAAATTTTATAATTATCACAATTTTTCAGTGTAAAGACATCTGAAACCTTTAAGCCTGTCAAATATTCATTACATCCATTTTTTTAAAAAGAATTACGAAATAACTATCGTTTATCCCATAGATTTTTCTTAAAAATGGAGATAATTGCTAATGCAAAACTACTTTTCTTTTGTCTTTTATATAAACTCCAGGGCTTGAAGGGTGGTATACCTGTACGCCACTTATAGTATAAAGAGGTTTGCTAACATTTGTAGAATTGCCATTACGGAACATAGAGTCAATAGCTGTTGCTGTTTTTTTCTTGTATGTTGTTGATTTAATGGTCATGTTGTCGAAAGTACTTGCTGTGCATTGTGAGCGCAATCCAACATCGCCATGATATCCTTCTCCAATATGATAACTTATACACGGCGTCGTACTATTATCGAGAAAAACATAAAGCATTCCACCCTTACATACTACTTTCAGATTTACCGTGCCCGAACTTACGTAAGAATTACTTGATGCTACGGCCCCCTGATAACCCAAAATACTATCGAATAAGAATATTTTTGGGGTTATAGTACCACGACCTCCTTCGAGCTGAACGTTGATGGCTGATATTTTATCAGGAGTATTTTGTGCCTGATTACCAAATAAATAGATTCCGGCATTGACGGCATTACCTGAAGTATTGATGTCACAACTTACCATAAACTCCGACAAAGGAGCCTCGCTCTCAAATATTATTTTATGCTCTGTGGACGCATCGCACACCAATTGTCCTTCTTTTTCTCTCACTCCCTGCTGATTATTAGAATATATTTTATATTCGTTTTCGAACTTGTTGAACGAATATACAACAGGTGTACCGTCTACGGTATACTTTGCAGGGTCGTAAATTTCCTCTATCTCAGCATCATCAATATATAGAAGTTCACCCTTACTCCCTTTGTGTACAACACCCAGTCCATATGTTCCTGCTTCGGAAAGATTAAAGTTAAGTTCTATTTGCATGAAGTTGGTATTTGCCGATATAGACTGTTCAGCAATAATCTGATTATCCTGTAAACTTTTAACAAATATCTTTGCATCGCCTGCAAGATGCTTTGCCTTAATGATAAATTTATAATCGCCTTGTTGTAAATAAAGCCCCTGATAAAGAGAGCCGTTACCATTAATACATCCCGCATAGTCGGCCTGTGTAAAAGTTTCACCCGTATCAACAAATTTAGCTTCTTTCGTTCCCGTCTGAACAGCACTAACATGGCCCCCTTTATCTTCTTCAACTGTCCACCATGCCAGCCCAGTTACGTAACCCGATTCATTGTTAAATCCTTCTCCGTTGTGTGCTTTCTTGTCGAAATTGCCGTTCATAAACGTAGATGTAGAATGAATAGTACCGTCTATATTATCGGAAACTATCATGTTTGTAGCCCAGGGCCGTATATTATTAATTGACCAATCGAATGGTGCAAGATAGTTGTTATCGTGAAAGCGGACTCCTGTTATCGGCACATAGTTATTATCTTCGCCCTGGGTATAGCTGTATGTTTTACTCCAGCCATAAAATGGGTCGTCAGGCCATGTTCCTGAAGACTTATGTCCACCTAACGAACTGTCATAAACCTCTATATTACGTATTTCAGAGTTCTCTGCATTAGGAGCCTCTGTTCCCCATGGAATGAATACTATTCCAAATCCTCCAAACAGAAAGCTATGGCGAATTTTTATATTTCGTACAGCCTGATCTTCGTCAGGATGATTAGGATTAAAGAAACTATTGCGCTTGTCAATATATCCTGTGGTAAAAGTAACGGCATCGTCGCTTGTATAATTCATACAGCGGTCTAATATAACGTTTTGTGTTCCTGCTGCAAACTGGAATCCATCAGATGTTACATTAACCTCTTGTTTCTCTGTAATATTGCCAAGATATACGCTGTCACACTGATGAATAACGAGTTGCCAGCCGTTTGAACGCAAGAGAGTTAAATCGTGTAGATCAATATTTTTAGAGTGATAAATAAGTATCGGCATCTGTTGCACACGGCTTTCCTGTCCTACGGCCAGTGCTGGGTCGCCTACAAAATAGAAGGGATCTTCCGTTTCTCCGCCCGTATCGTTCATACGAATAATACCTCCACCACTTATTCGCAGATGGTTACAGTTAGCAGCATAAATCATAGGCTTATTTACCGTTGCGAAAGCATGGCACCATACAAGTCCGTCAATGTCAACATTATGTCCATAGGTTACAGTATTGAAGCCACGCATATGCACGGGCACTGTTTTGTTCAATTCTTTTTCACGCTGCGATTGCCAGAGCACAGCTCCTTTCTCAATAACCAAATCAAGATTAGAACACAGTTCAATATGTGTTATAACATATCGTCTGCCATATTCACTACTGTCACCTGGTACAGTTACCTGTCCGCCACCTGCTGCAGCTACGGCATCTATGGCTTTCTGAATAGCTTCCGTATCATCGCTGAATCCATCACCTTTGGCACCATAGTCCGTAACATCTACTACAAGTTTTTTCTTAATTACAATTTCAGAATGGTCGGTACTAAAGTCACGATAATTTTCAATTGCAAAGGCTGGTGCCACTTTTATACCATCTATTTCGGCTATAAACTGATTACTCAGGTATGTTCTGCCGCCTGTACCGTTTTCGTAGAGTGGGAATGTTGCGGTGAATCTGTTATCGCTTGCATGGACAGATGAAAGTTTCTTCTGACATTTTTCTACGCTCTCGGTATAATTGCGCAAGTCGGTTAATAAAACATTTACTATCTTTCCATTGAATGCGTCTTTTACTTTTCCACTTACGGTAACTGTACCATTGATTGTATCAGCCTTGCACGATTCTATAAAACCGGCATAATTGTAATACTTTTCTTCACGTTCAAAAGTTATTGCATCTATCTTTACCGCACCTTCTGATGCTCCATTGAAAACCAATTTCAATTCGCGCAGATAGCCTTCAGCATTCGTTCTGGATACATTGAAATAATAGGTATTGAAATCGCTGTTGGGCTTTATAGGAAATTGCTCCTCGTACCACGCGTTCCCGCTTTCCGATGTTCTGAACTTCACCGTCACTTTATTTGCATTACTGTTATTGGCCATCCTTATAAGGAACGTATTTCGCAGGGGTAGTTTCATGGAATATCTGTTCCCTTTTGCCACATTAATCTCAGGCGTGCCTATTATCATGTTATCAGCATTGATAGTAGCAACCAAACAACCGTTAGCCTGTGACAGAACACCTCTTTCAATACTCATAGCTTCGACCGAAGATGTTTTGTTAAATTCAAAATCAAGTGTTTTATCAATTACTCTTTTATACTCTGGAGACTGTATTGAAACGTAATCAATGCTTATTGATGCACAGTCTGAACGAAAGCCTATGTCTCCTTTCATACCTTCAGGAATATCATAAATAAGATAAGGCTCTGTTTCATCATTATAGAATTGGTACAACTTCCCTCCCTTTGCTATCATTGTAATTGTCATCCAGCCATCGTTGA
This sequence comes from Prevotellaceae bacterium, assembly GCA_015256945.1. Lineage (GTDB taxonomy): Bacteria > Bacteroidota > Bacteroidia > Bacteroidales > Bacteroidaceae > Prevotella. The sequence goes on along the minus strand of JABZLB010000034.1, from coordinate 9,585 downwards.
ACTTCGTAGCATAAGGCTTTCCCGTTGCAACCGGGCCGCCCCAGCCACTGCTACGCGTAAACTTTACAACGCTTGGCGCAAAGGTTGTTCCCGTTATGGAACCGTTACTGATATGCAGTGCATTGATAAAGTCGCGATGTGGGGTCGGCTCACTGACAAAAGCATAAAAGCCCATTCCACTGGCATTGGTATTACCTTCATTAAGTTTGAACTTCATCCGAACTTTAAATTCCGTAAGCGGTGTAATACTCGGGAATATAACCTTCTGCTCTATACCTTTATTAATAGTATTGAGCATGCCGTCGGCTACATATACATTAGATGAAGTTGCAGGATAAACCAAGAAAGGTATATCCTCATCGTCTGTAAAATCGTAAGTTATAACGTCTCCGCCAACTTCATAATCTGCCTGGATTCCCGTGGGCTTTTTATATTGTGGCGACTGTATCGAAACATAGTCAACGCTTATTGATGCACAGTCTGAACGAAAGCCAATGTCGCCTTTCATACCTTCGGGAATAGTATAAACAAGGTGAGGTTCTGTTTCGTCATTATAAAACTGATAAAGCTTCCCTCCCTTTGCTATCATTGTAATTGTCATCCAGCCGTCATCGAACTTCGTAGCATAGGGCTTCCCCGTAGCAACAGGTCCGCCCCAGCCACTGCTGCGCGTAAACTTTACCACACTTGGCGTAAAAATTGTTCCCGTTATAGGACCGTTACTGATATGCAGTGCATTGATAAAATCGCGGTAGTCGCTTGGTTCGCTGGCAAAGGCATAAAAGCCGAAGCCGCTTGCGTTGCTGTTCCCCGCGTTAAGTTTAAACCTGATGCTTACACAAAACTCCCTAAGCGGTGTTATACTGGGAAACAAAACCTTGTGTTCGGTATTTGTATTGATAAAGTTCAAACACCCACCAGAAATATTGAAATCTGATTTCTTGTTTGGATTCACTGTAAAGGCTGTACTGTCGTCCTTGCTGTCGAAGTTATAGACAACCACGTCACCGCCTACGTCAAACTCGGTACTCCTGCCAGCTTGTGCGTCTATACAGCATAAGACCGAAGTTAACACTACTAATACAAATGACTTAAAAGATAGATTGCTCATATTTTATGTTTTTAGGATAGTTTATTTATCGTATATTAAAAATGTATCCAAACAAATATTAGGTTTTGATTGCAAATATAAAAATAATACAATAGTGATAACAGGTAATATTGTTGAAAAAACATATACTTTTGTCCATATTTAATACATTAATATTAGATACGCTATTTTTCCGATGTAATTTATAGCCGTAACGGCAAGGGCTTCTACAATAACTTGTTTGCTCCGGGATGGACGGTAGCGTCGTTGTGGGAGATGTGTTCGCCTGAGCGTACGGTAAACTTCCTGACAAAGTAGGGCAATACAGTAGTTTGATATAAAGTTTGTTTCACCAATACAACAAAGGGCTTAAATCATTTAAAAGATTTAAGCCCTTTGTTCTGTTTCCAATCTTATTATATTCATTGCTCATTACACAATATTCTCATTCTTCATGAGCTTTACAAGCATATCTGTTTATAAATGAACCATTAGTCATATTAAAATATCTTCAACTTATGCAGCACATATATAATAAGTCCCCAGAATACAATCCAGTTCGTAACCAACTTAATTCGTGTCATCATATTAGGGGAATCGAAACAGAATATCAATGAAAGGACCATGAAAAATGCAAGAAACATTGATACGATTATTGATAATATACTTCTCATTGCTTTCTATTTAACCATGCTATCGCTAAAAATTTATTTTCCCTTATTTATTACTTAACTTACCAATTATCGAAAATATTATTTCTTCTTAATTATTATTTGCTTATTTAATTGTTGAAAATACAGTATATCTTATCTATAATTTAATTATACCTAAACCCTTATATCAGAATATTCTAACACATAAAATTAATCATAATAAAATAAAAACAAATATCGCGAAAGCCCATATTCATAAGACTTTCACGATATATTTACTCTTACTCCTGTACCCAGACTCGGGCTCGAACCGAGATGGATTACTCCACTGGTGTTTGAGACCAGCGCGTCTACCTATTCCGCCATCTGGGCATTTAAATGCTAATGTGGTTGCAAATGTACAACGAAATTCTGAAATAACAAAGAATAGAAGGAGAAAAGTAAATAGTATAGGTATTTTGATAATACTTTTAAAGTATAAACATTATGTTTATTTTTTACTTTATATATAATTGTCTTTTCCTTAGATATAATAAGGTATAGTTAGTTTCTTTTATTACAATAGCCTCGCTTTACCTACTCATGTTTATCAGCAAGTAATTAGATATATCAGATTTTATTATTATTATTGAGTATTTTAATTGCATGTTACGAGTGAGATTATCCAGTGTCTTTTTTTATTTATTATTTTATTTAATTATTAAAATTGAAAATAAAGAAAAAGAATAAAAGGCGTTGAAAAGTTGATAACTTATAATACTATTATTTTGTTATTTCCTTATCAACTTCTTTTACTGTGTTTTACACATTATCATTTAATGTTTTCTGTTTTGTTTTCAGTAAGTTAAAGGGTTATCAACATTTTTATTTAGTGGTTGATAAACTATGTGTTGATAATATTTTCTGGTAATAAAATGTTGATAACTATAATTTAAAGAATTCACAAATATGTTGATATCCACATTACTTGCTTGTTTATAGCACAGGTGTGGATAAAGCAAAAGATATGGGTTTATTTATAAACGGGTTATTAACATGGTTATGAACAAAGTTATCCACAATTGTTAAGTATGGATTCTACTTTGCTAAATACCATATCAGGGCTAATACGGTTAAGACAGATATAATCGTTACGAAAACAAGGTTTATTGCCGAAAATGGAGCATGGGCGACAATATAGATCTATTTGTACGGCGTTTTCCATTCGTTGATTCCATCCCATGAACCCGGCAAAAGGATGTGTTGCGCCCCAAATACTTACAACAGGTGTAGCTACTAATGATGCAAGATGCATATTAGCACTATCCATTGATACCATGAGATTGAGGTTAGCTATAAGTATTAGCTCTTGGTGAAACCCTTTAAGGAGTCCTGCTACATTTGTACAATGACTGTATTTCTCTACAATATTATCCAACAGGGCTTTTTCTTTCTGTCCTCCTCCAAAAAGAAAAATACGGCATGAAGGATACTTTTTTATAATTTTCTCTATTACTTTTTCCATTAAAGGCAGTGGGTAGGTTTTGCCTTCATGTGCAGCAAAAGGTGCAATTCCAATCCATTGCTGGAATTTCTTTTTATCACCTATGATTGATGGTAATGATCGTAAATGGATTTTTGGTTGTGGAAAAAGTGATGAAAACTCAATATTTAACGGATAACCTAATTCTTCAAACACTTTTGAATAATTCTCAAAAGCACTTGGAATTGGTTTTAATACTTTGTTATTGAGTCTTGTCAATGCCTTACGTTCTTTTCGATGTTTGTCGATATGCGCAACCTTATAATTATCGAAATTGAACCGCATGCGCAAATAGCTTGATCTTAAAACATTGTGAAGATCGGCTATTGCAGTGAATTTTTTTGCTGTTAACCTTCTGTAAAGTGTATTTAATCCCCTTATTCCATGATATTCCACATTAATATCAGCTCCCATAAAACTTACATTGGGAGCTAAATTTTCAAAAAAAGGTCGGGCAAAAGGCTTTGAAAGCATGGTTATCCTTAATTCAGGATATTGCTTTGCAAGAGCATATACTACTGGAACTGTCATAGCAACGTCGCCCATTGCCGAGAAACGTATGACGAGTATATGCTCTGTCTTCATTTAAAAACAATAATTAAGGTGTTACAGATTAAGGCTTATTCGTTCTTGTTTTTGTAAAGAACAGGGTTTGTACTGGGGTCGTTGTACATCTTCATTTGTCGATAAACCTTCATGTATTTACGGCCATCCTGAATATCTTCCAACAGTTGGTCAATGGCAGTAGATAAGTCAGTTTGCTGTTCAAGAAGAACATTAAGTTTAGATTTACAGCGTGAAATATGTTCTTCTGAAGCATCTTTTCTTTCTACTTGCTCGCGCATGTGATATATTTTGAGCGCAAGAATAGATAAACGGTCAACTGCCCATGCCGGACTTTCTGTGTTGAGGCGTGCATCAGGCTGTGGATTGACATCCGAATAAATCTGTCGAAAGTATGAATCAATCTGCTCAACAAGGTCAGTTCTGTCCTGATTACTTCTGTCAATACGACGTTTTAATGCCAAAGCTTCTAAAGGATCTATGTGCGGATCGCGTATAATATCTTCGAGATGCCATTGTACAGTATCAATCCAGCACTTTAAATAAAGTCTGTTTTCTATTGATCCTTTTTCATAAGGATTATTGATAGGTGTATCAATGTTATCTTTAAGATGATAATCTTCAATAGCTTTATTGAAGATTTCGTTACATTGCTGAGTAAAAGTCATATCTGTCAGATTGATTTAGATTTCTGCAAAGTTAACAACTTATTTTCAACTATGCAATAACTTTATGACAAAAAGGAATAAACATTTTTATGCACAAACATGTGGTATTTGTGCAAAAGTAAGGCATTTTTTTTATCTTTTATTTGTTTAATTGCCAAAAAGTTAGTTACTTTGCAACCGATTTTGGGAAAAATACATTTATAACATTTAATAATATTACAATTATGTCAGAAATTGAATCTAAAGTTAAGGCTATTATCGTTGATAAACTGGGTGTAGATGAAGCAGAGGTAAAGCCCGAAGCAAGTTTCACAAACGACCTTGGTGCAGACTCACTTGACACCGTAGAGCTGATTATGGAATTTGAAAAGGAGTTTGGTATCTCTATTCCTGATGACAAGGCTGAGACTATTCAGACTGTACAGGACGCTATCAACTATATTCAGGAAAACGCTAAATAATAAGTTGAGCGAAAGGCCTTTAGCGTTTAATGTCGATAGTGTCATTAAACGCTAATTTTTTAAAAACTACAATATTACATGGAATTAAATAGAGTTGTTGTAACAGGAATAGGTGCTGTTACACCCCTGGGCAACACTGCAGAAGAAACCTGGAAGAGCCTGTTGGAGGGTAAGAGCGGTGCAGCTCCTTTTACACATTTTGACGCAGCCAATTTTAAGACGCAGTTTGGTTGTGAGGTAAAGAACCTTGATGTTGACAAATACATCAATCGTAAAGATGCCCGCAAGATGGATCGTTGTACACAATTGGCACTTATCAGCGCCATACAAGGTGTAAACGACTCAGGTCTGGACTTGGAAAGCGAAGACAAAAACCGTATAGGAGTTGTATACGGTATAGGTATTGGCGGCATTAAAACATTTCAGGATGAAGTAATGTATTATGGACAGCATGCAGAAGAAGGTCCTAAATTCAATCCTTATTTCATCCCGAAGATGATATCCGACATTGCAGCCGGACAAATTAGCATGCTTTATGGTTTCCACGGTCCAAACTATGTTACAACAAGTGCTTGTGCCTCTTCAACCCATGCCCTGGCTGATGCTTTTAATTTGCTGCGTATGGGAAAGGCCGATGTAATTGTAGCGGGAGGTGCCGAAGCTGCTATTTGTGAGTGTGGCGTAGGCGGATTCAATGCCATGCATGCTCTTTCTACACGCAATGATGACCCTCAACATGCAAGTCGTCCGTTCAGTGCAAGTCGTGATGGCTTCGTAATGGGTGAAGGTTCCGGATGTCTTGTTCTTGAAACATTGGAGCATGCCCTAAAGCGTGGTGCTAAAATTTATGCTGAAATGGTAGGCGAAGGCATGAGTGCTGATGCGTATCATATTACCGCTTCTCATCCTGAGGGCCTGGGTGCAAAGCTTGTTATGAAATCGGCTCTTGAAGATGCAGGCTTGAAAACTTCTGATATTGATTACATTAATGTTCATGGAACATCTACTCATGTAGGCGATATTTCGGAAGCTAAGGCTATAAAGGACCTTTTTGGTGAGGACGCTTACAAGCTGAATATCAGCTCAACAAAAAGTATGACAGGCCATCTCCTTGGTGCAGCAGGTGCTGTTGAGGCTATGGTTTGTGTATTAAGCGTAAAGAACGACGTTGTACCTCCTACTATTAATCATGAGGAAGGCGATAACGATCCTGAACTCGACTACAACATGAACTTCACTTTTAACCACGCTCAGAAGCGTGAGGTGCGAGCAGCTTTGTCGAACACCTTTGGTTTTGGTGGCCACAACGCATGTGTAGTATTCAAAAAATATGCTGAATAATCATTTTATGTTAATCAACATAATTGACCGTATAAAGCTCCCTTTCCGCAAGGAGAAGGAGCTTTATTCTTCTTTATATCAAATTATAGGCTTGTACCCTCATAACATCAGTTTTTATAAGATGGCACTGATGCACAAGAGTGTGATGCACCGAAACAAGAAAGGCAAGCCTGTTAATAACGAACGTCTCGAATTTTTAGGCGATGCAATCCTCGACGCTGCGGTGGGAGATATTGTATATCGTCATTTCCCCGGCAAGCGTGAAGGCTTTTTAACCAATACCCGATCGAAGCTGGTACAGCGCGAAACGCTCAATAAGCTGGCCAATGAACTGGGTATCAACAAGCTTATTTTGTCGAGCGGCCATTCTCTTTCTCATAATAGCTACATGGGAGGAAATGCCTTTGAGGCTCTGGTTGGTGCACTTTACCTCGATCGTGGCTACGATGCCTGCATGGTTTTTCTGAAGGAACGCATCCTCAAACAAATGATAAACATCGATAAGGTTGCTTATAAGGAGGTTAATTTTAAGAGCAAGCTTATTGAATGGAGCCAGAAAAACAGAATAAAACTCAGCTTTGAGCTTGTCGAAGAAAGTAAGGATAAGGACGGCAGTCCGGTTTTTTCGTATCTGGTTATGCTCGAAGGCGTTAAGGGATGCTGCGGTAACGGCTTTTCCAAAAAGGAGAGTCAGCAGAATGCTTCTCAGGAAACGCTCAACAGGTTAAGAAAGGAACCTCAGTTTATCGACCAGGTATTTGCTGCAAAGGCCGAGCGTACAAAGATGGAAGAAGAGCCTACTGAGCCTATTCCCGACACCAATCCGTCACAGGTTTTCATGGTAACTTCAAATCATGATGACAACCATGACGACAAGCATGAAACAACTTTTCGAGAGTCGGTTTTCACAGAGAATGAAAGTGCAGCCGGTGAAAATAATGAAGAATCGGCATCGAAAAACGAAGATACCCGTTCTAAGTCTGACGAATTCGACCTTAGCGACATCAGTTCGAGGGTGAAGGATAAGGAAGAAATTATTGCTGCTGCCGAACAAGCCGCTTTTAATGACGGGCAGTAGATAAAACCACAGCTCCGCAACTACGGTATCATGGTTTGTTTATTGAAGCAGCTTTTTATTGAATTATTGTTCTGCAACATACCGGGTTACGGTTTTCAGGTTTACCTTTACTCAAAATAATTCCACTCGTTATGCGAATAGTTCTGTTTTGTGAAAATCAATATGCTATTGATATTTTAAACCCTATCCAGATCGAAGCCGACCGCGAAGGCAACAATGAAGTGTTGTGGTATGTACACGAAAAGAAAATACCCTGCTTCCCCTTAAAAAATAAGGTTCGCTCAACAACGAGTATACAGGAAACCTTTAACTTCATGCCTGAGGCTGTTTTTGTGCCTGGAAACATTGTTCCTTATTACCTTTCGGGCGTGAAAATACAGATATTCCATGGTTATGCAGCCGAAAAAAAAGACCACTGGATTATACGGCGTTACTTCGATACTTATTTTACACAGGGCCCTTATTTCACCAATCATTTCAGGAAACTGGCACAAAAATACGGCGATTTCGAAGTATTGGAGACCGGATGGCCACGGCAGGACTGGATTTTTCACCATCGTCACGATTTCGACAGCGAGCGAAACCAGCTTCTTAAGCAGTATAATGCCAGCCGGATAGTGCTTTATGCACCTACATTTTCACCTAAACTTACGTCGCTTCCCGTCATCAGGGAAAATTTAATCAGGCTTTGTCAGCAAAAAGATATTCTGCTGTTGATGAAGTTCCATCCCCTTACGCGTCAGGAATGGGTAAACGAATACAAGGCGCTGGCGGCACAATATAATAATATGGTATACGTCGACGATTACAGTATCATGAAGTATATGCTGATGGCCGACGTGATGATAAGCGATACTTCTTCAACCATCTACGAGTTTCTGTTGCTTGATAAGCCTGTGGTTACGCTCAATGCCATATCGAAAGACGTTTATTGGAAGAATATCAACAACCCTGATGAGCTGTGCAGTGCGATTGATGAGGTTCAGGAAAACCAGAAGTATATCGATTTGCGCAAGTGGGTAATAGCCAATTACGACCCTTATACCGACGGACAGGTAGCCCGGCGCATGCTTGAGGGTGCGCGCGATTATATACGCCGCAAGGGTGTTCCCACCCGGCGAAAACTAAATTTATGGCGCCGTTATACCAGCATTAAGACGTTCGGATTTGTAAGGAAACAGTAATAACGGGCCTTGTATAACCCGGGCTTCGGCCCGTTGATATATGCCCCTGCCGTTGTTTCCCCGAAAGTTGAAAACTTAGATAATTGAACATCAAAACCTGTTTGGCCATGCAAGAAAATAATGAAATGTTGAATTTTACGGTGGGACCCGTTATGTCCGACGATGCCGTCAGGGAAGTAGGAGCCGAGCAAGTACCTTACTTTCGTACGCCTGAGTTTTCACAAATTGTATTTGAAAACGAGGCTCTTGTGAAGAAATTCGCCCTTGCCGACGATGCAGCGAGGGTTATTTTCCTTACAGGTTCAGGTACGGCGGCGATGGAAGCCGTCATCATGAACTGTTTTACCCCTGACGATAAACTGCTTATTGTGAACGGAGGAAGCTTCGGACAGCGTTTCGTCGACCTTTGCAAGCTTCACCAAATACCCTTTACCGAGCTTGTCCCCGAGTTTGGATACGACATCAATGCCGCTATGCTCTCACCCTATGAACAGCAGGGTTACACGGGTTTTCTGGTTAATGTAAACGAAACGTCAACCGGTGTTCACTACGATATTAACCTTATCAGCAACTTCTGCAAGCGCAACGGTCTTTTCCTTGTGGTCGATGCCATCAGCTCTTTCCTGGCCGATCCCTTCAATATGAAAGCCCTCGGAGCCGACGTTATGATAACAGGCTCGCAGAAAGCACTGGCCTGTCCGCCCGGAATATCAATTATTACGCTTTCGCCACGTGGTGTAGACCGCGTCAGCAGCCATCGCGCAGGCTGTATGTATTTCGACCTGAAAGATGCACTGAAAAACGCTGAACGCGGACAAACACCGTTTACGCCTGCCGTAGGAATAATACGGCAGATTAACCGACGGCTGCATGAAATTGACGAGGCTGGCGGCGTTGAATCGGAAATTAAGCGTATAAAGGCGCTTGCTGACGACTTTCGATGTCGTGTAAAAGCGTTGCCGTTCAGCTTTGTTTCGCATGCACCGGGCAATGCCGTAACGCCGCTTCAGCCGCAGCGTGTGTC
>JABZLB010000033.1 GCA_015256945.1 Prevotellaceae bacterium | reverse complement strand
GCCAATAAGCGTAAAGGACGACGCGAGGTGAAAGAATGGCGATGGTTTACAAGCGTAAAGGGCTGCAATTAGTGACGTAACGGGTATGGGATGAAATCGTGTAGAGCCATAGCCGTCATGGTATGGCAGGGTGGTTTCAGGCACGGACGGTTATGTTTTTCAAAGGGTTTCGGTAGAAATAATAAAAAAAACAACCCTGCCGGGCAGCATAATATACCGCCGGCAGGGTTGTTATGGTTTACAAAAAATAATGCCGTGCTTATTTCGCAGCGTTGCGATAAGCAGTGATGGCGCGCTTTACCGAGTGATGTTTTAAAAGTAGTTCCTTTGCCTCATCGTAGGGAAGGCCCAGCTCATCAACAATCATTCGTGTGCCACGGTCAACAAGTTTCTGGTTCGTCAGCTGCATATTCACCATGCGGTTACCCTTTACACGGCCCAGCTTAATCATGATACTTGTTGAAATCATATTCAGAATCATCTTCTGACCTGTACCCGATTTCATACGCGAAGAGCCGGTAACGAACTCCGGTCCCACAATCATCTCAATGGGATGCTCACAGGCAGCAGCCATCGGCGAATCGGGATTGCTCGTGATGCAGCCTGTCAGTATGCCGTGTGCACGGGCTTCTTTCAAAGCTCCGATGACGTAGGGTGTAGTGCCTGAGGCAGCAATGCCAATGACAATATCGTCTTCTGATATGCCATGTTCCTCGAGTTCTACCCATCCGTGTTGTGTATCGTCTTCGGCATTCTCTACGGCATTGCGCAGGGCTGTATCGCCACCGGCAATCAATCCGTATACCATCGTGGGTGGAACGCCAAAGGTTGGCGGCAGCTCAGAGGCGTCGAGCACACCGAGACGGCCGCTTGTTCCGGCACCCATATAGAATACACGTCCGCCCTTTTCCATGCGGGGGATAATTTTTTCAACAAGAGCTTCAATCTGAGGAATGGCTTTTTCTACGGCAAGTGCTACCTTCTTGTCTTCCGTGTTCATGTCAACGAGAAGCTCATGAACCGATTTTTGTTCGAGGTTATCGTAGAGAGAGCTTTGTTCTGATATTTTAATGAATGACATATTATAATGTTATTGGGCAGCCTGTATGCTGCGGTTTATTCACAAATAGGGTGTTGTGCTGTTATGTCAGGCGCGGTGATACTCTACCAGTCCTTCCATAGGAGCTTGCACGATGCGGCCAAGGTGCATGCCTTCGTCCTTAAGAGCCTCTTCGAGCGGCTCACGAAATACCTTGGCTATCGACCCGTTGAAACCGATAGGCAGCTTATCCCATCCGTCGTATTGCTTTACATTGCGACGCAAAAAGCTGCGGAAGCCTTCTTTTACAAGATTGTATACACAAGGCTCGCTGATGTTTTCGGCCAGGAACGGCACAAAGCTGGCAAGGAAAGTATTGGGTTTGGGCTGACGGTATACACGGTCGATGATTTCGGCATTCGTCAGTTTGAACTTCTCAAAAAAGCGGTCAGCAATGGCCTTTGGCATCTGGTTTTTCAGAACATCGCCCACAAGCAGTTTGCCTAATACGGCTCCTGAACCTTCGTCGCCGAGGATAAAGCCGAGAGGAGACACGTTCTTCACAATCTTGTTACCGTCGTAGGCGCAGCTGTTACTGCCGGTACCGAGGATACATGCAATGCCGCTTTCGTGCCCGCATACGCCGCGAGCTGCAGCAAGCATGTCAGAGGCTACCTCGCAAACACCCGTAATGTTGAGGTTTTTACGAATGGCACGCTCAACAACAGGCTGCTTTTCGGGCGTGCATCCTGCACCGTAGAAATAAACATGAGCGATGTCTTGAGACGGAAGTTCGGGCACAAGGGTAGTTCTTATTTCCTCTGCAATTTCGTCTTCAGACATTTGAAACGGGTTCATTCCGCGTGTACGAATCTTCTTTACAAGTGTTCCGTTTTCAACAATACCCCAGTCGGTCTTTGTTGAACCGCTGTCAGCTAATAATATCATAATCGTTTTGTTTTGATGTTAATGTTGGCAATACGGCATCTTTTCCTGATGCAGGCAGGGCCATGATGGCGGCGCGGCTTCAGGAAAAGACAGTTTTTGCCAGATTATAACTTAATGTAAATTTTCTTTTTCCACAGGTAATATCCCACAACCCAGTTCAGGAGCACGTACAAAACAGCATACGTTACCGAAGCCCATGGCACAGGAAGGAAGGCCGTAAGCACGTTGTTGTAAAGAAGCTGGTGCAGTGTGTGTCCGCCAAAAAGCGGCAGCATGGATACGGGAATAAGCAAAAGGTCGGACAATACATACAGTGCCAGCGGGTTTACACCGAATACGTCGAAGAACTTTGTGGCGGCACCTGTATAATGATGCTTGTCAATGGCCCAGGTAAGCAGGGCTAAAAGCGTGCAGCCTATGCCGCAGGTTACCATGGCAAACGTTGGTGTCCAGAGCTTTTTACTGATAGGGCAAAGGTAGGCAAGGAGCGCACCGGCAATGATTAGCAGTGCACCGATGATGAACATACGCTCTATTTTGTCGTTCAAATTATCGAGACTCATGATCACTTTGCCCACGCAGAAACCTATAAGCACATGTGCAAGTGCAGGGAATGTGCTGAGGAAGCCTTCAGGATCGGGGCTGTCCCATTTGTAAACGTGGCCTTCGCCCAGAATGATTTTGTCGACAACGTCGAGAATATTGGTTGTATCGTGGGCATATCCGTTACCCCATTCGAGCAGAATATAATAGGCAATGAATATACCTGCAATAAGCCATGGAATAAACTTATGGTTTACTGACAGGGCTACGACGGCAGCCAGACCATAGCAAATGCCCAGACGAGGCAGCACACCCAGCAATCGCATGTGTTCAAAACTGTTGGCAGCCACACCCAGTCGCTCTATAAAGGCAAGGTCAGCATTGTCGGCACTGATCATGCCACGGACGAAAGCGAAGAGCCATACCAGCGCCAACCCGATACCCCAGAGCAGAAAAGCACGCTTGGCTATTTTGCGGGCGCAGGTCATTGACCACGTAAAGTTGAACTTGCGCAGCGACAAATAGGTGGTGATACCCATGATAAACATAAAGGTTGGGAAAATAAGGTCGGTAGGAGTAAGGCCTATCCACTCGGCATGCAGCAGCGGAGCAAAGCCTTCTTCTTCTAATCCGCCGGGGTTATTAACCAATATCATGGCTGCAATGGTGATACCACGTAGAATATCTACGGCAAGAATGCGCGAGCTTTTTTTCTTTGCAGGAGCTTGCTGAGCAGTTGAATCTTGAGTAATAGTTGTCATTTCTTTTTAATGTTTTAATGAGGCTGAGAGAAAGCCACTGATGTAAAGTGGCTTCCTCTGCCCGTTTTTTAAAAAGAGTTGTAAGGTTTTTGAAGGTACACGAAGCGCCTTGGGAGCCTGTGCTAACCCTTAGAAGTTATTTGTATAAATAGTATTTCTTTGCAATATGGCGATACGAAGCCACATCCTTATCCCAATAAGGTCTGGCGTCTTCCCACATGTGGCGCTTCATAAACAGGCGCCGAAGCTCGTGCGAACCGCAAACTTTGTCGAACATATCGTGCCTGTCGGTAGCCTCTTTCAGAGGGTCATGGTCGGGATAAAGCTTGTAAAGCTCCTGCAAGGCATACCATTGAACGTCGCAAAGACTGGCTTTGCGATAGTCGGTAAAATAAATTTGTACGCCCTGTAATTCCTTTCCCTTGCCTACACTATAATAGGGTGTATAGTAAATAGGCCTGAAAGTTACGCCCGGCAACCTGAGATTGTTCATGCGTTCAGCAAATTCTGGTGCCTTAATCCATTCGGCACCTATAAGCTTGAACGGCAGCGTGTAGCCTACACCGATGGATATATTATACAGCTCGCCGATGATACCCGTAACACTATAAAACGGAGCCGTAGAGGCTTCAGGAATATGAGGCGAGGAGAGTACCCAGTGAAGCCCCGTGTCTTCATACGTCATGTGGCGCTTCCAACCCTTCATTTTAATCACTTCGAGGTTACATTTGCCACCGGGAATAAGGCCTTCGCCGTTAAGGTATAGTGCTACTTCGCCAGGTGTAAGGCCATAGACGTATGGTATTTTGAACTGGCTCACGAACGATTTGCAGTCGTCTTCGGTATAGTTGCCCTCGATTTTCTCACCACCTAACGGGTTAGGACGGTCGAGAACAATTACTTTTTTATGATTCTTGACGGCGGCCTTCATCACGTTATACAGCGTTGAGATATAGGTAAATGAACGGCATCCTACATCCTGTATATCGTAAACCAGGGCATCAATGTCTTTTAACATGTCGTCAGATGGTGTATGATTCTTGCCATATAACGAGAAAACAGGAAGCCCCGTAGCTGCATCACTGTCGTTGCCTACGGCATCACCGGCATGCGAACTGCCTCTTACGCCATGCTCAGGACCGAATAAAGCCACTAACTTAACGTTGGGAGCACGGTGTAAAAGGTCTACATCTGATACAAGATTATTATCTACTCCCGTTGGATTGGTGACTAAACCTATACGTAATCCTTCCAGCGATTTAAAGTTTTCACTCTTTAAAACCTCGATGCCTGTTTTTATTTTCTGAGCGTGGCTGCCCGCAATGAAAAAGCAGAGGCAGCCTAAAAGAATAGCAATACGTTTCATTTCGTAAAGTTATTTACGTCCATACTGTTCGTCAATCTGTCCTCTTACAATAAAGGTAACGGCTACTGTTGCCACACAGCATGCCATAACCATCCAGAAGAAGTTGACATATCCGATAGCCTCCTGAATGTAACCGGCAACAAATCCCGGCAGCATCATGCTTAAAGCCATAAATGCAGTACAGATGGCATAATGAGAAGTCTTGAACTCTCCTTCTGAAAAGTACATCATATAAAGCATATAAGCCGTGAAGCCGAAGCCGTAACCAAACTGCTCTACGCATAGTGCAACGCTGATAATTACGATGTTATCGGGCTGGTATATGGCCAGATATACAAAGGTAAGGCAGGGTAATGTCATACATGCAGCCATGATCCAGAGCGACCGTTTAAGGCCAATCTTTGAGGCTACAATACCTCCTACAATACCGCCTGCGAGCAAAGCAATTACACCAAACGTGCCATAAATGAGACCTACAAGCTCAGTACTCAGGCCCAAAGCGCCGGTTTCGGTGCCGTGTACAAGGAAAGGCTGGCACATTTTAATCAGGAAACCTTCGGGCAAACGATAGAGAAGCATGAACGCGATGGCCCACAACACGTTGGGTTTCTTGATGAATGTCACGAACGATTCGGCCAGTTCGCTCCAGTTGCTTGCGCTTTTGGCATCCTTTCCATTGCCTTTTTGCACACCGTCTTCAATGCTTTTCACGTTCTCAGCACTGCTTTGTCGCGGACGGTCTTCGTCAGAATGTGGCAGGAAGAAAGTATGGTAAATTGTGATCAAAAAGAAAACAACGGCACTCACGCCCAGCGTAACGCGCCACGAATAGGGAATATCTCCTGTACTTTTTTCGATGTGTCCGGCAATGTATACCAGTACACCCTGTCCGAAAACAGAGGCTATTCGGTAAAACGTACTTCTTATTCCGATGAACGCAGCCTGGCTACTGGGGCTGTGTGCCAGCATATAATAGCCGTCGGCCGCGATGTCGTGTGTGGCCGATGCAAAGGCAGCGATGATGAAAAGTACTAATGTCAGTGTAAACAAACTGATGGGAGTTTGTCCGCTCTGAATCACATCAACCGACGGATGCGGCAATGTAAGCGTGAGCAGAACCATGAGAGCCGTGAGCAAAACCTGCATGGTGACAATCCACCAGCGCTTGGTTCTCACTACGTCAACGAGCGGACTCCATACCCCTTTCAAAAACCAGGGGAAATAAAGCAGCGTTGTAAAGAACGCCATATCGCCGTTAGGTACTCCCATTTTTGTAAACATCATTACCGAAATGTTGTTTACAACAAAGTAGGGCACACCCTCAGCAAAGTAGAGGGTGGGCACCCAGAACCATGGAGAACAGTTATTACTTTTCATTATTCTTGTTCAAAGCAATGCGCGCCTGAAGCTCCCAGGTGCGGATTCTGTCTTTATAGGTGTTGTTTTTATTTTCTTTTTCGATGCTCAAATCGCCATCGCTGTTGTCGTCCCAGCGGCGGCAGCAGTACAGAGGGTCATATATTCGTCCGATAAGATAATGACGACTGATAGCCAACCCCAGCGCATAGTCTTCGCCATAATTTACGTTTGGCATGGGAATACTGCGCAAAACGGGTGTGAAGAAAGCACGCGGTGCTCCCAGACCGTTGATGCGGAGGGCATTGTTACGACCGTTCTCAGGTGTCCATTCGGCATGATCAATCTTGCCCGGAGGCAGTATGTTCTTGTTAATATCGGTAAGAACGTATGAGCCGATAAGCATGGCTACCTTCTGTTCCTGGAATGCATCGTAGAATTTTTGAAGCGTATTCTCGTCAAGATACACATCATCGGAGTCGAGTTGCACAATGAATCGTCCGCAACGTGGGTCGTGAGCGGCAAGGTTCCAGCTGCCACCTACGCACAAATCGCGGCGTTCGGTCACAACGTGTATGAGGCGAGGGTCGGTGTATTCGTCCACAGCTTCGGTAGTTCCATCAGTAGAATGGCACTCGGGACCGTTCTCCACAACGAACACATTATATTTAAAGGTGGTCTTTTGCTGCAATGCACTGTCGATGGCATCGCGTATAGTGCGGATTCTGTTGCGCACAGGAATCATTACTGTCATCTCTACCGGGAACTCGCCTTCGGTAATATCTACGTCCTTAAAGCCGGGTTTAAGGTAGCCGCCTACTTCTTTAAGATATTCGGTTGCTGCTTGTTCCATCTCGATTTGAGAGGCACGATTCTTCGGGTCTACGTAGTCGAAGAGCTTCTCTCCTGTCTTACGGGTATCGAGTTCAACTTCTGAATATAAGTACTCGTTGATGTGCTCGAGTGTGTATTTTTCAGTTAGCTTCAGGCGAAGGTCGTAGAATCCGGCAGCCTGATAGTCGGCCTTCATCATGCTTGCAGCTTCTTTCAAACTTTCTGTACGGAACAACAGTACGCTTCCAAAATTGAAATCGTCGCGCAAACTGCCTGCCTGGTAGTCGATAACAGGAGCTTCAGAACGGGTGCCGTCGGCAGCAATGTTATAGTGATCAGCGTAAATCATGCCTGCTTTGGTAATGTCAGCCAGGGCCAACATGCGGTCGAGAGCCAAATATCCCAGTTTGATGAACTGGCCCTTAAGATAGAGAAGCGTGTAAGGTGCGGTAGCTTTGTTGGCAATATCCTTTAGTGTTGCCGAAGCTTTAATGTTGCCTTCTACTACGTTTACGGTAGCTACGGTGTCGTAACTTTTCAGTTCTTCGACGTTTCTACGGGTCTCTTCTGCGTTGCCTTGAGGCAAGAAGCAATCAATTAACTTTGTCATGTTTTGGTCTATATTATATGATTTAAACTTTTCGGTTTTCTTTTTGTTTTGTACTTATTTTATCGTTGATTGACAGTTGTTTTATAACGATAATGTATTTATGTCACAATTGCGTTGTCTTTACGATGTAAAGGTGTCGTGTTTACATTATAATCGTTGTGCGTTTACATCGTAATGGGTGTGGCTTTACGGCGTAATTATATTGTAATTACGCCGTAATAATAAATCGTTTACATTACTGAATATCAATATTTTAAATTAAACTCCTCTTCCTTGATACCGTTATGGGTTTGTCTTTATGCCGTAAAGGCATCCCGGAATTACAATAAGAGCGTTATCGTATTGACGAATCAACTTCTAATCGACCTACGAAACCATCTTCGTTCGTGAAATAGAGTTCACGCGAACTTACGGGTACGATGGTGTTGATTAGTGTATTTCCTACCTTATGTATCCAAAGCAGGCGCCCTGTTTTGCCATCAATGGCAATGATAAGACCATTTTTTGTGCTACTGAAACAAACACCGTCTTTCTCAGCTAACATCACACGGGCATGCTCATATCCGAAGCCAGCATTCGTCGCCCACAGCTGTTCGGGACGGTCGTTACGGGCTGCAAAGCATACAATACTGTCCTGCATGGTCTTGGCATACAGACGTTTTCCATCAGCTGAAAGACCTATTGATTCGCGCACTTTGCTTTGATAAGTGCGCCATAGCTGCTTACCCGTGGTAAGATCAATGGCTGTCATGGCACGCTCAGGGTCGCAAATGTATATTGTTCCGTGGCTTTCAACAGGCCATACACCTGCCGGAGAGTAGTGCATGTCGGTTTTGCGTGGGGGCTGCCATGTCCATAGGGTTTCGCCAGTACGCTGATTGAGGCAGTAAAGCGTATTGGCCCAGTCGCCAAATACCACGCGTCCCTTTGTTACCAATGGACGTGTTTCAACGTAGCCTTTAATGTTATTATTCTGCCAAAGCAGCTTACCGTCTTTTACTTTAATGGCCCGGAAGGTGCCATCACCACCACCTACGTAGGCGATGCCTGATACAATGGTTACGGCACTAACGCAGGGTTTAGCAGTTTTTACAGTCCAAAGCTGGCGGCCACTGCGTGCATCGAGGCCGTAAATATTACCATTTGCTGAACCTGCTACAAGCACACCTTTATCAATTGCCGGTGTACCGATGATGCGTGCACCACTGTTAAAGCGCCATGTTTCGTGGCCAAGGGCATCATAACAAACCACACGACCGAGGTTATCAGCTGCATAAACGTGATGGTTCCATACGACAGGCGATGAGTAAATGCCTGCATGCTGTTGTTCAATCCATACTTCACGTACCTGTGGATACTGTGTATTCACGCTGAAGTCGGGACGTGGAAAGTGTTTCGTTACATCGTTATCATGACGGGTTGTCATTGGAATTGCCATCCACTGGTGTGCCGGTTGACCGTAGGGATGGGTGAAAACGCGGATAGAATCGGCATCAACGTGAATTTCATTATATTGTCCATGGTTGTTGCCTGGCTGACGAAGGTTTGTAATATTAACAATACCGGGAATACCATCATAATTGAAATGGAGGTTGCGATGGTAATGACCGTTGATGAATGCCACCACAGGGTAGGGTGCAACAGCATCAGTAACGTCGTACCAATTGTCAACATCCTGTGGCTGCATAGGTATATGACATACCACGAATACGGGCTTCCCATTACGTCCGTTTTGCTGTAACTGTTCCTTTAACCACTCAGTATCTTCAGGGGCTACGTGACCAAGGGCCATGCGCATCATCGGGCCGGTGGGGAAACCAAGAAATAAAAAGCCTTTGTGTTCGAAGCGAAAGCGTTCGTATCCAAATATACGAAGGAAGTCCATGCAGGCACTTTCACTCCAGTTCTGGTCGTGATTACCCTCCAGAATATACCATGGCTTGTTTAGTTTTGACAATTCATCATGCGCTATTTGGAGAGATTCTCCGTCGCCTCCGTCAGCAATGTCGCCGGTAACCAGCACAAAATCAATGCTGTCGGTAGCGTTAATCTGCTGCACCGACAGGCGTAAGTCTTGTAAAGGATTAGGGTGAGTTTTGTTAATATGGACGTCGGTTACTACTGCAAAGCGGAATGGCTCGAAGGCTTTAGCCGGCAGACTGATGGCCATGAGCACCACAGCTGTCAATATTATAACAATACGGGTGTGTAGAATCTTCTTCATAGTAGATTTATTCTTTGTTTTGTGATGGGTTTTCTATTGTTTCCTGATTTGTATTTTAACTCCTTATGGAGTGGTTTTTCAAATGTATTGTTGTTTGTATTGGGGCAACGTCCCCTTTATTTTGTTATCTTGAAGCTCGAACCCTCCAGCATCATTTCATACTCTTTATTGCCTTCAGTATCGAACCCTCCAGCATCATTTCATATTCTTTTTTACTTTCAGTATCGAACCCTCCGTCAGTAAATTTTTTACTATTTTACTTTTTTACCTTTTTACTTTTCCATGAGGTACGTGAGAATACGCTTCATCATATTGTCCCTTATCTTCTCACTTCTTAACGATTCAAATGGGAAACCGAGCACACATGTACGCCAATGGTCAGTGGCATTGCCGCCAAAGCAGATACCTGCACTCATATTGGTTTCGGGATAACGCATGAAAGTATAGGCCGATGGGTCGGCAGGGTCGATGGCATCGGGCGATTCCACAACGTAACTATTCTCATTTGGCACATTGTAATAGCGCACAATGTTATTGTTTCCTGGTATAGGCGATGCCACATAGGCAGCCCTTCCCGTGTTCGAGGCACGGTCTTCGCGCCACTGATATTTCAGAATATTACGTGCAAAATCTTGATCAGCCTTTTCGTTTTTCTTGAAATATCCAGCGTATGGGTTTGTAGCGGGATAGTTTAATGGGTTTTGCCATAAGTCGGTGCCAACGTAAGAGCCTGATACAAACACCGCTCCGCCTGCCTTACAATAGGCTGTAAGGAATTTCTGCACAGGCTCATCGAAGGTCTTAAATGACAACGGATGCAAGCCTGGACGACCAAATTTGCTCTGTTTTTGCTTGCCAAGAATGAAATCGACAGCCGAAAAGGCACTTTGGCAAGCCTCTCCGGTAAGAGGTTTGAGCATTTGCGGGAGTTTGCCTTCAAACGTATTGAGAGCTGAACGCCCTATGGAACAAAAGCTGAAACCTGCCTTAAGTATCGACGATCCGTGCATAGCAGGATAATCAAATGTGTTGCCGGCAATAATCTTTTTTTCGTAATTGCCATAGCTGTCACCAAATCCGGCTGCGTCATCATGTGTCCATGGGATAGCCCTGCGGAACTCTTTCATCTTGCCTACATACGAAATCAGTTGCTGATAAGCCACTCCATTATCGTTGTCGGCAAGGAAACCAGCCTCCGAATCGTCCGAGCTTACGAAGTCGTCAGGAGCAGAAAGACGGTCGAAACCGTTGATAACAAGCACAGGGCGTGTTGTAGTTTTCGAGTTAATACCTACTGAAAGTATTTCCGAAGGGAAGCTTTCGCCACCCTTATTCAGCGCTGTTACCTTAAAACTAACCACTACATCCGACGGGATGGTACAGGTAAAGCTGTTCTTTTTCACAACGGTTCCGTTGTCAAAATCGCCGTTTCCAATGCGTTTGTAAACAATATAGCGGTCGGGTACAGCTGTAACTTCAAGACTATCAGCCACAGGAGCCCAGCTCAATTCAACCTCATTCTTCTTGTTGAACAGTGCCGAGAAGTGGTCAACAGGCAATGGCTGTACCACATAATCGTAACCATATTCAGTGCTTAAGAAGCGTAATATACCTTTATATATGGCTCGTGAGGTAATAAATGCGAAGCGAGGATCGAGACCGTAGCGCATATCGGCAAAGTTTTCGTGACTCATCAGCTCGAGCAGCATGGCAGGAACGCGTGGAGTCCATGCTTCAAAGTAGCGTTGATTCCACATGCCGCGACGCGTCCATTTGGGTTCAACCTGCATGCGTAAATCATGTGTAATGCTCGACTGTACGAGGTCGCACAGGTCTCTGTTGGCGTCACGGGAGGTACCGTCTGCGAATTTTCCGCCGTACATACTGGTTTGATAAATACCAAGATTGCCAATAATTGAGTCGCCTTTAACAGTTCCTGCGTCCGAGTGAAAGGCGAAAGACAGGGCAACTGGTATGTTTAAGCCCTTTACATCAGGACATGCCTTGCTGCCGCCTGCAATGTAATTAACCCATAATCCGCGGTTACGGTAATCGTCTGCATAGTCGTTTCGTCCGTGCGTGGGACTGTAAATGCTGTCGGGAATGCCTGCCCACTGCATGTAATAGCGTGCTCCTTCGAGGAAGCGTGGGTAGCCACTTGTCATGGGATATGTAGTAAAGGAAGGCTGATAATCGTTGCGAGGCTGCCCCCCAAGGCTGCGAGTATTGGCCTTTGTATACACATAGGTGCTGTCACCACTGGCTGCCCGTGCAATGTTTCCCATGCCACCGCCGAACCTTACTGCATCAGCAGTCACGATTTTTCCAGCGTCATGTGACACGTTTGTCAATTTAACGTAGTTGCCTTTACCCATTCCAAAGTTGAACGTTCCGAGGTAAACCCATGTGCCTCCGCCCATCGTCTGATTCACGGTAAAGTGTGTTTCTATACCCCTATGGCAAACGGTGTAATGAGCATCAGTCGTACTTCCTTCTACTGTCTTGTACGAAACGTAAACGGCATAGCTGCGTTCTTGCCGAATTTGTGGTGTCCACGTTATTGTGCTGGCCTGTGCAGCCTTTCGCACAGTGGTGGCCTGGCGGTATGTTCCTTCTGTAAATGGATTCTCAAAATCCTGATATTGGTAGCGGGCATAGGCAAAACCTGTTCCTTCGCCTTGCTGCCATGCGTTTATTCCGTTTTGTTCTGTATAAGGCGATTTTGCCATTTTCCCATCGTTGTCAACCACTACTTCGTAGGGATTTGTATCTCTTTCCCGTGGCGTCATGACGTAAGCACCTGCATTTTCGAGCATCGGGATAAGATATGGCAATACAAAACTCTGCGTGAATTTGTCCTCAACACTCTCAAAAAGGCGTGCACGCTGCCATTCCCAGCGGTTTGTTCCCAGTTCGAAATATTTGCCATGGCTCTGCCACATGGCAATATGCCTGCCGTCTAAACCGTTTTGTGGTGTATAAGGACGGTCGCTCCGAGTTACCAAAGGTTCTGCCGACGTGTTGCGGAATGAAGGTCTGCGTTCGGCCTTTGCACGATAAAGGTTCGGTATTAACGAAAAAATATCATTGCCATCTACCAGTACCTGCAGCTTCTTTTTGCTTAAATCGGGTGGAAGCAGCGATCGTATTGTAGAGGTTATTGCGGTTGCATTGTCTTGCCTGATGGATATATCCTCCAAGGCACTGTTAAGAAAAATCTTCAAACTGTCGTTGTTGACAACAACGGTATCAATAACGATCTTGTCGGATCTTATACCTTTTGTAAATGATCCCAAGACGCCGACGATAGCGGCTTTTTCCTGTTTGGTAAGGGTCTGTGCTCCTGCAGGTGCTGCCATAATGAAAGCTGCGCACAAGCTGCAAAGAATAGATTTAGTCATACAGCGTAAGATTGTTGCATAGTTAAGGCAAAGTTACTAAAAAAAACAGCCGAGACATAAGCCTCGGCTGTAATTTAAAGATTATTAATGTAGATAAGTATGAAAGTGTCAGGAGCACATTATGCCGTTATGGTTATAGCCATTCTGCAGGCTCCTGAGCTTTTTATTCCATTTACCATCCAGGGTTTTGTGTCAGCACTTTACCGCTCTTCTTAACGAGTTCTATCTCATTTGCCGGAACAGGATAGTGATAATACTTGGCCTCGAATTTACGTGTTGCGCTGGTACCGTTCAGGTATCCCTGTGCATTCTTGTCAGCATCGCTAACATTTGTCACGTTAGCACCAAGGTTGATATTGGGATAAGTATTGCTGTCGAGCTTGTCAAGCTGGTGCCAGCGCACCAAATCCCAGTAGCGATAATCGTTGGCAAGTATCAGCTCACAGCGACGACAGCGGCGTATTTCCCAAATCAGGTCGCTTACACCTGCATTGTTTGCCGGGTCAGCAGCAGGGGTAGTAGTCATGTTTGGCAGGCCTGCACGTGCCTGAAGCAGGTTGATTGTCTTGTCCAAATCGGTCTGTGTGATGGTACCTAATTCAGCCTTTGCCTCAGCTTCGTTCAGTAAAATGGTTGCATACCAGTACATTGGAACATCCATATACGATGTATTGGTGTTGGTACGATAGTGTAACGGAAGCTGTGGATTATCGAATTTATAGATGGTATAACCCGTCGACGATGTCATTTCAGCAGGCAGAGGACCGTCTGGTGAAGGCTCATTGCGAATCCATCCATGGTCTTTGAAAGCCAGAATTGGGTCAACAAGCAGGCTCAAACGCTTGTCCTTGTTAGCCAGAAAGTGTGCAATCGAGTAGTTGCCATTGGCATCAAGCACAGCCTTATCGTCCTTGGGTAATGACGTTGTTGCCTTTGGCTTGCCGTCTAAGAACAAGAAAGCGTCAATAGCATCTTTGGTAATACCCTTCTGTGTGGTCGAACCACTTGTGTAATCGGCCAGGCTTGAAGGCTGCATAACGAGGTCTTTCTCATAGTTACGGTAGAAAATAACCTCAGGATTGTTACCTATATTAATCGAGTTAAAGATGGTATAGGTCTTACCTCCTGCCACAGTCCATGGATCGAGAGAGAATTTTCCACTGTTCATCAGCTGCTCAGAAGCATTGACACACTCCTGAAGGAACTTGTTTGCAAGCGTTAAATCGGCAGCCTTACCGTTGTCGGCCTGGGTGCGATATTTGCAATAGGTTCCCCAGTACAGACATGCATCGCTCTTAATGGCGAGGGCAAGCTCCTTGCTCCACAGCGTTTTGTCGGATGTGTTGCTTTCAAGGTTGTCGATGGCAAAATTGAGATCGTTCAGCACCGAGTCCATAACAACGTCCTGATCGGTACGTTCTCCATAAACAGCTTCGTCGTTAAGGTCGGTAATTGCCTTGTTTTCCCACTGTACATCGCCGTACATTTTTGTCAGTTCAGCATATTCGTAGGCGCGGTTTAAACGGCCTATTGCTTCATAACGCTTGCGCTGAGCGGCTGGTAATGTTGACGTTTTCAGTCCGTCAAGCATGTAGTTTATACGACGGATGTTGGTAAAACGATTCGACCATGCGCCCGATTTTGCCGGCACGGTAGTAAATGACCAGTTGGCAAACGTAGGCTCAACCTGGTCGTCGTTCAGCGCATTGAAGTAGAAATTGCTGGCACCGCCATAGAACTCGTAGAAGCCATTACTGTAACTTTCTACCTGATTGTTGTTACTCCAAAAGGCAGGATTGTTGACAAAGGTGTCGCGAGGGTTCTTGTCCAGCAGGTCATCGCAGCTGCTAAACAGTAATGCTGACGCTGCGACAATATAGAAAATTGATTTTTTCATGTTGCTTTTGTTTTAATGTTGGACACATCATTAGAATGTGAGCTGCATGCCAAGTGCGAAGGTGCGCATTGGAGGAAGTGTACGTCCCCAGCCACCATAAGGTGTACCTTCACCGGTATTGATTTCCGGATCAATAGGCAAGTTCTTGCTTCCCTTGTGCAGGAGGAACAGGTTATTGCCGCTAACGTATACTCTCAGGTTCTGGATGTATGCCTTACGCGTAAGTTGTTGCGGGAGAGTATAACCCAGAGTGAGAGCCTTCAGGCGCAGATACGACATGTCAACTAAGTATTTTGACTGTGGATAATAGTTGTGACTACTGCCACCTGCTGCAAGAGCGGGTACATTTCCAGCCACGTTGTTACCTGGCCACAGGCAAGGATAATCGTTGCTTTCGCTAATATTTACGACACCATTAGCCGGGTCATATACGTTGTATTTGGTTTGATTCTTGTACAATGCAAGGTCAGGGTGGTTAAGAGTAGGGAAGTTAAATGCAGAAAGTGTCCACATATTGCGCTTGCCTACGCCCTGGAAGAAGATGTCAATATCAAAGCCTTTCCAGCTGCCGCCAACACGGAAGCTGTACTCGTAGCGTGGCAACACGTTACCAATTACCTTAATATCTCCGTGGTCTTCCAAAGTACCCTTTCCTCCATTAATCTTACCGTCGCCGTTAAGGTCCTTGTATTTGATGTCACCAGGGCCGAAAACGAAGTTGTCGTTCTGAATAGTGGTCTGGTCAGCAACGCCTGCTTTATAAATCCATTTGCCGCTGGCGTCCTTGCCGTTAAAGTCATTCTCGGTGAAATAGCGGTCTGTTTCAAAGCCCCATATGTCGCCCCATGTCTCGCCTTCATACGCATACGAAACGTCATTGGTATGTCCTACGAGCTTGTTGCTGGTGTTCCATTTGGTTACTTTAATCTTAGAGTCGCCGATAGAGAAGTTGGCATACGCTGTCAAATCCTTGTTAAACTGATGACGCCATGCCAGAGACAGCTCCCAGCCACGTGAGCGAAGCTGTCCGTTATTGGTGTAAGGTGCACCAGCACCCACTGACGACGGAATAGCCTGGCCCGGGCAAAGCATGTCCTTTGTTAAACGCTGATAAAGCTCAAAGGTCATATTCAGCTCGTTATTCAGGAATCCTAAGTCGATACCAAGGTTTGAAGTCTGAATACGTTCCCATGTAAGGGTAGAGTTTACCCAGTCTGGCATACCAAAGCCATTGAGCTTAGTGTTCGAACCGTTAAGCCATGTCATCTGGTAAGCACCTACTGTTGAGAGGAACATATTGTCGCCAATAGCCTCATTACCAATCTGTCCGTATGAGAAACGAAGCTTACCGTTCGATACGATATTCTTCAAATCCTTCCAGTAAGGCTCTTCAGAGAAGCGGTAACCCAGAGAGAAACTGGGGAAGAAAGCCCAGCGGTCGCCTGCACGGAAACGTGAAGAACCGTCGTAACGGCCGTTCAGTTCGAGCAGGTAAATGCCCTTATAGTCGTAGTTAAGGCGGCCAAAGAAACCGGCACTTGCACGGTCACCCGTTGACGATGTGATGGTAGCCTTTGTCAAATCGCCGTAAGCGAGGTTCAGTTCAGGATAGTCTTCATTGTAGAGTTGCTTGCGACGAACATAGAAATAGTCGCTTGAGAAGCTCTCTCCGTTGATACCTGCCATAGCGTGCAGGTTGTGAACCTTGTCGAAAGTGTGCGTATAGTCAACATAAGCATTGGCTGTCCAGCGGTCGTCCTTGCTGTTCCAGCGTGTAGCGTCGCTGTTACTTGTGGTAACAATATAGGTTGGACGTGTACCCACCCAGTTCATACCGTAGATGCTTTTGTTCGATGCCTTCTCGTTAAAGTTATGTATTTCGTAGGTATAATCGGCATTGAAGGTCAGGTCCTTTGTAATATGAGCCTGTACATAACCGTTAAGACGCAGCTGGTCGTGGGTGTTATTGATGCGGTTACTGCCTTTCTGGAGGGCAACAAGACGGTAGTCATACTGATTGCCGTCGGTGTCCTGGTAGATGCCTGACGGAATAAAGTAAGAACCCCATCGCCACAAATACTGGTAAATATTGGTCCATGGGTCGGCAGCACTGAAGTTACGACGTGTCCAGTTAAGGCGCGCACCTACTGTAAGCCAGTCGGTAACGTCGCTCTTTAAATTCAGGTTCATGCCATAGCGATCGAGCTTACCGGGGTTGAATTTCATCACATCCTGGTTCTTGTCGTAGTTGAATGACATGAGGAAAGCGGTGCGCTTGCTCGAACCTGATATGCTTACGTTGTGCTCTGTTGAGGGTGCATGCTTGTTATACCAGATTTCAGGTATGTTGTAATTGGCGTAATAGAGCGCCGAACCATTGTTGAAATAGTAGTCGCCTACGTCGTCCATGCTCTTATATGGCTGCATAACGGTGTAGCCTTTACGTCCGCCATGCTGTTTCTCCCACGCTTCGGCGTAGGGCAGAAGCTTGTCAAAATACATACCGAAAAGCTCGGGAGTGCTTTCGCCTGCGCGAGCCTTACTGATGAGACCGGCCTTTAACTGCTCTGAAACCGATGGGAAATCGGGAAGCATTGTCGACTGGTTCCATGCAAACTGCATATTGTATTTTACGCTGACATGCTCGCCTTTCTGCCCCTGTTTGGTTGTAATAAGAATTACACCAAAGGCAGCACGGCTACCGTATATGGCTGATGAAGAGGCGTCTTTCAGCACCGAGATGGTGGCAATATCGTTGCCGTTAACCATTGAAAGGTCGTCAACGGGCACACCGTCTACTATAATAAGAGGTGAAGAGTTCTGTCCGTTCGACAGCGTTCCCAAACCACGGATAGATATTGACGGCGAAGCGTTCAGGGCTCCGTTGTTGCTAAGCACGGTAAGACCGGGCACAGCACCCTGCAATGCTTTCGAAACGTCCTGTACCGGACGGCTGCCAAGCGTCTTCTCAATGTCGACATTGGCTACTGCTCCCGTCAGGTTGGCTTTCTTTTGCTGACCGTAACCTACAACCACAACCTCGTCCAGAAGGGCATTGTCGTCCTGCATGGTGATGGCCAGATTGTTTTTTGCAGCTACTTCCACGGTTTTATAACCGAGGTAAGTAATTCTTAACTTGGCGTTTTTACCTACTTCAAGCGTGAAGTGACCGTTGGCATCCGAGATGGTTCCGCGTGTAGTTCCAATCTCCTGAATGCTTGCTCCGATGATAGGTTCGCCCTTTTCGTCGACCAGCGTACCGCTGACGGTGCCGGAACTCTGGGTGATTGCCTGGGGCTCAGAGCTTGCAAAGGCCTGACTTCCCGCCAATCCGCCCGACAGCATAAGTGCTCCTAACAGAACAATGTGTCTTTTCATAAGCGTTCTTTAGTTTGTTATTACAATATGGTAATTATATATATTTTTCATCGGGTAAAGATAGATGTAATTTTTTATAAAAACAAAACATTTTAATTATTTTTCTTTGAAAACTAAATTTATTGCAAAAAAAATGCACATTTCGGCCCAAAAGTCCTTTGATTTATGGTTTTTTCCTGCCGGCTTACGGCTGTTAAGGTAAATATTTTGTGAAGTAACGTTCATTGTACGGCGGCCGCCAGCAGCACGTACGGCGAACGTCATACCATACATGCGACGGCCGTCAGCAACGCTGCTGACGGCCGCCATACAATAACCTCTGCGGGCTTAATGTTTGTTGATTACTGTATAAAACAGGGTACTTATCGGCCTATACTCTGTTCGTATTCAACTATTTTGATTTGCCATGCCGCGTAAGCTTCGATATACCGGTCGCGACACTGCTGGTATTTCTGCTGTGCATCGAGCAGGTCGTTCATGGTAACGGTTCCGGCCTGATAGAAGTCGCGGTTCAGGCGCAGGTTCTCTTCGCTCTGCTCTATGCCTTTTCTGGCAATGACCAGCTGCCTGTAGGCATCGTCAACATCGTCCCGGTTTTTCTGTATGCGTATAGCCAGCAGCTGTCGGTTATCGGCCAGTTGCCGGCGGGCCACGTCCTCGGCTATCTGCCTGCGCCTGATGGCGTGCGAGCCTCCCCACCATTGTGATATAGGAACGGTTACGGTAGCGAACACCATGCCAAACGTATTTTTCATGCCCTGGTCCATATTATAGTGGCTGTATGTGGCACCAACGCTTATCGACGGCAGGTTTTTGCCTATCTCCATTTGCTTTTGAAGGCGCGTAACTTCAACGTTTTTCTGCAACAGTTTATATTCGGGAGTAGCGGCCACGGCAGCGTCGTTGTTCACCTCTTGTATCAGAAATGGGGGCATACTGGCGGTATTTACGGTGTCGGCAGCGTCTGTTTCGCCCTCGGCTCCAATGTATTGGGCCAGCACCCTGCGGGCCAGTCGCAGACCGTTATCAAGTTTTATGCGGTTGCTTTCTACTTCATTTTGCCTGAGTTGTACCTGTAACAGGTCGTTGCGCATGCCTACACCGGCCTTTACTGCTATCGTTGCATCGTGTTCGAGCTGGCGCAACATGGCGTCGACAGCGTCGAGCGTACGCTGCTTTTCTTTCAGCGAGATAATTTGCCAATAGTATTGTGTGGCCGTCAGTTCGACGTTGTTTTCAGATATTTGTTTCTGAATTTCGCTTGCCTCAACACCTGCGCGGGCCAGTTTGTTGCCGTTTATGATGCGTCCTCCTGCAAAAATGGGTTGCACCGCAGCCACTCCGGCCATGAGCCCTCTGTCGAGCATTGAGAACGACAGCGTCGGCGGTATCATACCTGCAAGGGCTGGAGGCAGGGCTGTTGCGAGCGACGAGGGGAGGAGCGACGCCGTATTGATGCTGGTTTTCAGCATGTCAGTATTGGTCTTAAAGCCCATACCAGTGGCACTTACCTGTGGAAAATAGTTGGCAAAAGCCTCTTTTTTCTGTTCTCTGGCTTCGCGAACGGCATCTTCGGCTGTGCGAATGCTGATGTTATGGGCCAGTGCCTGTTCCTTCACTTGCTGCAACGACAAGACCTGTTGTGCGCTGGCGGTGATGCCACTAAGGAACAAAGCCATGAGGATAATATTTCTTTTCATAAGCGTATATATTATATTAATAAGGTGTAGACGGCATGCCCGCGTTGTGTTGGCGGGCTTGCCGCGGATGGGTTGTTACTGGTTTTCGAGTGCCGTGCTTTGCTGTCGTTTAGCCGTTGAGCCACTCATGAGCAGCCAGTAGCTTATAGGCAGCACGGTAAGAATAAAGAACATGGTTATCATTGTGCCGAAGAATATTACGTTTGCCATCGGTGCCCACAGCCCCGAACCGCCCAGCATCATCGGGATAACGCCCATTGAGGCGGCTGCCGACGTAAGGAAGATGGGGCGCATACGTCGTTTTGCGCTCAGCAGTATGGCCTCATGGGCGGTAAGATGTTCAGTTTCGCGTAGCTCTTCAGCATAGTCGAACATGATAAGTGCGTTGCGAATAAGGATACCCATGAGCGATATGACGCCGAGATAACACGTAAGTGAGAACTCGCTACCGGGCAGCAGTACGCCCATTGCCGTACCCAGGGCGATGAGAGATAGCGATGCAAGCAGCAGCAAGGCGGTACTTATGCGGCGGAAGTGGGCCAGCATGAGGAAAAAGATAACCGCTACACTGATAGCCAATCCGCCAACAATCTGCGGGTTTGCTTCGTTAGCCTGTTCGTATTCGCCGCCCCATTCCATACTTATGCCGTCGGGAAGGCGGTCGGGTTTTATTTGTTTTTGCAGGTCGTTGGTTACTTTTATTACGTTTATGCCGTCGGCCACGTCGGCCATAACGGTAATGGTTCGCCGGCCGTTACGGTGGCAAATTTGCCCGTCTTCCCAGTGAGGGCTAACGGTTGCTATCTGTCTCAGGGGTACAGTCTTCAGTCCACCTGCCACGGGTATAGGCTCGTTGGCCACGTCGGCCATCGTAGAGCTGTCGGCTTTGTTGCCTTTCAGCGTAACGGGAATGCCGTAGTCGCTGTCCCATATTGTTGTCAGGGGTATACCGCTTTCGTTGTATCGGGTAGCCATGGTAAGCTCAACCAGGGCGTTGTTAATGCCCAGGCGGTTGGCCTTTTGCTCGTCGAGCCTGATATTTGTGGTCAGTAACGGTTCGTTAACATCGTTGCGAGCCAGTATTAAACGGTTGTCGTTGCGAAGCACTGACGTAATGCTGTCGGCGGTGTTACGAAGTTGTTGCCAGTTGTCGCCGGTTAAACGTATCTCTATTGAGTTGCCTTCGGCACTGTAATTAAGCTGCTTAAAGCGTACGTATGCACCGGGGAAGGCAGCGGTATACTTCATGCGGTAGTCGTGTAACACGCCCAGTGTAGCATCGCTGCCTTTGGTATTGACGATAAACTGTGCGTAGTTTTTGCCACCAAACTGCGGTGCATACGACGTCTGGAAGCGCGGAGAGGATGTACCTTTAAACGATGCGATGGATACAACACGCGGGTCTTTGCGCAGGATATGCTCGAGCGAGTCGGCAATAACTTCTGTTTTTTGGAGCGCAGTACCCGTAGGAAGGTATATTTCAACGGCAAACTGGTTGCGCTCGGCCGTCGGCATCATCTTCTGTGGCAGCAGTACAAAGAGAACGCCGCCGATGATAACCGAAAACCCTGCTGCCGCCATGACACCGTAAGGATGGCGAAAACAGAAGTCGACGAGCCTGTTGTAGCAGGCCTGCATAAGGGTAAGGAACGAGAAACGAGGCTTGCCGTCTTTGCCCAAACGCTCCTTAATGGGTTCGCGAATGAAGTAAAACTGCAGGAAAGGAGTAAGCAATTCGGCCACGATTAGCGAAACAAGGAGCACAATTGTAATACCCCATGGGAAGAACAAAAGGAAGTCGTGATACATGCCTGTCATCGTTAACAGCAGCGGGAAAAAGGTTAACGATATGGCCAGTGTGGCTGAAAGTATCGACTTAAAGAAGTGGTTTGCACTCTTGATGCTGGCACCCCACCGGCTCATGCCTTCGGCAAGCAGCTCCATATAGTTGTCAATGATAACGATAGAATTGTCTACTATCATACCCAGCGTGACGATAAGGGCAGCCAGCGTAACCGTGTTCAGCTCTATTCCAAAGGCATAGAACAGGCCCAGAGAGATGAAAATGGTAATGGGAATAGTGCTGGCTGCTACAAGAGCCACACGCAGAGGCATGAGCAGTATAACCACAATTACCACGGCTATAACCGCAATGAGAAGTTCACGGAGAAAGTTTGTTACCGAGTCGCCTACGACTTTGCTCTGGTCGGTAATGGTAAACATGCTGACATCGGAGGGCTGCGTTTTCTGAAATTCGCCGAGTTGTTGCTTCACCGCCGACCCCATTTCAGTGATATTGCGCCCTTTTTTCATCTCGATGCTGAGCACAATACACTTCTTTCCATTGTTGGTGACATAGCTTGCAGGGGCTGGATACTCGCGGCGTACGTCGGCAATGTCCTTCACTC
Organism: Prevotellaceae bacterium; assembly: GCA_015256945.1. Taxonomy (GTDB): domain Bacteria; phylum Bacteroidota; class Bacteroidia; order Bacteroidales; family Bacteroidaceae; genus Prevotella. Next base: position 4,105 of record JABZLB010000033.1, on the reverse strand, counting down.
GCACCACGTTGCCGTCAGGACCAGAGAATATAATCATCTGCTCAACATCGTTAACCATGTTCAACGAGCGGCTAACGTGTACGGGTGCCTCATAGCGGGGTGTGGCCTGTGTGCCCGCCGTGGTGTTGAAACCCCTGGCTAAAAGGGCCGACGACACGATGGAAGGGCCTATGCCATATTGGGCTAATTTGTGCGAGTCGACGTAAATACTTATCTGCTCTTGCTGGCCTCCGTACACGTTAAGACGACCTACACTTTCGATGTTTTGCAGGCGCTCCTTGAGGTTATCCATGTATGTGTTAAGCTCACGATAGGTTTTTTGGTTGCTCTCCATGGTGATAAGCAATGACGATGCGTCGCCGAAGTCGTCCTGAACCTGTAAGGCAAGTACGCCTGATGGGAGAGAAAGCTTGAACTGTTGCACGCCTAACTTGAATCGACTCCAGAAGTCTTGCATTTCGCTGGCGTTAATATCATCGTTCAGTTCAACCTGTATGATGGTGAGTCCGTTGCGTGTATACGACTTGGTTTTGGCCTTCTTGACCTCCTTGTATGTAAAAATATAGTTTTCGAGAGGCTTGGTAACCTGCTGCTCCATGTCGTTTATTGAGGCTCCCGGGTACACAGCGGCTACGACACCCTGACGTACGGTGAAGTCGGGAAACTCGTTTTTGTTCATCTTGTTAAGGGCAAATATACCGAAAGCAACAAGTATAGCCGTGATGAGAATGACGATTTGCCGGTAGTGCATCGCCCATTCTACAATGTTTCGCTTCTTGTTCATTTGTTATTCTGAGAAATAAGGGGAGCAGGAAAAGCTTCAGCCTGGTCTGTGATGTTAGAATTATTATGGGTACATAACAGGCCTTGCATGAAATATTTCCGTGCTTTGCTCCCGTTGTTTATTTTATAGTGAGGGTTAAATTAGGTAACTCAGGCCAGCAGAATATCCGTTGTGGTGCATGGCCGTACATCAGAATTTAACCTTCGTACCGTTGCTAACCTTTTGCTGTCCTTCAATAATCACCTTGCTGCCGTATGATAATCCTGATACAATCTGGACGTTATCGCCTGTGTTCTGGCCCGGTTCGACGGATGTTTTACGTGCCTTGCCGTTGACAACGGTCCAAACAAATGGTTGGTTATCCATATCAATTTGTATGATATTGGCGGGTAAGGTAATGACGCCTGCATGCTGCGGCTGCTCGATATACACGTCGCAAACCGTGCCTGGCAGCAATTTCCGGTCGGCGTTGGCGGTTGTGGCCTTCACCTCATACGACCGTGAGACAGGGTCGGCAGCCACTCCTTTTTCTGTAATACGGGCGGTAAATATGCGCTCTGGCATCGACGAAACCATGAAATGCAAGGGCTGTCCCACATGTATATGGGCAATATCGGTCTCGGGAACACTAATTTTTACCTTTACCTGACGTATGTCTACCAACATGGCTACGGGCTGTCCGGGAGCAATATTCTGCCCCGCAGTTACCATGCTGCGTGATATATATCCCGTGGAAGGGGCGAAAAGGCGCGTATCATGCAGGTTTTTCAGTGATATATTCTTCTGTGCATGTGCAGTCTTGACAGCGGCTTCGGCCTGGTTTACCTGCTGCCTGACCTGACTTACAGCGTCCTGTGCCTGCTGATATTGGGTTTGAACCTCAACCCATTTCATCTCGGGCAGAGAACCGTTATCGTGTAAAAGCTTCATTCGCTTGTAGGCATCGGCAGCCTGTGCCGCCGATTTCTCAGCCTGTGCAAGTCCGGCACGAGCCTGCCCTACGGCAGCCTGTGCCTGCCTTACCGTTGCCGACGAGGCCGAAACAAGGTTGTTGAGCGTGGTGGCATCGAGCACAGCGATGAGCTGTCGTGCCTGAACGTTCTGCCCTTCAGCAATGTTTACCTGCTTGACGGTTCCGCCAACGGGGAAACTTAACGATATGCCGTTGTCCTCTTCCAGGGTTCCTGAATAGCTCTCGGCATTGTTAAGCGGCGACGGTGAAACCGTAATCGTCTTTACTTGAACAGCATTTTCTACGGGTTGTTTTGGCTTGTTGCATGACGTTGCAAGCAGCAAAATGGCTGAAATAGCCATGAACATCTTTGTTTTTACCATATATTTAAACATTGTTTGTTTTCTTTCTGTGGGCAAAATTAAACATAAATATGCCGTATTGATGGCTTAAAAGTGCTATCAAAACGTCCTATTTGGGAACATGTAGCATAATAAATCAATTTTATTCTTAAATAGAACGTTCAAATGGGACGTAATAGATTAATTTTGCATGTGAAATAGAATAAAACAAGTTTAATCGCAATTTATGGTGCAAAATAAAACAACAGATAAGCGAACTTTGCAGGAAATGCAGGAAGATATTTTGGTATCATCGCCCGATTATATTGACGACGATCTTGTAGTAATAGATAATGTAAAGCTTTTGGCGGCACCAGATGTAGCCTATACCAATATGAATGTGCTGGCATATTGTTCAAAAGGCAAAAGCAGTATATCGGTAGATGGTGAGACGATAAGCATACACAGTAATCAAATATTTGTTTGTCCGCCAGAGGTTTCGCTGGACAATGTCCTTATTTCGCCCGATTTTGAGTATAAGGCATTGGGTATATCGAACCGGATGCTGCAAGCAGTGCTGCGCGATCGTATCAGTTTGTGGAATCAATTCACCTATATTAAAAAGCTGCGCGTGATAGAAATGAAAGAATCGGACATCGAATTTTACAATAAAACATACAGTTTGTTGAAGCTGTGTCTTGAATACAAGGGAGAAGATGCCATCGATATGCAATACAGAGCAGAGGTGTTACGCGGTATAATAAGCGCGGTTCTTATTGGCTTTTGCAATACGCTCCGCAAGCATACTGATGTAGAGCCAGAATCTTTAAAACAGAATGTGTCGCTTTTTAGCAGATTTATGGAACTGCTTCAAACGACGGAGGCCAGGCATAATACGGTAGATTATTACGCCTCGAAGCTGTGTATATCGGCCAAGTACCTCACAATGGTCTGTAAAAAGAACTCAGGAAAGACCGCCAATGCGTGGATACAGGAGTATACTATTTCAGCAATCACAAACTATTTACGTACAACAGATTTGAGCGTTAAGGAAATAAGCAACAGGCTTGGTTTCCCCAATTCGAGCTTTTTTGGAAAGTATGTCAGAGACCATTTGTGTTGTAGTCCGTTGGAATACAGGCAAAAACAAAGCTGTTGACAGCGATGATAATGGCAGGTAACGACGGTAATGTTAGCCGGCAACGCTGATAATGATAGCCAGTAACGCTGCTGATGGTAGCTGGTAACGCTGTTGATGATAGCCAGTAACGCTGCTGATGGTAGCTGGTAACGCTGTTGATGATAGCCGGTAACAATGATAGTAATTGTGGGTTTAACAAAAACATGTCGCCTTTTTCATTGATATACTGCTGTTGTACAGTCTATTTTTAAGTGCGATAAGATCGAAATATCCTGTCGTTTTCTTTGGTATACTGCTGTTGTACAGGAGAACTCCATGTACAATAGAACGGAAATATACAATTGTTTACATTGTTTTTGCTTCCCGAATATACAAAAAACGATGTGAGGAAACTCTGTAATCAGAGTTTCCTCACATCATATTTTGGACTTCGTGACTCGCATGGGGTCGGTGGTAACACAATATGGGATCAAGATGGTTGCGTTGAGTGGCAGGTAGCGTAATATGTTTGTAATCAGCAAAGTACACTACTTTTTTGAGAACGATGGTAAGACTGATTTTATCAAGTGGTAACACATTAGTAACACAAATACCTCATTGGTAACACATTTTTGACCCGCAATGCCATTTAGTTATATAGCACATGAAGAAGAAATCTGCCGTTAATTAAATCAAAGATCATTGTCTGGAAAAAAGTCTAAATGAAGCTCCTTTGAAGGAAACTTTATCGGCACAACTAAAATCCTCTAAATAACAATACAAAGATAACCAATATCCATGAAAGTTCCAAATCTCATTTTAGTTCCTTTAACTAACGAGTATCGAGTATTCCCAATACCTCTCATTAGATGTTGGCAGTACTATGTCTTGTGAAATTTTAATTCCTC
>JABZLB010000005.1 GCA_015256945.1 Prevotellaceae bacterium | reverse complement strand
TGGAAATTTCCATGGGCCGCCATTGTGTATGATAAAAAGCCTGAAGTCTTATTTCTTAATCTTCATACTCATACGTCCGTTATATGCCACCGTTACCATTACCTGATAACTGCTCATCGTCTCATCGGGCATAACAAGTGAGGCCTGAAAGTGAATCCCGTCGGCGTCAACACTCTTCAAATCTAGGTCGCTGAAGATGCTTTGACGCAAGAAATCGGCCGGCACTACACTGCTAAACTGTTGCTTTTTAATATCGCTGTGGTACAACCGGCGTGCTCCTGAATACACATTAAGGTTGATAATGTTGTCATAATACACGTTGTCTACCTCTACTCCCTCATCATTCCACGACGATTTTATAACCTTATAGGTTGTAGGATTAATTTGTATATAACAGTGATATGACTTGTTTTGGAAACTAACTATCGTGTCACGCTTAATTAATTTTCCCTGATTCAGTGGTTGAGGATGCTTGTCTGAAAAGAAGTTGGCATCGTCAGCATCATCACTTAGAACAAGTCTTATCTCATCTCCGTTCTGATTTCTGAACACAAAAAGATGCCTGGTCTGCTTCAATATAGGATATTTTACATCGCTCGCACCATGTAACACCAATGTGTCGGCGATGATTTGAAACCTCACCGGCATGCTTGTCGAATCGGGATAAAATATAGAATCGCCCTGCGCTTTAAACGCAACATCCTGCTCATCCTCATCTACCCAGATGCCTTGTAGCATTTGTTTTGCAACAGAATCTTCCTGTACGGTAACATCTTTCTGTGCTGCTGCTCCTTTCTTACACGAAGAAAACTGCCCAACAGCAAGAATAACCATTATGGAAACAAATGCTTTTCTCATTTCGAAACTTATCGGATTAAACGTTTTCGAGGAAATAATTTATTCCTCATTCCGTACATATCGGGTTATTCAAACACCTCTGCCTCTTCCAGACTTTTGGCTTTCAGCAAATCCTTTTCGCTTGTAACCACATCCTTTGCTGCAACAGGCCAATTAATATTTACGCTGGGTTCGTTCCACTTTATGCTGGCTTCGTGCTGCGGTGCATACACATTGTCAACCTTATATGTAAATACAGCTTCGTCGCTAAGCACAAGAAAACCGTGTGCAAAGCCGCGGGGGATGAAGAGCTGGCGATTGTTTTCCTCAGACAATTCAACCATAACATACTTACCAAACGTCGGCGACGACTTCCGAATATCCACTGCAACATCAACAACACGGCCGCGAAGCACGCGCACTAACTTTGCCTGGCTATACTCTCCTTTTTGATAATGTAACCCACGAAGCACGCCATAGCTCGACTTCGACTGGTTATCCTGAATAAAAGAAGTATGGTAACCTATATGCTTATCAAAATCGTCCTGCTTCCAGGCTTCAAAAAAGTAACCACGTGCATCATTAAAAACTTTCGGTTCTATAATCCACACACCCTTAATTTCGGTCTCCTTGTATTCCATATCACTAAATTTTGCCCCAAAGTTAATAAACAAATATGAGAATAACGACATCGCAACTTTTTATTTTCGATTTCATAAAATTATATATATTTTTGTTGGATGATTTGCCCTTTTTGCCTATTTTTGCACAGCAATGATTGAAATGGACAGACACATTGAGATTCTTCTTCTGAACAACGACTGCGTTATTGTTCCAGGATATGGTGGTTTTATGGCGCATCATGTTGACGCAAGAAGAGACGAAACCGACGGAAGCATTCTTCCGCCCATGCGTACAATAGGTTTCAATCAAAAATTAACCCTTAACGATTCTCTCCTTGCCCAGTCGTATGTTGAGGCTTATGACATAAGCTATCCGGACGCAATGCGCCGCATTGAGGACGAAGTGCGTGAACTTCGGCAACGTATTGATATTGACGGACAATACGAATTTCGCGACCTTGGCGTCATCAATCTGAACAAAGACGGGCATTATGAGTTTACCCCCTGCCCGGCAGGTATCCTCACGCCCGAGCTTTACGGTCTTTCTCCGGTTGATATTCAACCGCTTTGCAAGCTGAGAACTACCGACAATTCATTTGTTGAGAGTAAGCCTTCGCCAGCTATCCAGCCCGCGAAACCTGCTGAAAACCTAGCCGACAGCGAGAATATGGCAGATGCTTCTGAAAACCATTCAGCCCGTTTCGCAGCGTTATGGCGAAATATTGCCGCTGCATGTATTGCTGTTCTGGCCTTTTTGCTCATCCCCTCACCATTGTCAAACAATCAGCAAATAAGGAGCGGCATTGATACCCGCTTGCTTAATCGTGTCATGCCACGAGAGGCAACCACCGGGCAGCACAGCGTAAAAGCTCTGGCAAAAGCTGCATTCAATAATACCCGGCAAACATCAACTCCAACCAACAGCGTCCAAAAGCAAGCACCTGCTGATACTGCTTCTCACCCCGAGACAACCGGTTATACTATTGTAATAGCCAGTCGTGTATCGCGCAAAAATGCACAAAGCTATACGGCCGACCTCAATAAGAGGGGCTACGATCAGGCAAATGTCTATACCCATGCAGGCAGAACCAAGATTGTCTATGGGCTTTACGCTACGCGTCAGGAGGCTCAGAAGGTTCTCAACAGGCTGAACAAGATTGACGAATTCAACAGTTGTTGGATTACTCGCTTAAAATAACATCCGTCTTTTATGAAAAGAGTACGTTGCCCTAAGTGCGATTACTACATTACTTTTGACGAAACTAAGTATCGCTCAGGGTCGTCTCTTATTTTTCAATGCCCCGTATGCAGCAAGCAATTTGGCATTAGAATGGGCGAAACAAAGCTTAAACCGCGTCAGGATGATGAAGATCCTGAGGCCGAAGCACAGGCTTCTGACAAGGGGTGCGGCGCTATTGTTGTCATCGAAAACGATTATTGTTATAAACAAGTATTGCCTTTGCAAATGGGCAATAACACCATAGGTCGCTACATGAAGGGCAATAACATCACTACTCCTATTGAGACAGGTGACCTCAACATGGACTTATTGCACTGCATGATCAACGTTAGCCGCAATAAAAAAGGGCAGCTTCGGTTCGTGCTTAGCGACGGACCCTCGAACCATGGAACCTTTGTCAATGGCGAACGATTGCCTGCACGCGAAAAAAGAAACCTTGAAAACGGTAGCGTTTTCAACATAGGCGTTACGTCTGTTATATTAAAGAGCGAAGACGAGTAGGCTGTTTTACACCACCTTAATTATTTTTTAGCATTTCATCTACGGTGTTTGATATGGCGTTCTACAACTATTTTGTTGTAAAACAGTATTACCATGTGTATGAATTGACACGAAAAAGACGATTACTGGACACCGCAAAGTAATTGTCGTTAACCTGTTAAAGCTACCCCTACTGCTTTCAAAGCCCATCGGTTTAACGCGCATCTTCATTATTGTTTACGCTGTTTCCTTAATACAATTGTTACTTAACAGAGCTGCAATTACACTGTAATGCTCGTCGTACGACGGCCGTCATACACGTTGTTTGGCGACCGTGACACCCATTGTTCGACGGCCGTCGTAAACGCTGCTGACGGCCGTCGAACAACAAGCAAAAGCCCATATTTATCACAGCAAACAGGAAGAAAGCTTATTACATACCACAATAATTCAACCACAAAATAAGATTAAAGGTACACCGATAATTACCGTTTTATAGCGGAAATAAAGTAAGAGAAGTATGTTATATTAACATCGTAAGTACCTATTAACATGGAACTTGCGCATAATTAATAAACCAACACCTTAATTATAATTGTGCTACAAAATATAATTTTAATCTTGCTACATTCACAAACATTTAGTGAATAAAGACAAATGGCAAAGCTATTGCTCTAAAATTATGAGCTAAAATAGGAATAACGCCAATTATTTCGACTGGATTATAGCTCTAATTTGTTGCTCTGCGACGGCTATCCTATCGTTTAATTCTTCGTCAGTAAATGTAGCATCATGAAAAGTTTTCACAAACAAAAGCTCAATAAAATACGGGATAGCGGCAAGCAAACTAAAACTTTCAGGTTCAAACGATACCTTTTTTGCGTAATTCTGCAACATCATTCCTGCTGCTCTCCTATTGAAAACCTTATGTCGTAACTTAACGATGGCCTCCTCGTTGCTATCGTCCAACGTCGAAATAATACGGCATTTTAATATGTCGTCGTTGTCGCCTTTCAGGTAAATAAGCAGAAGTAAACCTCCTTCTACCCATGTAAAATGGTCGTAATTATTATCAAACTTCTCTTTAACAAGATGCAATAATACGTTATTAGTCATCATATTATTGCCTGTAAAATAAAAACCATAGGCAGCATACATCAAATATTGTAAACTTCGAGGCGAACTCATATCAGCCGTGTTAATACCCTTAAACAAGGGCATAAACAGTCTGTTGTGTGAAAAAGTAGAATGAATTTCTTTTATAAGTTGTTCCATAGTTGATGATTTTAAGCTATTATTTAAGCACGAACTAACTGTGTTTTATGAACAAAAGATGCCTCGCCATAACGATAAGGCTGGTTATTTACCTCATTCTTACACAACAATGATTCAATATTCCACCAACAATTATCCATATTAGTTATTGTCTTCATTATAGGTATCATCGTGCGGATTGACGCCACGACCTTCCCAATCCATGTTATCCATGACGGCAGCACTGCATATTCCGAAAAACTTATGGGCGCGGGCACACTGGTAAACCTTTGGATAGTTGGACATAATACGGTATGTTTCGGACACCCTCGGCCACATACCTTTCTGAATATAGTATGCAAATTTATCGCGCATCTTATATTCTGATTTGGCGATATAGCAAAGAATACGGGCCTTTTCTTCAGTATTGAAATGGTAAATATTTGCTCCTTCCCTGTCTGATATGACATAATCGATGAACAAGGCAAGGTTAACGTTATAGAGATCGCTGTTCTTACCCGTTATGTTTCTTTCGATAGTTTCAATCAATTCAGGATGAGCCACAAAGCGTTTCTTGTCATCTCGCTGGAAGATACGGTTGAAAAAATTTGTTGGATATTCCTTTTCCTGATTAAAAAGCCACTGGTTAAGCTGCGGGCTGGCGTAATAATCGTAGTCGTTTATAAGGTCGTCCAGCATTCTTTTGCTGTCATAATAGTCGCCCAAATCGTCGTCATCGCCTTCATATTTGAAGGTTTCCAACGCCTTCAGAGCCTTTAAATCGTTATAGAAAACAAACTGATTGAGCCACAATATTTGCTTTAACGCGGTGTTTTTAAACGTTATTTTATTGCCCTTTACCTCTATCAGGTCGCGCAAAAGCCAGCTATACGTGACAAAACGGCGGTCTTTTACCGCAATAAAACCACTGGCAAAGTCGAACGATTGTACGCCGGCCAGATTTACATACTTGCGTTTTGAATCCATCAGGAGCGTGTGGCCGAATACCCTTTTAATCGTTTTTGCGAACAGTTCACGTGATGGTTGTCTGAAACCGTGCAGGTAAAGGTAACGCTCTACAAAGGGAAGCGTCAGCAAAAAGTCGGTTTTCGTTGGCTCATAACGGGGTATTGACTGGTCGTCTCTGAAGTCACCTCCATACCATGCGCGCGTCTGGAGCTTGAGATGCTTGCGTAAAAGCGCGCTGTCAATTCCTATTTCGGCAAGCTGACTCATCGTAATAACGCTGTCGTCCGGGCTTAATGTAGAAGCCTGTACACCGTCAACGCTGCGCTTATCCTTTGGCTTGTCGCTGCACTGGCAAAGGAATAGAGCCGCCGTAAGCATTAAAAATAACAACGAAAACTTCTTCATTGGAATATGATTTTTATGTTCTGATTCAAACAATATTACATTATCTTTCATCATCAACAACCTGTTTAACAGATAATTGCCGCGTTTTTCACAGCATTATTTCCCCTTTCCGCGCTTCAACAAGGCTATAATATCTGTTGCTTTCAAACGATAAGCCAGAGAAAGCGGGGTGTCACCGCTCTCATCCTTCACCCTTTTACTGGCACCATACTTCAAAAGAAGCCGGACCATTGCCTTATTACGGTTCTCAATAGCCGTCATTAAAGGATAGAAAGTATGGTCTCCTCCGAGATTGCCTACGCCGTTTGCGTGGGCCCCATGCTTCAAAAGAAGCTCGGCAACAGGCACATTATTATCAATAACGCTTACCATAAGGGGGCACAATCCATCCTCATTGTACGGCTGATTAACATTTGAACCTAAGGAAATAAAATACTGAACCATGCTTAAATCGCCACTATCTATTGCTAAATAAAGGGCATCATAGATGTAAATTTCATCTGAAAAGGCACAGCTTATGTCAGCTTTTGCATCAACAAGTTTCCTTACAGCCGACATGTTTTTGTAGAGGCAGGCATAGCCCAACAGTGAATAGGAATAATCAGAATCTTTGTAAATCAACGAGTCGACATGGTGAATATGCTTCATATTCGCCTCAAGAGCGGGCACGTTATTTGCTTTTATCGCTGCAATGGCTAAAGCATAATAGTTCTTTGGCGTTGCGCTTTGCACGACACAGCAGCAAAAATGGAAGAACAAAAGAAAAGAAACTATTTTCTTCATGGTTTATTTTACATTTACAATATTGATGATTCATACACGGCTTGTGCTGATTCAAATAATCGTTTACACCCTTAAGCCACTATTATTTAATAGCCTTCTTCACCCTCGTGGTGCAGAAATATCTCTAAATGGTCTTCATATCGGTCGTAGGCTTCCTTCATAACGCGGGGCAAATCTTTAATGCCGAAATACTGATGCTGTTTAACAAACGATACAAATTCGGGATTTTCGTGTACCTGATATTCCAAAGCCTCCTCATTAAATTCGCGTGGTGACTGGCTGTTATACATTAAACCGTAATAATATCCTACAACAGCACCAATCTCATAACGCTCTTCTTTGGTAAAGTTGGTGAAGCGAGGCGTTCCCTCTAAGTCAAAAATACGATTGAGATATGACCTTATTTTATAGAAGTAATCACTGTTTTTGCCGGCATGATTCACCATAAACTTCAGAAGGTTACGATGTATTTGCAACTTCCCTGCAGCGTTATGTGATGCAAAAACATCGCCATACGCTTTATAAAGATGCTCTTCTTTAGTATTAATTGAGTCGATAGCTATCTTGTTTATCACGTCATTCTTGTCGTAACCATAGTTTCCAAGTAACTTCAAAAGGAAGTCTTTATCGTTCTTTGTCAGCCATTTGAAAGCCTCTTTATCGTCATGAAATATAAACATATTTTCATAATAAAGGGGCTTATACGACAAATCGTAATATATTTTACCCTTTTTTGCTTTCTCAATATTGAAGTCTTCGTCATACCCCATGCCCTTAATGTCGACGACATCACTTATAGTTGGATGAGGGAAAAGGTAATTATAGTTGGGAACATAAATCCATTTGAACCAGAAAGATGGTGATAAATACCCGGGGTCTTGGTCCATTGACCATATTTGTTCTTTCCTTTCGGCAGCGTCTCCATCCTTAAAAACATATCGCCTTATATCATATTTTACCAGAAATTTATTGCTTTTCGTAATGTCAATATTATAGTATTTCATTATGGCTTTACGGGCATCCTCATTGCTAACCGGCGTAAAGCCCATTCTTCGTAAGGCTTCATAGATAAGCTCGACGGCAATATCGGTATATTTTACCTGCTTTTTCACACCCATTGCACATACTTCATCCAGTCCCACTTCGTCGCAATCGATGAAATATTGCCGAATATCTTTGTCGTAAATATGCAGTAAATCTTTATCAACGGTTGCCTTTTCTACGGGTAGTTGCTTAGGTTTCTTATCATTACAACCACATACAAACAGCGTAAAAAGCACTATCAGGAGTGCATATCCAAGTTGTTTCATTGTCTAAATATATTTTTATTTTGCAAGAATGCTGTTATAAATAAGCTGGATTACTATTGATAACGCTACTTCTCATAAAGTCTTTCAAACTCATCTTCAGGCAACATATACCGAAGATAATAGCCTGCATACTTCTTGTTTATTGAATCAGGCGTTGTCCTCATGCGCTTAACGGCAGCAGGAGGCAGATAGTGTTGTAAGAACTGTCCATCGGGATGCAAGCGATCTTGTTTCCATGTTTCTGCGTTTCTACGCTCAATATCATCGCCCGATATGATGCGATGTAGGAACACCGGCACCGGTTTAGCTTTGCTTCCATACGATTTATCTCTCCACTGTATGCGGTTAACATAAGCCGAAATCACCATATTCCCGCGCATTAAATTCTGTTGAACACGGGCAGCATCATAGTAACGATTGTTCAATCCTTTCACAGCATCAATACCTTCAACCCATATCAGCTCCATGTATCTTTTGTAATGGGGTATATAATATGTATAGCAAGTAACATCAATTAAAGGCTTTTTTTTCTCTCCCCAGTTAATAGCCTTCGAACGAGTATGAAATTCTGCCACATCGAAACCATCCCAAAGGTTGTCTGAAAACTTCACGGTTATGCTGTCCCAATCCTGTACATACGTGTCAACATAGGCGATAGCCGCACGGTTTCCTTTAAAATAGTCGACAACAGGACACAATAAATAATACAGTCCTGCACCAAGAACCGGAGCACCTATGGCTTGTAATACGTATATTATCCATAGCCATCTGCCATTCTTTGTTAGGAAATGGAAATTAATTCGCTGTTTCATACACAATACTGTTCAGGCTAAACTGCGTTCTTTCTCTTTGAAATAAAATGATAACAATGTTTAAATGCGAAGGTAATAATTACATACCTCTTAAGCAATATTGTTACTATCTTTTTTTGATTTTAATTTTCTTATTCCTGGTTTTCTCAATTATCGGATACAAATATATATATTTTCGAAACTATTTGGTAACTTTGTCGCTGTCAATATACCTCATCAGGTTGACATAACTATCACCTTTTTTGTTTACAATTATCATTCAAAACCATAAAAAACTAAATCTACAAACAATGAGAAAAAGTTTATTTTCTGCCGTATTACTGGCATTTATGCTTTCACTATGCGTTCCTGCAAATGCCGAAAAACGCAATCAACCCTGTACAAAAACAACGAAATATTGTACAAATGCTTCTGTTCCGGTTACAGAAATATTGTTTCATTTCTGGAACCCGTCGTCGAAAAGGGTCCTCGTTGCTGCCCACAGGGCCGACTGGCATGCGGCTCCGGAGAACTCGTTGGCAGCCATACAGAGCTGCATTGACAACGGCGTTGACATTGTAGAAGTTGACAACAAGCTTACAAAAGACGGCTTTTTGGTTATCATGCACGACCAAACCGTTGACCGAACTACCAATGGAAAGGGAAAGGTTAGCGACTATACGCTAGCCGAAATCAAAAAATTGCGGCTGAAAGATAAGGATGGAAACCTCACCGAAGAGCGCATACCCACCTTCGAAGAGGTCATGAACCTTTGCCGTGGTAAGGTTATGGTTAACATCGATCAGAGCTATTATTACTGGGATAAGGTTATGGAGATTCTGAAAAAGACCAATACAACCGCACAGGGCATGATGAAATCGGGGCTGCCTTACGATAAAGTAGTTGCCGATCATGGCAATATTTTCGGACAAATTGCATATATCCCCGTTGTGTCGTTAGACAGGGAAGGGGCTGAGAAAACGGTTGACGGCTTCCTGGGAAAGTGCCCGGTGGTAGAGTGTTGCTTTGAGAAAGTTACACCCAAAGTGCTGCAACTCATGCAAAAAATAGCCGACCACGGCTCGCGAGTATGGGTAAATACTATGTGGGCATCGCTGAACGGAGGACACGATGACATCACGGCCTACAAAGACAATAACTTCAAAGACACATGGGAATGGCTGGTACAGGCCGGTGTCAACGTGCTACAAACCGACTATTCGCCGCAGATGGTAACATACCTTACGCAACACGGCATGCGATAAAACAGCAAAATAGTAATATAAATTTAACGTTTTTTTGCCGCCTCTGCTGAAACAAAGCAACAGGGTTATTCGTTATATAGCCAAATTAAACCATTAAATGGAAAAACAATGAAAACAAAATTATGTTTATTAGCCATGCCTCTCGTATTTGTTGCATGTGGCAATAAGGGGCAGAATGTTGCAAAAACACAAGCAACCGACAGTGTAACAACCGACTCTACTGTATATGCAGGAGAGATTCCTGCGGCAGATGGTCCTGCCATTAGTTACGAACTGGCCATTGCAAACGATTCTACTCATGGATACCGTATGACGAATACCTATACCGTTGGCAAGGAAGGCGAGAAGAAAACATTCCAGAATAACGGCAAAATGGAGGTGGTAGAAAAGGACGTTGACGGCAAAAAGGCTGAGTTCTATAAGTTGAAAGCTACTGACGGTGCTGGCGACATCATCTTCAAAAAGGTTGATGACAACACGCTTCGCATGGTTGATGGCAACTTCAAAGAAGCTGAAAGCAAGCTCAACTACGATTTAAAGAAAAAATAAAAGCGCTGTTGGCTTTACAAAAAAACAGCCGAGAAACATGACTCTGAGGGAATTTTCATGATGAAAATTCCCTCTTTTTTATAGATAATTACGCAATACTCTGTAAACCAGTTCGTCATATCCATACACATCTTCATAGCGAACGATGCTGCCGTTACGGTCGGGAAACAGCGTATAATAAACAATAAACAGCGGAATCGCCGGTGTAACCTTTGCGCTTCCTATGAGCATTCGTCTGTTCAACGTGTCGGCACTCGCCTGCTGTTCGGGCGTAAGCTCTGAGCGTCGTTTGCCTAATGACGACACGTCTGCTGCCATTGAGTAACGAATACGCTCCAGTATTTCAGAATTATTATTACCCAAAAGAAAGGCAGCAAGCTCGTAAGGGTATTGCACGCGCACGCAACCGTGACTCACACCACGGTCAATTTTCGAGAACACTTCTTTAGAAGAGGTGTCATGTAAATAAATAGACAGGCCGTTATCAAAGCGAAAAACAATACGCCCCAGTGCATTACCTTCGCCACCTTCCTGAATAACAAGGTAGTTACTACTCTCTATCATGCCCGGAGTAACGCTTTCCCAGCGTATTATTTTACCTGTTTTACGTTCACGAACAAAGTATCGATGCGACCTGAAATAGCTCACATTACCTACACGTGGCAGAATAGTTTTTTTGATAATACTTCGTGGAAGTATCCACTGCGGATTTATATCCATCCGCTTTATAGCGCTCCTGAGCAGAGGTGTCTTGGTTTCAAGCGAACCGCAACCGATGCGCATCGCCAGCACCTGGCCCGCATGAATGGCCTGAAGCTGAAATGATGGTATATTGACAACAACATATTTTTCCTGCGTTCCCGCCATATTGTCTAACCGCCAACGACTTCGTTCCAGATTAACCAGCACCAATTTACGGCCATATAACGATACAGAATCGCTGTTCAGAAGATGCAGAAACCTGCGGTAATACGCCCCATGGGGTTCTATTTGACGAAGAAACCATCCTATACTGTCAACATGAACCATATGCAAAGCCCATTTGAAGAAACGGTCACCCGGCCGTTGTCCGCGTTGCGCATAAAGCGTTTGGTAACTGGTTTGTACCGAATCAGACTTATGTATATCATGATGATTAAGCAGGAAAGCTGGGTTAACAAATCCGAACCGCTGGCCTGTTGCAAACCTCAGATAGGCTTTTGTCAGGTTATATTCGAGGCGACCGACTACCCTGTTAATCGTATTCTTATTATCATCAAAGTCCAAAAGTCGCATACGTTTCAGGTCAGCCTCAATTTGAAAAAAACGAAAACGCTGCAGATTAAACCCCATTTGCTCTACCTTGCGCAACGCCATGAGCAGACTGTCAGCGCGATAATCAATACCCTTACGGTCAATCCATACCAGCTGATTACGCTTCAAATAATAATTACGAACCCGATAATCGGGCAATAAAGTGTCAGAATCGGCTTCCATCTGGCGTCTTATTTCACGCCATATCTTATGCGAATCGAGCTTATATGCCGAAGAATTTAACGAGTCGTATTCGGCCAACGACAAATGTTCATTGGGATTTACAACCTCTTTATGGCATGACTGTACCAGCCATGCCAACACACAAAATAAGAAAATAGAACAAAAATGTTTCAACCTGCTGAAACCTTATCCTTATCTTATCGAAATCTTTCTCACAACATCGCCTACTTTAACAATGTAGCAACCCTGAGGAAGATTCAAGCTATACGTTTTATCGGTGCCGTCAACCTTTAGTGACATTACCCTCACTCCAGTTACATTATACACATATAATGCAAGCCCGGCAGCACCAGTTACACGCAACGCAGAGCCGTTCACAGTGATATTAACCGGTAAAAAGTCGGCTTCAACAAGCTCTACCGCCGGCATTGCTCCTACCTTACGGGCAGGGAACAATAGTAAAACTGCAAGAAAAAGAATAGAAAGTATATGTTTTGCCATACGCGTATTATCTTTAAATGGGATGTGTTTGCAAATATAATTATTTTCTAATGGAAATACAATTTTGTATCTCACAGAAAATTGTGCTTTTAAGATAATTTAATTTTTAAACCGTTTATTGCATAATCATTCTTCCTAAAGCATGTAAAGTAAATGTCATTCCGACATTCAGGTCACCTGTTTACTGCATAATGTTCATTGTATGACAACCGTCAACAACGCTGCTGGCGGTCGTCATACACATTGTTCGACGGCCGCCGTACGCGCTGATGACGGCCGTCAGACGATGACAAAAATAACGCAATCCACGAAACAAAACAGGCCTGGCCCATCAGGAAAAGCCTGTAAAGCTTACAGCGAATAAATGTAATGTACAGATAATCAGGAAACTATTGTAACACCTCTATGGTTTCTGAACGTTTACTACCAGACCTTCACCAGCCAGCAGGCTATTGGGAAATATGGCCTGGGCTTCCTGCAAAAGACAGCTTTCGTTATCATACCGGGCACTAAAATGGCCCAAAACAAGCTTTCCCACAACCGCATCACGCGCTACCTGTGCTGCCTGTGCTGCCGTCGAATGGTAATAAAGCCGGGCACGCGCTTCGCAGCTGCTGTCATAAGTAGCCTCATGATATAGCACGTCAACGCCTTTTATCTGTTCAGCCAGCGACGGCATATAGCGCGTATCACTGCAATAAGCATACGCCCTTGGCGGCACAGAAGGGGTAGTAAGGAGGCTGTTGGATATGGTTTCGCCGTCAGAAGTAACCCAGTCGGCTCCGTTTTTTATATTGTTAATCTGGCTAAGGGGAATATCATAACAATCAATCATGTCGCGGCGTATGTGCGGAAGCGTAGGCTTTTCGCGAAACAAATAGCCACAGCAGTCAATGCGATGGTCGAGCGGAATGGTTGAAACCGTAAGGCTCCGGTCTTCGTAAACAATTTGGTTACGGGCAGTATCTACGGCATGAAACACCACCTCATATTCTAATCCTGTGCAGAAAAGTTTCATCTGTGCATCGAGCAGTGGGCCTAATTGGGCCGGCGCATACACATGAAGTGCACCTGTACGGCCCAGCATACCAAAAGTAGAGATAAGTCCCATCAGCCCAAAGCAGTGATCGCCATGTAAATGTGATATAAAAATGGCCTGTATTTTGGTAAAGCCTATGCGCGAACGGCGTAGCTGAATTTGCGTGCCTTCACCACAGTCGACCATGAAAAACTTTCCCCTCATCTCAACAACCTGGGACGAAGCATAGTGGCGGGTTGTGGGCAGAGCACTGCCACACCCCAGAATATGAACGTTAAACGGTTCCACAAACTGAAATAAAGCGATATGATAAACGCAGGTTATTTAGCGCGCTTATACACAAAAATACCATTCTTATTTTCAAGATAGAGCGAGTCGCTGCCCAGATTGTCAATATCAAATGTATCACGATTCAATACCAGACGGCCGTTAACAATCCTCCAGTTTGTCCATGGGTTCTGCTCAGCCTGCACTGTTGATTTAACCGTTCCATCCTCCTGTATCTCAAAATTCTTGTCAAGGCTGGTCCATTTGCCCAGTAAAGTAGTTAGGTTAATTACCTTTTCTGCAACCCTTTCGCCATCAGTTCCAGGGCCTTCGACAACGGCAAGACGGTCGCCTGCCAGCAACCCACCCACAACGTTTACGTCACCATTCTCGTCTTCGTTCAGCACAAACTGCATACTGTCGCCTGCATCAGTAATAAGCTCAAGGGTGTGCATGCCCGTGCTTTCTCCGCAAACACCATATAAAGTAGAATCGGTAACCTGGCTGCCAGCAGCGATACTGTCAATGCCATTGCCTGCAACGCCTCTGGCTTTATCCTTACAACCCGCCATTAAACAGGCAATTACGAATAGTGGTAAAACCACAAGAACAATCTTTTTCATATTTTTACTGGTTTTCGTTTTGCTTAGCTTCGTTCCATAACTGGTCCATTTCTTCAAGCGTCAGCTCTTTTATATCTTTGTGCATAGCCCTGGCTTGTGCTTCAATATAACCAAAACGGGCTATAAATTTTTGGTTTGTGTGCTCTAAAGCATTGTCAGGATCAAGGTGGTAAAGGCGTGCAGCGTTGATAATACTGAACAGGAAGTCGCCCAGTTCGCGTGTAGAACGTCCGGTATCCTCGCTCTTCAGCTCAGTTTCCAATTCGCTTAACTCTTCGCGAACCTTGTCCCATACATCCTCCTTTTTGCGCCAGTCGAAACCTACATTGCGCGCTTTGTCTTGTATACGATAGGCTTTTATAAGCGAGGGAAGGGAGGCAGGCACACCGCTCAACACCGTTTCGTTACCGTCTTTTTCCTTTTGTTTACGCTGCTCCCAGGTGCTTTCAACCTGGGTGGCTGTTGTTGGAGAAGCGGTGAAAGCCTGATGTTGGGATGCGTTTTCTTCAGTTTCCCTATACTCTACCCTCCCTTCGGCATTAATGTATAAGGCCGGGTCGGCAACCGTCCAGCTGCCATTCTCGTTCCAATTAATAAAATCGTGACGGAACATCAGCTTGTCCGACTGCTTGTTGCAAACGTCGGCAATATCGAAATCGCCTGTTTCCTCGCCCAGAATACTGTATAAAACCACATGTTCCATGACGTCACCCAGCTCTTTACAAATATTACGACGGTCGTCGTTCATTAAGGCATCGCAAAGCTCAAACGTCTCTTCGATAGTGTTTGGACGTAAGCTTTCAAAGGTCTGCTTGCTGTCCCATGGACACTCTTTGCGCAATCGTTCCTGAACATCCAGCAACCGTTCAAACGCTTTTATTTTCTCTTCTCTGCTGTGCATAGCCGTAAATCTTTTTGTTGCAAAGTTAATGTATTTAGGCTTAAAAGTAGTAATTTTGCACAATATATATATAGATTAGGATACAAAAGACAGAATAAATGGAATTAGCAAGTAAATATGACCCCAGGGAGGTAGAGTCGAAATGGTATCAATACTGGCTCGACAACAAACTTTTTAGTTCAAAACCCGATGGCCGCGAACCATATACCATCGTCATTCCTCCTCCAAACGTAACAGGTGTGTTGCATATGGGCCACATGCTTAACAACACCATCCAGGACATTTTGGTAAGAAGGGCACGCATGGAAGGCAAGAATGCCTGCTGGGTTCCGGGTACCGACCATGCCTCTATTGCAACAGAAGCAAAGGTAGTAAACCGACTTGCACAGCAGGGTATTAAGAAAACCGACCTTACCCGTGAGCAATTTCTTACACATGCGTGGGACTGGACTCACGAACATGGAGGCATTATTCTGAAACAATTGCGCAAATTGGGATGCTCATGCGACTGGGATCGCACGGCGTTTACAATGGATGAAACACGCTCAAAAAGCGTAATTCACGTGTTTGTAGACCTTTATCGCAAGGGCCTTATATACCGGGGAGTAAGGATGGTAAACTGGGACCCGCAGGCTCAAACGGCTCTATCGGACGAAGAAGTTATCTACAAAGATGAACATTCAAAGCTTTATTACCTTAAATATTATGTAGCTCCGGAAGACCAGACGAAAGTTTCGCGCAAGGATGAGGGCAACGTCATGCACAAAGACGACAGGGGATATTATGCGGTTGTGGCTACAACACGTCCCGAAACCATCATGGGCGACTCGGCTATGTGTATTAATCCCGAAGACGTTAAAAATACATGGCTGCAGGGTTTGCACGTAATTGTACCGAGAGTGGGTCGTGTTATTCCCGTGATTGAAGACTCTTATGTTGACATTCAGTTCGGAACAGGATGCCTAAAAGTAACTCCTGCACACGACATTAACGACCACATGCTGGGACTTAAGCATCATCTGGAAACCATTGACATATTTAACGACAACGGAACCATATCGGAAGCTGCAGGCATGTACATCGGACAAGACCGCATGGATGTGCGTAAACAAATTGCCATTGACCTGCAAAATAACGGGCTGATGGAAAAAATTGAAGACTATAACAATAAGGTAGGCTTCTCCGAACGTACGAATGTCCCCATAGAACCCAAGCTATCGACACAGTGGTTCTTAAAGATGCAGCACTTTGCTGACATTGCATTGTCGCCCGTTATGGACGATGACATTGAGTTTTATCCCAAGAAATACAAGAACACATACAGGCACTGGCTGGAGAATATCAAGGACTGGTGTATCAGCAGACAGTTATGGTGGGGACACCGTATACCGGCATATTACTTCAAAACAGCTGAAGGAAAAACCGACTTTGTGGTGGCAGAGACAACCGAAGAGGCCGTAAAGCTGGCACAAGAAAAGGCTCCAGGCATAACAGCTACGGGCTTAGAGCAGGAAAGCGACTGCCTCGACACGTGGTTTTCAAGCTGGTTATGGCCTATCTCGCTGTTTAACGGCATACTGGATCCTGACAACGAAGAGATAAAATACTATTATCCAACAAGTGACCTTGTAACAGGACCTGACATTATTTTCTTCTGGGTGGCACGAATGATTATGGCCGGATACGAGTACCGTAAGGCGATGCCGTTCAAGCATGTTTACTTTACGGGTATCGTTCGTGATAAGTTAGGCAGGAAGATGAGCAAGAGCTTAGGCAACTCTCCTGACCCTATCGCACTGATAGAAAAGTATGGAGCCGACGGTGTAAGAATGGGAATGATGCTCTCGGCCCCTGCCGGCAATGATATTTTATTTGATGAAAGTCTTTGTGAACAAGGACGAAACTTCAACAATAAAATATGGAATGCCTTCCGTTTAATTAAAGGATGGCAGGTGTGTGACACAGAACAGCCGGAGAATTGCAGAATAGCCGTAAAATGGTTTGAAGCAAAATTAAAGGAGGTAAATGAGCAATTAGACGACCAATTCAAGGCTTACAGAATATCAGAAGCCTTAATGTTGGTATACCGTCTGTTCTGGGACGAGTTCTCTGCCTGGTATTTGGAAATGGTAAAACCGGCCTATGTCAACGGCGAAGCACAGCCCATTGACAAGAAAACCATGGATGCGACACTACGATTCTTTGATACCTTATTGAAGATGTTGCATCCGTTTATGCCATTTATTACTGAAGAGCTGTGGCAACATATCTACGATCGCAAAGACGGTGAGAGCATTATGACTGCAGTTTTGAAAGTAGACGCCCTGACAAATGACGATAAAAAGCTATGTTTTGATATTGAACAGGTGAAAGGTATCGTAGCCGGCGTTCGAACTGTACGTAACCAGAAAAATATTGCACCAAAAGAAAAGCTGGAACTCTTGGTTATTGGTGAAAACCATTATAGGCCATTCAATTGTATTATTATGAAAATGGCGAACCTGGAAGCTATCAACAGTGTATCTGAAAAAAGTGCAGATGCCTCTGCCTTTATGGTGGGAACGGACGAGTTTGCCGTACCTGTCGGCAGCCTGATAGATATATCTGCTGAGATAGAAAAGCAAGAAAAGGAACTTCTGCACTTAGAAGGCTTCCTGACAAGCATAAAGAAAAAGCTTGCCAATGAGAACTTTGTGGCACACGCTCCCGAAGCTGTTATAGCACGTGAACGTAAGAAACAAAACGACTCGGAAGAGAAAATTGCAGCGCTTAAGGATTCGCTCCAGGCACTTAAAGCTAAACAAAAGTAAACCGAATGAAGTATTTCCTCTATCTGCTATGCACATTTTGTGCCTGCTATTCATTGGTTTCGTGTGATGATGGTGATACGATTGATGTGAATGACATCAATAAACAAACTACCATTATTTACATGCCATGGACAGGTTCGAACACAGACTCTGGTCTGTTATATGAATTCAAGGACAACCTGGATAGCATAGAGGGGGCAATTATAAAAAGCAAGGGAACAAACGGGCGGGTAGTTGTATTCTTAAGTACATCGCCCGACTCGTCATCTCTCTACGAAATGGTATACCATAAAGGGCAGGTTCAGCATATAAATATCCAGAAATATGGCGGTCACAATTATACTACTGCTACGGGATTAGCATCTATTTTAAACGATGCCAAAAGCTATGCACCTGCACTAAACTATGCCATGATAGTCAGCGGACACGGCAGCGGATGGACATATAAGGAAGATTGGACTAACTATCCTTTCCCTGCAAAGAGGCATATATTTAATGCAAAGAGGCGGGTAATACTGCCTTCAACACGCTTTTTTGGCAGTGTGTCAGACAATCAATATGCTACAAATATTTCAACTATTGCAGAAGCCATTGCAAATACCAGCATGAAGATGCAATTCATACTGTTTGATGATTGCTACATGGCCAACATAGAAACAGCATATGAACTAAGAAATGTGACAAACTTTCTGATTGCTTCTACATCAGAAGTTATGAGTATCGGCATGCCTTATCAAAGTATGTGGAAGTTATTGGCAAGCCCAACACCCAACTACGAGGGTGCCGTGCAAGCATTTCATGCCTTTTATAAGAACTACGATTACCCCTTTGGGGCATTGACTGTCATTGATTGCAGAAAACTTGATAAGCTGGCAGCCCGTATGAAATATATTAATTCGAAATTTACTTTCACAACATCTTTAAGAGACAGCTTACAGGTTTTGGACGGATTCAATACAACGTTATTTTATGATATGGGCGACTACGTGACACGACTATGTACAAATAACGAACTTTTAAGCGATTTCAATAAAGATCTTAAGGATGCTGTTAAGGCTACAAGCCATACTGACAGCTTATATTCGCTGATATACTCTCATAGCCCACGTTATATTAAGGTAAAACGTTACTCAGGTGTAACAATCTCTGATCCGAGCACAAACCCTGTGGTTACAAGGGGAATAACAAAGAGTGCATGGTGGAGAGCTACCCACTAAAGGGCTGGAGACGAATGTGTATTTACAGGTTACGCCGGGAAGAATAGTTGAAGTTGTAAGCTCTAATCGGCAGGTAATACTGTGCTTACTCGCAAACTATGACATAGATTAACTAACTTTGTTGAGGCTTTATTATAGAAAAATATATTATTAACTAAGATTTTTCGCATGGCAATACAAAATATTTTTAGAGGATTAGGTATAGCGCTTATCACACCTTTCACAGCACAGGGAGAAGTAGATTATAATACTTTGGTAAATTTGGTAGAATATCAAATTACAAACGGTGCTGATTTTTTGTGCATATTAGCAACCACAGCAGAAGCTCCATGCCTTACAAAAGAAGAGAAAAATAAGATTACAGAATTTATCAAAACGGTTAATAAGGGACGTGTTCCTGTCCTGAAATATTGCGGAGGAAACAATACACAGGCTGTTGTTGAAGAAATAAGATCGGGCGACTGGAGCGGTATCGATGGTATTCTAAGTATTTGTCCTTATTACAACAAACCATCACAGGAAGGTCTTTACCAACATTTTAAGGCAATAGCCAAGGTTAGTCCTAAACCCATTGTGCTTTATAATGTACCTGGTCGCACTGGTGTTAACATGACAGCAGAGACTACTGTTCGGTTAGCATGGGAATTTCCAAATATTGTTGGCATAAAAGAGGCTTCGGGAAATTTGGTACAAGTTGACGAAATATTAAAAAATAAGCCTGAAAATTTCGATGTAATCAGTGGTGACGATGCTCTTGCTTTTTCAATGATTGCAAGCGGAGCTAAAGGTGTTATTTCTGTAATTGGCAATGCTTTACCCAGGGAATTCTCACGAATGATTCGCTTAGAGTTCAACGGCGAATACGAATCTGCAAGAAAAATACATCATACGTTTACCGAATTATACAAGTTGTTGTTTGTAGATGGCAACCCTGCGGGCGTAAAAGCACTGTTAAATGATATGGGGCTTATTGAGAATATTTTACGCCTTCCGCTTGTTTCCACAAAGATAGAAACAAAGAATAAGATGGCTGAGATTCTGAAAAGACTTACATTTTAGGATTCAAATAAATTTAGAAAAGCAAAGAGGATATGTACGATAACATATCCTCTTTTATTAATATCCTAAATAATAATTCAATATTATTATTGGAAATACACACTAAAAGTGTGGTGAAGCACGATGATTAACCAAAGTTATCAAACATAATGCTATCAGAATCAACACCTAAACTGTCAAGATAATCGGTAACAGTCTTTATTAACATAGGTGGACCACAAAGATAATACTCACAGTCTTCTGGTGCATCATGATCCTTTAAATAGGTATCTCTGATACAATTAACAGCAAAACCAGCATAATATTTAACCCCTTCTGCATCGGCTACCGGGTCTGGACGGTCAAGAGATAAATGGAAATGGAAGTTCGAAAACTCCTTTTCTAATTCCCAAAAATCCTCAAGGAAGAATGCCTCCGTGAGAGAACGTGCCCCATAAAAGAAGTGCATTTCACGATCACGACAATTTAATGTCTTGGTCATGTGCATAATTTGTGAGCGCAAAGGCGCCATACCTGCACCACCTCCAATCCATATCATTTCACGCTTACTGTTGAATTTAGGATGGAAATCGCCATAGGGACCACTCATCTTTACTTTGTCACCCGGCTTCAATGAGAAAATATAGGATGAGCCTATACCTGTTGGAACATCCTGAAAACCAACCTGCGGGCGAGGCAGGAACGGCGTTGTCGCAATTCGAACAGTTAATGTAATAATATCTCCTTCAGCAGGATAGTTAGCCATTGAGTAGGCACGAATGGTGTCTTCAGGATTATGAGCTTTCAAAGAAAGGATGTTAAACTTCTTCCAAGCCTCAATATATTCATCACCGATCATGCTTTTATCAAAGTCCTTATCATAATCAATGCAATCATAAGCAGGAATCTTGATTTGTGCATATGAGCCGGGAATGAAATCCATATGCTCGCCGGGGGGAAGCGCAACCTTAAATTCTTTAATAAAGCTACTAACATTATTATTGGAAATTACGGTACACTCCCACTCCTTTACATTAAGAATATCTTCACTAACCTTAATGGAAAGATCACCCTTTACCTTTGTCTGGCATCCTAAGCGCCAGTGTTCCTTAATTTCTTTTCTGGAGAAATGACTTTTCTCAGTGTCTAAAATTTCTCCACCGCCTTTAATAACCTGACAACGACATTGTCCGCAACTACCTTTCCCGCCACAAGCAGAGGATAGATGAATGCCGTTATCATTCAATGTTGTAAGCAAGCTATTCCCCTGCTCTACAACAAGCTTGTCGTTATCATTAACCGTAATTGTAACCTTACCACTCGGACTAAGGTACTTTTTTGCTACCAGGAGTATTGCTACAAGCAGCAGAATAACAACCAGAAAAACCGCTATGCTTATTGAAATAAACTCGCCCATATTTTGTATTACTCTCAATTTTAGAATTTCAAACCACTGAAACACATCATAGCCATCGCCATAAGTCCTACGGTAATAAAGGCAATTCCCATTCCTTGAAGAGGCTTAGGCACATCACTATATTCCAGTTTTTCACGAATTGCACCAAACATTACAATAGCCATTGTCCAGCCAAGTCCCGAACCTAACGCATGCGCCACACTGTCCCACACATTATTTATAGCCTGCGAATTGGCTGGATCCATCAGAATTCGTTGTTGCATAAACAGCGAAGCACCCATAATTGCACAGTTCACAGCAATTAAAGGCAGGAATATTCCCAATGCAGCATAAAGAGAAGGACTATATTTTTCAACAGCCATTTCAACAAGCTGAACAATACCTGCAATAACAGCGATGAAAAGAATAAAGCTCAGATAACTGAGGTCTACACCCTTAACTAAACAGTCGGGGCCAAGAATCTTCGTTTGAAGAAGATAATTAATTGGCTCTGTTACCAACAATACAAAGGTAACTGCCAATCCTAAACCGAGAGACGTTTTTACATTTTTACTTACGGCCAGGTACGAACACATACCCAGAAAGTAAGCAAATATCATGTTGTCTACGAAAATAGATCTGAATAATAATGATATAGCGTGTTCCATTTACTTATTTCCTATGATTATAATAATGATTTATTTGCTTTCATCATGAACAAAAAAGGCACGGTTAATCCATATTACACAACCTATCAGTATCAAAGCAGTGCACGACATATTCATCATACCATTGTTCATATAACCTAAATCATACACACTCGATGGGATGATATGGAATCCCAATAAGCTTCCACGGCCGATAAATTCACGAAAGGCACCTACGATAACAAGGATTAAAGCATACCCCAATCCATTCCCTAAGCCATCCAGAAATGAAGGCCAGGGCTTATTCATCATAGCGAAAGCTTCCAGACGTCCCATCAAAATACAGTTGGTTATAATTAAGCCTACGTAAACAGAAAGCTGCACACTTACATCATAAGCAGAGGCTTTTAATATCTGATTAACGATGGTAACCAGTGCGGCAACAACAACAAGCTGTACAATAATACGTATTCTGACAGGAATCGTATTACGTATAACAGAAATAATTACGTTTGAAAAAGCAGTAATTACAGCCACAGCAAGCCCCATTACAATGGCAGGTTTAAGCTGCGATGTTACAGCTAAAGCACTACAAATGCCAAGAACCTGCACCATAATCGGGTTATTCAGGTGGAGAGGTTCTGTGAAAGCTTCTCTATTTTGTTTTGAAAATAAACTCATCTTGAAACCTTTTATAACTGTTTTATCATTGTTTCTTATTCAGGAAATCGAGGTATTGACCTAATCCATTCTCCTTATCTGCCATCATTTCAGCTACTCCATTTGATGTCAATGTAGCGCCGGTTACTGCATCTACTTGCGTTTTCGGGTCGGTAATCTTCTTTTGAACTGACAACGCAATATCACTATGTTTCAAATTTGAGAAAAGTTTTTTCCCTCTAAATTGCTCTTGCCATTTACGGTTATCTTTAATTTCTGCGCCTAATCCTGCCGTTTCACTCTCATGATTAAAATAGGCACCATACACCGTTTCCTTGTCATCGTTTACTGCTATGAACCCATTAATGCCACCCCAAAGGCCCATACCCTTAACCGTAAACACATATTTGGTTTTACCATTTATCTTAAAGGTATAAATCGTACCATTATGAAACTTCTTCTCCGACACAAGCATCTTGTTATAATCAGCCTCAGCCGTAGCATTGTCTAAATCGCGAATGTTCAGGCTACACAGGATTTGCTTCTTCTGATCCAATGCTACATTAGCATCCTGTGTAGGCTTTAATACCTGATAAACAAATGCTAAAAGAAAAGCTACTACTATTACTATGACAATAGAATAAATTATAGTGTACGAATTACTATTTGTTTTCATACTCCGTTTTCTTAATCAATTACCTTACTTCTTTTGGCCCGTTTTGTAATATTTCTTTGCACAACACAATAGTCAATAAGTGGTGTAATCACATTTCCAAAGAATATTGCAAGCATCATTCCTTCGGGATAACCCAGATTCATCACCCTTACGATGAGTGCCATAGCGCCTACAATGAATCCATAAATCCACTTACCAGTCTCTGTTCGTGCTGATGTTACAGGATCTGTAGCCATAAATACAGCTCCAAAACAGAAGCCTCCGAGGATAAGATGCTCCCACCATTTCACAGACGATTCGCCTGTCATCTGGAATAATATGGCCATCAATGAACCACCTAAAAACACGCTAAACATGGTTTTCCAACTGGCAATTCCAGTCCACAGCAGAATAACGGCTCCAATAGCAATGGCTATTACCGACGTTTCGCCAATAGAACCAGGCATTAACCCAACTATCATATCCCATACACTATTATTAACAGGTGTATGCTGCGCAATGTGTGCCAGGGGAGTTGCCATCGTAAAGCCATCAGGTAATGTATTTCCTAACCCAAAGATACTTTCCTTAGCTACCCACACTGTATCGCCAGTCATCTTACTTGGATATGAGAAAAACAGGAACATACGGGCACCAATCGCTACATTTACAAAGTTCATTCCTGTGCCTCCGAATATT
The DNA here is from genome assembly GCA_015256945.1 of Prevotellaceae bacterium. GTDB lineage: Bacteria > Bacteroidota > Bacteroidia > Bacteroidales > Bacteroidaceae > Prevotella. The sequence goes on along the minus strand of JABZLB010000005.1, from coordinate 85,556 downwards.
TCTTTGCAGAAAATTACAGAGAAAGCAACAGCCAATGCCAACATCCACAAGGGTGTTGTAACAGGTATTATCAATGGAATTATCATTCCAGTGACTAAAAAGCCTTCCTGAATCTCTTCACCTTTCCATTGTGCCCAGGCAAACTCAATTCCTAAACCAACAATATAACTGACAAGCAATTTAGGCAGAACAGCCAGAAAACCGAAGAAAAATACAGAAAAAAAAGAAGCCGACTCAAGTGTATGTGCCGCAAGATAATTTTGATAGCCTACATTGTACATGCCAAAAAGCAAGACTGGCAGCAGCGCAATGTCAACGAAACTCATTATGCGTTTCGAGTCGATTGCATCATGAATGGATGCTCCACTCTGCGAAGTTGTATTTGGAACAAACAAGAATGTTTCAAAACCATCGTAAATACTTTTGAAAGCGTGCAGCCTACCGCCCTCTTCAAAATTCGGTTTTATCTTGTCAAGATAACTTTTTAATGCTCTCATTATTATAATATAAGACTGGAGATTATTTTTAAATTATGCATTCTCTTTTCTGAGAATATCCAAACCTTTCCTTACAATTTCCTGTAAAGGCAGCTTTGAACTATCAACAAATTCGGCTAAGGCAAAATCCTCTGGTGCCACTTCGTAAATACCAAGTTCCTCCTGACGGTCAATATTTCCGCTTATAATGGCTTTAATTAAGTATTCAGCGTAAATATCCATTGGCAATACTCTATCGTATTCTCCACTCATAATCATATGCCTTTCACCGCCTTTAATACGTGCATCGAGGTCATATTGCCTGCCCTTAAAGAGCCACGACAGATACGAACGGCTTGTCGAGAACTCATCAGTACGCGGCATAATCCATCCCAGCATTTCGTCAGCGTTATCCCCTTCTGGAATAACCGTTACCTCTGATGTATGTGCTCCGAGATAGCCATCCAAAGAATCTTTACAACCGGTAAGCGGGTTTCCATTTAAAATTCGGATATGTTCTGTCGCAACAATTCTGTTTTTCAAAATGTCTTCCAGTTTTGTTCCTACCAAAACATCTGAATATGACGGATCAATTACCTGGCTGCCGGCTACCGCTATCGTCCTTGTCAGGTTTACTTTTCCCGTTAAAAACAGACGTCCAAAGAAAATAACTGCCGTAGGTTCAACCGTCCATACGGTCTCTCCCTTGTTAACTGGTGCGATATGATTGATTTGAACGCCCACATTTCCTGCCGGACAAGGCCCGTCAAAGACATTCAGGTCAACGTCTTTTACCGTCGTTAATATATCAGCGGTCTGGTGGCTTCCAACGCCCAAATAAACTTTTGCTATCTTCGACAAAGCCTGTAACCCTTTCACAAAAGCTTCTTCATTACCCTGAAGTTCATATTCAAAATCGCCAGAAAGGGGCATATCCCTTAAGGCTGATACAAATATTCCTTTCGGAGTTACATCGGGAGTTGTCGATACGGCATACGGCAACTGGTTGATATAACCAAATAATCCAGCTTCCAACAGCTTTGCCTTTACACCTTCTCCATCCAGCAACGCAGGGTCAGCCTGTCCAAAATCTTTGTACTGCTGTGCTTCATCTGCTTTTAATTTTACGCACAACACCTTGCGGCGTTCACCTCTAACCACAGCTTCTACTACACCACTTACAGGGGATGCAAAACCAACCTGCGGACAATTCTTATTGACAAATAAGGCTTCTCCTGCCAAAACATGATCGCCTTCTTTAACCATAAGCTTTGGTGTAACACCAGAAAAGAAGTCGGGTACTAAGCCATATTCCTGGGAATATTGAACCTTTGTCTTCTTTTTTTCAGCTTTCCCCTTTAGGTTTATGTTTAAGCCTTTCTTCAACCTAAATATATTTGCCATAGAAAAATAGAAATATTATTCTTTTAATATTTGTAATTTACGATAACAGTAAACCAATATGTCGCTCACATTATCAGCTATGCAAAATTAAACAAAATTTAATTCATTACCGATAATTTACCTCTTTTATTTATACTTAGCGCAAAAATTTATATATTTGCAGCCCAATTGAGAAGAGCAAAACACATTATCAATAGTGTAATATGGGCAATAGTTACGCTCTATTTCGCTGCAATCATCATGGTAAACATACCTGTGGTGCAGCAAACTATTGGCGAAAAGGTTTCTGATGCTTTAGCAAAAAAACTGGCTACCAGGGTTTATATTGAACGTGTCGACTTAGGATTTTTAAACCGTATCATCGTCGACAACGTCAATATTCTCGACCAAAGCGGGCAGAAAATGCTCAAAGCATCACGTATTTCTGCTAAATTCAGCTATATCGAATTATTAAAAGGCCGCATAGCTATTACGTCAGCTCAAGTATTTGGCATGCAAGCCAACCTTTATAAACGTAATGAAGCTGCCTCACCCAACTTTCAATTTGTCTTAGATTCGCTTGCATCTAAGGATACTACACGTCAGGCTCCTCTTTATTTAGCTATTAACAGTCTTATCATCAGGCATGGTGACATTGCATGGAACAGGTTTGATGTTCCCAGAAAGAAAACATTAGATGTTAACCATTTACATTTTACGGACATCAGTTCGCACATTATTCTCAACGCCTTAACTAACGATTCTCTGGCCCTTAATGTTCGTACGCTTTCCCTAAAAGAGGCTTCAGGGCTTAACTTAACATCATTAACGTTTAAGCTTAATGCAGGCAGGAAAAACTTTTTATTGAATAATTTTGATGCCACTCTTACCAATTCCCGCCTTTCTATCACCAGTATCGGCGCTTCCTATCAGTTCAAAGACAAGCGGTTTGAGCCTGCTACTTTATTATATAATGGTAAGATAAACGAATCGTTTGTTACGTTGTCCGACTTGGCTTTTATTTATTCTGCTTTCAAAACTACAAAGAGAACAGTTGTCCTTCGTACCGATTTTTCAGGTACAAGTTCGTCTGTTCGCATCAAGTCTATTCAGCTGAGTGTGCCATCAAAAGGTACAAAAGCTTCTCTTTTATCTCCTGCCGACATCCGGTTAACGGCTGATGGTTCGGCAAACGGCATCCCATCATCGCTCAGATGGGCGGCTAATCTGTCCCGGTTAACGGTTAACGGAGAAGGGCTTAAACTGCTTACAGGCAAAATTCCAGCCCCTGTCAGCCGGTTGGGAAGCATTCAATTCAAAGGGTTTGTTGGCGGTTACCAGTCGGATATAGCTCTAAAAGGCCTGCTTTTATCAGAAGCAGGCAATGCTCGTTTGGGAATAGGCAAACATGGTAACAGCTTTACAGGTCATATCGAATCGGCAGGATTCAACATGCGTCAAATACTTAACGACAATAAATTTGGCACCATAGCTACCAATATTGACATTGACGGGAATCTGAAAAATAAATATATTAAAACACAGGGAACCATATCACAGTTCCATTATAACGGCTATACATACCATAATATAAAGGTCGACGGCCAGTGGATGAACGGCTTATACCAGGGTATTTTCAACATCAATGATAAAAATATAGTTGCTGCTATCAAAGGCTCACTGAACACATTGCCCGGCAATACTTCGGCAAAGCTCACTGCCGACATCAGGCATTTTGCCCCGTCTACACTGAATTTGTTCAGTGGTAAGTTTGCCAACAATACCTATTCTGCTCTTATCGTTGCCGACTTTACAGGGCGAAGTCTCAACACCGCCAACGGCAAACTGGGAATAAGCCGGCTGACTGTACGAATGCCGTCGGCCAATTATACCCTCGATTCGCTCAGGCTGTCGGCAGGAACAAACCATAATGGCCACTTCGTTACCATGCACAGCGACTTCGGCCACGCCACCATCACCGGCAATTTCAACTATACTACACTGGCCCAAAGCATTGAAAACATCATAGCCAACAAGCTGCCGAGCATCACAAAACTCTCATCTATAAGGTTTCATGCGGTTAAAAATAACAACTATACCTTAAAAGCCGTCATTACAAAAAGCGATTGGGCCAGAGCCTTACTGGGCATTCCTGTCGAGCTTCATGACACGCTTACCATCAACAGCCAGTTAAGCGACAGGGGAAAAACCCTTAATGCTGATATTTTTGCACCCAATATTACATACGATAACCGGCATCTGAAAAATGTAAGTATTGTACTGAACACGCTCAACAACAGGCTTAATGCCGATATTATGCTTTCACAAGCCAGTAAAAATGGCAAATCATCCGATTATCGTATAGAAGCATCGGCGGGAGACAACAAGCTGTTTACTATACTCTCTATTGACAATCATGCACGAAAGCAGCGCCTGCGGGGTCGCCTGAATGCCAATATCAATTTTACACAAAGCACAGATGGTAATTCAGTTGCCAACATGGAAGTGTTGCCTTCACAGGTTAACATTGGCGACACTGTGCTTACAATTCATCCTGCCAGCATAAGATACAGTGCACAACACCTGGAGATTGACAAGTTCGCCATTACAAGCGGAGAGCAGCATATTACCGTCAACGGCATGGTAACCAAAGGCAAGGACGATTCGCTTACCGTTGATTTGAAGAACGTTAACGTTGAATATATTCTCGATTTAGTTAATTTCCACTCGGTAAGTTTTGGCGGATATGCTTCGGGCAAGGCTCATGTGGCTCACCTTTTCGACAAGCCTTCTGTCAGCGGAACGATACAAGTTAACCACTTTAGCTTTGAGGGTGGCTCGCTTGGTACGCTGTATGCCGATGCCAACTGGGACAACAAGCTCGGACAAATCAACATCGATGCTGTTGCAAAAGATACATTAAATGCCCCCTCCTCGCCCCTGCCCTGGCGCACGGCTTTCGTGAAGGGGTATGTGTCACTTAAAAATCATGACATCAATCTTGCCATGAAGCTCAACGAAACGCGCGCCAACTTCCTCGGAAACCTGTGTTCAAGTTTCCTCAACAGCGTTGATTTGTCAGGAAACGGCGAGCTGACGCTATGGGGCGACTTAAGTAAACTGAACCTTACCGGCAACGTAACGGCACACGGTAAGGTTGGAGTTACAGCGCTTGGCACGTGTTACTCGATCAACAACGCAAGGGTAAACTTCGCCGAAAACGAAATAAAGTTCCTTAATGATACCGTATATGACAAGGTCGGGAATGCAGGAACCCTCAACGGCAGCATCCATCACCAGCACCTTAGCCAGATGAGTTACGACATGAATGTGACGGCACGCCATCTGCTTGCCTACGATTTTAATGCGTCATCAGGCTCATCTTTCTATGGAAAGGTGTTTGCAACGGGGCAGGCTGGCATCAGGGGACAGTCGGGAGAAGTAAATATCAACGTAAACCTTACACCCGAAAAGGGAAGTGAAATTGTTTACGACATTACAAGTCCGGAGGCTTTAGACACACAGAATTTTATACACTGGTCGTCACGTGACACGCTAAACGCAAGTGCTCTGGCCTTTAATGTACCCCGGGAAAACAACGACAGCATCCATAAAGAAGATGAGGAAGCCGATGACATTCCAACTGATATTCATCTCAATTTTATGATTAACGCCAATCCTGATGCCACTATCAAGCTCATCATGGATAAGGCATCGGGCGACTATATTGCGCTTAACGGTAACGGTAATTTACGCGCTACCTATTACAACAAAGGCGAATTTAACCTTTTCGGCAATTATAAGGTCGACCATGGCATATACAAACTAACCATTCAGAACATTATCAAGCGCGACTTTGTTTTCATGGAGGGAAGCACTATATCCTTTAGAGGTGATCCCTATGCGGCACTATTAAAACTAAAGGCGCAGTATCCCGTTGCATCTGTAAGCTTATCTGACCTGCACATAGGGCGCAGTTTCTCTTCAAATAACATCAAAGTGAACTGTATTATGAATATTACAGGCACACCGGCTGCACCAAAAATCTCGTTCGATCTCGACATGCCCACAGTAGGAGCTGATGCTAAACAAATGATTTACAGCATCATTAACAGCGAAGAAGAGATGAATCAGCAGGTGCTTTACTTGCTGGCAGTAGGCCGCTTTTATTCACAAAACAACAATAATGCTGACGCCGAAGGCTCCAATCGTGCCTCTCTGGCTATGCAAAGTATCCTTAGCGGACAGCTCAGCCAGCAAATAAACAACGTATTAGGAACTGTTATTCAGAATAACGACTGGAACATAGGTGCCAATATTTCAACGGGCGACGAAGGGTGGAATAATGCTGAATATGAAGGCTTGCTGAGCGGACGTGCACTCAATAACCGCCTTTTGATAAACGGTCAGTTTGGTTATCGCGACAACAATAACGCAACAACGTCGTTCATTGGCGACTTTGACATCCGCTATCTTATATTTCCAAACGGCAACTTTAGCATACATGTCTACAACCAAACCAACGACCGCTACTTTACACGCAACTCTCTAAACACACAAGGTGTAGGCTTTATCCTGAAGAAAGACTTCAACAGCCTGCGCGACTTACTCAATTTCAACAAACGAAAAAAGAGCGTAACGCCCGTAAAGTAAACTACCATACATCGCCCTTTTCTGTTTACGCGAACTACCTTTACTGTGTTACACGTAACCATAACCGTGTTTATTCTTGGGGTATAACAGCTTCACATGATGCCGTCAGCCCCTTATGCCAACGTCTTTACAACCTTAAGGTGGTAGCATTTCATCACCATCCTACTGCCGTTACATGCTATGTGTCATTGTTCGGCGGCCGTCGGCAGTGCTGCTGACAGTCGTCGAACGATGTGTATGGCGGTCGTCAGCAATGCTGCCGACGGCCGCCGAACACTCAGCATACAACTTATTTGAGCTTAATAACATACTATAATCTACCTTTGCTAAGCCGCTTATCGTTTTACATTTACGCGCTGTTCTATCATACAAAACATAAAATCGGACAGACGATTGATATATTTTGTAAGCACCTCGGGGACAGTATGGAAACGCTGCAAAGCTGTAAGACGACGTTCGCATGTACGTACTTTGGCACGTGTAAGATGCAGAACGGCATCGGTTTCGTCAGTACCGGGCAGCACAAAATGAAAGCGATAACCTGCGCTAAAATCGTCAATAACCTGCTCCATGTGTGTTATGGCATCCGCAAGTCGGGTCGTTCGTTCAGCGTCAGGCTCTGAACGGTTATCAGATACCACAGCCATAAAGTCCATTAAACGTAATTGTATATCATCGAAAACAGTTTGTAAGCCCGCCTTTACCTTGCATAAGCCCAACAGAGCATTCAGTTCATCCATCTCGCCTACAAGCTCAATACGGGCGTCATCTTTGCTGACGCGCGAACCGTCACGCAACGATGTTTGTCCGTAATCGCCCCGTTTTGTAGTTATTGATACCATAGTTCTTGTTCATTTAAAAGTTGAGGGGAGTTTATTGCTTGCGCAACAACACGTAAATAATGACCGGAGCACCTACCAATGGCGTCACGGCGTTGAGCGGTAATATACCGTTTTCTCCTGGAATACTGGTGAGAACGTTGCACAAAAGCGCGATAGCGCAGCCCGTTAACGTGGTAACAGGCAGCAGCTGGCGGTGATTCTGTGTGCGCAATATAAGGCGCGCAATATGAGGTACTGCCAGAGACAGGAAACTTACTGGTCCACAAAAAGCTGTAACTACCGCAGTAAGCAGCCCGGTTACCACCAATATCAAATTACGGATACGGCGCACATTGAAGCCCAGATTTTCGGCATAATAAGGCCCCAGAAGCATTGCGTTAAGCGGTTTGGCCAGTAAAAAAGCAGAGAATACAGCCATAAAGGTTATCAATGCAAACAGTGGCATCTGCCCCATAGACACATTATTGAAGTTGCCCATGCCCCAGACTGCAAAACTTTTAACCCCTTCTTCGGTAGCATAAAAATTTAACAGCGTGATAACGCTTGAACAAAGATAGCCCGTCATAATACCTATAATAATAAGGATTACGCTACTACGCACCCATCTGCTAAACATAACGATAATGGCTGTAACGGCTATCGCTCCTACGAAGGCAGCGGCAACCAACGACAAATATCCCAGTATTGTGCCCACAGCAAAGGCCGGAGCCAGCGTAAGAAGGGCGACTGCCAGGCTGGCTCCGCTCGTAATGCCAAATATATCAGGGGCTGCAAGCGGGTTGCGAAAGGCTGTTTGCAACAACAATCCACTCACCGACAGTGCACCTCCGGCCAATAAAGCAGTAAGGGCCTGGGGCAAACGACTGTCGAATATAATATAGCGACAACTCTCCATCTGGGGCTTACCACCCGTAAAAACAGCCCAAATATCGCGAAGAGGAATAGCCACAGAGCCGTGGATAAGGCTGAGAACAAATAACAATGCAACAGCTATGACAAGGAGAATATATTTGCGCATAAAGCCAGAAAAAGAAGCTAAAGCTTGCGATAATAGCGTAACCCGCCAAGGTTAACGCCGGGATGAAGCAGCTGTATCATCTCGCGGAGCAAATAATCAGGACGGAAAGGAACCTCCTCAAAATAAGGCGTTATACTACAATTGCATTCATAGATATTACCCGTACGAAAGGCTTTCAGGGCGTTGTAACCGTAAAACTCGTGTAAAAGGTCGCTGCGGGTCATCATTTTAGGCCCGTTAAACTTAAACGCCCAAACGTCACTCTCGCCTGCTTTGGCAATAATTTGCTCGTAAGAAAGAGGCAAACTACCACTGTGACCATCGTTAGCAAAGGCATAAGACGCATGAGCGTCCTTAAGAAGTGTGCCTAACCAGCTTGCTCCACCAGGTGTATACCAGGTCGATCCCGTTTTACGCTCAGTAAGAATACTAAGTCCGAGGGGAAGCCGTGCAGCATAATGTTTCAGGCTTTGGTAGGTAGAGTCGACAACATGGAACAACGAATCGGAGCGCTGCCGGCAACCAAGAAGACGGCCGTAAAGCCTCATCCATTCGGCTCTGCCCAATGCTGACGGTTCCATATAATCAGCAGCCTGAATAATGGGTACGCCAAGCCGCTCTAATTTACCAAAGCCTCCACCTCCCTCAAAAGGAGAAAGGATGATGGCGTCAGGCCGTAAGTTTATGATTTTCTCCACATCAGGGTTCATGCTGTCGCCACAATCGGCAATACGTCCTGCCTTAACACGACGTTGAATATCGGGTATAAGAATATATTTCAGGTCGCAAACGCCTGCAATTCTGTCAGCCATTCCAAGGTATTCCAGCAACTGACAGTGGGCCGTAGAAAAACAAATAATACGTTTCAACGGTGCAACAACCGCAGAAGAAGAGGGAGAGCCTGAAGCTGAAATGCTGAAATGCTGAAGCGTTTCGCCTTGTTTCCATGGATTTTTAACGGTAACAAGCAAGCTGTCAGCACAGCTGTCAACACTTAAAAGCTGTGCATACTTCCATGGAACGGCCTGAGATGTGGTTTTCGAAACACGAGAATCGCGACACGAAAGCGTTACGAAAACCAACAGAAACAACAACCATTTACCCGTTTTCATACACTTCAAATATTTTATTTATTATTTTTTTCGTAACAGAGTGCTGCACCAATGGCCGTACAAAACTCTGAATACTTGGGAATAATAAAATGTACTTTATAAAGCTTTTCCAAAGCAGGAAATACATTTTTGCACTGGGGCAGCAGGGTTAAATTGCCTATAAGAACATACTCACGGATGCCAGAGTTGAGCGATGCCAGAATACAGCTTGAACCAATAGTTTGCAATACAGTTGTGATAATGCCCAAAGCGATGTCTTCACGCGAAGCGTTACTACGGGCATTACCAAAGAGAGATGCCGTAGCATGCTTGGGAAGACCGGGCAACGGGTTCGGACTGATGTCGCCAATCTGTACATCTATATTGGACAATTCGCCACCCATGGCAAGTGATATAACCTGATTAATGTCATCAGTCTTCAACATAATGCGGCTCAAACCAGTGAGAGTGCCACCTCCTAACGCAATACCCCCGATGTGACGAATGCCTGTTTCGTCACACTGTACGAGGCTGGTACCAGTTCCCATTGACACAACAATCATCTTTTTCTTTCCTATTTCATATTGCGCACCGAGGCCGTCGGCCATAAATTCTTCGGCTTTATGGGTGGGAAGACCATATACTGGTGAATCAATATAAGCAGCACCAACACCCGTTATCATCACACGCTCAATATCATCGAGGCGTATTTTGTTATCGTAAAGATACTTGCCAAAAGCACCATACAGCGATGTTACAGGGTCGGTAGCCTTAATCCGGATGGGTGAAACGACAATACCGTCGTGGTTAATGCCAACAATTTTTGTCGTGCTGATGCCTACATCTATACCTATTACCATATTGTGTTTATTGTTTTCGGTTGGAAGTTGAAGTTTTTTATATTACCATTTGTTGCTGTTACAGCCTCTCTGTTCATGTTATGCCATCACTTTATCTATACAAGAACACCGTACCGCCATCACTATGACAATATTTCCGGAGCAACTCCTGGATATATTCGGCATTGGCCTGCACGTTATTTTCGTTGCCATCATAGCCGTTTATAAGAACCACAAGATGCTTAGTTTGCAACGTCAGCTTTGTACGCTCGTTATCAGAAGTGGGTGTTCCCACGCCACCTGTGGCGTCACGGTAAACAGGTAAGCCTTCAATATTAATCATACCACGTCCTATTCCTTCGTAGGGTTCACCGGCACTACCAATGCCCAGCGTCAGTATTTCGCCGTCAAACTTATCGGCATCGAAGCCCCCTATGCTGTAACCGTAGGCGATACTCGCCAAATTTATAAGGTCAACAAGCGTGTCTATCTGATACAAACTTTTGCCCATGAGCATTCTTCGTATCAGAGCTTCGGATGCCGGACGATAGCGTGAAGGATCTTTTCCACAAGCACGGTACACCCTGCGTGTGGCAGCAATACCTGAAAGTTGCTTTAAACTTTCGGTGGTAAGCGTTGAACGGTATTTGTTTCCCATTGTATTGATTTCATCCCACAAGGGCTGACAGTAAGACGAATTGGATACAATGGCATCGACACATGCCCCTACAAACCGGGGGCATACAGAATGAATATCAGGTGATACAACAATTTTCATAAAAACCTAAGCAGGCAAACACGATGCGTCAGCCCTCTTTTTATATATAGATGCAAAGTTAACAAAAAGGCCTGAAAAGCCTTATGGATAAAATAAAATTTCTATCTTTGTACAAAGTTATATCCATTTTCAAACTCAATATATGGACAACAAGACACGCATGCGCCTGTTGGCAGACAAGCTTAACAAAGCATCTGACGCATATTACAACGGTCGTGAAGAGGCCATGACCGACTATGAGTGGGATGCTTTGTTCGATGAGTTGAAACGTTTAGAACAGGAAACGGGAGAAATCCTGCCCGACTCGCCCACCAATAAGGTTTCGGAAGACAACATTACCGGTCAGAAAGAGGATCACGAATTTGCAGCATTGTCACTGGCCAAAACCAAAAAGCCTGAAGATTTAGCCCGGTGGGCCGAAGGGCGACCGATATGGTTGTCATGGAAACTCGACGGGCTTACGCTTGTTGTAACCTACGATGGCGGACACCTTACAAAGGTAGTTACACGCGGAAACGGCCATACCGGCACCAATATTACCCACCTTGCCAAAGCCATAAAAGGCATTCCACCGACCATTAAGGATGTAGGGCATGTGGTTATTCGTGGTGAAGCTGTTATCTCTTACGAAGATTTTGAACGCTTTAACATGGAAAGCGACGAAGAATATGCCAACCCACGCAATCTCGCATCAGGCTCGTTGTCGCTCAAAGACCCCGCTGTGGTAGCACAACGACATATCAACTGGATACCCTTCACATTGGTTTATACCGACAACGACATCAATTCGTGGGGAGCACGCATGAATTATCTAAAAGAGATAGGCCTTGGATGTGTTGAGCATGAGCTAATAAGTAACCCTACCCTTGCCAATATCGACAACGTAATTAGCCAATGGACGCAAAGGGTTACCGACCATAAGAACCCGTATCCAGTGGATGGACTGGTCATTGTTTACGACGATTCGTCATACGCTTCCACCGGTTCGGTGACAGGACACCACGCTACACGAGCCGGCTTTGCTTTTAAATGGCAAGACGAAAGTGCATGTACAGAGCTTGTGAATATTGAATGGAGCTGCGCAGCTTCCACCATATCTCCAGTGGCTATATTTACGCCAGTTGAGCTTGAAGGCACCACAGTTAAACGGGCTTCACTATGTAATATCAGCGAATGTGAACGCTTAGGCATAGGGGATAAAGGCACAAAAATTGAGGTTATTAAGGCCAATAAAATCATTCCAAAGGTAATAAGGGTAAACGAAACCATAGGCAAACTTGTTATTCCAGAACATTGTCCGGTATGCAGTGCGCCCACAGAGGTAAGAATCAGCGCCACAAGCGGAACGAAAACATTGCATTGTACCAATCCCTTATGCCCGGCAAAGCAACTGAAAAAGTTCGCACGCTTTGTTTCAAAAGAGGGTGTAAACATCGACGGTATATCAGAACAGACGCTTGCCAAGTTCATAAACTTAGGATGGATTAAGGAATATGCCGACATCTTTAAACTATCAAATTACGCACAGCAAATAAGCAAGTTGGAAGGATTTGGTGACAAATCGGCTACCAATATTATACGATCTGTTGAGAAGGCGCGCGATGTCGAAGCCAGAAAATTACTTTATGCTCTGTCTATCCCATTGTGCGGACAGGATGTTTGCAGCCGTTTGTTGTCGGCTTACAGCTTTAACGATCTCACAAATATTGCAAGAGGTTCGGAAAATCATGCCGATAAGCCGGATGATTCACAAAACAACCTCTTCACTCCACCGGCAGAAGAGATGCTTGCTACCATCCCTGGCATTGGACCAGAAAAGGCAGGAAGTTTCGTGAAATGGTTTAAAAATAAAGACAATCAGGCAATTTTCGACCAGCTTTTACCCGAGCTTCATATTGAGGAAACGTCTGTAAGAGCTACGGGTAACCGCTGTGAGGGTCTTACATTTGTAGTTACAGGCGACGTTTATCAATTTAAAAACCGCAATGAATTAAAAGCATATATCGAAAGCGAAGGGGGTAAAGTAACTGGTTCGGTGAGCAAATCGACGTCGTTCCTTATCAATAATGATGTAACATCAACCAGTGGAAAGAACCAGAAAGCATCACAATTGGGAATACCTGTCATATCGGAAGATGATTTTATCAATCGGTTTCAGAAGTAAATTATTTTAAAAAGATCAGCCGTTTTTTATTAAAACACGTTCGTTGCAAGATAGCAAGGCTACATCTTACAACGCAAGAAATAACTTGTCAACAATAATGAGAATAGACATCATAACTGTTCTGCCCGAAATGTTAGAGGGCTTTATCAACGAAAGTATTATAGCACGTGCCCGAAAAAAAGGTCTTGTTGAAATACATTTACACAATTTACGCGATTACACCCTGGATAAATGGCGACGTGTTGACGATTATCCCTATGGCGGATTTGCCGGAATGGTGATGCAGTGTGAACCGATAGACCGCTGTATTTCTGCCCTTAAGGCTGAACGAAACTACGATGACGTAATCTACGTTTCGCCCGACGGTGAAAAGTTTGACCAAAGAATGGCCAACGAAATGAGCTTGCAAGGCAATCTCATTATTTTGTGCGGGCACTACAAAGGTATCGATCAGCGCGTGCGCGACCATCTGATTACACGCGAGATTAGCGTGGGCGATTTTGTACTTACCGGCGGAGAGCTTGCAGCTGCACTGATTACTGACGCTGTCGTCAGGCTTATTCCAGGAGCAATCAGCGATGATCAGAGCGCACTTTCTGATTGCTTTCAAGACGATCTTCTGGCCGCGCCCATCTATACCCGACCCGCTAATTACAAGGGGTGGACGGTGCCAGACATTCTGCTTAGCGGCAACGAGGCTAAGATAAAACAATGGGAAATGGATCAGGCTATGGAACGAACACAACGCCTCAGGCCCGATTTATTAAAGAAATAAAAACTTAATGCTAAAGAGATAATAGCTTAAAACAGAATTGAAAATACTGTTTTAGCAATTGCCTAAAACTTATTTTTGCCCTGCCTCACTATGGTAGGGCTATTTTATTTTTCCGTATTCACTACATGAAATACTCGCTTAAAACTACACTTCATGATGGTAACGCGTGATTATTTCTTTATATTTATAGTATGAGTACGACAGAATTGCTCGCCCAATTGGAAGCCTTCTTCATACAATGCTTCCAATTTTGAAAGATCATTATCTATGCGTCGAACCTCCATTGGCCTTTGCGGGCGAATACATATAATTTTATCGGCGCGCTCTAAATCCTCAATCAGTTGCAACTGTGTGTTGTAAAGTTCTATACGATGGCTCAGTGCAACGCGCAGACGAGGATAGTTTTTATAGATAAAATAAGGAATTTTACGATCGGTTCCCGATTCATGGTAGCCATAATTACGTGTAGAAATAACCACATTTGTAGCGTGCCCGGTTTCCATTGCACGCATAACGGGAATGGAATCAACTATGCCTCCGTCAAGCATAGGAACGTTATCAATCCACGTTATTTTGCTTAAAAACGGCAAACTGCTGGATGCTCGTGCTATGTCGCAAGCGCGCTGGCGGTTACTTGTTTCGGTAAGATATTCGGCCTTACCCGTATTACAGTTGGTTGTTACTATTTCAAAGCCTGCCGAATGCTTAAAAAACTCGTCGTAATCAAAGGGTACAAGCTCGTTCTGATAACGGTTATACAGCAAGTCCTGGTCAAAAATGCAACCCTGAGTAACCAGGTTTTTTATTCCCACATAATCGTATTGGGCCACATAATCAATATTAGCAATTCGTGCTCTACGGGGTTGACGCGAAATATAGCTCATGCCATTGCATGCTCCTGCCGACACGGCTACAACATAATTAAAGTATAACTGGTACTTCATAAAAGCGTCAAGCACTCCGCTTGTAAACACACCGCGCATGCCACCACCTTCAAGTACAAGACCCGTTTTGCTGTCAAATTGCATAGAAATAGTTAATTTTGCTTGCAAAGATAACACTTTAAACCGACTATTTTGTACCTTTGCGTAAAAGTTAACTGATTTATTTATGTTTAGTAAACAAACTTATGCAGACCGCAGAAAGCAGTTAAGGAAACTTGTTAAAAGCGGTATTATTATTCTATTTGGAAATAATGAATCACCCGCTAACTTTCCAGCTAACGCTTATTACCCTTTCAGACAGGATTCTTCATTTCTTTATTACTTTGGCCAACAGCGCGAAGGGCTTGTTGGAATAATCGATATTGACAACGATAAAGAGGTTCTTGTTGGAGACGATATTGACATAGAAGACATTGTCTGGTACGGTTCGGTCGATAGTATACATGATATGGCCGGGCAAATTGGCGTGGCAAACACCGCCCCTATGAAGGCTTTGAAAACAATTTGCAACGATGCTTTGCGTGCGCAAAGGCCCATACACTTCCTGCCTCCTTACCGTGCCGACATACAAATACAGCTGTTTGATTTGCTAGGTATTCACCCAAGCCAGCAAAAGGAAAGCGCATCGATGGAGCTTATTAAGGCTGTTGTGAAGATGCGCTCAACGAAAACGGCCGAAGAAATCGACGAACTGGAACGGGCTGCAGTCATTGGTTACAAGATGCACACAACGGGAATGCGCGCCACAAAGCCAGGATTGACCGAAAAATATGTAGGTGGACTGATTGACGGCACGGCGCATTCGTTCGGCTCAATGGTAAGTTTCCCAACCATTTTCTCACAGCATGGCGAAATCATGCACGGCAATCCGTCAATGAATATTCTCGAAAGCGGCAGGCTTGCACTATGTGATGCCGGTGCCGAAACGATGGAACACTACTGTTCTGACAACACCCGAACCTATCCCGTAAACGGTAAATTCACACAGCGTCAGCTAGAAATATACTCGATTGTTGAAGCATGCCACGACCATACATTGCAGGTTGCACGCCCGGGTGTGAAATATATGGACGTACATTTCGCCGTATGCCACCTCATGTTTGACCGTTTAAAGGAGCTGGGACTGACGAAAGGCGACACCGATGAGGCTGTAAAGGCTGGAGCTCATGCCCTGTTTTTGCCTCACGGTTTAGGCCATATGATGGGCATGGATGTACACGATATGGAAAACTTAGGCCAGATAAACGTGGGCTTTGACGATGAAACTCGCCCCAATTTAAAGCAGTTTGGTACAAACGCACTGCGCATGGGACGCCGGCTTCAGGAAGGTTTTGTAGTTACAGATGAGCCGGGAATATACTTCATTCCTGATTTAATTGACGACTGGAAAGCCCGCGGACATTGCAGGGAATTCCTTAATTTCGATAAAATTGAAACCTATAAGGACTTTGGCGGTATACGTATTGAAGACGACGTACTGATTACAAAGGACGGCTGCCGCTTCATAGGCAAGGACCGTATACCCTATCATCCCAAAGATGTTGAAGCCTATATGGCCGACAACTAAGATACAGGTTGCAAATCATTAAATTATAATAACCGGCAGGGATAAAGACATTTTACTTTATCCCTGCCTATAAACAAACACCAATTAACAAATGAAGAAAACTATTTTGCTGGCTCTTCTTGCCGTTTTTACAATGAGCGCAGGTGCTGCTACTCAGGACAAGAAGAAGGAAAACCCCAACAAACCGGTCTTTACCGTTGTAAAAGAGAACCCCATTACCAGTATTAAGAACCAGAATCGTTCGGGTACTTGCTGGGACTATTCTACGTTAAGTTTCTTCGAAGCCGAAATACTTAAGGCTACCGGTAAGACTTATGACCTGTGCGAAAGCTTTGTAGCGAACAAAACTTACATGGACAGGGCCATACAAGTAGTACGTTTTCACGGCGACTGTCAGTTTGCACAGGGCGGAAGTGCCTACGATGTTCTGCACTGCATACAGCATTATGGCATTTGCCCTGAAGAGGCAATGCCCTTCCCCGGCAGTCTTTACGGCGACTCACTGAACAATTTTAACGAGTTCTTCAGCGTGCTCACTCCTTACGTCGAGGCCATCGCGAAAAGCAATTCCAAAAAGCTTACACCTGCCTGGCAAAAGGGATTGCAGGGCATTCTTGACGCATACCTTGGCAAATGCCCCGACAATTTCACATATCAGGGCAAATCATATACTCCGAAAACCTTTGCATCTAGCCTGGGATTAGACTGGAATAACTACGTAACCTTTACGTCATACACCCATCATCCTTTCTGGACACAATTTGCCGTTGAGGTACAAGACAACTGGCGCTTTCCATTATCGTGGAACGTTCCCATTGACGAGCTGGGCAAAATTATTGATAATGCCGTAATGAATGGCTACACAGTAGCATGGGGCGGTGACGTTTCGGAAGACGGATTCACACGCAATGGCCTGGCTTACATGTATGATACCAAGAAAATTGAAAGCATGGAGGGAAGCGATATGGCACGCTGGCTTAAGCTCACGAAAGCAGAAAAGCAGAACATTGTCGACTCACTCGGTGTCAATATACCTGAAGTTAAGCCTACACAAAAGCAACGACAGGAACGCTTCGACAACTGGGAGCTTACCGATGATCACGGCATGGTAATATACGGTATTGCGAAAGACCAGAACGGTAAGGAGTATTACATGGTGAAAAACTCATGGGGAGAAACCGGTGATTACAAAGGTATCTGGTACATGACAAAGAATTTTATCATTGCCAATACCATGGACTTCATGATAAACAAAAATGCCGTGCCAAAAGATATTCGCAAGAAATGCGGATTTTAAATTGCACGCTTTATCATACAGTTGGCTGATATAACTACACCGTAGCAAGCTTTTGCATATTGTTTGCAGATAGTTGCAAAGGCCAGTATCACGACAATTCCATTCTTATAGGATTATTTTAGCCTCAGGATAACGTCCTGGGGCTAAATG
This sequence comes from Prevotellaceae bacterium, assembly GCA_015256945.1. Classification (GTDB taxonomy): domain Bacteria; phylum Bacteroidota; class Bacteroidia; order Bacteroidales; family Bacteroidaceae; genus Prevotella. The sequence continues at coordinate 67,579 of JABZLB010000005.1, read as the reverse complement.
CTTTATGCCTGTATGGTTTTATTATTCCTGCTAACAGGCAATGCCTTTACGGCGTAAAGTTCATTGTATGGCGGCCGCCAGCAGCGCTGCTGACGGCCGTCATACGCATTGTCTGACGATTGCCGTACGCGTTTCCGGCGGCCGCCACACAATAACCCTTAGCCCGTTATTCATGCTGGCAACAACACTAACGGATGTAACAAAACATCCTAAACCTGGTTACAAACCAGCGTTATACAAACTGAAACAGCTGTCCCCTGGCTCTCGTGCTTTATTTACTTTTAACTATCGGTCATTTAAAAGTGTTATGAAAATTTAGTAACTTTGATGGCAGAATAAAAATAAATTACAATGCATTTCAAATGGAAGTATGACCCACCCACACCAGAAAAAAAGCAGCAGGCAAAGGAACTGGGCGAAAAGCTCAACATAAACCCCATACTTGCAGGCTTGCTTATTAAGCGGGGCATTACAACAGAGAGTGCAGCCAAAAGGTTTTTCAAACCACAACTTGCCGACCTTACCAACCCCTTCCTGATGAAGGATATGTACGTTGCCGTTGACAGGCTTAACGATGCCATGGGGCGAAAGGAACGCATACTGGTATATGGCGACTACGATGTTGACGGATGCACAGCCGTTGCACTGGTGTATAAGTTTCTGCAACAGTTCTATTCGAATATCGATTACTACATACCCGACCGCTATGACGAGGGATATGGCATAAGCAAAAAGGGCATAAAATATGCCCACGATACAGGCGTAAAGCTTATTATTATTCTGGATTGCGGTATTAAGGCTATTGAAATGATAACCTATGCAAAAAGTATCGGTATCGACTTTATCATATGCGACCATCATGTTCCCGACGAAATTCTGCCGCCAGCAGTGGCCATTCTGAACCCCAAACAACCCGACGACAGCTATCCTTTTAAGCAGCTTTGCGGATGTGGCGTAGGCTTTAAGTTTATGCAGGCTTTCGCCAAGAATAACGGAATACCCTTTTCTCACCTCATCCCCCTGCTCGATTTCTGTGCCGTCAGCATAGCAGCCGACCTGGTTCCTGTGGTAGATGAGAATCGTATTCTGGCCTATCACGGTTTGAAGCAGCTCAATCAGAATCCGAGTATCGGACTGAAAGCCATCATCGATATTTGCGGATTGAACGGCCGTGAAATATCAATGAGCGACATTATATTTAAAATTGGTCCGCGCATAAACGCCTCAGGACGTATGGAGAACGGCAAGGCCAGTGTTGATTTGCTGGTTGAAAAGGAATTTACATCAGCGCTGAGCGAGGCTCGTCATATCAACGAATATAACGAACAACGAAAGGATATTGACAAGCAAATGACCGAAGAGGCCAACCAAATTGTATCGAAGCTCGAAAGTCAGAAACACCATTCGAGCATTGTTCTATACGACGAGCACTGGAAAAAAGGCATTATAGGCATTGTGGCATCGCGGTTAACCGAAATATATTTCAGGCCAACGGTGGTGCTTACGCGCGACGGTGATTTTGCCACAGGGTCGGCAAGGTCGGTAGTTGGTTTTGATGTGTATGCTGCAATTAAAAGTTGCCGCGATTTGTTATTGAACTTCGGCGGGCACACTTACGCTGCCGGTCTTACACTCAAGTGGGATGATATTACCGAGTTCAGGAAACGCTTTCAACACTATGTCGAAGAACACATCCAGCCTGAACAGACGGAAGCATCGCTCAATATTGATGCAAAAATCGACTTTAAGGATATTACGAAGCGGCTTCATAACGATTTAAAGCGTTTCTCACCGTTCGGACCATGCAACCAAAAGCCTGTATTCTTTACCGAAGCCGTGTACGATTATGGTACGAGCAAGGTGGTAGGACGGTCGCAGGAGCACATTAAGCTCGAACTTGTCGATTCTAAATCGAGCACCGTTGTGAACGGAATAGCCTTCGGCCAGAGCGCATCGGCAAGATATATCAAGTCGAAATGTTCGTTTGACATTGCATATACTATCGAAGACAACATTTTCAAACACAACCAGGTACAGCTTCAAATAGAAGACATACAGCCAACAGAAGGCGAATGGACCGACATGAACTGACACAAAAAGGGTTGGAAACGGCCGACTATCTTAAAATTCTAAAACAATATTGGGGGTATAACGGCTTTCGCAGTATACAGCTCGATATTATCGAAAGTATCGGCAATGGGCGCGATACACTGGGGTTAATGCCTACGGGCGGAGGCAAATCAATAACCTTTCAGGTGCCTGCCCTGGCGCAAGAAGGCACGTGTATTGTCATCACACCGCTTATAGCGCTGATGAAAGACCAGGTGCAGAACCTGAGAAAAAAGGGTATTAAGGCAGCTGCTGTGTACACGGGCATGCTGCGAAGCGAAATAATCAAGACGCTCGAAAACTGTATTTTTGGTGGCATAAAGATATTATACATATCGCCTGAGCGCCTTTCGTCGCCTATTTTTCAAACCAAACTTCATCACATGAAAGTGAGCTTCATCACCGTTGATGAAGCCCATTGCATCAGTCAGTGGGGTTATGACTTCCGCCCTGCTTACTTAAAGATTGCAGAAATAAGAAAGTTGAAGCCGGCTCCTGTGCTTGCACTTACGGCAACGGCAACTGAAAAGGTGGTCGACGACATTCAGGCACAACTCGCTTTTCAACAGAAAAACGTGTTTCGTATGAGCTTCGAACGGCCTAATCTTGCCTATGTGGTTCGAAAAACAAATGATAAGATAGCCGAGCTTATCCATATTTTGTCACGCATAAACGGCAGTGCAATCGTATATGTACGAAGCCGACGAAGGTGCAAAGAGCTTTCGGCCATACTCGAGACAAACGGTATACAGTCTACTTTTTATCATGCAGGGCTCGAACCATCAGTGCGCGACGAGCGCCAGAAGCTTTGGAACGACAATAAAAAACGCGTAATTGTAGCCACAAATGCGTTTGGAATGGGTATCGACAAGCCCGATGTAAGAGTGGTTATACATATGGACAGCCCCGACAGTATCGAGGCATATTTCCAGGAAGCAGGACGAGCAGGACGTGACGGTATGAAGTCGTTTGCCGTGCTTCTATGGAATAACGGCGACCCGGCAAAGCTGCAAAAACGCATCAACAGCAACTTTCCGCCGAAGGAATTTATCAGCGATGTATACGAACATCTGGCTTATTTCTATCAAATTGGCGTGGGGAGTGGTGAGGGTCACACCTTTTCGTTCGAAATCGGACGCTTTTGTGTAACCTACTCGTACAGCTCAATATATGTCGATTCAGCCCTGCGCATACTGCAAAATGCAGGTTATCTGCGCTACGAAACGGAGCCGGATGCCAGCGCCCGCGTCCATATTCTGCTACAACGCAACGACCTTTATCGTCTCAATGAGCTTACTCCGAAAGAAGAAGCCGTCATGACAACGCTGCTAAGATGCTACGGAGGACTGTTCACCAGCTATGAATTTATTGATGAAACGCTCGTAGCGTCGCTGGCGGGACTAAGCAATCATGAGACCTACCAGACGCTGAAGTCGCTATCCATGCAGCATATCATCCACTTTATACCACAGCGTAAAACGCCGTATATCACATTTTTACAGGATCGCGCCGACTTTATTTACCTGCCAGAAAGCATATACGACAACCGAAAAACGGAATATATTAAGCGCATCGAGGCTGTGATAGCCTATGCTTCGAACGATTATGTATGCCGAAGCAGGCAGCTGTTACGTTACTTTGGCGAGAAAACAACACACGATTGTGGGCAGTGCGACGTATGTTTAAAATCGGAACATGACGACTCTGCCCGTGAAAAGATTATGCAATTATTAAAGGACAACGAATGGCATCAGCTTAAAGACGTTATGAAAATAGATGCCGAAAGCACCGATTTAGACTATGCTCTTAAATACCTTGTGCAAGAAGAGGTTATACATATTGATGGCGACAAAATATCATTAAAAAACAACGACGAATACAGATAGGTATAAACGCACAAACACCATGCCGTGAAGCATGGTGCATAACTGTGTTATCGAAAAATAAAATTGATGTGAACCTGTTGGAAGCACAAACATATTACTTGTCGTTTACAAACCTGATGAGGCTGCGAACTACCTCTATTTCTTCCGGGATATGCCTGGTAATCTTTACACAAAACTCTATATCCGACTTCTGTTCTAAATAAAAACTGAGCTTGTCGCCGCCGTGAGCTTCGGTAACATAGGCAATTTCGAAACGATGAAGACGATGGTTTCGATAGAAATCAATATCGAAAAGGTCGAGGATATGTTCAATATATTTCACCGAATTAACATGTCCGTTCACGTCAACATCACTGTAACAGGTGTCCATTTCGCGCACAAGGGCAGCACCATTATCCATGGTAACACGTCCCGGTTTGGCGATAGGACACGGCTCTGACGTCTCAATATACGAACCAATCAATCCGTCTTTTATCTCCAAAAGATTGGCAGGCTGCCGGCTTTCGGTATCAATCAAAGCCCAGATACTTCGTCCATAGCCGTAAATTTCATTTGTTTCACTGTTGGTTATCGCAAAATTCCTGCTTGTAAATGATTTGATTGCGCTCTCAACCCACGTCGAAATCGTAATCTTATCGTAGGCCAATGGCATACTGTTAAGCTCGAAAGCAAAACGCGACAAAACCCATGTGCGATGAATGGTATTGAGGTAAGTCATGCCGTAACCACGGTCGTTGCTATGATAATCGGCCGCATTAAGCATGGCATTACCCAAATGTCCTGCGAAAAAACGGTTGCGAAAGTCGCAGTGAAAGGGTTCAACCATAAAATCATACCGCCCTGTTTTGGGCAGAAGTACTTGCCTGATGTCTTCCTTATTCATTTTAATACACTCCTTTTTTCATAAACTTTCATGAACAAGACTTTCAGTAAGCCCCGTCCCGATGCCTTATGCAAAGATACCATCATTCAATAAAACGTACAACTATCTGATATGTTATATCATAAAAAGCGGAGTTGTCTCCTCGAATTTACAGCTTGCAAAGTCCTACTGTAACTTGTAATCGATGCCCATTACTTTCCCTTCGGGACTGATATAAACCGTTGTAGGGAATTTAGATATAGCATATTTATTTAGAATATCTGACGATTCGGGAACCAGAATATTAACCCAGTTCATCCCATTTTTGGCAATACAGGCACGCCATCGCCGCTCATTGTCGAAGCAAGCCAGACTTACAACCACCGTATTGGTGCTGTTACAGGCTGCAAATTCTTTCAGTTCGGGCAAGGCCATCTGGCATGCTGCACACCACGTTCCCCAGAAATCGAGCAGCACATACTTCCCGCGGAAATCGTGAAGTGAGTGCCATCTTCCCTCACTGTCCATTAAATGGAAGTCGGGTGCCACGCTTCCCTCCTGTAAAAGCTTGCCCGAAGCCTCACCCATATGCTGCTGTTCCTTTTCCTGCTCCATACGAATCTTCATCATATTTCGGAAGTAAGTGCCCATCCGGCCATTGCGCACGTCGGCCGACAACGTTGCAAAAGCAACCTGAGCCTCATTGATAGTTAGCGGATAAGCGCGCCAGTCGGTCAGCATTACGACCGACATCTCATCATTCGGATGGCGTTTAACATACGCCCTTATGGAATCAACAGCCGAGTCCATAAAGCCCCAGCTACTAAGACGGTGCAATACTGTCGAATACTTTTCATAAAAAGACGAACCGCTATAGGCTGTCCCGCCATTTAAAATAAGATGCTCACCAGGCACGGCTATGAAGCGGTCGACTTTGGGATCGCCGTCAATCTTGATACCATAATTGCTGTCTGCAATATCAATAGTGGCTACATGCTGCAGGGGAAGCGTAAAATCGAAGATACCATTCTTCCGCACAAAAGCCTTCTCCTTATGCTGGTCGTAAGCAATATATATAGTATCGGCCCAGCCCTCCAGAGGTGAAGTAAAATGAAATACCCCTGCATCCTGTCCCCAAAACGGTGTACAAAGGAATAGTGTAAAGAAGAAAATTAAAGCCCGTTTCATGTCAAAAGAATTAAATGATGTCGCAAAATTAAATATTCTACATGAAATTCTAAGATAAATCCTTCTAAAAAGACACGAAAAGAGCGTAAAATACCCTTAAACGAAAAAGGTGAATTATCAGACAAAAAGGCAGAATACCCGTAACGAAACTGATGGCAAGTTACACTGAAATAAACAGGAAATAGTAATGGTACGGACGAAAAACGGTACTGATATAGACAGTATATAGGAGCAATACAGATAGAAAACAGGAACAATACAGATAGGAAACAGGAGCAATACAAACGATAAGGTCCCGTTACTCAAATGAGCAACGGAACCTTATATTAAATTATTGTCGTATAATTACTTTACGTAAACTACTGCCAGACGGTTAGAAGTTGTACCCTGTACACCCTTACCATTAGCTTCGTCAATAATAACGCCCTTAGACTTCAGGTAAGAAGCTACATTGTCTGCACGCATCTGAGAGATCTTCTGGTTAATCTCCGCAGAACCTTCAGGTGATGCTGTACCAACAACTTCAACGTGGCTGCCTGCTGCAATAGCGTTAAGTGCCTTCTTAGCTGCCTTAGTAAGGTCTGCCTTACCCTGTGCAAATGTTACAAATACAAGGTTTTCAACCTTAACTGGCTGAGGTGCAGGAGCTTCCTTAACAACAGTCTTAACAACCTCTTTAGGCTTCTTTGCAAGCTCATTACGCAAGTCGTTGATCTGCTTGTTTAAAGCATCGATCTCTGATTGGTCTTTACCGTCAGCAATCTTAAAGTTGTGTGTACCATTGCTATTGCCGAATTTGTATACAAGTCCTGCATTCAACTGGAATGCACTACGGTTGATATTGTACTGAAGACCTTCGTGGCCAAGACCGTTTAACGTCCAAAGCATTGCAGGCTCTACATATACTTGCCAAGCCTTGCTTTCGCCAAGGTTGAACGCAAAGTCAATACCAGCTTTTGAAGTCAGGAAGTTTTTCTTTGCATATGTTGCGTTAGGCAGAAGAGACTCGTCAGTAGTTGAACCAAAAGTATGACCCCAACCAAAGCCGTATACAGGAATAACCTCGAATGCGCGTGGCTCACCTTTGTAACCTGCAAACCAGTTACTCAGGTTAACTGTTGCCAAAAGGCTTGTGTTTAACAGGCGTGCTGTTGTGTGAAGAGCAGGTGCTGGCTTGTTAGAAAAGTAAACATTGCTCTCAGCTGCCAAACCAAAGACAGGAGTAAACCAGCGTCCAATACGCAGACCTGCGTTAGGATCGAGGTTCTTCATCCATGCGTGGCCGGTTGTTTTAACACCTACACCACCATTAATACCAACGTAGAAGTTGTCAAAAGTCTTGCTTTCTGTCACAGTTTGAGCAGAAGCAGACACTGCTACTACGGCAGCAGCCATCATTGTAAATAACTTTTTCATACTCTCTAAATAATGATTTTAAATTGTTATCTTTTTATTTTTCGAGTGCAAAGTAAGCAAAAAAAAGGCATTTGTGCAAATATTTTCATGACAAAGTGCGTTTACGAGCCATTTATTGAACTCTTAAAAGTTTTTTTCAATCTTTTTAAATATAAAATGAGAACCGCCATAAAAAAAGGCAGTTCGCATCACTGCGGTCTGCCTTTAATTAGAGAGTTATTCAAAAAATCAAGTTATTACCAATATAGTTTATTTTATAGAAATATGTCTTTATTATTGACAATTATTACCGATCAAATTTATTTTATGCAACAATATAATAATGGTACGCGTACATCTATAATAGAACATTTGCACAATACTGATATAATTTGCACGAAAACATCACATGATTTGCACATCGTTACTCACTTATAATACTCCTTTCGCGCTGCCGCGAGCGTATTGCGCATTAACGAACATATTGTCATTGGCCCTACACCACCCGGAACGGGTGTAATAAACGAGCATTCCGGTGCCACTTCTTCAAACTTAACATCGCCGTTAAGACGATACCCGCTTTTCTTTGTCGCGTCAGGAACACGCGTTGTACCTACATCAATAACCACGGCACCCTGCTTCACCATGTCAGCAGTTACAAAGTCGGGACGACCTACTGCGGCGATAAGAATATCCGCATTCCGACACTCTTCTTTCAGATTTTCCGAATGGGAATGACATACCGTTACCGTGGCATCGCCGCCATCCTTCTGCAACATAAGCTGAGCCATAGGTTTTCCAACTATATTACTACGACCGATAATAGCGCATTTCTTTCCCGATGTCGCAATATGATAATGCCTTAACAGCATCATTATACCTGCGGGAGTGGCAGAAACAAAACAAGGAAGCCCTATCGAGAGCCTCCCTACATTAATAGGATGGAACCCGTCGACATCCTTACGATAGTCGACTGCCATAATAATTTTTTGTTCATCAATATGTGCAGGTAATGGAAGCTGAATGATAAAGCCGTCTATTTCTGCGTCTTTATTCAGCTTATCCACACATTGAAGCAGTTCTTCTTCGGTGACATTCTCTTCAAAACGAATCAGCGTCGACACGAAACCGCATTGTTCACACGCAATCACTTTGTTGCGAACGTAGGTCTCCGAGCCTCCATCGTGCCCGACAAGTACGGCTGCAAGATGAGGCCGGCGAGCGCCATGTGCCACCATTTGCTCTACTTCCGCTGCTATTTCCTTTTTAATAGCTGCTGCCGTTGCTTTTCCATCTATCAGTGTCATCATTACTCTCTCCCTGACAATACGCTATCGGTTTTACATCCCAGGCATGTTCATGCCTTCAGGCATCTGCCCTTTGAAGTTTTTCATACGCGACATCATCGACTTCATTTGGTTACCGGTAACCATCTTCATCATCTTTCGCGTCTGGTCAAACTGCTTAATCAGCCGGTTAACTTCCTGAATATTAGTTCCCGAACCTTTCGCTATACGCATACGGCGGCTTTGATTAAGCACCTCCGGATTGGTACGTTCGCGCGGCGTCATACTCTTAATGATAGCCTCAATACCTTTGAATGCGTTATCATCAATGTCAACATCCTTAATAGCTTTGCCCACACCGGGTATCATTGAAGCCAAATCTTTCAGGTTACCCATTTTCTTGATTTGCTCAATTTGCTTCAGGAAGTCGTTGAAATCGAACTTGTTTTTCTGTATCTTTTTTTGCAGACGACGTGCCTCTTCTTCGTCAAACTGCTCCTGTGCACGTTCAACAAGCGATACTACGTCGCCCATACCCAATATTCGGTCGGCCATACGGTCGGGATGGAATACATCCAAGGCTTCCATCTTTTCGCCCGTACCTATAAATTTAATAGGCTTGTCAACAACAGTTCTGATAGATAATGCTGCACCGCCACGGGTATCACCGTCGAGCTTGGTAAGCACAACACCGTCGAAATTAAGACGATCATTGAATTCCTTTGCCGTGTTTACTGCATCCTGACCTGTCATTGAATCAACAACAAACAAGGTTTCATTAGCATTCACTGCATTTTTAAGAGATTCAATTTCGTCCATCATCTGTTCGTCAACAGCCAGACGACCTGCCGTATCAATGATGACTACGTCGTACGATTTAGCCTTAGCTTCCTGTATGGCATGCAATGCTATCTCGTTCACATTTTTGTTACCCTCTTCTGTATACACAGGAACGCCAACCTGTTCGCCCACTACCTTCAACTGTTCGATAGCGGCAGGACGGTATACATCGCATGCAACAAGAAGCGGATTCTTATGCTGTTTGGTTTTAAGCATATTGGCAAGCTTGCCGCTGAACGTTGTTTTACCTGAACCTTGCAAACCCGACATCAGTACAATCGAAGGCCTGCCGTCAAGGCTCAGCCCTACGGCTTCACCGCCCATCAGCTGTGCAAGTTCGTCGTGCACAATCTTAACCATGAGCTGTCCCGGCTTAACGGCCGTGAGAACATTCATGCCAAGGGCTTTCTTCTTAACAGTATCAGTAAACGATTTGGCAACCTTAAAGTTAACATCAGCGTCGAGCAGTGCACGGCGCACGTCCTTCATCGTTTCCGCTACGTTAATTTCGGTGATTCGTCCTTCACCTTTCAGTATCTTAAACGAGCGTTCAAGTCTGTCGCTTAAATTCTCAAACATAGTCTAATTTAGCTTCTGCTTCTAAAGGTTTACAAAGTTACACAATTATAACAAAACAGCCGAATATACTACAATTTATTTTATATATTTTATCATATTTACACGTAACATACTCATATACATACACAAGCCTGAACCTTTACGCCCGTATGTCTGCAGCTTTATCGGCATCTTCCCGGACCATTGCAGCATAGTATTTCTGCCATTCAGCCATAAAGCTCACCGTCTGGCGGCCGTCAACAGGGCTTACGACGGCTGCCGAACAACGGGTATGACGGCCGTCAGCAGCGCTGCTGGCGGCCGTCATACAACGAACAAAAAACCATTAAGTCCCTGGCAATATCCCACAAAGGTATTGACGTTATTGCTATTTAGCTGAAAGTATTGCGCCTGATCTTTGTCAGATAGGCCTTCATACGGTCAGCGTCCTTATGGTCAATAATATCAAGAAGTTCCCTGAGCTCTTCACGAATTTGCGATACCTGGTCGTGGGTATAAGGGTTAAACAGTATCTCCTGCAACAAATAATCGTCTTCAGAAAGCACACCTCGGGCTATCTTCATGTGCCTTTTGAACGTTGTTCCCGGGGCATCAAGATGCTTCATTACGGCCGAAAACACGAATGTTGATACAAAAGGGATACTCAAAGAATAGGCTACCGTACGGTCGTGTTCGTCGAAAGTATATTCGTATATATTCAGTTCGAGCTTCTGATAAAGGTCTTTAAAGAATATGCGTCCCATGTAATCGCCTTCCTTTATAATAATAGCGTTCTCCTCTGACAGCTGACTAAGATTGGCAAATGTGGGGCCGAACATGGGATGGGTAGACACAAAGGGGTGACCCGCACGTTCATAAAACTCGTGCAAACCTGTTTTAACTGATGCTATATCCGATATAATGCAGCTGTCAGGCAAAAAGGGAAGCACCTCTTCAAAGGCAGGAATGGTGTTCTTTACCGTTACGGCATTGATAACCAATTCGGGCTGAAAGCTGCGTATTTCCTCAAGCGATGTAAACCGCTGGCAGTTATATGTAAAGCGCAAACGGCGGGCATCATGTTCATAAACCGCCACTTCATGGTCGAAACTAAGCAGGTCGGTAAAGAACGAACCCATCTTACCCGCTCCCATTATCAATATCTTCATCTTTAAAAATTTTAGTGGTGTACGCCGTTACCTGTCGGCATGCTCATTTCATAAGCGGCTCAAGCCCCGGCACCAACACCATAGACATGCTGTGAAAAGCCTATTCGTTCACTATTTTTAGCTGCTGACGCACGCTCTCTTCATGAATAAGCTCGAATATACGGGCGGCAAATTCGGCATCCATTCCGCACAAACTGGCCTGCGCTCCACGCTTTTGCAGAATCTCGTTATAGCGTCCGGCCTGCAGAACGGTCATGTTATGCTCTTTCTTAAACGTACCTATTTCGCGGCAAACCTTAAGTCGTCGTGCCAGCAGTTCCATTAAATTGTTGTCCAATTCATCAATCTGGCTACGCAACATACGCAATCCTTCGGTAGTAGTATGCTCGTCACGAATAACCAAAAGACTAAGAATGTAATCAAGAATACCGGGAGAAATCTGCTGCCTTGCATCGCTCCAGGCCTCATCGGGCGCGCAATGGCTCTCAACAATAAGACCGTCAAAGCCAAGGTCCATGGCCTGCTGACAGAGCGGTGCAATCAGATCGCGCCGGCCTCCTATATGGCTTGGGTCACAGATAATGGGCAAATCGGGGATACGCCGGTGCAGTTCGATGGGTATTTGCCACATGGGAACATTGCGGTATATTTTCTTATCGCACGACGAGAACCCGCGATGTATGGCACCCAATCGCTTAATTCCTACCTGGTTAAGACGCAACATGGCGCCCAACCACAATTCAGAATCGGGATTAACAGGGTTTTTTACAAGTACCGGACCGTCAAAACCGCGCAAACTTTCGGCCAGTTCCTGCATGGCAAAAGGGTTGGTAGATGTACGCGCACCAACCCAAAGTATATCAATTCCATACTTTAACGCTAGCTCAACATGCTCAGGTGTGGCTACCTCGGTGGCGGTAAGCATACCCGTTTCCTTTTTTACCTCCTGCATCCAGGGCAATGCTTTTTCACCATTTCCCTCAAAACCTCCCGGCTTTGTACGCGGTTTCCATACACCTGCACGAAATATATGGCAGCCTTTAACAGCCAGTTCCCGGGCTGTTGTCATCACTTGTTCCTCGGTTTCGGCCGAACAGGGCCCGGCAATTACAATGGGGCGTCCTCCCTCATCTGACGGGAGGTTCAGGGGTTGAAGCTCTAATTCCATAGCTTATATTTTATAATGTTATGCTGAAATAACGGTATCGTTATGCCTTTTCCGATACCAGGTTGTTACAATTCGGCTTCGCAAATACGGCGAAGAGCCTCTTTCATCTTTTCTTCTGTGGCACAAAGGCTGATACGAATGTACCTTTTGCCGTTGTTTCCAAATATAAAACCCGGGGTAATAAAAACGCGGGCCTTGTGCAAAACGGCTTCGGTGAGCTGCTCTACATCGCTGTATCTGTCGGGAATACGGCCCCAGAGAAACATGCCTACTTGCGCAGGGTCGAAGCTGCAATGCAGTGCACGCATAATGTCTTCGGCTATATGGCGTCGTTTTTTATATGTTTCTATGTTATACTTTCGATGCCATTCGGCCGTATTCGTATTGTAAGCCTCGGCAGCAGCGAGCTGAATGCCGCGGAACATACCGTTTTCTATGTTGCTCTGTATTTTGAACATCCACTGAATATATTGCGCATTGCCTGCGAGCATAGCCACTCGCCAGCCGGGCATATTGTGGCTTTTCGACATCGAATTAAGCTCCAGGCAATAATCTTTAGCACCCTCAGTTTGCAAAATACTCATGGGATGTTCGTTCAGGATAAGCGAATAGGGATTGTCGTTTACCACTAAAATATCATGTCTGTGGGCAAAATCAACCAGCCTTTCAAACGTTTCGCGACGGGCATTACCACCTGTTGGCATGTTCGGATAATTGGTCCACATCACCCTTACACGGCTAAGGTCCATGCTTTCAAGCTGTTCAAAGTCGGGCTGCCAGCCGTTATCGGCCTGCAAATTATATTTTATCACTTGTGTCCCAAACAGTTTATTCACAGCCGTATAGGTGGGATAACCGGGGTCGGGCACCAGAACGGCATCGCCTGCATTGCAAAAAGCCAGCGTAACATACATGATACCTTCTTTCGAGCCAATAATAGGCTGCAGCTCTTTCTGAGGGTCAAGCTCAACATGATAAACACGATGATAAAAGCCTGCCATCGCAAGGCGCAGCTCAGACAGTCCGCTTGTAGGCTGATAACCGTGTGCATCGGGCTGACGTGCTACCGCACAGAGCTTGTCAACAGTTTGTTTTGAGGGTGGCATATCAGGCGAACCTATGGCCAGTGAAACAATATCCTGCCCGGCTTTATTAAGTTGGGCTACTTCTTTTAGCTTGCGACTGAAATAATATTCTTGTATTGCACTAATGCGTTCAGCAGGTTTTATCATAACAATTCTGATTTTCTAAACAAGGGTTATCGTTATTTTCAGGGCATGTAAACAACGTTATTTGCCTGTTTTTGCCTCAATATATTCGCCCAAAATCTTAATATCTTTCGTTAAAGGACTAATGGCATCTATCGCCTGACGGTAACGAACGAGATGATTAAACGTAACATCGACGTAGAAAAGATACTCCCATTCCTGACCGATAATGGGCAACGACTGTATCTTTGTAAGGTTAATGTCGTAAAAACTTAGTATGGTAAGCACCTTCGAAAGGGAACCTTCGGTGTGCGGTAACGAAAATACCATGCTGGCTTTATTGGCTTTATCCACAGGCCTGAGGAAATCAGCCTTAAGCGGATGGCTCATAACAAGGAAGCGTGTAAAGTTATGTTTGTTGTCTTCTATATGGTCTTCCAGTACCTTTAAGCCGTATAAGCGCGCCGCATCAGGATGGCAAATGGCAGCCCAGCCGTGCTTTTTTCTACTGCTTATCATCGCCGCGCTGCCAGCTGTATCCTCTGCTTCAACAGCTTTTATAGCAGGATGATTTGCCAGGAACAGCCTGCACTGCATCAATGCAACGGGGTGAGAGTGAACTTCGGCGATGGTATTCCAGTCGTCTTCAGGCATACAGCAGATGCAATGCTGTATATGAAGCTTGTGTTCGCCGACGATAGTCTGGCCGCTTGCACGCAGAAGCTCGTAGTTATGCAGTAACGAACCGGCGATGGTATTTTCGATAGCCATCATGGAGATAACCGTAGGATCGAGCTGTGCATGCTCAAAAACTTCCTCAAACGTAGCACAACAGTCGAGCTGTATTTGCTCATTCGCAAAGTATTGACGGGCTGCAATGTCGTGAAACGAACCGTGAATGCCTTGTATCGCTATCCTTTTCATGTTGTTTTTATATCGTCGTAGCGGGTTAAAACAAGGCGTCCCGCTTCATCTTTAGAGAAGCGGGACGTTGACTGTAAACCCATTTTTGGTTTAATATCTGTTGTCTTAAGTTGAAATCTACACGCAACTTCCCGCCTTACAATTCCTTGCAAAGTAAAAGTAATAATAATAAAATGCGTAAGACTTCGTCATCATTATTTGTTTTTTCCAGCCTTGTCTGCTGCACACAATGATACAATCAGAACAGCTTATCGGTTGCAAATATATAGGTTTCTTTCGTAACGGACAAACATTATGGCAGCTTTTTTATTCAAAAGCTTACGTTTTTATGCAAGCGGATTGATGTTTTTGTAAGCATTTTCTGTTGCAGAGGCTATATCTTCATGCTTTTCTGCTTCTAACTCGCCGTCAGCAGAATCAAGCTCTTGCAATTGTTTTTCGTCTTCCTTAGCCCCTTCTTCATCTCCCAGCATGCGCTTTAAACAGGCACGTTGCTTAAGAGCCAGACCACAAAACGGGTTGGCAGCAAGTGCCTTATCCAAAGCATCAACAGCCTCCGGCGTCATATTTTGTGCTTGTAGACATTGAGATTTGAGTATCAAAGCGTCCTCATGGTCGGGAATGTGGCACAGCAGGAAGTCGGCATCATGCTCTGCTTCTGCCGTCTTTCCTAAATTAAGCCAGGTTTGTCCGCGCAGTAAGTAAGCCTCCCAATAGGGTTCTCCACCACACTTTTCAATAGCTTTCGACAGAAATTCAACAGCCCCCGCACCATCATTACTACCGATAAGCGCACGCGCATAATCGTAATTGGCCTGCGGATTGTCAGCATCGATACAGCGTGCTTTCCCGCAAGCTGTCTCCATAATGTCGTAATCGTTCATAACATACGCCACACTGGCCATACGAAGCCATATATTTATATTCTCGGGTTCGGCGTCGGCCAGTATGCGTAATTGTGAAATGGCCTCGGGAAGTTTTCCCAATGCTATGAAAGTTTGAGAAAGATAGTCGTGTATTTCAAGGTCATCGTGAATGTCAAGAGCATGTAAAAAGCACTTCTCGGCGTAGTCGAACACATGCTGTCGCATCGCAGCCACGCCATCATACTTCAGTACATCAAAATCGCGTGCAGCCTGTTCGCGGTGCTCTTCTTCTGCATTTGCAGCGTCTCCATTAAACAATCGTCTAAAGAAATTCATAGTTTTTGCCTTTTTCTATTCAGGAAATACACGAGCTGCACAGCAGCAACATACCACTCTTCCAGCCCTGTTTGCAAAGATATTCAATTAATTTTCAGGGAACAAAGCCATTAGACTTTTTTATATAAAACAATAATAAAAAAGGCTAATACATAACATTGCAGTAAAAAGCTTTCCATATATTTGCATCAACAAATAAGAAATACAGGTATGAACAGATATTTTTTAACAGCACTTACCTTGTGCACAACCTTAGCTTTACACGCCCAGGCTGACAAAAATGCACGTCGAAGCAGTATCACAACAAGGTTTATGCCCGGTACTGCCATTATAAAGGGTTCGCCTTCACAGACTGTGGCCACCATGCCTGCCGGCTCTTTGCCAGGCATGAAGCCTGTTATCGATTATTCCTATCCGGGCAAAACAACACCCATGTCGTCAGGAAGAAACAGTGTATATGGCACAGAGGCACACCCCCAGGGCAATTACAGCACAAACAATACACCGGCTACGAACGATGATTTAACCGCGCCCGACGATGATTATGCCTATGGCGACCTGCACCGTGGCCTTAATGCGAGCGTTGATTTAAGCGTAATGGCTGCCTTTGGACGTCATGCTCCGCGAGGCGCAGGCTTTGCACAGCGAGTCAATGCCACTTATCTTTCGCCGCTCGGCAAGCATGGATGGCTGGCAACAGGAGGCTATTTGCAACACCTTAACTGGGATGGGGTCAATGCTACAAGCGGTGGACTGTATGCCGAACTGGGCTACAGGTTCAACGATCATTGGGCTGTATATGTATATGGACAAAAGAATCTGGTGAACAGCGGGCTGCCAAGCTATCCGGCTTATTATGCAAACGGCATGGGATACTATGGTATGGGGCCGGCCTTTTACGGCACACCTTATTATAATAACATGGGTGACAAGATTGGTGCAGCCGTCAGATGGACGCCGAATCCAACATTCTCCGTCCAGCTTTCGGTCGAAAAGAACTGGTATCCGAACAATAACTACTATGGAAAACAATATGATTACCCTGTACCTATAAGGTAAATGGTACAAACAAATAAAGGCCACCCCGAAAGGTGGCCTTTATTATTTCTCATTAAGCAAACTTTAATCGCAGCGAGTTAAGCACTACACTTACGCTCGACAAAGCCATCAAGCCGCTGGCCCATGCGGGTGTTATCTGGAAGTTGATGCCGAAAAGATGCAATGCACCTGCCGCAAGGGGAATACAAACTAAGTTATAAACAAACGCCCAGAAAAGGTTTTGCCATATCATGCGCACCGTTTTCCGGCTTAGTTTGATGGCTTCAGGCAATGCCATAAGGTCGTCGGTCATCAGCGTTACCTGTGCAACATCCATGGCTACATCGGCTCCTGTACCAATGGCTATTGAAACATCGGCAAGCGCTAACGCCTGTGTGTCGTTTATTCCATCGCCTATCATAGCTACGATTTTACCGTCAGCCTGCAGCTCGCGCACCTTTTCTTCCTTGTCGTTTGGCACGCAGCGACTCTTAAAATGACCAATACCAGCTTTGCTTGCCCAGTAAGAGGCTGCTTCTTCCTTATCTCCACTCATCATCCATACATCTATACCCTGCCCTTCTAATTGCAGCATGGCTTCGCGTGCATGGGGTTTTAGGCGTTCGCGTACTTCGAGAGGAAGCGAGTCGGCTTTGGTAAAGTCAACCTCTTTATTGGGTATTGTCAGCGTTCCTGTTTTGTCGGTTACCAGCGTGTTAACCCTTCTCAGCCGCTCTAAAGCCGTTGCATCCTTGATCAAAATGTGCTTATCGGCTGCCTTTCCTATGCCAACCATCAGGGCAGTAGGCGTTGCAAGCCCCATGGCACAAGGGCAGGCGATGACCAATACCGCCACTGCCGACACGATAGCCTGAGGCAAAACCGCCATGCCACCGAGCAAAAGCCACAGCAAAAAGGTAAGTAAGGCAATGCCTGCTACAACTGGAACAAACACAAGAGCGGCTTTATCTACAATACGCTGCACCGGAGCCTTTGAGCCTTCAGCCTCCTGCACCATCCTGATAATATGGGCAAGGGCCGTGTTTTCGCCCACCTGACGGGCACGCATACGAAATTTTCCCTGGCTCGGTATGGTGCCGGCGAGCACCTTTGAGCCTTTTTTCTTTTCGGCAGGAGTAGGTTCTCCTGTTATCATACTTTCGTCAACGTAGGCTGCATCAGGCGTCATGAAGCTCTCGGCCCATGTTACTTCGCCATCAACAGGCACCTTTTCACCCGGCCTTACTTCAACAATGTCGCCCACATCTATTGTGGCAACGGGCACCTCTTCCACATCATTGGCAGCAGCGTTACCCTCTTTTGCCGGCTCCGGACTGGCTGAACGGCAGATATGTGCCGTCTTAGGAGCCATACCCATCAGCTGCCGAATGCTTGTCGCTGTGCTGTCCTTGGCTTTCTCTTCCAGCATACGCCCTGTGAGAACAAAGGTTATTATCATCCCACAAGAGTCGAAATAGGTATGCCATTCCATCCCGCGGGCACCCCAAACAGCCTCTCCCCAGAACGTATTAAAAACACTGAAGACGAACGCTATCGATGTAGACAGTGCCACTAATGTGTCCATATTGGCTGCGCCATGGCGCAATTGCCTGACCGATGACGTATAAAAGGTACTGCCGCAAAATACCATATTGGCCAGCGCTATCAGCATAGCCACCTGATTAGTAAAGCTGTCATTGCCAAGGTTTATCCACTTCATGCTGACCGCCATGCCCAATACAGACAGTACCCAGCTGAGCAACGTACGACGGCGAAGCACAGCATATTCGCGCCTTTGTATTGCCTCGGCCGAACGACCGCTCTCTATAACAAGGTCGTAGCCGATGGCATTGATTTCGCGTTTCATGTCGGAGAGCGATATTTCGTGCTCATCATAATCGACAAGTGCTGTACGGCCGGCCAGAGATACCGAAGCCGACTGCACACCTTTCAGGCTGTTCAGCCGGCGTTCAACGTTGGCAGAGCACGACGAACATGCCATACCAACAACAGGAATAGTTTGTTTCATGTTTATTCGCTAACCATTTCAAAGTGACCTGCAGCGTCTACGGCGTCCTTCATCTGGGCCTCGTTTACACAGCTTTCATCAAAATTTACCTTCACATTATGATTGGCAAGACTAACCTCTGCACTTTTAACACCGTTAAGTGCCGTCAGTGCCGATTCAACTTTCATCTTGCAATGCTCACACTTCATTCCGTTAACCTGAATAGTCTTTTCCATATTCTTTGAATGTTTAATATTTAACTGTTTAATTTCTGTATGCAAAGATACTATCGTAGCCTGCGAAACATGTTATAATTTTAAGGATAAAATTTATATATTTCTACTTACACTGATACAGCTTTCACAGATAACGCCGCACCGGCAATGGCATCACCCTGCATCAGAAACAGCTATATGCGGTCGAGTTCACGGCGCTTATTTCCACTTATTTGCCTGAACTGTGATGGTGTCATGCCTGTAACGCTTTTAAACTGAGCCGACAAATAAGCCACGCTCGAATAGTTCATGCTCAGTGCTATTTCCGTAATGTTCAGCTCATTATATGTAAGAAGTTCCTTTACACGTTCCACACGCTGCTCAATATAATAGCGTTCAAGCGTCATCGATGTGTACTCGGAGAAGAGCTTTGACAACGCCGAATAGTCCTGATGAAGCTCTTGTTGTACGTAATTGGAAAGATTAACGGCCGTAGAATTGCCTTTATAATGAACTAAACGTATTACGGCAGCCTTTATCTGTTCAATGGTTTGGAGAGAACGATCATCAAGCAACTCAAAGCCAAGCTGATGCAGGCTGCGGGCAATTCGGTTGCGCTGCTGCTCCCCTACCGACCCTTTTATAACGGCTTTACCCAGTTCTATGTCAACCGGTGCGAGCCCTTCGTCTTCAAAAACCTTTGTTACAGCCATGATACAGCGGGCGCAAACCATATTTTTAATATAAAAAACCTGTTCGTCCATACCTTATTTAATTATACCTTATTATAATAAATCATATTTCATTTGCAAATATAGCAAATTATGATGGCAAATAAGCAGATATGAACCACATAATATTGTTACAAACCTTACGCCCATATATAAAGAACAATATGCCCGCAAGCCCGTATTGTTATCGTTATATGTTTACTGTACGACGGCCGTCAGCAGCGCGATTGACGGCCGTCACACCCGTTGTTCGGCGATCGCCGTACGCGTTGCTGACGGCTGCCGCACAATGACCTTTAAACCACAATGACGAATACATAATGGCATAACATACAAGAAATTTAACAGAAATCAATGCACACTTATCCCACAATCACAAACGTTCAGAATAATTATTAACCTGCCACGATAATATTTTTTAAACATAAAAGGCATAAAAATAAGTTTTTTATATTTTTTTGAACAAAAGCTTGTAGGTTAGGATAATTATTTCTAAATTTGACCCTCAATTGTTGTAATTGTGCTTAACCTGCACAACCTACGCTAAGAACTGAAGAATTTTTTATTTAATAAAACCTAACATGAGAATTGTGACGTATAACCTTAGACGGATTAGTCCATGGTCGAGCGGCCATAGAGGTTCCATCCAAAAAGCAGCGTGCATGTGTCTTCTCACTGGTTTGTTACTACCCTGTAACGCTTTTGCAGGTCAGGAAACAACCGCATCGAAGACCGAAATCGCGTATTCGCTAAATGTTACACAACAAAAGAAAGTTGTAAAAGGCCATGTAACCGATCCGGCCGGTGAGCCATTAGTAGGTGTAACCGTGACCGAAAAGGGAACGAAAAACACCGCCATCACCAATATTGACGGTAATTTTCAGCTGAATGTTAAGCCCGGAGCACAGCTCGAAGTAAGCTATGTTGGCTTTGCACCTAAGACAGTAGCCGCTACCAATGGCATGAATATCACGCTGAAGGAGGACGACAAGCAGCTTAATGAAGTGGTTGTTGTAGGCTATGGTACGCAGAAAAAGGCCAACCTTACCGGTGCCGTTACTTCAGTAGACGTAAACAAATCGCTGTCAAGCAGGCCTATTGCCGACGTAGGACGCGGTTTGCAGGGTGTTGTTCCAGGTATGAATATTACCGTGCCTACGGGCGAAGTAGGTTCAGATCCCCTCATACACATTCGTGGACAAATAGCTTCTGTAAATGGAAGTGGCGCACCATTAATTCTGCTCGACAACGTCGAAATACCAAGTATACAGCTGGTAAACCCGAACGATATTGAGTCGATCTCTGTGCTTAAAGATGCTGCTGCATCATCAATCTATGGCTCAAAGGCAGCCTTCGGTGTTGTGCTTATCACCACAAAGAAGGGTGCAAGCTCTGACAAATTTGAAGTAACATACACCAATAACTTCTCTTTCCAGCATCTTGCCAATGATATTAAAATGGCAGGTATTGACGGTTTACGCTATACATTAGACGCTCAAATAAACCGAAAAGACGCAATGCCGGCGGGCGGTTTCTGGCGTATCAACGAAGACAGCTATCAGAAAGCCGTTGAGTGGCAGCAGAAATACGGAGGCTCTGTCAAGTATAACGACCCCGTTGTATACGGTCGTGACTGGATCTTTGACGGCACCGACAAGTATGGTTACCGTATATACGACGGTGTAAAAGCCATGGTTCGCGACTGGGCACCATCGTCACAGCACAACCTTTCTGTCAATGGCAAGAGCGGTAAAACCTCATACAACATTGGCTTAGGCCTGATGAACCAGGACGGTATGATGAAAGCGGCAAAGCATGATGACTTCCGTCGTTACAACGCTTCGCTTAAATTATCGTCTGAAATTAATAAGTATGTAACCGTCCGTGCAGGCGCAATATACTCTGATCGCAACAAGCGCTATCCGGGTGTAGGCACTACTGTGGCCGACCCATGGCTGTATTTGTATCGCTGGAGCCGCCTGATGCCCGAAGGTGTACAGGACCAATTAGGACACAATCTGCGCGAACCCGTTGCCGAAATAGCACAGAGCAACACGGATAACTTGCAGAACAAGTATTTCAATATTAACCTCGGTGCAACCCTCAACATTACCAAGAACTGGGATGCACAGTTTGATTATACCTACGCTCACCAGGCAACCGACCGCAATAACTCTGTAATTCAGTATACAGGTGGTCAGGAATGGTATGCTCCAGAGCTTTGGACTGACAAGAACGGCGACCAGGTGTATGTGGATGACAACGGTAATATTGTTACCGACGGGTCAGGAATGCCGGCCTATCGTTTCCCATACCAGACGTATTTCACCAATAATACGGCAACAAGTGTGAGCAATTATACCTACAAGTATAACCAAAGCACCATCAATGCGTATACTACTTACCGCCTGAATCTGGGCGCAGAGAAAGAGCACGCTTTCAAATTCATGCTCGGTATGAACCGTGTAACAACCAATTACAGCTCATACACAGGACGCAAAACTGACCTTATCGAGCAGAATAACCCGCAGTTTGACCTTGCCTCGGGCCAGCAATTCATCAGTGCTACGCGCAATTGGGACGCACAGTTAGGTTTCTTTGGCCGTGTGAACTATGCGTTTATGGACAAGTATCTCTTCGAAGCGAACATGCGTCGTGACGGTTCTTCCAAGTTCCCTAAGAACTTACAGTGGGAGTGGTTCCCTTCTTTCTCTGCAGGATGGGTATTTACAAGTGAAAGCTTTGTGAAACCCATTGAAAAGGTTTTAAGCTTTGGTAAGTTACGTGCATCATGGGGTTCAATCGGCGACCAGTCGGTAAGCAACTCGCTTTACCAGTCGTTCCTACCTGGTGGACAAAGCTCATGGATTGGCTATGACGGCAAATTGGTAACCTATTTCGGCACTCCTTCATTAGTTGATGCCAACATTGGCTGGCAGCGTATTGAAACTTTCGACCTCGGTGTTGACCTGCGTTTCCTTAAAAATGAGCTTGGTGTAAGCTTCGATTGGTACAATCGTAAGACCAAAAACATGATTATCGCTGGTGAAAGCCTGCCTGTAACACTTGGAACAGAAGCGCCCGACGGCAACTATGGTGAGCTTGAGACCAAGGGTTGGGAGCTTTCTATCGACTACCATCACCGCTTTTCGAACGGTCTTGGCGTCAATGGTACATTCCAGTTATCTGATGCAAAGACAAAGACTGTACGCGGAGCCGACTACAAAACCAAGTGGAGCGCGCGCTCAGTATACAGTTCTTTCGCAACGGGCAGCACGTACGGCGACATCTGGGGTTATGTAACCGATCGCCTTTACCAGAAGGACGACTTTGCCTATGATGCAGCAGGTAACCTCAAAACAACCACCGTTATATATAAAGGAACGCCTCGTACCACACACGTACAGACGTCAGAATATCCCGTTTATCAGGTAGCCTTCGAAGATGGCAATAAGCTTATATGCTCGCCTGGTGACGTAAAGTTTGTTGATTTAAATGGTGACGGCTATATCGATAGCGGCTCAAACACATTCGGCGACCACGGCGACCTTAAGGTAATAGGCAACGCTACTCCACGCTTTGAATACAGTTTCCGTCTGGGAGCCGACTATAAAGGCTTCGACTTTTCAATCTATTGCCAGGGTATTGGCAAGCGTAAGATTTGGGGTGCAGGCCAGCTTGCCATCCCGGGATGGAACGCAAAGGAAGGTGCTATGCCTGAAACTTTCGCAAAAGACTATTGGACAGAAGAGCGCACTAACGCCTTTTATCCACGTGCCTGGGACCTTGGAGGAAGCAATACAGGCTTTACCATGCAGACGCAAAGCAAGTATTTGCTTAACATGGCTTACCTGCGCGTGAAGAATATTAACTTCGGTTACACGTTCCCAAGGGAGTGGATGCGCAAGGCTTACATCAGCAACTGCCGTGTATACGTATCGTTAGAGAACTTCTTAACATTCGATCATCTGAGAGGCTTGCCAATTGACCCTGAAGCAATATCAGGTTATTCTATGTTCAGTTCCAGCTACAACTTGGGACGTACTGGTACAGGAACACCTGTATTTAAGTCAATGTCACTTGGTCTTCAACTTACATTCTAAAATCATTTACTATGAAACGTAATATCATTCCGATAATCATGTTGGGACTGCTCGGCTTCAGCAGTTGCAGTGATGTGCTTGACCGCCCGTCACTTACGAAGGAGCAGGACAGTAAATACTGGACAAGCGAAGAGAAGCTGCGTCTGTATGCCAACGACTTTTACAGCTATTATTTCCCCGGCTACGGCAAGGGCTGGACTGTTTACTATGCTCCGGGTATCAACAATAACACGTTCAACGATGATGTTTTGACCAATAGCAGCCAGGCAAACTTCAGTCGTCAGGTTCCTACATCAATAGGAAGTACCTCAGAGGGCACCGATAACTACCAGAGCCAGTATTGTGGACCCACCTGGGATTTTGCCATGGTTCGCAAGGCTAACATCATGCTGGACCGTATTCAGCAGAAGATGGGCGGCGTATTATCGACAGCAGCCTACAACCACTGGACCGGTATCGGACGCCTGTTCCGTGGTATGGAGTATGCCCGACTGGTGAATGTGTTCGGTGATGTGCCTTATTACAACCACGAAATAACAAACGAAGATCGTGACGAAATATACAAAGACCGTACACCTCGTAACGATGTGATGGACTCTGTATACAACGATTTCAGCTTCGCTATGCAAAACGTTAAGCTGAATGACGGCGAAGGCTATATCAATAGATATATTGCAGCTGCTCTCGTTGCACGCTATGCTTTGTATGAAGGCAGCTGGCAGAAGTATTATTATCATGATAACGATCGTGCCGCTAAGTTCTTTAAGCTGGCCGTTGAGGCTGGCGACCTGGTGATGTCAAGTGGTAAATACCAGATTGAGACACCGTTCCGTGAACTGTTCTGTTCTTATGATCTGACTAAGAAAAAGGATGTTCTTCTGTACCGTAAGTATGATGCGTCGCTTGGTACAACCCATTGTATTGCATCATACTGTAATGTAAACGAAGCATTGGCAGCAGGACCATCAAAGAATCTTATCGAATCGTTCAACTGTATTGACGGTAAGGATTATCAGGAATCAACAGTAGCTAACGCAAATAACTTTACTCTCGATAACCTTATCAAGACTCGTGACCCGCGCTTTGAAGCTACTTTCTACGATTCTCTCACCATTCGTTCGCGTTCAAGCTTGCTTTACGTGGTGAAGTTTATTCCACGTACGGCCCTCAGCTATGTGAAGGAGAAAGGTTCTCCAGCCACTGAATGGACTGGAACCAACAACGTAACGGGATTCCCTGTCATCCGTTATTCTGAGGTATTATTGAACTGGATTGAGGCAAAGGCTGAATTGGAAACCCTCGGTGAGGATGTTGTTACTCAGCAAGACTTGGATAATTCGGTCAACGCTATTCGCGATCGTCCACTCGATGAAATCCAACAGGCAAAGGGATTGCACAAGACAGCACATCTCGTACTGTCTAACTTGCCGAATGATCCCAAGCGCGACGGCGATGTTCCACGCTTGCTTTGGGAGATTCGCAGGGAAAGACGTATGGAGTTTGCTTTCGAACCCGGTCGTATTATAGACCTGCGTCGCTGGCACAAACTGAACTACATGGATACTGATACTCGTGCAAACGGACTGCTTCATGGTACTTATGTTGATCTTTCTACTGGCAACGGACAACTTGCCGGCAAGCTTGACGACTATAAAGGAAAGCTTCGTGTAAGAACTGCTACGGGCGATTATGTTACCTATAACGGAAATAATGCTGCTCAAATTAAGGGCTGGTTCCAGGCTGAAACAACGCAACCACGCTTGAAATATCTCAATTTGGTGAACGTAAATCCCTATCTTTGTCCGATAGGTACAAACCAAATTATTGACTATGCCAACAGAGGCTATCACCTTACACAAACTGCAGGCTGGCCTTCTACAAACAATTAAACAACTAAAGGTTTAGAAATATGAAGTCATTTAAAATTAAATCATATCTTGGTTTAGCCGCATTCGCAGTGACAGCACTGCTGAATGGCTGTGCCGATGACTACCCATCTGCTACCGTTAACCCTTATGCCAATGACCTGTTAGGCTTAAAAATCATCAATGCACAAGACGGAAACGGGAACACTGTGCAGCTGGAGGGAACGATAGATGAGGATAAAAAGACCGTGAAATTTCCACGAGTGAACATTGCTACCGATTTTAGCAAGATTGTTGTAGTGGCTACAACTTCTGAAGGATCGAAGTTAACGCAGGACACTCTCGACTTTTCCATGGACGATGAAACCACGGAACGCACAAAGACTGTACGCGTATTGAATCACAATCGCTACAAAGACTACTTTGTAACCATACGTAAAAAGGTTCCTCTCTTTGGCGGAGACTTTGAAAAAGTAAGCACGTACGCCTTCGATAATACCAATGCTTATGCCGGTCTTAAAACAGCAACTGCCCGTTGTTCTGATTTTGACGGAACACATGTACTTGTTGTTGATCGCGGAATGGGTCCACATCTCTTGAAAGTTTCTGACGTAATGGCAGGCAATGTAAGCAATCCTGTTATGCTGAATACAACTGGAATATCGGGGGGTACTTTCGCATATAACATGGGAGCCTTGGCCGGAGGCCACATCTATCTGGCGAGTTTGGCCGGAGGTGCAACCTCTCCTCTTAAGATTTACTATTACGAAAATGAGACCGCAGCGCCTGAATGTATTGCCAATATCGACATCAGCACGTTGCCTTTTGTAAAGGCACGTCATGGCGATAACATGTCGTTGACACTCGATGCAAGCGGAAACGGCTTTATTTACTTCGGTGCAAACCCCACAGGAGAAGACTTTATCCGTGTGCCTATAAGCGCATACAAGACCGTCGGTACACCTGAAGTTGTTCCTGTTCAAGGCACATTGCCTGGTCTTTGCACCAATGTTTACCGCGTTGATGGCACAGAGGAGTACATCTATTCAGGAAATAAGATTGGTGTTACTCTTGCAGACGAGTCATTAAATGCCAAGTATACTGTTTCAAAAGACAACTTACCGCTTGAGGCTACCACAGCACGCGTGTTCACTTTCAACGGTAATCGTTACCTCTTTGTGACCACAGCTGGTTTCGGTGGCGCCAGCAAGGCTGTGCCAGGCATCTATATTTTCAACATCAATAAGGGAGCAGATACCATGGAAGCCCTTAAGAACTTCGATGCTGCAGAGGACCATAACCCGGTATTTAAGTATCTTATTGGCGGTGCAAACCTGGCTTATTGCGGAGGCAATTCGAACTTCTTTATTGAAAAAGACGCTGCCGGCAAGGATCTTTACTTGTGGGTATATGCAGGCCGTTCGACCTCAGGTTTTGCCATTGTAAAGGTACCTCTGGCAAAAGATGAGGATGAATAAATCTGAAAAATAACTGATTCTTATTTCCTTTCATACAAATTAAGAATCAGACAACAAAAGGTTCAGACTGACAATATGCAGTCTGAACCTTTTGTTTTTGCCATTTTTTCTGAATCTCCTTGCCCTATATAATAAAGGTATAGCGAATATTCTAAAACCCGAAAACAGCATAACTACTTGTCATAAAATCGTAAATCAGCAGACTAAAGATTACTAACAACCAGCAAAACCAATATTACCATACATAAACACGATTATAAAGAAAGAATCTAAAAATAAGAAAACATCAATGCTACTGACTGTGTTATATATAAAACAGCCCTTTCTGTTAAAAACTTACGCCGTATAAGTTTGTATAAAAACAAAATAAGGCAGCGGGTATCGCTGCCTTATTCATTATATGTAATATAATTAACCTTTGAACAATTCTTTTATTCCACCTATACTTCCCATCAGATTGGTTGCTTCAAATGGCAGGAAAACCGTCTTGGTTTTGTCACCACTTGATACATCTGTCAGCATTTGGATGTAGTTTTTAGCCAGTAAATAGTTGGCTGGATTGGTTGATTGTCCTACTGCCACTGTTATTTTATCAATAGCTGCAGCCTCCGCTTCAGCTTTCTTTATACGAGCCTGAGCCTCACCTTCTGCTATCAATATGGCCTGCTGCTTGGCTGCTTCGGCCTTGTTTATCTTGGCTTGCTTCTCACCTTCCGACTGTAAAATCTGTGCTTGCTTATTTCCTTCCGACTTCAAAATGGTAGCACGTTTGTCGCGTTCTGCCTGCATTTGCTTCTCCATAGCCTGTAATACACTCGACGGCGGTATAATATCCTGAAGCTCTACACGGTTAACCTTAATACCCCACTTGTTGGTAGCATCATCCAAAACGCCGCGAAGCTTGGTATTTATCACGTCACGCGACGTAAGCGTCTGGTCTAATTCCATCTCTCCAATGATGTTACGAAGTGTGGTTTGCGTCAGCTTCTCAATAGCATTAGGCAAATTATTAATCTCGTAAACAGCTTTGAAAGGATCAACTATCTGGAAATAAAGCAGTGCGTTTATCTGCATTTGAATATTGTCTTTCGTAATAACGTTCTGCTTGTCAAAGTCATAAACCTGCTCTCTAAGGTCTATAACACTACTGTAAATATACCTTCCACGATCAGATGTAACTATGGATTTGGCACGATCTACAAAGGGAATTATAATATTTATGCCCGGTCCGAGCGTGGCAAAATACTTACCAAGGCGTTCAATAATGCGTGTTTCGCTCTGCGGAATAATCACAATGGCCATCTTTACAAAGATAATAGCCAGAAGAACAAAACCAATAACTACGTAGTATCCAATCATAATTTTTAATATTAAAGGTTTAATTTCAATCTGAAAACTTTTTATTTCGCACAGCTAATCAATAGGTTCTACGGTAACAATGATACTATTCATTGCTGTTATTCTAACTGTTTCACCCCGTTCTATCATCGAACCGTCGGCCGTTACTGCACGCCATTCATCACCATCTATCTTCACATAGCCAGGTCTGTCAGCCGTAATGGGTTCTATAACTATACCCTGACGCCCCAGCAAAGCACTTACATTGCTCAACCGTTCGCCCTTTGAAGGGTGTAAATACTTCAATAAGAAAGGACGGATACCATAAACACTAAATGTTGAAATGGCTGCGAAAACAAGTATCTGAAACCAGAAAGGCGTATTAATAAGCGAAACCAATACAGCACCTACTGCACCAATGGCAAAACAAATCAGGTAAAATGTTCCAGAACTTATTTCCAAAACAAGGGCTATTACACATACAAATGTCCATAAAAGCCATAAGTTTTCGGTTAGGTAATCTACCATTATATCAAAATTTAAGATTATAAAAATATGGAATTAATTCAAGCTAACTCATACAATATCTATGGTTTTGGTGCAGTAAATTTAAAATAAAATATTGACATTACAAAATAATTCCATTAAAAATGCCCCTCCTTGTCTCAACGACAAGAAGGGGCGGGCATATGGTCTGCCGAATTTAACGGCAGTAGAAGGCATTAACGCCTCCTTTTTTTCTTACCTGACGGATTCGAAATTCTTACTGTTTTGCTCTGGCTTTCTACGGGTGCTGCTGCCTGATAATATTTCATAGCCTCCGGCATTAGACGCGTAAGAGCCGCGATACGGTTTGCATCACTTGGGTGATCGCTAAATATATCATTACTGTTACCATTGCCTTGTGACATACGTTGCCAAAACGGGATGGCTTCTCGAGGGTCATAACCGGCCATTGCTGCAAAGATAAGCCCCATATGATCAGCCTCCGACTCGTTATCTCTACTGTATTTAAGGTTTGCAAAAGAGAAGCCCTGTTTTGCAATTGCTGACGCCACGTCGCCTACTCCACTGCCTACTGCCGAATTCAATACAGTGCCAAGTATGGCCGTTCCATACTGTTGGCGAATTTGTTTCGACATTTGTTCGGCACTATGCTTGGCTACGGCATGTGCAATTTCATGCCCAAGCACTATTGCCAGCGCTGTTTCATTCTTCGTATATGGAAGTAATCCATCATACACAACAATTTTACCGCCCGGCATACAGAACGCATTAGCCGACTTATCCTGTACCAAATTAAACTCCCATGCGAAGTTTTTTACCTCATCGGCTGCCCCATGGCTGCGAAGATAAGCCTCAACAGCATTTGCCAAACGTGTTCCAACGCGCTTCACCATTGCGGTATTGGCAGCATCAGCAGAAGGCCGTGCGCTCTTCATAAACTTTGAATATTCTTGCTTGCTAAGGCTCAAAACCTCAGCATCGCTTACCAACAACGTGTGCTTACGACCTGTAATTGGAACCCTTGACGTTGAACCGCACCCTATAAACAAAAGCGATGCGATAGCTGTTAGCAAAATATGTTTTATGCTGATCATCTGAATATCCTGTTAAAACAATCCTTTCATACCGTCCGCAAAAATATAAATTAAAAACTACAACCGTGAAGAAAAAGTGTATTTTTTATTATTTTTTAAATAATAAACTCTGCGAACTAAGCCTTACTGCGCCGAAAAAACTTACAGGTCAAAACCATATCCTAAAGTCAGCATGATGGTTTTATTGTACGACGAGTCGTATAAGCTCTGGTCTTTATACACATGAGTCAAACCCAAATGGTAACGAAGGTCAACTGCCACATGCTTAAACTCGTAGCTTATACCCACAGGAAGCGACAGGTTAATCCTGTTAAACACTTGATTGAAACCTTTTGACACTCTTATTTCAGGCTGTAAACCTATTTTCACATCAACATTATATTTTGTCGTTGCAACCAGCATCACAGGCACAATCAGATCATTATGCTTCATCTTAAAATCAAAATCTGTGCCGCTTGTCTTTTTAAAGGCTGTTCCCTGCTTGCTATAAAGCAATCCTATACTACCTGCCATCACATTAGTAAACTGGTGCTGCACCTCAGCACCTAAGGAAAAACCTGTCTTAAACTGCGATGGAATATAAGTATCAGAACCCCCTGTATTCTGTCCTGTTGTATAAATTTTATCACCACTAAACTTTGAAAAATTAATACCTAAACGAGGGTAAACCGTTGTTGTTCCCGGCTCTTTCCAGGCCAATATGTGCAAAGTGAACATGCACATTAAAAATAATACAATTGTCTTTTTCATTGTTATTCTTAGTTTATATGATAACGTTCTTCACCTTAATTTATTATATTACAGCTAACTCCTACCATGCAACATGTACCTTTTCTCCCTTATGCCCTGTAAAGATGCTTACTGTTCATGAATGTGACAAGAGTATCCCATGCACCTTCTCTCTTTTATGTTCTGTAAAGTTGCACACGAATACCATATAAAATAACAAAACCGGCAGACCCTGAAGCCTGCCGGTTATATCAGTTAAACCTTATCTTTTAATACCTATATTATAGTTCAGGCTTAATTTCGTTCAACCATGCGTCTACACGCTCGTCAGTTTTATCGGCCTCATTCGTCTCATCGAGAGCCAGTCCTAAGAATTTTCCATCGATAACCGAATCAGAATCGTCGAAGGTATAGCCGTCTGTCGATACAGCTCCTACAACTTTTGCACCTGCCTTTTCAACGGCATCGTAAATGGATCGCATGCCACCACAGAAAGTATCGCTGTATCCTTCCGAGTCGCCTACACCGAAAATTGCCACTGTTTTACCGCTAAGGTCAGAACCTTGCAACAGGCTGATACCATCGTACCAATCGTCCTGAGGGTCGCCTGCGCCCCATGTTGATGTACCTAACAGCAAGTTTTCATTCTCGTTTACAGTGTCAGCTGTAAAGTCGGTAACATTAATTGCCTCTACTCCAAGCTTATCTGCAATTTTGCCAGCTACCTCTTCGGTCATACCTGTCGATGAACCGAACACTACTATTGTCTTTTTCATTGTTGTGAAATTATTGATTAGTGAATTTAACTTTGTCGGTCTCTTTTTCCTTAATCATTGTAATCACCATCTTAAAACGCTGTGCAGCATTCACCGAATGGCGAGCACCCGAAGGAATAATAAATGCTTCTCCCGCTTTGATTACGTTCCTGACACCTTCAACCGTAAGTTCTATCTCACCGTCAATAACCTGTATAAGTGCATCAAACGGCGCAAAATGTTCCGACAAGCCTTGTCCTGCATCAAAAGAAAACAGGGTTACACTACCCGACGTATTGTGAATAAGCTCTTTGCTTACAACCCCACCGTCTACATAATTTACAAGCTCGCACGGTTCAAAAACTTTGCCTTTTTCAAACTTTTCCATAAGTATTATTGCTTAATTTGATTATATCATTTGCTATTTTACATGTGTACAACAGGTATGCCATACTTATTTTATTAAGCTCCATGGTAACAAATGTTATCAAACAACATCATACTTAGCAGGCGCATGTGTCAGTAACGAAAACCGAAACTTCTGCCATATCGCTATACAACAGACCAAAACATTCATTCAGCACGTCAAAAGTAAGAAAACTTTCTGACTTAACCATGACTTAAATGGCTATTAATCGGCAAAATACCTAAACATGATGATTGCGAATATCCAAAATCAACCAACTATCATCATGATGTATACCTATTATAATAAAGGTATATGCTCTTCTGCTTTACAATAAGTTTTTTACTCCAAGAAATGCTTTATCTCGCTTAACGATGCCAGTGCCTGCTGCCGTCCCCGTTCGTAAGTATCTTGCATTTCGTCAGGATTATGCGATATATGCCCTATCGTCAGTGCCCCAGCAGGCCGTATCACAAAAGCACGTCCGGCCTTTTCCTCGTCTCTCACATACGCTGTCTGCCCGTTATACATATCATGTCGCGTGCTGAGCGCATGCACAAGCTCCGGATATTTCCGTATAAAGGGCTTCATCAATGGCAGCAAACGGTTACGCGTTTTTACATAACCCTCAGGCTGAGTAAGCACAACTATGTTCCTTTCATAGCCCTGACGCTGGAAGAATTTCAGGGGAATAGAATCGGATATGCCTCCGTCGAGCAACTTTTTACCCTTTATTTCTACCACCTTTGATACGACAGGCATCGATGCTGACGCCCTTATATACTCTAACATTTCGTCATTTACCGTATCAAATTTTTCATAAACGGGCTCTCCTGTCTCTACATCCGTGCATACACACCAAAATTCAGACGAGTCGTTATCGTAGGAATGCTTGTCGAAAACATCAATATGCCATGGCAGATAATGGTAACAAAAGTCGCCTCCAAAATAGTCACCCGTTGTCAATAACGACCTCAACGAAGCATATCGCCACTCATGAGCCATTGCCTTATTATATCTGATGACGCGCCCAGGCTGATGCGATTTGATGTTACAACCGAAACAAGCTCCTGCCGAAACACCTATCACGCCATCAAACGTTACGCCATTTTCCATCAGCACATCAATAACACCTGCCGAGAATAAGCCCCGCATGGCTCCGCCTTCCAATACAAGTCCCTTTTTCATATCTGTCAGATTATTTCATTCATACGACCTGCAAATATACGAATATAAACCTTATCTTATTTCCTCAACATCCGTTTTATTTATCCGATACAATGCCAAACCATCTGTACAATAACGATAAACAAAAAAGGCAGGAACATCATTTCCTGCCCTTTGGGTTTATTTGAAGCGTTGAAGAAGCCCATCACACCCGTCTTCTATAAGGTCAAGGGCGTATTCAAAGGCTCTACCGTCACCGTAATATGGGTCAGGAACAACCGTTTCGCCATCATGAAGGGTAAAGAAATCGGCCATCATCAACACCTTTTTACGTTGCTTTTCGTCAGCTGCTACCGATGTAATATACTTATAATTATCATCATCCATCACAATGATATAATCGAAACGGTCAAAGTCGGTCGCCGCATCAAACTGCCGTGCATGATGATTCACATTGTAGCCTCTGCTGTATCCATGCTCCCTCATGCGCTTGTCGGGAAGCTGTCCAACGTGCCATCCTCCAATGCCTGCCGAATCAACGTAAAACCTTTCGGCCAATCCTGCCTCATCAATCTTATACTGCATCACAGCATGTGCGGCAGGAGAACGGCAGATATTGCCCAGACAGATAAAGAGCAGACGTAATTTTTCAGAGCGAACAGTGTCCACCGAATGGTCACAAACCATAGTAACAAACTTATTAATCTTTAGTAAAGCTGTTTCTCTGCCTTACTAAAGAGGTCATTCATATTTTCAAAAGATATGATTATTCTTCTGTATTCAATTCACTTTTGCGCTGTTCTTCTCTTATTTCAGCAACAATAGCATTCGCACGTTCTTCGTATTTGCGAAACACTTTTATGGCAAAACCTGGCAACGCACCATAGCCACCATTAACACCTGTAAGCGTTTGGTCAATAACCATACAAGGTATTTCAACCTCTTCAAGTCTGTATTTTATTTCCTCTGCCAGTATAGGGTTGTTGCAAATATCTACAAGAACCAAATCTCTTTCTGCCATAACTTTTTGTTTTAATGATTATACCGTGTTTACAAAACTACAAAAAGATACTTGAAAACTATCGTAAAAATGTTTAAATCACCGTGCAAAGCCTATTTCTGAAGCCTCAGGCCACACAGCATCCCGTCCATGGACCCCAGGAGAGAAGAGGCTGTTTTAAGCGTTGAATTGCCACTAAGCATACCCAATGTCTTCATATAACTCATCAGTTTTGTGGCATTCATTACAATAAGCAGGTCGTTACCGTCAACCTGTGTCGTCCCAAGGAACTGCTCTTTAATGCCTCCATATACGAGCTTTACGTTTTTACCGCTTACCGTATACGTTCCCTTCAGAGTTTTTCCAGCCACTGTCTGCGTAAAATTCCCATCCTTATCGAAGGTCATTTTCATCGCACCTTTTTTGACACCATATTTATTAAGCTGTTCCTGAAGTTTTTTTTCGATGGCTGCCGACACTACTTTTCCACCGGCATTCTTCAACATATTGCCGCTCGTAAACACGACAGCCGGTTCCGTATAGCCCCAGTTTCCAACCAAATCTTCGGCTTTTGCAACCTTATTTGCATCAAAAACCGTTGTAAGTGCCGACATTAAGCCTGCAGCCTTTTCGGTTGAGCTTACCGTCTTCCCGGCTTGTTCGGTAACGCCTTTCAACACGTCTCCCAACGAAATTTGCGCCTGCGCCGGTTCGCTTACCAGCAAAAAAGCTACGACAGGAAGCGCTCCCATCATGTGTTTAATTTTCATTTCTCACTACTATTTAAATGTTCTGTAACTGTCCTGAAAACGTAGACCTAAGTTTATGTTGATACAAAACGGGCCAATATCAACCCGTTTATTTCATACCAAACACCCTTTTGATGGCATCATCAAAGCCCGAACGCGGCATGGCACCACTTACACGCTGTGGCGTTCCCTGTTTAGGAATGAACAAAATAGTGGGTATCGACTCTACCCCAAAGAGCGCAGCAAGCTCCTGTTGCTGGTCAACGTCAACCTTATATACGTCTATCTGGCCTGCATAATCGGCAGCAACCTGTTCAACAATAGGCGCCGTCTGCTTGCAAGGACCGCACCATGTAGCATAGAAATCGATGATAGCAGGTTTGGTTCCTTCAAAAACCCACTTGTCAGGATGCTTGTCATAGTTCATTACTTTTTGCTTAAAAGCCTCTGCTGTAAGTTCTTCTACATTCATCTTCTTTGTATTTTTTTGAGTTGAAACTTGTTTTGTTACACTTTCTTTCTGCTTTGGGCTGTTCCCCGAACAGCTTGTCAGTCCGAAAAAGAATACAGCAAAACTAAATAAAAATAATCGGTTCATTTTGATTTTCTTTTCTTTAAATTAATTATAACCCTTTTATTCAGGGCCTCTATTATATTGTCCAAAGGCGGAATAACTGATGTAAGCTCATTGCTTTCTACTCCGCAATCATCCATATCGCTTATCATACACTGTGGTATTGATGCGCATTTCTCGCGCATCTGCTTTCCTTTTTCAGTAAGGAAAACTATTTGCTGGCGTTTGTCTGTCGTGCTGTCGCGACGCGAAAGCAAGCCTGAACTCTCCATGCGCCTGATGAGGGGCGACACGGTATTAATGCCCAACATCAGCCTTTTACCTATGTCATTCACTGGCAAATCATCAGTTTCCCACAGCACCAGCAACACCAGATATTGCGTATACGTAAGTCCAAGCGGCATAAGATAAGGCTCATAAGCTTGTGTTATAAGCCTGCTGGCCGTGTAAAGCCTGAAGCAAAGCTGATTTTGTAATTGTAATTGTTCGTAAGCCATTTCTGTTGTCTTTGACTACAAAAATAAAAAAACAAAATAACATCGTGGGCGATGTGTTATGTTATTTAAATCTTATTAACTAAATATCGTGCATGATATATTTTATTGACAATATGAGGGACAGCTCAATATACTGTTAGGCATTTGCAATTACGCTTGTTTCATCCCGTCATTACATGCTGTTCTACCCCACCTTATTATATAGAGGCAACACCTTTACAGGATTATATTCATTGTTTGGCGGCCGTCAGCAATGCTGTTGACGGCCGTCAAACCCATCGTACGGCGGCCGTCGTACGCGCTGCTGACGGCCGCCAAACTCCTGCCTTAACAGGCTTATACTGCTACCTCCATGCCATAAAGCCGGTATAAAACAAGGGTAATGGTACTGGGAAAAGCCAAAAAAAGATGGAACACCAGCATTGCCGGTATTCCATCTTATTATACAATCATTCTTCCTTTTCGAAGAGCCTCTTGTCGGATTCGAACCAACGACCCCGAGATTACAAATCACGTGCTCTGGCCAACTGAGCTAAAGAGGCGGGTGGGCAAGCTGTTCCTATCGCACCGCTACAACCAAATACCCTTGCTACGTTCCCGTCCTGGGGGATTCTTCAGGAGCTGGTCGTAGGAGACTTGCCCGTATAAAAGATCGCATTTGCGTTTTGCGGGTGCAAAGATAATATATATATAGCAAAACCATGCAGCTGTAACGCGCAAATCGTTACCATTTAACATAATTTTCGAATAGCCCACTTTTCATTCTGTATAAAATGTTTAACTTTGCAAAGCATATGATAAACGTTGCATCATTAGTACAGCTTAAAGCTTTCGCAAGGCAATACGGCGTATTTGTTGCCCTGCTGTGGACTGTCAGTTTTCTGGCTGTTGTTCTTGTCCCCACATCGCCATGGGGCAATCTTCTGGCTGTAAGCACCCCTGTTTTAGCAGGCTATCTTATTACCCGCTTTCGCATAAATGTGCTTGACGGCGTTATATCCTTCAGACGTGCGCTGGCGCTTTCGTTGTATATATTTTTCTATGCGTCACTGCTTTTTGCCGTCATTCAGTTTGCTTATCTGCGCTTTTTTGATAACGGCACGCTGAACATACTCCTCTCAAACGGCATAAAGGCCCTCGAACCCATGTACCGGCAACAGGGCATGACGGTGAAGGAAATTGCAAATATCAGAGAACTCATACTTAATTTCTCGCCCGTAGAAAAATCGTTTATATTCATGATGCAGAACCTTTTCATCGGTTTCGTCATGAGTCTGCCCCTTGCACTGATATGTCGCAGGAGCAAATAAACGCTGCTTAAAATCATAAAGACATGAACATATCGGTTGTTATACCTCTTTATAATGAGGCCGAATCGCTGCCCGAACTGCACGCATGGATACAGCGCGTGATGAAAACCAACTACTTTACTTACGAAATCATATTCATAAATGACGGTTCTACCGATAACTCGTGGGAAGTAATAGAACAGCTTGCCCAAGAGGACGAAAACGTAAGAGGCATTAAATTCCGCAGAAACTATGGCAAAAGTCCGGCATTGTACTGTGGTTTCCAGAAAGCACAAGGCGATGTTGTAATTACGATGGATGCCGATTTGCAAGATTCGCCCGACGAAATTCCGGCACTTTACCGCATGATTACCGAGGAGAATTTTGACCTGGTATCAGGGTATAAGCAAAAAAGGTACGACCCGTTATCAAAGACTATCCCCACCAAACTGTTTAACGCTACGGCACGTAAGATAAGCGGCATACATAATTTACATGATTTTAACTGCGGCCTGAAAGCCTATCGTCGCGATGTTATCAAAAATATCGAGGTATATGGTGAGATGCACCGGTATATACCTTACCTCGCAAAGAACGCTGGTTTTGACCGTATAGGCGAAAAGGTTGTACACCATCAGGCACGCAAATACGGCTGTTCGAAGTTTGGTATAAACCGTTTTTTCAACGGCTATCTTGACTTATTGACACTATGGTTCCTCACAAACTTCGGCAAAAAACCCATGCACGTGTTCGGACTTATAGGCAGCGGCATCTTCCTTATTGGTTTTATTGCCCTGTGCTGGCTAAGTGTTGAGAAAGTCATAAACCTGTGCAACGGAAACTATGGCGACCTTCTTTCAAACCATGCATCATTCTTTATTGCGCTGACAGCGCTGATATTAGGCTCACAATTTTTCCTTGCAGGTTTTATCGGTGACCTGTTAAGCAGGCAGAATCCACAGCGAAACGACTACCAGATAGAAGAAACGCTTAACTGACAACGATGGAAATGAAATGCCTCTCATCGCTGCACAAACTGTTTGCAGCACTTATTGTAGCCTTGATTGCAGCGGCATGCTCATCGGTCGACTGCCCACTGAACAACACCGTATATGCCAATTATCAGCTTAAGGGGCCGGTAACCAGGCTCAACGATACACTAACCGTTACAACAGCACGTCACGGGCGTGGCGACTCGCTGCTTTTAAACAAGATGTATAACGCCGAAGAGTTTACACTTCCTGTAAGCTATAACCAGGACGAAGACGTGCTATACTTTTATACAGGACTGCTGAAAGACACCGTCTGGATGCAAAAAACAAATCGTCCTCACTTCGAATCGACCGACTGTGGACTGAATTATTTCCACACCATTACAGGCATACGCTATACACGTCATGCTATCGACTCAATTGTTATCAATCATAAGGATATAAACTATGATGCGTCACCCAAGCATTTCCACATCTATTTTAAGGAGTATCGTCTTTAGTTTCCTGATACTTGCAGGCGCTATGGCCGTGCAGGCACAGACGAGCAGACGACGCCCTACCAAAGCAGAACAGGAACGGCTGCGTCTGAAACAGATTGACGATTCGATACCTTTCTTTCGTGGTGTACAGGCAGGAGTTGATGCAGTAGGCCTTATTCAGATGGGAGTTTCGAGCTACGGACAGGCTGAAGGCATTGTAAGGGTAAACCTGAAAGACAAGTATTTCCCTGTAATTGAAGCAGGATGGGGCCGAGCCAATGAAAAGAACGAAGTTACACAAACCTCATTTAAAACATCGGCACCATATATAAAGGTAGGGGCCGACTTCAATATGATGAGAAACAAGCACGATATTTACCGCTTGTATGCAGGTTTAAGATATGCCCTTACCTATTATAAATTCAGCATTGAACACCCTGATGTAGTTGACCCTGTTTGGGGAGGTGCAACCCCTTACATCTTTAATAATATCAAAGCCAACTGTCATTGGGTTGAAGCTGTGGCAGGAATCGACGCAAAAATCGTTGGTCCGCTGCGCTTAGGATGGACTGTAAGATACAGAAAACGCATTGCACACAACGATGGATATTTAGGCAACACCTGGTACATTCCGGGCTATGGCCGGCAGGGTTCGGCACATTTAGGCGGTACCTTCAATATTATTTTCGAGATATGAGCAACGCCGGAACTTCAATAAACAAGCACCATGTAAAGCGGAGCAGCCTGTTATGGCAGATACCTTTCCTGGCTTTTCTTATCATTGGTACGGCCATTATTATATCCCAACAGCACAAGACGCCTTATCAACACAACAGCGGTTTCATCTTCGGTACAACATACAGCATTACCTATCAAAGCGATGTTGACCTGCAAAAAGATATAGAGACCGAGATGAATAAGGTCAATACATCGCTGTCAACCTTTGAGCCACAAAGCATCATTTCGAAAGTAAACCAAAATCGTGATGTACGTGTAGACAACATGTTTACAGAGGTTTTTACACTCGCTGAGAAGGTTTCGCACGAAACTAACGGGGCTTTTGACATTACCGTAGCACCATTAGTAAACGAATGGGGCTTCGGTTTTAAAACAGGTGTAGCACCTAACAGGCATGTTATTGACTCGCTAAGGTTGCTCACGGGTTACAAAAAGGTAAAACTTATACATAGCCGTGTGGTGAAAACCGACCCGCGAATTATGCTCGACTGTTCAGGAATTGCCAAAGGTTATGGCTCGGATGTGGTTGCGAACTTTCTGCGAAGCAAGGGAATTGACAACTTTATGGTAGAGATTGGAGGCGAGATTGTAACAAGCGGTATTAGCCCGGACCGGATACCTTGGCGCATAGGCGTAACGAAACCAGTGGACGATTCGCTCCAGCAACAGCAGGAATTGCAAACGGTTCTCAATGTTACCGACAAGGCAATGGCCACAAGTGGCAACTACCGTAACTTCTATTATAAAGGAGGTAAGAAGTATGCACATACCATAGATCCGTATACAGGCTATCCCGTTCAGCACAATATTCTGTCGGCTACCGTCATAACCGGCAGGTGTGCAGAGGCTGATGCCTATGCTACGGCGTTTATGGTTATGGGATTAGACAAGGCAAAGAAGGTACTTAAAAGGCATCCTGAGTTGATGGCATACTTTATTTATGCCGACCATAAGGGGCGGAATCAGGTATGGTTCTCACCCTCGATGAAAGGGAAAATTCTGCAATAAGAGAAATGGAACGGTTTAAACTGTATAATATGCTTACCGACATCCCCTTGTTTATGGGCATGGACAGGATTGAACTGGAACAGATTGTCAGTAAAACCAAACTTAATTTCAAGAAAATTGCTGAAGGTGAAACCATCTTTATGCAGGGCGACACATGTGGCTTTCTGGCCATGCTGATCTACGGTGAAATAGAAACCATAGCAACATCAGATGATTATTCGTACGAAGTTCACGAATATTTCTCGGCACCTGCCGCTTTACAAACTGACAGAATATTTGGCAGGATGCAGATTTTTCCACAAACCTATAAAGCCATAACGCCTTGCAACCTTATTATTATTGACAAGACAGAGGTGCTTAAGCTGGCATCAAACTCATTTATATTCAGGCTAAACCTGCTGAGTTTGCTATCGACTTCCCTGCAGAAAAAAGCGCACGAACCATGGAAAGCCATGCCAACGGAGGTATCAAAACATATTGTAAGGTTTATCATTACACATTGTACATACCCTGCTGGCAGAAAAATATTCAAGATAAAAATGCAGTATCTTGCCGACATTCTGCACACAACCAGGTTAGTTATTTCCAAAGAGCTGAATACACTGCAAAATAAACAACTCGTTACCCTTGGCCGGGGCAGAATAGTTATTGACGCATTAGAGAAATTGATAGGCGCTGAGGGATAAGTTAAATTTTACTTATTCACCAAAATGTATTCAATCTTTTTGCTATCTTTGCATAAACATATAGAGAAAGCAAAAGTATGAATATACCCCAAGAAAGAAAGAACCCTTTCATGGAGCCATACGGTACACCTCACAATACCGTCCCCTTTGACAAGATTAGCTTTAATGATTATGAAGAGGCCTTTATGGAAGGCATGCGTCGCGACAATGAAGCGATTGACAAAATAATCAATAATCCGGAAAAACCCACATTTGACAACACCATCGCAGTAGAAGATAACTCGAAAGGAGAACACTATTATGATCTCCTCGAAAGGGTATCGAACACGTTCTCCTGCTTAATGAGTGCCGAGACAAATGAGCGCATGGAAGAGCTGGCACAAAAGTTAAGCCCGATACTTACCAAGCACGAAAATGATATTATACTTAATCCGAAGCTCTTCGAAAGGGTGAAATATGTGTATGAAAATCATAGTGAGCTTACCCCAGAAGAGCAGATGCTGCTCGACAAACAATATGATGCCTTTGTTCGAAGCGGTGCGCTTTTAGACGAACAAGGCAAGGAAAAACTGCGCATGCTTACAGAAGAAGCAAGCATGCTTTCGCTTCAGTTCTCACAAAACCTGTTAAAAGAGAACAAAGCCTTTACGTTGCATATAACGGATAAGGCCCAGTTGAGTGGACTTCCTGATACTGCAATAGAGGCTGCTGCGCAAACAGCGAAAGACAAAAAGCTCGAGGGCTGGGTATTTACACTCGATTATCCCAGTTACTCACCATTTATGACTTACTCAAATCAGCGTGATTTGAGGGAGAAAATGTATATGGCACGCAACACCGAGTGTATACATAACAACGAACAAAATAACCTTGAAATATGCAAACGCCTTATAAATGTAAGACGTGAAATAGCACAATTATTAGGCTATGGCACCTATGCCGAATATGTTCTAAAACACAGAATGGCAAGTAACACAGCCAATGTTTATAAGCTTCTCGACGATTTGATAGACGCTTACAAGCCTACTGCAATAGAGGAACAGAAAGCTATTGAAGCTAAAGCCAAAGCAATGGAAGGAGAAGATTTCATTATCCGACCCTGGGATTTTGGCTATTATTCGCATAAACTGCAAATGGAGAAATATAATCTGGATGCAGAAATGTTGCGTCCTTACTTCCAACTTGACAAGGTAATACAAGGTGTTTTCGGCCTGGCTACAAAGCTATACGGTATAACATTTAAGGAGAATAAGGACATCCCTGTGTACCATCCGGATGTAAAAGCCTACGAGGTATTTGATAAAGACGGCAGCTATCTGGCCGTATTTTACGCCGATTTTTATCCCCGGGAAGGTAAGCAGGGAGGAGCATGGATGACAGAATTCCAGGGACAATATATTAATAAGGAGGGAGAAAATACACGTCCCCATGTTAGTGTGGTAATGAATTTTACCAAACCAACAGCCCAAAAGCCTGCGCTTTTAACCCTGGGAGAAGTTGAAACTTTCCTGCACGAGTTCGGACATTCCTTACACGGCATGCTGTCAAACTGCCGTTTTGAAAGTTTGTCGGGCACGAATGTATGGTGGGATTTCGTAGAAATGCCATCACAATTTATGGAGAATTATGCAATAGAAAAAGACTTTTTACGCACATTTGCTGTCCATTATCAAACGGGAGAACCTCTTCCTGACGAGCTGATTGAACGCATTGTCAGAAGCCGTAATTTCAATGTGGCTACCGCATGCCTTCGTCAGGTAAGCTTCGGATTGCTTGATATGGCCTACTATACACAAACAAAGGAATTTACAGAAGATATTATTCCTTTTGAGAAGAAAGCGTGGAAAGATGCCATTATCACTGAGCAGATACCCGATACATGTATGACAGTACAGTTCTCTCACATCATGGCGGGAGGCTATGCAGCGGGTTATTACAGCTACAAATGGGCAGAAGTGCTTGATGCTGACGCGTTCAGCCTTTTTAAAGAAAATGGTATCTTTGATCAGAAGACAGCACAATCGTTTCGAGATAACATCCTTTCGAGAGGTGGTACAGAGCACCCAATGACGCTTTATAAGCGCTTCCGCGGTCAGGAACCAACAATTAATGCTTTATTAGAACGCAATGAAATCAAAAGAAAAGCTTAAGAAACTGGATGAACGCTACCTGCGCATGGCTCATATCTGGGCTGAAAACTCGTATTGCAAACGTCGTAAGGTAGGTGCTCTTGTTGTAAAAGACAAGATGATTATAAGCGACGGCTTCAACGGAACACCCAGTGGTTTCGAAAACGTTTGCGAAGATGAGAATAACGTTACACGCCCTTATGTATTACATGCTGAAGCTAATGCCATCACCAAACTGGCTCGATCGCATAACAATAGTGACGGCGCAACTCTGTATGTAACGGCTTCACCTTGTATAGAATGCTCGAAATTAATAATACAATCAGGTATTAAACGAATTGTATATGGTGAGAAATACAGGCTCGATGATGGTATAAACCTCCTGAAACGTGCAGGTATTGAAGTTGAATTTCTTGACATGGGCAGCACAACTGCTGAATAAAAATTCGAAGATAAAAGGAGGTTTTTAGAGGATTGACGTTAGTATAGTTTAAGGAAACAGATGAAAAGCGATAACAAAAACAGGTTCATGCCATTACTAATGGCCTTTTGTATGGTCCTTGGTATTATGATTGGCTCGTTCTATGCCAACCATTTCTCAGGTAATCGACTCACTGTAATCAATAACGGTAGCAACAGATTGAATAACCTGTTGCGAATAATTGACGACCAATACGTTGATAAAGTAAATATCGACTCGCTTGTAGAAAAAGCCATTCCTCAAATATTGGCAGAGCTTGACCCCCACTCTGTATACATCAGTGCGAAAGATGTGCAAACGGCTACTGACGATTTAAAAGGCTCATTCTCGGGAGTAGGAATCGAGTTTACAATCCGTCAGGATACTATCCGTGTCCAAAATGTAATTAAAAATGGTCCTGCTGAGAAAGCAGGTATTATTGCAGGAGACAAGATTGTTTATGTAAACGGGAGAAAATTTGTAGGTAAACAAGTTACTACCGAAGAAGCAATGCACCAGCTTAAGGGTCCACAAGGGTCTAAAGTTAAGATTGGAGTGTTACGTTATGGACACACAAAGCCTCTGACATATACCGTTACACGCAGTGAGATTCCAACAAAAACTGTGAGTGCCTCTTACATGCTCGACAAAACCACTGGCTATATTAAGATTAAGAATTTTGGCGAAAAGACATATCCTGAAGTACTTATCGCATTGGCAAACTTACAGCAACAAGGTTTCAGTAACCTTATTATCGACCTTCGTGACAACCCGGGAGGATTACTTCAAAGCGCTGTACAAATTGCCAATGAGTTCTTACCTGCTAAAAAACTCATCGTATACACGGCAGGACGACGCTCACCCCGTCAGGAATATCGGTCGGATGGGCACGGTGCTTATCAAACAATGCCACTTGTTGTACTTATTAATGAAGGTACAGCATCGGCCGCAGA
Source organism: Prevotellaceae bacterium (assembly GCA_015256945.1). GTDB lineage: Bacteria > Bacteroidota > Bacteroidia > Bacteroidales > Bacteroidaceae > Prevotella. The sequence goes on along the minus strand of JABZLB010000005.1, from coordinate 22,796 downwards.
GATATTCTCTGGCGCCATGCAGGATAATGACAGAGCCACTGTTATAGGACGCAGATCGTTTGGAAAGGGATTGGTACAGCAGCAAATACCATTCCCAGATGGAAGTATGATTCGTTTAACTATTGCGAGGTATTATACCCCTTCTGGCAGATGTATCCAAAAACCGTATACAGATGGTGAAGACTCTGAATACGCACAAGACCTCATTGCACGCTTTAAACACGGCGAATATTTCTCACAAGACAGTATAAAACATACCGGACCGGCATATCATACCAGCATTGGACGTGTTGTTTATGGCGGTGGAGGCATTACGCCTGACATCTTTGTCCCCGAAGATACCACCAACATGACATCATATTACAAGCAAGCAGTAATGGATGGACTGATATTACAGTTTGCCTTTACCTATACTGACAATAATCGTCAAAAGATGAAAGACTTTAAGGATATGCTTGCATTGGCCAACTATCTTAAAAGACAGAACACAGTAGAACAGTTTGTAAGCTACGCTGACAAGCATGGATTGCAACGCCGTAACTTGCTAATCAGGAAGAGCCACTCATTACTTGAACAATTCATTGATGCGCGAATTATCTACAATATGCTCGATGAACAAGCACTGATACAATATCTTAATCTCGATGATCCGGTTATACGTGTGGCATTAAATGTTCTGAACCATAACAGAGCCTTTCCACAAAAGCCCAGACCTGTGGTATACAAGCAGAAGCCTGCGAAGGTACATCTCAGGAGATAAAAACAGTATTACGCTACAATACAAATTATAATATCAGCCAATTACAAAATCTACACGGGTACAATATTCTATTCAGTTTACTGCATAAAATAAATACCAGTGTAGATTTTTTTCATTTTTACTATGCAAGACCTTAATGAACAGAAGAAAATACTGAGAGAACAAATCAGGCAATACAAAAGAAAATGTTCACAGGAAGAACTAAATAACTGGTCGAATTCAATATACGGTCAACTTCTCAATTGTGAAGAGGTTCGAAAGGCAAATACAATTTTTCTTTACTATTCAATGTCCGACGAAGTGGATACACATAAAATTGTAAGACATTTATTCTTACAAGGGAAAACTATTCTTTTGCCGAGGGTTATAGATGACGAGCATTTAGAGCTAATTCCATTTTGTGGAGAAGAGTGCCTTATGGAATCAGGACCTTATCATATACTCGAACCCATCGGACCTCCATTCAAAAATTACGACGAAATTAAACTTGCCATTATACCCGGCGTAGCCTTTGATGCAGATGGAAATCGTTTAGGACATGGGAGGGCATACTATGACAGACAATTAAAATTAATGCCTGACGCATACAAAATAGGTGTTTGTTTTTCGTTTCAAATGGTTGAAAAGGTTCCCGTTTCTGACCATGACATCGCAATGGACAGAATTATTCATAACAGACTATAATCATTAATAAATCCTTACATCGGTAATAACGGAGGCCCCTACTGATGCGTTTAACCGACGAGTAAGCTGTTGACGCATCATGCTTAAGTCCTGACGTAAGGCCGGATTCATAATTTTTACGTAAAGAATCTGATTTTTTATAAACTTTTCCTGTGTGTATTGAGCAACTGTTTCTCCGGTAACATTGTCCCATGCGTCTATCAATCGTTTCTGCATCAAAGGCGTTTCCAGCCCCTCTTTACGCAAAAATTGCTGAAGAATATCATGAATTGATTTAACCTCACGCTTAAACATATCAATTGTTTTTATTGATTTAGGGATGACCGTACAGTTATTTCACCGTCATTTACATCAAATAAACGGTAATCTTTATTGCTATGACTCAATATCTGATCAAGATGATCACGATTGGTATCTGTAATAAAAATCTGACCATAACGGTCGCCAGATACTAACTTTACTATCTGTTCCACGCGACTTGCATCTAATTTGTCGAAAATATCATCGAGTAACAGTAATGGAGTTGTGTTTGAAGATGTTCGGCGTAATAAATCAAACTGGGCCAGTTTTAAAGCTAATACCAGAGTTTTTGCCTGCCCCTGACTTCCCTCTCGTTTCATAGGGTAGTCCTCAATAAGCATTTCAAGATCATCTCTATGGACGCCATGCAAACTATATCCTACCACTCTGTCTTTTAAACGGTCGCGTTGAATTACCTCAAGAAGCGGGCCACGCTGGCAGTGTGACGTGTAATTAAGCACTACTTTCTCATGTCCTCCCGAAACAACATTGTATATATGCTGAAATATGGGCGTAATTTCCTTTACAAAATTATTGCGTTTCCGGTACACCTCCTCACCTGCATCAGCCATCTCCTGTTCCCATATTCCCATCAACGACTCATCGGAGTCTGCCTCCAATTTAAGCAAAGCGTTCCTTTGCCGTAAGGCTTTATTATATCTAATTAAGGCGTCAAGATATTGTTTGTCATACTGAGATATAACCACATCCATCAATCTTCGCCTTTCATCACCGCCACCATCTATAAGCCTGTTGTCCGATGGCGAAATAAAAATAAGAGGTATTAGTCCGATATGATTGGAGAATTTCTTATACTCTTTGCCGTTACGTTTAAAATGTTTATGCTTACCACGCTTCATACCAGCATAAATATTCTCTTCCTTTTCAGCATCTGTCACAAAATTTCCCTCTAATACAAAGAAATCCTGATCGTGATTAATCACCTGACTATCAATGTTCGTGAAGCTGCTATGACAAAACGACAAATAATAAATAGCATCAAGAACATTCGTCTTTCCCATACCATTTCCACCAATAAAACAATTGATTTTATTTGAGAAATCGAGCGAGACCGAACGAATATTCTTATAATTAATTACTGAAATCTTCTTAAGTATCATTTCGTGCAAAGTTAATTGTTTTAGCCATGAAAAAAGAAAAAAGGAAGTAATTAATTTCTATATATAGAATTAAATTACTACTTTTGCGACCATCTATACGGAAATAATAAAAAAATATAAAAATAATGGCAACTAAAAACGAAAAGGTAACTTTCGACGATGCATTGCAGTCGGGTTCGTTTCTCGAAAAAAACAAGAAAACATTTTCCGCACTTGTTATCGCAATTCTTATTATTGTAGCAGGTTTCTTTTGCTATCAGGAGTTTGTAAATGGGCCTCGTCAGCAAAAGGCAAGCACAGCTCTTGCACGTGGACAGGAATATTTCCAGGCCGAACAATTTGATAAAGCCCTTAACGGTGACGGCGCAGGTTACGCAGGTTTTGTCAAAATTGCAAGCGATTATAGCAGTACCGATGCAGGCAATCTGGCTAATCTTTATGCTGGTCTTTGCTATGCGAACCTTGGAAAATGGCAGAATGCTGTCGACTATCTCCAGAATTTCTCTACTAAAAATGACGCACTCGTAAGTCCTGCAGCTACTGCAGCTCTTGGCAATGCGTATGCACATGTTGGGCAAATCGACAAAGCCATCAGCGAATTAAAGGATGCAGCCAGCAAGGCTGACTCAGAAGCTAAAGACGGTACAAGCAATAGCTTGTCGCCAACGTTTCTTCTTCAGGCCGGCGAACTTTTAGAAAGTCAGAACAAAAAGGACGACGCGTTGAAGATTTATCAAGATATTAAGAAGAAATATGTTAATGCACCGCTTGTACAGAGTGGTGATATTGACAAGTATATTGAACGCGTAACCAAGTAAAAACATGGCTACCTCTCTCCACAATCTTTCTGATTACAATGCAGCTAACGTCCCTGACGCAAGCAATATGTGCTTTGGAGTAGTTGTCTCTGAATGGAATCCCGAGATAACCGGAGCCTTATTGGATGGTGTTGTCAACACATTAGAGAAGCACGGTACAATACCAGAGAACATCCATATCAGGCGTGTTCCTGGAAGTTTTGAACTTATTTATGGAGCACAACAAATGTGCAAAAACGATGGTTTCGATGCCGTTATCATCTTAGGCAGCGTTATTCGTGGCGAAACACCACACTTCGACTACATCTGTCAGGGTGTAACCTACGGCATTGCACATCTTAACGCTGTTCAAAATATTCCCGTAATCTACGGTCTTCTCACAACCGACAACCTTCAACAAGCCAAGGATCGTTGTGGTGGAAGCCTTGGAAACAAGGGCGACGAGTGTGCAATCGATGCTATAAAGATGGCCAAATTTTAAAGCTTATGATGCTATACGATCTTCTTCAGGCATACGAGTTTGATGAAATTATGCCTATTATTACCAACATGTTCCCTGGTACCGACAAATATGAAAAGCCTCTTCGTGAAGCCTGGAACCTGTTACTATCCATGAATCCCGTCTTATCGAAGAAGAATATTCGATATAAGCTAATGAAAGGTTCGCGCGCAGAAGAATCGTATATGGGTGCAGAGGACAAGGATTTTGACGCAACATGGGAAGTAATTATTGGCAAGAACCTTTCCCGTGAGAAAGGAGTTGATTTGTCTGATGCCGAGCTTCTTGCCAACTGCTTAGTGAATATCTGTTTTATCGGCCACCATCCGAAAGCCTTCGATAAGGCTTATAACGAGCTTATAAAAGCCGAGTAATTAAGAAAAACTTACGTTACCATGCGTAAAAATTAATATAAAACATATATTATCCCCAGCTGCAAAGTAATGCAGAAGGGGATTTGTTGTTTTACTTTACAACATTTGCGTTGTATCTCTCTTTGGGTATTTTACAAAAAACAACTTGTTTAATTGCTGTCTTTACGGTTTAATATTCAATACTATTAAAAAAAATTATAACAGCAAGCATGTGTTAATATCTACTTTCTGCCTTTATTGATTGATATTTTTCTATTTTTTTCTGCAAACTTAAATTTAGGAGTCATGCTTCAAAACAATATGAACCACTCTTCAAAAACTTTCTTTCCTGCTTGCTTAATTGCCGTTATGACTCTGTTGGCACAGGCTTCTTTTGCACAACAATGGGACGACAAAATTATCATTACCAATTGTAATGAACAATATATTCTCCAATCTGACAAAGGAAATACGATTGTAAAGAACAAAAAAGAAATGGAATACATGTCTAATTCTGGGTATACCGTTTATCCCGAAACGGCTGTATTCTATGGAGATTTTATTACATTAGACAATGTTTCGGGACGTGGAGAAAAACTGTATAAGAACATAACTCCCGAGAATGTTTTCTATGATGACAGCAAAGCATGTATTATAAAAGGATACATTGACAAGAAAGGGAAAACCTGCAACGCTTCTTTTGAACGTACTTTTAAAGACGCAAAATATTTTACACGAATATATCTGCTCGAAGATTATTTCGTAAAGAACAAAACATTAACCATTACCATACCCACATCACTGGCTGGATACCATATAAAGGAGATGAATTTCAGCGGATATGGCATACGTACCGAGCATAAAACTACTACTGATGCTGATATATACACCTATACATTAGCAGATGCAAACCGTATGAAAGACGATAAACAAATGCCGCCCATATCAAACGTTTATCCTTATTTGCTCATCACAGGTTCGTTCAAGGATGTTAACGATTTGTACACATGGTCTAAGAAAATGGCAAGTGTCGATTGCACAATACCTAACCTGAAAGCCCTCTTACAGGAAATAAACCAGAACAGCAAAACCGATGACGACCGCATAAGCAATACTTATCACTGGATTCAGGAGCACATCAGGTACGTGGCTTTCGAAGCAGGCCTGTCGGGACATCGTCCCGATACTCCGCAGGAAGTGTTGAGAAAGCGTTACGGCGACTGCAAGGGCATGGCACTTTTACTTACTACCCTGCTCAAGGCACAAGGCTTCGACGCCCGGCTTACCGACATCGGTACCGACGAAATACCGTTTAAAATGAGCGACGTTCCTACGCTGGCCAGTGCCAATCATGTTGTCTGCACACTATTTTATAAGGGTAAAACCTATTATATTGATGCCACTTGCAAGCATATTCCATACACATATTCTCCACAAGCCATACAGGGATCGCAAGCCATGATATACAATGATGACAAGCCTTTATTACAGATTGTGCCTACCCTGAAGTCGGATATATCAATCGACAGCCTCACCTACCAGTATCGTTTACAGGATAACGCTCTCACCGGCAAGGCTACATACCAGCTTCGTGGCGACATGAAGGAGTGGTTTATGAGCATTGCTGACGACGCAGGTAACAAGAACAGAGACGACCTTCTGACCAACAACCTCAACTCCGATTCGCATAACATGACCATAACAAATGCCAAATGGCTCGATCATGATGCCCGTCACGACTGGGCACGCTTTGAGGGAGACGTTGTTAATAAGGCGGCAGTACAACAGATTGATGGCGAGCTGTATATCGAACTCAACCCACATAACAACCTCTTTGATGGCAGAATTGATACTACCGGCCGTGTAAACGACTACTATTTTCCCGTTCGTTGCAACGTAGTTCGCCAGGTAACATTTACTATTCCTGCCGGTTACAAAATTGACTATCTCCCTTCTTCAGCTACTTTTTCAACACCCGAAGGAACCCTTTCCTGCAGTTTCCAGAAACAAGGCAACACTATTCTTTTCCATCAGAAGATGCAAATTATTCGTCGTCGCATCCCATTGGCCGACATTCCCAAATGGAACGAGGCCGTAAGTAAATGGAAAGACGCCAGTAACGAGCAGGTAGTGCTGAAAAAATAACCTGCCTGTTCATACGGTTTGCAGGCGCAGCCACATACAAAAATAACAACCACCAAATATAATAAAGGTATGAAAAAGCTACTTATCATGCTCATTTCGTCAATCATTGCACTCCCAATGATGGCGTTCGACGACAACGATTATCAAAAGTTTGTTCAGGAAGTGAAGAAGGAAGTGTGGGCAAAGGACCTGCCTCAATTCAACACTCGCACGGTGCCGACGCAATACAAAAACGAGTCGGCCGTTGTACTGGCTCTCTATGAAGAGTTCTCTGTTAACCAAAGCAAGAGGTTTAACTTCATAAATGTTACCAATATCAAGGCACATACCAGTACGCATCTCAAACGCTACCTGATTAAAATTAATGACAAGGCTGCTTTAGAGAAGTTCTCAACATTCGATTTTCGCACCTACGATCGTTCGCTTAACGATGCTCTTTTGCACGAAGACCACCGCACTGTATTGGGTGTGAAGGTCATCAAACCAAACGGAACGGTAAAGGAAGTAAGCAGCGACGAGTACCAGGAAGCCAACGAAGGAAAGAAAGGTAAGGAAAAACGCTCAAAGCTTGCCGTCCCCGACCTGCAGGTTGGTGACCTTATTGACTACTTCACCTACGATTTTGACAAGGTGAAAGAAGAGAATATCGACCCCGTGATATTTATATTCGGTGCCGACTATCCCATCCTCGACTATCAGATTCATTGCAGCATTGACAAGCAGCTGTGTACGCAATACCGCACGATGAACGGAGCACCCGACTTTACGGCCAGCCAGAAAGACGACGACATTGTGCTCGATGTTCGTGAAAAAAACATTGACAAGACGTTACCCGACTACGCATATAATGCCATTGCACAAGCGCCTTACATCATGCTTTACGCAACAGCCAACGTAGCTTTAGACTATACAGCCAAAAGCACAAAGGAGAAAGGGCTGCACGCTAACCCTGATGCCAGCGTAATTCAGGACGATGCGTGGACATGCTGGTGGGATTATAACATCAAATGGACACCGGGAAAGCTGCTTGCCAAGGTTGTAAAGGCTGCCCAAAAATTAGGCAGTGATGAGGAAAAGGCCGACTATATTTACAACTATATGGTTATGAACTCGCTTGTTTTTAAGCGTCCTTACGAAGAGCCATACACCTTCTCAACCCTCTTTACCAGCATGCTCGACAAGCTCAAAGTGCCTTATTTGCGCGCCCTCACAACCAATACCAGTCTTGAGCCTTTCGACAAGCTCATTAATTACAGCGATGCAACCCGCTTTATTATGCTTAAAAACGGCAGGTGTTACTTTCCGCTGGGCTATGCCGTAGCGGCAGGAGTAGTGCCGTCGCCCTATTTAAACCGCGACGCTGTAAGCACCGACCGTCCTAAAAAATTCAACAAAGGTCCGTTCACAACATTTAAAACGCCTGCCTCCAACGCTGCCGAAAACGTTGAAAGCGTAACGATAAATGCCGCGGTCGATGGTGTAATGCTCAATATTGAACGTCAGAACTCATATACCGGATGCGAGAAAGAGGGCATGATTCCTAACCTCACCACAGCCGAAGAACTTTGCAAGGCATGGGGTACGGCATACAACATGCCAAACTTCAGCGACTTTTTTGTGCTGAAAAAAAGTGAGACTGATACAAAGGTTGCAGAACGGGCCGAGCAAGACAAGAAAGATGTGGCAGAAGCTTTTGCCGACGAAATAAAGGCTTATCACGACAAAATACCTGTAAAAATAAACCAGACAAAGGTTACTGGCTTCGGTCAAAACAATACTCCTTTTACCTATACCACCAGCTATCAGGTTGACGGACTTGTTAAAAAAGCCGGCCGAAACATTGTCGTTTCAATAGGACAGCTTTTCGGGCAGCAAACACATATCGAAGGAAAAGAGCGCGAACGCAATGCCGACATTATGTACAGCAATCCCCGAACCTATACCGTTTCGTTGTCTCTTGCCATTCCACAAGGCTATACTGTGGCAGCAGAGAGCCTCGAAAAGCTCAACAACAATATTGATAACGAAAATGTAGGCCTCAGCACGAAAGCCGAAATAAGCAGCGACAAGTTGGTAATCAGTTTCCAGAAAACATATAAAAAGCTGCGCATCCCGGCTGCAAACTGGCCACAGGTACTCGACATGCTCGACCGTGCATACGATTTTACCAATCAGCAAATTATCTTAAAGAAACTGTAAAGGCTTTCAGGCGTATACCCCAAAGCGCCTCCTTTAATTGATTTTATACCAATATATATTTGCCTTTACACCCTTTCGCCAACATGTTGTTGGCGAAAGGGTGTATTTGTTACAGGCTTTTATTCATCGTTCGACGGCCGTCAGCAACGCAGCTGACGGCCGTCATACATATTGTCAGGCGACCGCCGTACGCACTGCTGACAACCGTCGCACAGTGAACTTTACAAAAGAAACATACCTGTTATGCAGCCTTGTTCTGTATTGAAAAAGGCGTAATCAGTAAGAGAAACAGGCACAAAGCCCTTTCAATAAAAACGGGAAAATTAATTTTCTATGTTGCCAGTATCCGCCTCCTGGTCCTTTGCTATCGACACCGTACCCAGCTTATTCACCGTAAGCACAAGCGGTACATACTCGTCGCTCGACATATCGGGGCTGCCTACGCTGGCTGCAAAGCGCAGTAAATTGCCGTTAACCTTATCAAAAACAATACCCAGTAGAGCCCCGTTCTTATAATAGGAGCTGTCAACATAAGGCTTAAAATTTTGCTTGGTAAACGTACCCGAGAAAAATTCAGAGCCGTCACTGCGCAGGATACGGATGGAAACACGGTTATCATAGAACTTATCAACACCGTCTGAAGTCAACGGAAGCGATGTGTCGGCCTTTAAATTAATTTCTATTTTATAGCTGCCACCCATCCATTTTATCTGGTGAACCGATGAGGCATCGCCCGTTTTCTGAGGGCTGCGGGGCTTTACAACAATAGGTTTTTGAACTATAATCACATTACTGTCATTCTTTTTCTTACACGACCATAATGTTATTGTACAAAGAAAAGCCATAGCTATCACGGCTGTACGGCTTAAAATATGCTGCAAATTCTTCATATCTGATTTGTCACGACGTCGAAAAGACACATCCTTAAGTTAATATGTGCAAAGATAATAAAAACCAACGATTTTTTCTTATCTTTGTCACGACATTGACAAAAAATAAAGATGCGTAAACTTTTTTATTTTATTATGGTTCTCTTTCTGGTATCAGCATGTGGCCGGAGAGACAAAAACCAGGAGGCCGTACAGGCAGAACCCATTGATACCACAGCACAAATGGTGAACCAGATAAACATGTGTTCACGCCTTTATACATCAGAATATAAGATAAGGAAAATTATTCTCTTTGACGATCCCGCTGCCATCAGTTTCAGTTTTCTGAATAAAGTATACAAAATAGGGCTGCCTTTAGGGCAGCGCAGCGTAGCCATACCCGTTACGGCAACGGTAAAAACCTATGTCGATTTGGGCAAACTAACCAAGGATAATATTGTCAGGGACGGACAAAAAGTAGAGATTGTTCTCCCCGATCCGCAAGTTATGCTAACAGCTACCCATATTGACCACACGCATATTGTACAGAACATATCATTCTTTCGCAGCCATTTTAATGATGGTGAGCTGGCACTGATTGAGCAACAGGGACGCAAGGACATCATCAAAAGCATGGGCAGCCTCAACATTCTGGAAGACGCCCGCACAAGTGCAGCCCGCCAGCTCGTACCCATTGTAACGGCAATGGGCTTCGATGAGCGCAATATTACAGTAACGTTCCGTAAGGGATTAACGATAAGAGACCTGTCAAAACTGATTAAACAAATTGATTAACCCTTGTCATCATGGAAAAAAATAAAACAAAAATAACCAGTATACTGTCACCATTCCTTCGTATGGCCATGATGAAGGTGCTTGGAGCAGTTATAGTAACAGGCTTGTTTATACTGGCCATTAGCCTGTGGTTACACCGTGCTGCAAGCGACAACGCCCTCAACGGACGCTTTGAAGTAACTGCCGTACAGGTGCAAAAACTGAAGGATATAGGGCAATGGGAGTTTCTTTCCATCGCGGATGAAGAGCTGATGGATACCGTAAGACACGGCTTTTTTGGCGACGACCGTCTTTCACGACTGTATTACGGCACCCTCAGGCTGGGCATAGACATGGGCAAAACAAGCAAGAACTGGATTAAAACCGACCATGATACCGTAAAGGTTACGTTGCCACCGGTACAACTTTTAGACCCGAATTTCATTGACGAAGCCCGCACACGTGCTGTCTACGAAAGCGGAAAATGGAGCGAAGCCGATAAAGCCATGCTTACAATAAGGGCTTCGGAAACGATGAAAATGCAATGTATGACGCCGCAAAACATCAGGAGCGCAGAACAAAACGCAACCGTTCAGTTTACGAATCTGTTGCATTCAATGGGATTCCAATACGTAAAAATAAGCTTTAACAAGTCCCGGAACAGTTAGATATAATATTCAGCAGCATCAATTAAGCCTGCACGAAGAGCATATCTGGTGGCTTCATGCACGTTGTTGACGCCTAATTTGCGGAATATATTTTTCCTGTGCGTGTTAACAGTGTGGAAACTAAGGAAGCGTTTTTCGGCTATTTCCCGGCTTGTCATGCCCTGAGCAATGGCAATCAATATTTCGGTTTCGGTTTTTGTCAGTTTAATACGTTCCTCGTTTTGTGAGGCCGGAGAGAACACTATTTTGGTGGCATGCTGACAAACAAAGCGCTGACCGCGGGCGGCTTGCTGAAGTCCTTCACGAATCTCAAACATGGGCGAGTCTTTCATTATCACGCTAAAACGGTCGCTTTGCATCAATACCTTACGCAGAAAATCGCCACTCAAATCTTCACTGAACAGCACCCAGAACATCTGTTTGAAGCGTATATTCAGGATGAAAAGCTCATTACTGTCGCCAAAATCAAACAAATTATAGTCGAGAATAACCAATGAATCGGGCGCGTTTTCAAGTTCCTGTACAAGTTCTGCCTTATCAAACACCTCCTTACAACAGTCTGCACCAATCTCATGCAGCACATATTGAAGTCCGGCTCGTGTAATATCCTGTTTGTCAGCCAATAGTATTTGCATATTTCTTACGCTGTTTTAGAAAGAAAACATAAAGCTGAAGCGTACACCGTTCCTGCTGATATGAGCATGGTTGTCATAGTTGAAACGGTGAACATACAACACTCCGAAGAACTTAAATATGTTATGAACTCCCGCAACAAGCTCCATATAGGGTGTTCTCGAGTTCATAACGTAGCTGCCTGAAGGGAACTGGAACATTGTCGTATTGAGCGCATTCTGTGGCAGGAACGGGTTATTCTTGTCGGTTAAACTCCCAAACATACCCTTAAAGGCAATATATTCACGCCACTTTAAATGCTTAATGAGGGGAACACGGTTCAACAGCTTGCCGTTCATATCCCATGTAACCGACCAGAAAGCATACCTGTCGGTGAGGAATTCCATGTTATTCATCAGCGAGAATGTTTCCTCATTCTCAATGTATGTCGGGTTAACGGGAGGCATAATCAGCAACGGAAACGGCACCCTATTCCACTGAGCACCAGCCTTTACATGCGTATCAATACTACCCCAGCTGCCTAACCACTGACGCTTATAAACCGAAAACTGCGTTAAATTATACTTATATTGCCCGCCAAAAAAGCCTTTAAGACCCATGGTATGGGTTAAACCAAACTCGGGTGCGTCCAGATTGATAGGCACACGCTTCTGTTTTGTATTGATGTATGTAACGCCAGGCTGATACTTCAGGCTCATATTCAGCTCGGTTGTACGTATTTTTTTTATCAGGTTACCCGAGCCAAGCTCATAGAAAGCAAGGTCGCCCGTAGGTTCATCGCTTTCTGCTTTAATGCCGCCACCGATGCGAAGTCCCCAGGGCGACTCGTAACTGAACTTGAGATGCTGGCGATTATAAAAATAAAGTTGCCTTATTTTCAATGCACGAATCGACATAAAGATATTGTCCTTATTGTGTAACAAGAACTTGTCAGTAGGCGACATGACATCGTAAGTAGTCTCAAACGAAATACTGTTCTGTGGAAATTCGAAGGGTGCAAGCTGTTTTTTGTTGAAACTATACGTAACTTCTGAACTATAATAGCTCTTATGGCTCCTCATACCATAAGCATAAAAGCCCGTCCAAAACAGGTGAGGGTTAAGATGTGCAGTGGTGCGACCGCTGGCCCTCAGGCGCATACCATCAGCAAAGTTCGACGAAATTAGTGTATTTACAGGCCCTATATCAAACTTGTTTTTGTCTTTATCGGCCGTCGTTTCTACATAGTTTTCCAACAAGGCTTTGACGCCGGTGATAATCCATTTGTAGTTTTTCGACTGCTCCATACGGTGCATAAAGTTGTCCATTGACGACTCAGCCTTCGTCAATTCTACCGTACGATATTTGCTCCAGAAGGCTTTATCGCGATTCATTGCCTCAATTTCGCGTTTTACTTTCGCCCTTCCATTAAACAGTTTACGGGGTAACTCGTCGAACGAATAATCGCTAAGCCGGGTTGTACGCATACAAATAGCCTTCGAAAAAAGCTTATTGAGCTTCAGTTCGGCCATCATATTATCGGTGGTCAATGCCCATTCTCCATTGGGAAGCTTGTTGTAAACCTGTTCCACTTTCATGTTTTCTACAAAGTTTACATCGCTTTTTTTCGGTATTGTAAGGTCGCAACGCTTCACATGTAACGTCGAATCGGTTAGCACATACAGGTCACCACGGAAGCCAAAATCCTGCTGATTGTTCGGTAAGAATTGCAGATGGTAGCACAAATCACGGTCTACATACACCGTGTCAACAATGTAATAGCGATAAAAAGATATTGCCGTTTCGCCTATTGGAGAGGGGAAAGGGTATTGAAGAAGGCGAATATAGTTGTCATATATGTCAACATCGGTAAACACATCCTTAAGCACTTCGGTCAGAATTTCACCCGTTTGTATCACATTTGTAAGGCCTTCGTTCTGCTGTCCCTTAATGATTTCTTTCTCGGTTTTGGGATTTTTACGATATATGTGTTGCGAAACGGTTTCGGTAACAGTCAGTGGAAGGATAAGCTTATTGTTGTAAGAACTCTGTTCTACATGGTCAACGAGCCAGGGAGAACGCTTAAAAATACCTTTCTCCAAATCGTCCGAATGAAGGTCGTTCATGCCAAACGTTATCTTCTGGTATCGATTATACGAATAGAAATCGTGATTTTCCAAATGCGTTTGTTTCTTTGCCGCAATTACTCTGCGCATTAATTCAACCGCCGGATTATTCTTTCTTGTATAGCGTCCGCGTCGTGATTGGATAACCACTTCCTGCAATTTCTTCGTCTCGCTCTTCAGTGAGATCTTCAAATCACTTTTATTTTCATCAACCGCTACAACCTGCGACTCGTATCCAATGGCGCTAAACGTCAGCACCCAACCCTTATGAAGGTCGATGGTAAACCTGCCTTCGCCATCACATGACACCGCAACATGATGTCCTTTATAGGATACACTTGCATACGGAATGCCATAATTGTCGTCGGCATCAACAATAATTCCTGTTATTTTGTCTTGTCCATAAACATATATTGATGTGCAAATCACCAATAAAACGGCTGTAAGATACCTCTGAAACATCAATCCTTGAAGATTATTTTATTCTGAATCAACTGTTAATAACATGCCTCTCCCGAGCCCGTACCGGCCTTCTTTCAGGCTGAAAGCTGTCTTATTGCAAAGACAGATAAAAATAATATACGTGGCAAAGTTACCTATATATTATTATATATAGATGTCAACCCGGTATTTTTATGTTTTTTTGTGTAGTGAATATCTCTTAAACGAAAAAATATGTACCTTTGCGAAGCTATGACATTTCGTAATACAACTGCTAAGATTATTGCCACGGGCTTCGGCTTTGGCTATTGGCCGTGGGGACCAGGAACGGCTGGAGCCTTTGTCGCTACGCTGATATGGACAGGGCTTGGCTATGTGCTTGACATACATTTACTGATGGGGGCAACAGCCTTTCTTGTTATTTTCTTTACACTTATCGGCACGTGGGCAACAAAAATACTTATACCTTGCTGGGGAAATGACCCGAGCAGGGTTGTGGTTGACGAAATGGTAGGTGTATGGATACCGCTTATTGTTGCCGTCCCAACAGTGTGGTGGCAGGTTGTTGCCGCTTTTATTCTATTCCGTTTCTTCGATATTTTAAAACCGTTGGGCATCAGAAGTCTCGACCGTCGCGTCGGTGCCTTCTGGGTAATGGCCGATGATCTGCTTGCAGGTGTGTACTCATTGTTCGTTCTTTTAATTGTAAAATGGGTCGTATAAAACATGCAATGTTCACCTTTGGCAAGGCCGAAAGCTCAGCCATATTGGCTTCTGCTGCCGACTTTGGCCTGACCATCTTCCTCGTCAGGGCCTTAGAAGTATGGTATGCACAGGCTTCTTTCTTTGGTGCACTGATGGGAGGTATCGTGAATTGCTACGTAAACTACCGATGGGTATTTGACAAACAAAAACAAAGAAAACCGTTCATCGCCCTTAAATACTTCTTTGTCTGGAGCTTTAGCATATTATTTAATACTGCCGGTACATGGTTTTTTACTGTGCTTTCAGGCATGAACTTTATTATTGTAAAGGCTGTTGTAGCCATCATTGTGGCCATTTTATGGAACTTTCAGATGCAGCGCGTCTTTGTTTTCCGCAATTTACGCGCACACAATAAAGAATAATCTTTCAAGATATGAATTATAGAGATTTCCTTCAAAAGCTTATTTACGCTATCATTAATCCGCTTATCCACGGGCTTATCAAATTACATGTTACGCCCAATATGATTACCACACTGGGCTTTTTGGGTAATATAGGTGCAGCTGCATGCTTTATTTATGCCGCTCTTGCCCTGCAAAATGGTGATACAGCCGGCGCTTTTTGTGACATAACATGGGGCGGAGGCATTATCCTTTTTGCAGGATTGTTCGACATGATCGACGGCCGACTGGCTCGTTTAGGCAACATGTCAACCACCTTTGGGGCGATGTGGGATTCGGTTCTCGATCGGTATAGTGAGCTGATTTCGCTGTTCGGCATCGTACTTATTTTCCTCCTTGGCAATCAATTCTGGCTGGGAGTGGTAAGCTTTGTGGCTATGATTGGTTCGGTTATGGTAAGTTACGTCCGTGCAAGAGCCGAGGGTCTCGGTATCGAATGCAAAGTAGGGCTTATGCAACGCCCCGAACGCGTCGTGGTTTTAGCCTTTACAGCCATCGCGTCGGGGCTGTCAGCCAACCTTCAATGGCTCGCCGTGGGAATGACAATCATTGCTATTCTGGCCAACATTACGGCCTTCTGGCGCATTGGCCATTGTTATAAGGCACTACAAGGAAAGTAAAATTATCCTTAGATTATCCTACTCTTGCAAGATCGTTCTCCTTTATAAACAAGAACAATATTTAGGAAAAGCCAGTACTTCACTCTCGATTAACCGTAACGTAAGACGTGTTTAGCATTTACATTATTATTTTATTTGCGGTTCTTCTGGCCGCCCACCCCACCCGACGCCTGGCTTTAGCCTTTACACCGTGGGTTATATTTGCATGCTGCTACGACTGGATGCGCTTCTTTCCCAACTATGAATTTAACACCATTGACGTTAAAGGACTGTATGATACTGAAAAGAACCTGTTTGGAATAACGGCTGCAGGCGGACAGAAACTTATCTTAGGCGAATACTTTGCCATCCATCACTGCCTGCCTGCCGACCTGTTAGCAGGGTTCTTTTACCTGTGCTGGGTACCTGTTCCCTTAGGTTTCAGCCTTTGGCTATACTATAAACGCCAGTACAAATGGTTTTTAAGGTTCAGCATTGCTTTTCTTTTCGTTAACCTTGTAGGCTTTTGTGGCTATTACATTCATCCCGCAGCACCGCCATGGTACGTCATAATGTATGGTTTTAAACCTATATTACACACCCCTGGAAACGTTGCAGGCCTCATCCGGTTTGACCAGTTTGCCGGCATCCCTGTGTTTCAAAGCATATACGGTAAAAACGCCAACGTGTTTGCAGCATTGCCTTCTCTGCATGCCGCTTACATGTTAGTTACCACCTGTTACGCCCGTGCCAGCAAACAATCGAAGGCTTTAGTAGCTGTCTTTGCTGTTATTTGTGTGGGCATCTGGTGCACAGCCGTCTATACGGGACACCATTATGTAATTGATGTACTGCTGGGAATTGTCACCGCTTTTGTCGGAATGGCTATCCTCGAACGGGGTATTTTCCAGATTCCAGGCATTAAAAAGGCTTTGAATAATTACGTAAACTATCTGCAACACAAGCCCGTTTCTCATATCCACATAAAAGAGAAACAGACCGAATAAAACCTGTTAATACTATAATGCCATTGTTTTCTGCTGAAGAAAATCAAGCGAAAGCAACTCCTTAAGACTGTAAATAATTCGCGTGGGCACTGTTTCGTCAACGCTTTCCTGTTTCCATGACTTTCCCTTTAGCCAAACAGCATGACACCCTATCGCCTTTGCAGGCACAACATCCTTACTAAAACTATCGCCCACTACTACCACTTCATCGGGCCTTAAGCCTAATCGTTCCACTCCTATTTCGTAGATTCGCGGGTCGGGTTTGCGAATATTCACCTCGGCCGACTCTACTATATCCTTAAAGAAAACGTCTAAACCAAACTCCCTTAACACCGTACGAATATTGCCATAAAAGTTGCTTACCAACACCATTTCGTAGTTTTGATGCAACCTTTCCAGCACAAAGCAGCTTTCTTTTGTCGTGTCAACCACGCGCCGATACACGTCATTGAGCACATTTTCACGTAACAGACCAGTGCTGTTTCTATCCTCGTCCAGTACACCTGCCGATTTAAGGTATTCAAACTCGAGCCGTAATTTCACGTCAAGCGTTACGCGAAAGGTATCCGATGGCTTAATTATATTGTTACTTCCCAATGTTCGTTCACCATACACATAAGCGTCACGAAACTGCTCTTCAGTAACCATCACGCCACAACGCTGCCATGCTCCCCACAGCATTTGCCCCCAATGGCAGCCAGCTGTGTCAAGTGTGGCACCATAATCAAACAGGAAACCTTTAATCATTTCGTTGTATTTTGTAAATCGAAAGCCTGCAGACGTGCCGTCATACGCGTACAAAGCTGTTCGTGCCGGCGCTTCATGTACACATAAAACAGGTTCAGAACCACAGCCTCAAAGAGCAAATAAATCCACGGCCCTACCACATCATTTGTGAAACAGCCCAGCAAACAGGTTGCATAAATAAAGAAAGCCCGGCTGTTAAAGGTCAGCAAGTTGGTATATTTCATCAACGGACGACTTCCCTTCAGAAACTCTTCGCGCAACGGTTCCATCTGTTTCGCCGTATGATTGGAGGCTGTTTCGTTCCACTTTGCGAAGAAACGCTGAAACGCTGGCGTACGCTTTTCCTGGCTCTTACAATAGCCGGCGTAACTCTTGTAGAATATACGGTCGAACCATTTCCGGCGCGGTATGCTATGGTAAATGGCCATTTGCTGTGCAGAATTGTCTAATTCCGAACCTTCCTTACCCTTTAAAAAGAAAAGGTGTATTTGCCTGTAATAATCGCCTAACGAGCTTTGGGGCGAATGTCCAAAGGCTCCAGCCATTACGCTAAGCACCCAAATCCATACTCCCCACGTCGTATCGAAACCGGGAATACGTTCGTTCATCATCCTAAACGACAGGCCTACGTAGATGGCTACAAACCATACATCGCCCGACACACCGTCGAGCACACGTCCCAATAACGTTTTCTTACCCGTAAGACGAGCCATTTGTCCATCCGTAGAATCGCAGAAATTAGCCAGCATCAACAGCACAATCCCCATCACATTATGCTGCCAGGTGGTAAAGCTGAACATCCATCCTGCCGCAGCTCCAAGGAAGAAAGAGAGGATGGTTATAACGTTAGGATGTATGTTTAACTTGTTCCAGAACAAGGCAAACAGCAATCCTATGGGATGGTTAAAATGGGCATCTACCCACTCTTCTGTATCAGCCGACTTGATAGAAGCCTGAAAAAGTTCGCGAAAGGTTGCCATTATTCACACTGATTATTTTGTTTAAAACGAGCTATTATTTCGCTGGCTATCGACGGTGCCATCGTCTTACGGAAAGGAGAAAAGCTTGGCCAGTCGTTAAAATCGATGATATAAAAACGTCCTTCTTTGTCAACGATGGCATCACCACCATACACAGCTACGCCCGTAAGTTCCGAAAGACGGTATACATACTGTGCAAGCGCATCTGCATCAAAGACATAATGGTGTGGCAGACCGTTGTATGTCTCAAGTCCGAATTTTGAAATGCCAGTATCGCCGGGATATAAAAACCTGAAAATATGGCTGCCAACACCGTAGAACTTCACCACGTCGCCCGGGATATGTGCGCTTACAACCATATCGTTAATGCCACGCTGCATAAACTTCTGCTGTGCCAGCATAAGATCTTCAGCCGTATTACAGAAAACAATATCGTCTTTTTTCTGTGCCGATGTGTCATTGCGTTTCAGCCAGAAACCGTCATTACCCTTCTCTGTTGCCGTTGGAATGCCATTTTCTTTCATGAGCTGTGCCAGCACCGATCTTTTGCAATTCCTTACCCCTGACGGCTTGTTAACCACACAACATCCGTCGGCTTCCAGACCCGAAAGCAGCGATAACGCCTCTTCCGAACGGGCCATACTAAGAATAATATCAGCACCTGAAGGATGCTCTATAAAGCTTTTCTCGTTTACTACCCGTATATCATCAACCCCCGTCAGCTGCATTTTCAGCTCTGCACACACGGCTAAGAGTATAGCTTTATCGTTTTCAACCGAGTTGGGTGAAAACCTTTCGTCGCGCAAAACAGCTAATACGGGTATCTTCACAGGCTTATCGTGAAAGGAACGTTTCGGCCTTTTGAATATCCGAAACATGGTCAATGTCGAACACTTTTGAGAAGGGCCACGCCGTCATTGCATAGCCATCGCGTACCAAAGCGCGCTGGAAGTTACGCATTCGGCTCTCTCCTGCCTCCACACAATGGGCAAGTACGGGGAACGATTTCGACGTCAACCCGTATATTCCAGCCGATATATATTGGCAGTGGGCATCGTTATGATCGTAAAAACCCGTAATAGTCATGTCGTCACGAGTACCTACCCATAGCGGGCTTTCATCGTCAACAAACGAGGTTACCCCCATCAGACCGTCGGTTTTCTGCGCCAGAGCCTCCTTAAAGGCTGCCGCATAGTTGGAAAATTCAGCCTCTTTGAACACGGTATCAACCGTTGTAAGCACAAAGGGACCGTCGCCAAGCATACTGCTGAGTTCAAAAAACGAGTGCATACTGCTGGGTGTACTCTTTACCTTAAACCTCAAATTAACAGGGCGTCCCTTCAGTCCGTCTTCTTCAATTTGCAACAAATGCTGGCTCACCAGGTTCGTACGGTCGTTACAAATCACCACTATCTCTTCGGCTTCGTTATCCATAAATATACGGATCAGCCTGTCAATGAGCTTCTCTCCTCCTACTTCAATTAAAGGTTTAGGAACGTTTATGCCCTCTGATGCCAGACGCGAGCCTTCACCTGCAGCTATAATTGCAAATTTCATATGCCCTAATTATAAAACCGTTACAAAAGTAAGCAAAAATGATTATTACAGAAAGCTTTTGCCTTCTTTTTTATAAGGTCGTTGTACGGCGGCCGTCAGTAACGCTGCTGACGGCCGTCACACCTGTTGTACGACGGCTGCCGTACGCGCTGCTGACGGCCGCCGGACGATAACCAAACACCCACAATTCCAATTAGGTTACAGGTTTATCACTTTACCGTTACAGTTAAATATTGTAAGAAAAACAGGCATAACTACCAATAGTTTTGTACATTTGCATAACTTTTTTCTTTGGGTTTTTACATGAATAAGATATACAGAGCGGGTCTTGACGTAGGCTCGACAACAGCCAAGATAACTGTCCTTGACGATTCTGACCAGTTAATTTTTTCGCGCTACGAGCGCCACAATGCCAGGGTTAACGAGCTTGTGGGCAGCTATCTCAACGAAATTGAGCATCAGCTCGGCCAGGTAAGCCTGCACCTTTGCGTCACAGGGTCGGTAGGAATGTCGGCAGCCGAGTACATGAAAACCGAGTTTGTGCAAGAGGTTGTGGCCGCTACCGTGTTTGCCCGCCATCGTTATCCACAGGCCAAGGCACTGATTGATATAGGCGGTGAAGACGCAAAGGTGGTGTTTTTCAACGGTAAGAGCATGGAGTTGCGCATGAACGGGAACTGCGCCGGCGGCACAGGAGCGTTCATAGATCAGATGGCAGTGTTGACGGGTAGCACGAACAGCGAACTGAATGACAAGGCAATGGTTGCTAAACAACTATACCCTATGGCAGCCCGATGCGGCGTATTTGCCAAGACTGACATCCAAAACCTCATGTCACGCAATCTGCCTGAGAGCGACATTGCGGCCAGTATTTTCCACAGCATTGCCGTGCAAACCATAACAACGCTTAGCCACGGGTGCGACTTTACGCCGCCCATACTGCTTTGTGGCGGCCCTTTGACGTTTCTTCCAGCCTTGCGAAAGGCGTTCGCTGAATACTTAAAGATGAACGATGACGATTTTATCGTACTTCGCGAAGGCAATCTTATACCGTCGATAGGCTGCGCATTGCGGGCTGACAAAGCCGAAGCCGTAGACATTGATACCTTACGAAGCCGCCTGAAAAAAGCAAAAAACACAGAGCCGCACGAAACAACCTGTGATACATCGTGCGCAACGGGTTGCGGAATAATCGAAGAAAAAAACACTGAGGTGCACGAAGAGCTGTTGCCTTTGTTCAGTAATGAAGCCGAACATACGGCGTGGCTCGAGGGCAAAAAGCGTTTTGCCACACCCGTTTATCCCCTGAAAAACGGAGACGAAAGCGTGGTAATTGGCGTTGATTCAGGTTCAACCACCACAAAAATAATAGCTGCACGCACTACTCCCGGAGAAGAAGGACAGATTGTTTTCAGCCATTATGCCATGAATCATGGCAACCCCATTAAGGCTGTTTACGAAGGATTAATGCGCCTGAACGACGAAGCTGGAAAGGCTGGAGCCAATATACATGTTGTCGGAACGTGCACAACGGGATACGGTGAAGAACTAATCAAAGCCGCATTCAACATGGACGACGGTATCATAGAGACGATGGCACACTATCGTGCCGCCGCCCACCTGATGCCTGATGTGTCGTTTATTCTCGACATTGGCGGGCAGGATATGAAGGCTATCTTCGTAGAGAACGGAGCAGTAGTGCGTATGGAACTGAACGAAGCGTGCTCATCGGGGTGCGGTACTTTCATACAGACGTTTGCACAAGGCCTGGGATACGACGTAAGTACGTTTGCACAGCTGGCCTGCGAGGCTGTAAAGCCCTGCGATTTGGGCACGCGTTGCACCGTGTTTATGAACTCGAAGGTAAAGCAAGTCATGCGCGAGGGAGCATCGGTAGCCGATATTGCTGCGGGCCTTTCATACTCGGTGGTGCGCAATTGTCTTTACAAGGTGCTCAAACTACACGGTAACGACCGCCTCGGACAGCGCATCGTGGTACAGGGTGGCACCATGAAGAACGACTCGGTAGTGCGTGCTTTCGAGCTGCTTACGGGCACAGAGGTAGCTCGTAGCAACATGCCCGAGATGATGGGAGCCTACGGTTGTGCGCTGCATGCGATAGAAACGATATACGGTAACACCGAAAGCAGAACGCTTAACAGCTTACTTGGTACATCGACTTACAACACAAAGCTGCTGAATTGTAAAGGCTGCGAAAACCATTGCTTAGTTACAATGTACAACTTTGCGGGCGGAAGGAAATTCTATTCGGGCAACAAGTGTGAGCGTGTATTCAACAACAAGGGGAAGAATAGCACGAAAGGCGAAAATATTTACACGTATAAGTATCACCAGTTATTCGACTGTTACA
>JABZLB010000004.1 GCA_015256945.1 Prevotellaceae bacterium | reverse complement strand
CGAAGCTCTGCCCCGACGGCAGGGTCGAGCTTTACGGCGCATCTTGGCTCGGAAGGCTCCAGGGAAATATGCAGATATATCTTGCCTTCGATACGAAAAACCACACAATCGGGCCCGTAAGGCATGTCTTCTGTCGTGCCCGGCAGGGCGAGAGCATAGGCTCTGACTTGCTCAATATTCATTTTTACAGGTTTATGGATGTTATCTCTGCAAAAATAAAGAAAAAGCACTACCTTTGCAAATATATATTCATTTAATCTAATCATTTTCCATCTTATTATGAACAGAACCTTAGTTCTTGGTCTCTCACTCAGTCTTATGGCTGCTATGCCGGCTGGTGCCAAAAAGAAAAAGGCGATACCTCCCGTAAAGAAAGAGGTGCGGACACCTGCCCGTGAGGGGCTTTTTAACGTGCAGCACTGGAAAGACAAGTATTATTTCCAAATTCCCGATTCGCTTTTAGGCAGGCTCTTTATGGTTACTACACGTTATGTCTCCACACCTGTCGATGCTGGATTGTATGGTGGCGAGCTTGCCAATGAGCAAGTTCTCTATTTTGAAAAGAATGGCAAACAAATACTTCTGCGCGATAAAATGTATGATGTCCGTGCTGATTCTACCGATGCTATCTACAGAGCCGTCCTCAATTCTACTGAAGATCCCATTATGGCTTCGGTGAAAATTGACTCAACTATCAAAAGTCAGGATGGGGCCTTACTTTACAGTATTGATGTAACAAGCTGGTTTAATGGTGATCAAAATGTCTTTTCACTAAGTAATACTGCAAAGGATCGTATGGGGTTAAGTGGCATACAACGCGACCTTTCATACATTAATTATATACATACCTATCCTATCAATACCGAAATTGTTACTACAAAAACTTTCTCTGCCAAGTCAACGAGCAAGCTTCCTGCGGCTCGTATCGCTGGCAATGTAACATTAAGAATGAATACGTCTTTCGTATTGTTACCGCGTGAACCTATGCGTGCCCGCTACTTTGACCCACGCGTCGGTTATTTCACTGAAGAATTTGCGGAGTTTAATGACCATCAACAAGACGTAAAACGGCGCAAAGTCATTACACGCTGGCGTCTTGTTCCGAAAGATGTAGAGGCTTATAAGCGTGGCGAACTGGTAGAACCTGTAAAGCCTATCGTTTTTTATATTGACCCGGCTACCCCCCAACAGTGGCGCAAATATCTTATAATGGGTGTAAACGACTGGAATAAGGCTTTTGAAACAGCAGGTTTTAAAAACGCCATTGAAGCACGCGAATGGCCTAACGATTCAACGATGAGCCTTGAAGATGCACGTTACAGCGTTATCCGATATTTGGCAAGCGATATTCCCAACGCTTATGGGCCTCATGTTAGTGACCCTCGTTCGGGTGAGATTATTGAAAGTCATGTAGGCTGGTACCACAATGTGATGAGCCTTTTACATGGTTGGTACCAAATTCAGGCGGGCATGATTGATGCCCGTGCCCGCAAACCGAAGTTTGATGATGAGCTGATGGGGCAGCTCATTCGTTTTGTAAGCTCGCACGAAATTGGCCATACACTTGGCTTACGACATAATAAAGGTGCATCGTGGGCAACACCCGTTGACAGTCTTCGCAACAAAGCGTGGGTAGAAAAGTACGGGCATACGGCGTCTATCATGGACTATGCACGATTCAATTATGTTGCACAGCCTGAAGATAATATTGGTGAAGCAGGTATCTTCCCGCGCATCAACGACTATGACAAATGGGCCATTAACTGGGGATACCGCTATTTTCCTGATGCCAAAACTGAAGAAGAAGAGCGGCTTATACTAAACAAGCTCACCATTGCACAATTAAAGAAAGGACAAAAATACTGGTTTGGAGGCGAAGGTAGCGACGATGACCCAAGAGCTCAAAGTGAGGATTTGGGCAACGATGCTATGAAAGCCAGCGATTATGGCATCATGAACCTTAAGCGCGAAATCAACAAACTACCGGAATGGAACTATGAAGAGGGCGACATGGACGTCAATCTTCTGACTGCATACAAGGACCTTCGCGATCAGTTCGCACGTTATTGCAATCATGTACGCAGCTATATCGGTGGCATGTACCACAATTATAAAAGTTCTGAAGAGCAAGGAGCCGTATACACTCCTGTTGATCGCGCTACACAACGACGGGCTTTGGCATGGCTCAATAAGAATTTATTTAAAGAACCTGCATGGCTTATCAGTCCGGCTTATATACAGCGTCTGATTCGCGTTCCTGAGAATTTTATTCTTATTATTGGCTGTGACGTTATCGATGACCTTACATCTGCCATGACCTTTAACCTTATCAGCAAGCATAGTTATGCGCCAGGAAGCTACAAACCCATGGAGTATGTAAACGATCTTGCAGGCTATATCTTCAGCTCAACTACCAGTAACATAAAGGTAAACTTATGGACAAAAACACTTCAAAGACGTACTATTAATAACCTTGTAAAAGCATGGCGCGTCACTTTAATAGATGAACAGCGTCCGTATTGCCTGGCTGCGTTACAAAAAATAAGGAGTATGCTACTCGCTGCACATCCTGCAGATACTGACACACGAACACATTATAAAGACCTTCTCATGCAAATTAAGCTGGCTATGGAAGGCAAATGGGATGGGAAAGCACAAAAATAAACTATTGTTTTCTATTGATTCGTAACGTCAGCTAAGCACTCCCCCATTGCTTAAGCATGTATATGAATTTGCGGGAAGAATGAGATCTAATCTCGATCTCTTCTTCCCGCAAATTTATTTCTTCAACAAAATTATAACTTTATATAAAAGATGTATACCACGTGCTGCTATAACACACTAAAGATACCATCGTATTATAGTAGTATTTAAGACATACTGAAGATGCCTAAACAACTATTCATAACAACGAAAAGTGGGTGTCATTATCATGACACCCACTTTATCTTTTTGTCTATTCTCCTCTATTATCAGCTAAGTATTAATTAATGTCTGATTAAACTTGATTGATAACACTATCTTTTATCTTATTTAGTCATCAATACTTAACCTAAATAGTTAGAGCGTTACCACTTATTGTGCTTTCCACAATGGAAGACCATTAGTAATACCCTCAATAGAATAGAGATATACTTTTGCATTATCAAATCGTAAACTCCATACATACAAACCTTGAGAATTGTCATAAGTATTTGAACATGTATAGAAACCATGTGTTCCTAAACCATAAAGCGTATTCCAGTTATTAGGAATAGCGTACCCACTTTCCGTTCCGCCATAATCTCCTAAAGCAGGCAAGAAGAAATATTTTTTAATTGTTGACGATGAAGGCGCGCCCTGTACTATTGCCTTTTCAGGCATATTATCTGGATGTATCAAATCATTCGTATTTCCATCATGAGGACCAGGATAAGTATTCTTCAACGCAGCCACTGTTGTGCTATTTTCTTGTGCTATTACGCTTTGCTTCTTAATCCATGCACCTCCATAATATATTTTACCACGGAAAAGGAAAGCACCTGTTGCGTCCCAATGCACATCTCCCTTGTCATAATACCAAGCTAATTCAAATACATTGGGGCAATCCTTTGCAGAACGTGTAGCATAATAGAATTTGTTACCATAACCATGCTGCATCGTAAATCCAGGTACCTCAGGTGGATTCGTATTAAACCATCTATTTTGATCTGCGGGAATTGAATTACGTGACCATGCAGCCCGTTGCGGATTGTCAGATGCTGAATATAATCCATTAGCATAATCAACAGCTGTCTTATTATACCAGAGATCCTGTTCTGCATCCCATAGATAGTATTTTGTATTAGAATACTCTTCAAATAAGTTTACAGTGATTGGATAAAGAGTATTAGCAGCATAAGTTTTTGCATCAAGATTTCTAACAATAGTACCTGTATTTCCTGACACTGTGTTCTTAACTGAATACTCTACTTTAAGAGTATGTGTACCAGGAGCTATTACCATGTATGAAGCATTTGTAGCCTGGCTGGTTTCTGAATTGGTAATATCAAAGTTAGATACTGTAAGTGTAACTTCATTAGATGAACCAGTTCCTGCTAATCCTGCGGCAGAAAGCGTATAACTACCCGCAATATTATTATCAGAAGTAACTTTAATGCTTGTCAAAACCCATCCTGCTTCCGTAACATTTGTAGTACGAGGCAGGAAGCATAAGTAGGCTGCTTTATGAGCAAGCGAGAAAGTATATCCACCATTAGGCTTCTTATTTGCAACAGCTACTCCACAGTCTCCTGCTTCACCTATGTGTGCAGAATTGTTAGGAACAGTTTGTGTTTGAGAAGTTTGTATGGTGACAGTATTGTAAGTTGTAGCATTTTTGCCAGGATAATACACTGTGTAATTTTGTGCATTGTAAGCTCCTGTGAGGAAGAATGTAGCAGTACCTACTTTGGCTGTTATCTCTCCTTCTCCATTATTGCCATCATCTAACCAAATTTTATCGCCAGGCTCCCAATAATATGTCATAGAACGAGTTGACCTATCATACTCTAATGATGTACGGCTTGTGGCATCTTCTCCTTTAACATCATTAAATCCACCTACAAAGGGAACTCCCTGCTTACTACCTTTATCCGTCGAACTGTCTATTACATTCTCTTGTGAACAGCTCAACAGGACAAAAGTAAAAGCTGCCACATAAAATAATTTTTCTTTCATTTTCCTATTTATGTTAAATACTTATTTCGAACAAACATACACAATACAAATCAATCTCCTTCATCTTCTTCTACATCACCAACACTATGTCCGCCTCCTTGGTCAACACCACTATCAGACGATACACCAGCTTCATGACCTCCTGTAAAAGAAGTTCGGAGCATCATTTCTTCAACTTCGAGTCGAAAAAATGTAACAGTAGGTATAATATATACCCATTTTTCACTTTTATTCATACTTTATATCAATTAGGATTTATTTACTCTCCAACTATTTTATATTTGTTTGTATCTCGGTAGATCTATAAAATAAACTTATAATTGTAAATGATAAACATATTAGTTTCATCTACATGTAAGTTTTAAATTGATTGAATAAGATCAATACATGTATACGATATTTATACAGATAATTTTAAAAAATGAAATATAATACGGTAGAATACATATAAATAGAGACTCTCATATAATAATAATGTAGGCGTTAATTTGTAACCATCAAACTCTTAATGAGCGCAAAGTTACATAATTGGCAACGATTAAAACAAAAAAAACGTGAAATATACATAATTTAATATAACGATATTTTGTTTAGATTATCATTAATATTTATAATTACAAATATTAATATTCCATTAAAACGTTATATAATAATTAATTTTATTGCATATTAAACATAAAAGGTATATTAGAAGTAAAGTTGTAATATAGCAGTTTATACCTTATAGAATTATAAGATATACATGTTCTTGGATAACTAATAGTATGTAAAGATTATTTATAAAGTTGCTTTAGTTTTCTAAAGTTGAATTTTATTTTAACACTTATGGCATATAAAAAACAGGCTTGCCGTATAATCAGTTTTATAATCAGGAATAATCATGCAGATTATAAATGATAACCGTTTACCCCTAACCTCTCTATAAACTAAAGTGATATTAAGATCTTTATTTTGATCAGAGCTAATGTGAAAAACCTTAACCCTTATATGATCCTTATCAATAATGCTGGCAATTTAACTGTCAGTGGGTAACGTTATAAATACGCAACAAAAATTAGACTTATAACGTATATAAACAGAATCGCCGTTAAAATAAAAATGGCATGCAGGCGAATAGCCTCTCTTGTTGTGCTGAATAGTGGGATTAAGGAACTTATTCTCCAGGTGCTACTTGCTAACAACATCACTATTCAGCACAACGTTTATTACAATACTAATATAAGTTTCTGTAATATCCTGATTTTTAGCTGGAATATCAGCCTTTATACAGATATATAATATTAAGGCAACAACAAATATTAATAAAAATTTTTACATCAATAACAATCACTAAATAAATAGTCTTTCAACTGAATGTTTACTCGCTTCTCCCCATTTCATAGGCCTTCCAAAAGTCAGGGATGCCATATCCAAATACATTATCAGGATAGTTATAACGGTCGGCACTACGACGAATAAGGCTCATGATTTGCCTTGCACTAAGTTTTGGCAGTGCCGACCAGAGGCTGGCTACCATGCCGCACATTACAGGCGACGCAAAAGATGTACCGTTTGCCTTTGTCATACTACCGCTACCGTCAATCACCGTCGTTTGTCCGCCCATGGCACATACGTCTGGTTTCACTCTCCCATCTTGGGAAGGGCCTACGCTTGAGAACCATGTGTTAATGCCTTTACGGTTCAGTGCACCTACGGCAAGGATGTCACGGGCATCGGCCGGCACTCCTATCTTGTGCCATACCTCCTCCCCTTCATTACCCGCACTGTTGGTAAGTATGATACCTTTCGAAGCAAGCATAGAGGCGGTTTGAGATACAAATGCTGTCATGCCGTCGAGATCACGGTAACGATAGCTTGTCGAGTCGCCGTCAAATTTATGATACCCCAATGAGGCATTGATAATATCGGCACCAATTGAATCGGCAAACTCTGCACCTGCCGTCCACGAATCTTCCTCGGCATGGGTTTCAGCTGTTCCGTCTTCTGTACGAATCAGTACGAAATCAGCATCGGGAGCTGTACCAATCATTGTGTCAGGACTATTGGCTGCCATACACGACAGCACCATTGTACCGTGGTAAGTATCTGCAAATATGGAATGAACACGGCGTGGTGCAAAGTCAGCCGTAGTATGAATACGAACGCGACGCAGAGCCTTTATGCGGTCGGCATTGTGAAATCCGCCATCCATCACGGCTATTAACTTACCTTGTCCGCGAAAGCCGGCTTCGTGAAGCCGAATACCATTAAGCTGTGAAATTTGGTTGCAAGCCTCTCCATACCTTCCTTTAGCAAAAGAATCGGTGCGCATGCTGTCTTTCAAAGCTGTATGAGGAACTTGTAAAAAGCTGTCGGGCGAAGCATAAACACGCACAACATCTTTCACAAACTTTAGCCCTTTAAGCCGAATAGCCACATCGTCGGTAGCCGATTGAACCCAAACTGTATTGTGCCATTTGCTTTTCCCCATGATGTTTAGTCCCATCTTCGACAATGTCATCAGATATACCGGTGATACAGGAAGGTCTGATTCGTCAACAGCTATTCCCTGACGTGCACGGCGTTCGAGCGATCGCTTTGAGAGGAATTCTTCAGGATGTTTCAAAGTGAAAGGTGACCCATCCTTGTCAGTAAGAAAAATACGATACTGATAAACCTTCTTGCCCATAGGCACTCTGGTTCCGCGGGGACGTGCAAAAGCACCTGCAACAACAAGGGTAATGAAGAATAATGTACAGATAATTTTTTTAGTCATGAGATATAAGAACTTAATAGCAAAATTATAATTGATTGTCAAATACGGTTTGGAAAACAAACCCGTCCGAAACCATACCGCTGCAAAGGTACACAAAAACTATATATATTGTTTTCAAATGAAATAATATTCGTAACTTTGTCCCTGATAAATAACTATTATATAAAAGATACAGCTTTATGCTTACACTTAAACTCATCAGTGAAGAGACTGACCGTGTGATTAAGGGTCTTGAAAAGAAACACTTCAAAGGTGCCCGTGAGGCCATAGAGAAAGTTTTAGAATATGACAAGCTTCGCCGTGAAGCTCAGCAAAAACTCGATGCCAACAAGCAGCAGCAGAACTTGCTGTCAAAGCAGATTGGCGGCCTGATGAAAGAAGGAAAGAAAGATGAGGCCGAAGCTATTAAAGAGCAAGTAGCCGATTTAAAGGCCGCCGACAAAGCGTTACAGGAGATAAACGAAAAGGCAAACGAAGACATGATACATGTTCTTCTCGACATACCTAACATACCAAACGACAAGGTTCCCGAAGGAGCCGACGCATCAAATAACGTTGTTATTAAAGAAGGTGGGGTTATTCCTGAGCTTCCCGAGGACGCACTTTGTCACTGGGACTTGCTGAAAAAGTTCAACCTTGTTGACTTTGACCTTGGCGTTAAGATAACAGGTGCAGGGTTTCCTGTATACATTGGCAAGATGGCCCGGCTGCAACGTGCTCTCGAAGCTTTCTTCCTTGATGAGGCACGCAAGGCTGGTTATCTCGAAATTCAACCGCCTTATGTTGTCAATGAGGCTTCAGGCTACGGCACAGGACAGCTGCCAGACAAGGAAGGACAAATGTATCATGCCAACCTCGACAACCTTTTCCTTATACCAACAGCCGAGGTTCCTGTAACCAATATTTTCAGAGACGAGATACTTGACGAAAAAGACCTTCCTATTAAACGCTGTGCTTACTCGGCCTGTTTCCGCAGAGAAGCAGGTTCTTACGGCAAGGATGTACGCGGTTTGAACCGTCTGCACCAGTTTGATAAGGTTGAAATTGTACGCATTGACACCCCCGAACATTCGTATACATCATGGCATGAGATGCTCGATCACGTGGAAGGTCTGCTCAAAAAGCTCGAACTTCCCTACCATTTACTGCTGCTTTGCGGTGGTGATATGAGCTTTACATCGAGCATTTGTGTCGATTTCGAAACCTATTCGGCAGCACAAAAGCGCTGGCTTGAGGTTAGTTCGGTATCAAACTTTGAGAGCTATCAGGCTAACCGTCTGCACTGTCGTTACCGCCATGCCGACGATAAAAAGATAGAATTATGCCACACGCTGAATGGCTCGGCACTGGCATTGCCACGTATCGTTGCTACCATCATTGAGAATAATCAAACTCCAGAGGGTATCCGTGTACCGAAAGTGCTCGTACCTTACTGTGGTTTTGAGATGATTGATGACAAGATGGACTAAGTAAATACAATAATATTATTTGACCATCAAATATATTAAAATATAAAATAACTATTTAGTTATTAGTACATTATAAAGGCATACTAAAACAAAAGTTTTAGTATGCCTTTAATTTATCTGTATTATGTGGATAGGATTATATCGTAATTCAACAACAATAATTGCCTATTGATCATGTAAACGCACTATAAAGGTGAAGCCGTTATGGCATAAAGCTCACCGTTCGACGGTCGTCAGCAGTACGTACGGCGGCCGCCGAACAATGGGTATGACGGCCGTCAACAACGCTGCTGACGGCCGTCACACACTGAGAAAGTAAACGCAAACAGAAAACGGAATCAGCAGAAAGGATTCAACAGACAAGCGTATTCTACAAACGAACGCATCCTTATTGGTTAGCCCCAAAGCCGATTGCTGACCCTGAAAACGAAAAAAGGTTACCATCTTCTGATGGTAACCTTTTATATTATTCATTATTATGCGAAGCCGGTAAAAACAAAATTACACGCTATACGCATCTAAAAAGACATATTGGCAACACTTAATACTCGCCCCATGCCTTAATATCAATATCATCTAACGATAATGTACAGAAAGCATGGATAAAGGCACTGGCAAGCCTGCTGTTGGTAATTAGGGGTACATTTAAGTCGATAGCAGCACGCCTGATTTTGTAACCGTTTGTCAATTCACGTGCAGTGAGGTTCTTAGGTATATTGACAACCATATCAATTTTCCTCTCATGCAACAGCTCTAACGCTTGTGGTGCTTCGCCTTCCTCTGATGGCCAGTGAACAAGAATGTTGTTAACGCCGTTCTCTAACAGGAATCGTGAAGTGCCCGGAGTGGCATAAAGTTCATAGCCATGAGCTATAAGCTCCTTGGCTGCGTCAAGCATTTCGGCCTTTTGCTTGGCCCCACCCGTCGACAGCAGCACGGTATGGGCTGGTATTCGCTGGCCTACCGAGAGCATACTCTTCAATAAAGCCTGATTGGTATCATCGCCCAGACAACCTACCTCGCCCGTAGAACTCATATCAACGCCCAATACAGGATCGGCCTTTTGCAGGCGGTTGAATGAGAACTGGCTCGCCTTAATGCCCACATAATCCAAATCGAACAAATTCTTGCTGGGCTTTTCAACAGGTATGCCCAGCATAACTTTCGTGGCAAGGTCTATGAAATTCAGCTTCAATACCTTGCTGACGAAAGGCAAAGAGCGGCTTGCCCGAAGGTTACATTCAATAACAAGAATGTCGTTTTCACGCGCCATGAACTGGCAATTGAACGGTCCTGAGATATGAAGCTCCTCTGCTATTCTGCGCGCTACGCGCTTAATGCGACGCACTGTTTCCACATAGAGTTTCTGTGGAGGGAATTGTATGGTAGCGTCGCCAGAGTGAACGCCGGCAAATTCAATATGTTCCGATATGGCATAAGCCAGAATATCGCCGTCCCTGGCTACGGCATCAAACTCAATTTCCTTGGCATGTTCAATGAATTTTGATACCACAACGGGATGGTCTTCGCTTACATTGGCAGCCAGTTTCAGGAAGCGTTCAAGTTCTTCACTGTTTGAACAGATGTTCATTGCGGCCCCAGAAAGCACGTAACTTGGACGTACAAGTACGGGGAATCCGACGCGATTGACGAACTTTTCAATGTCGTTCATCGAAGTTAAAGCACTCCATTCCGGCTGGTTAATGCCGTTGCGTGAAAGCATTGCCGAGAATTTGGCACGGTCTTCTGCATTGTCAATGTCCTTAGCCGACGTGCCTAAGATGGGCACATTTTCGGCATCAAGATACATGGCAAGGTTGTTGGGAATTTGCCCTCCCGTCGAAACAATGACGCCATGAGGCTGTTCAAAGTCGATAATATCCATGACACGCTCGAACGACAAGTCGTCAAAGTAAAGCCGGTCACACATGTCATAGTCGGTCGATACGGTTTCGGGGTTATAGTTAATCATGATAGAACGGTAGCCCTGACGGCGGATTGTTTCGAGGGCCTGCACACCACACCAGTCAAATTCGACCGAACTTCCAATGCGATATGCTCCAGACCCCAGCACGATAACAGCGCGGCGGTCGTTGCTAAAGGTCACATCGCTTGCAGTTCCTGAATAGGTAACGTAGAGATAATTGGTTTGAGCGGGATACTCTGCAGCCAGTGTGTCAATCTGCTTTACGACAGGAAGTATACCGTAACGCTTCCTTAAGTTCCTCACAACCAGCAAGGCCTGGTGCATGTTAGGATAGTCGTTTTCGAGCTTTAAGGCACGTGCAATCTGGAAATCAGTAAAGCCATATACCTTTGCAGCACGCAAAAGGCTCGCATCTACCGTGTTGATGTTATGACGCTTCAATTGTTCGTCAATATCAATAATATGCTTAAGCTTGTACAAGAACCAGCGATCAATCTTGGTTAAATCGTGTATCTGGTCAACCGTATAGCCTTTTTGCATGGCTTTCGAAATAACAAACACACGCTTATCTGTGGGTTCTTTCAGTGCCTCGTCAATACCAGGAATCTCCAATTCTTTATTTTCTACGAAGCCATGCATGCCTTGTCCTATCATCCTCAGGCCCTTTTGTATGGCCTCTTCAAAGTTACGGCCTATGGCCATAACCTCACCAACCGACTTCATTGAGGAACCAAGCTCCTTGTCTACGCCGTGAAACTTCGACAAATCCCAGCGCGGAATTTTACAGACTACATAATCAAGGGCAGGCTCAAAGAAAGCAGAGGTTGTCTTTGTAACCGAGTTTTTCAAATCGAAAAGTCCATAACCCATGCCCAATTTTGCAGCAACGAAAGCCAAAGGATAGCCTGTTGCCTTGGACGCAAGCGCAGAACTGCGGCTCAATCGTGCGTTAACTTCAATTACCCTGTAATCTTCTGAATGAGGGTCAAAAGCATATTGTACGTTACATTCGCCAACAATTCCAATGTGTCTTACTATTTTAATAGAGAGCGCACGGAGCTTATGGTACTCTGAATTGGTAAGTGTTTGCGAAGGAGCAATAACTATTGATTCGCCGGTATGGATGCCAAGAGGGTCGAAATTCTCCATATTACATACTGTAATACAGTTGTCGTACTGGTCGCGTACAACCTCATATTCAATCTCTTTCCATCCTTTTAAGCTCTTCTCTACGAGTACCTGCGGAGAGAAAGAGAACGCTTTCTCGCATATTTTCCTAAGTTCTTCGTCGTTATTGGCAAAGCCCGATCCAAGCCCTCCTAATGCGTAAGCAGCGCGGATAATGACGGGATAGCCCAGGTCATGCGCCGCTTTGACAGCCTGTTGTAGGTTTTCACATGCCTCGCTTTTGATGGTTTTTACCTGTATTTCGTCTAATTTTTCAACGAAACGCTCACGATCTTCTGTATCCATTATGGCCTTAACGGGCGTACCCAATACACGTACACCATATTTCTCTAAAACGCCACTCTCATACAATTTTACGCCACAGTTGAGTGCAGTCTGGCCACCAAAGCTCAGCAAAATGCCGTCGGGGCGCTCCTTTTCTATAACCCGCTCAACAAAATAAGGCTGAACAGGCAGGAAATATATTTGGTCGGCAACACCTTCTGACGTTTGTACCGTGGCAATATTAGGATTGATTAATACCGTTTCGATGCCCTCTTCACGCAGAGCTTTCAATGCCTGGGAACCTGAATAATCAAATTCTCCTGCCTCTCCTATTTTGAGCGCACCGGAGCCTAACAACAAAACCTTTTTAATATTTGGATCTTTCATAGATTTACTTACGATTGTTTCCTTAGTCTTGAATTACTATTTCAGAATAAATTGATTAAGCATTGAGCGCTTCTATAAACTTGTCAAACATGAACTCTGTGTCGACAGGTCCCGAGCATGCCTCTGGATGAAACTGAGATGAAAACCATGGATTAGTCTTGTGTCTTATGCCTTCGTTGGAACCATCATTCATATTTACGAACAATTCCTCCCAGTCTTTCCCAAGAGTTTGGGCATCAACGGCATATCCATGGTTCTGTGAAGTAATATAACATTGATTGCTTCCTACAAGACGAACGGGCTGATTATGCGAACGATGCCCGTATTTCAGCTTGTAGATATTGGCTCCGGCTGCCTTTCCTAACAGCTGATTACCCATACAAATACCACATATAGGTTTGCGAGAAGTGCTGATTTGCTTACGAATTACGTCAACTGCTTCTTGGCATGTGTCAGGATCGCCAGGACCATTAGCCAAAAACAGGCCGTCAAAATCCATGTCGGTATAATCATAATTCCATGGAACACGGATTACTTCTACACCCCGATTAATCAGACAACGGATGATATTGGCCTTCACTCCACAGTCAACGAGTACTACTTTCTTTCCTGCACCTTCCTGATACCTGATAACCTCTTTGCACGAAACCTTAGCAACAAAGTTCACTCCCTCATAATCAGCCTGGGGCATCTTATCAGGATCGTCGTCAAAAACAATACTTCCCTTCATGACTCCATGCTCACGAAGCACTTTGGTTAGTTCACGCGTGTCAATGCCTGTAATGCCTGGGACGTGCTCTCTTTTTAACCAATCTGACAGACTTTCGACGGCATTCCAATGGCTATACTGTTCACTATAATCGGAACAAACCACTGCAGACACGTAAATCTTGTTGCTTTCCATAAAGGTTGGCAACCCATTTGCTTCAAAAGTAAAGGGTGGAACGCCATAGTTACCAAGCAAGGGATAGGTAAATACAAGAATTTGTCCGGCATAAGAAGGGTCTGTAAGCGACTCCGGATAGCCCATCATGGCCGTGTTAAACACCACTTCTCCGCCAACTGCATGTTCATATCCAAATGATTTTCCATGGAATTTTGTTCCATCAGACAATACCAAGGTAACATTCTTCATCTTATATTTTCTCGTTTAATAAGGTTTTTTGTCAAATGATTGTTCTACATAATTAACGAAAGCCTGATTACAAAGCCTTGTCCCACCAGGCGTAGGATAGTTACCTGAGAAGTACCAGTCGCCCTCATTATGAGGTATTGCCTTATGCAAACCTTCTAAAGACTGGAACACTATTTCCACAGGAGCAACCATATCGTGAGGTCGGAGCATCTCAACAAGCTTTTCATTGATCTCCTTTACTGTAAAAGGCTTGTATATGTCCTGCACATGATTAACCATCGTTGCTTTGGGTTTCTGTAACTCTTCTTTGCAGGCCTTATAGGTTTCATGCACTAAATATTCCATATTTCTGTCGTGAATAAGGCTCATCACTGCCCTGAACACACAGAATTCCTCCAATCTCGGCATATCAATACCATAATAATCGGGGTATCTTATTTGTGGAGCAGAACTGACAATAACGATTTTCTTTGGGTGCAAACGGTCAAGAATATGCAGGATACTTTTCTTTAAAGTTGTTCCTCTTACAATGCTATCATCGATAATTACCAAATTATCCTCTCCCGGATTAAGGCTTCCGTAGGTAACATCATAGACGTGAGCTGCCAGATCATCACGTGCACTGCCTTCAGTTATAAACGTACGAAGCTTAATATCCTTCCATGATACTTTCTCCGATCTTACCTTAGACATAAGAATTTTTTTCAATTCCTCATGCGAAGGCTTATGTCCAAGATTTTGGATTGCATTTATTTTCTGTTCGTTTACATAGCTCTGGAGGCCTTCTATCAGTCCGTAATAGGCCACTTCTGCGGTATTGGGGATAAATGAAAGTACCGTATGTTCAGTATCATAATCAACTGCACGCAAGATGTCTGGCGTAAGTTGTTCGCCCAATTGTTTGCGTTCTTTATAAATATCCTGATCGGAACCACGTGAGAAATAGATGCGTTCAAACGAACATGCTGCATTTTTCCCTGGAGGAATAATCTCTTCAACCGCCACCTCACCACTGCTACGAACAATCAACGACGTGCCAGGGATAAGCTCTTTTATGTCTTCATATTCAAGATCAAAGGTGGTTTGAAGAACAGGTCGTTCCGATGCGAGTACTACAATCTCGTCATCTTTGTAATAATAGGCAGGGCGAATACCATTAGGATCACGCATGGCAAACATCTCTCCACTGCCTGTTATACCACACATTACATAACCACCATCAAACTTATCCATTGTGGTTTTCAGCACATTCTCCATACGAACATGCCCGTCAATGTAGTTAGTAACACCGGTTCCCGTAAGTCCCTGTTCGGTTGCCAGTTGAAAATTACGTTCAACTTCCCTGTCAAGGCGGTGTCCCATCAGTTCCAAAGCTATGTAAGTATCGCTGTATATTCGAGGATATTGCCCCTGTATGGTAAGGTGTTCAAACACCTCTTCAACATTAGTCATATTGAAATTACCACAAATACAAAGGTTCTTTGCACGCCAATTGTTCCTGCGCAAGAATGGATGCACATATTTTACCCCACTCTTTCCAGTTGTTGAATATCGAAGATGTCCCATGTACAGCTCACCGGCAAAGGGCAATTCGTCATAGGCATCAGTGTTAACATCCTCTTCTTTCATCACCTGTTTGATTTGTTTATGAGCTGAACTAAATATTTCGGTTATGGCATTTGAACCTTCTGCGCGTTCACGGAACATGTATTCATGTCCTGGTTTGGCATCAAGTTTAACAGAAGCTATTCCAGCTCCTTCTTGTCCGCGGTTGTGTTCCTTCTCCATCATCAGATAGAGTTTGTTGAGACCATACTTCCATGTACCATATTTCTTTTGATAATAACTCAATGGTTTTAGAAGCCTAACAAGTGCTACACCACAATCTTCGTGGATATTGTTTTCCATTTTAGGTACTGTTCAAATAAAAATGAGATAATCATACGTAACTTTTACCAACGTTTTGATTACCTCATTTTACATATTATATTATTTCTTTGTTTTCTGTTCTTGTTAGCTTTTATTTGCGTAAGATACTAAGAACCAGCGTAGCCACCGACGTAACAATTCCTACAAACGAGAACCATAGGGTTGTACTGCTGCCAATTGTCGAGTTAGTTGCCTTAACCTTATTAGGTTCTACATACACAATATCGTTTTGCTGCAGATAATAATAAGGTGAATTAAACAGGTTTGCATCATTTAAATTCAAGCGGTGTGCACTTTTCTCACCTGTTGAATCTTCACGAATCAGTAACACATTTTCGCGCTTTCCATATATTGTAAGGTCACCGGCCTGAGCCAAAGCTTCAATAATATTCATCTTTTCAGTAGTTACAGGAACAACCTTCGGACCGCCAACTTCACCGATAACCGTTACCCGATAACTCGAAGTACGTACTGTTACGATAGGGTTTTCGGTTTTAGCGAGGAATGGTGTAATCTTTCCCTTAATCATATCCTCACATTCTGTCTTGGTTAAGCCGGCAACATGAAGCTTTCCTACAATCGGGAAGTTAATATCTCCATCGTTATCAACAAGATACCCCTGGAGCGAACCGCTTCCTGAACTCATCTGTCCTGAGCTGCCAACCTTGCTGTTTACCGTTAAATTAAAAGGAGCAGAGACCTCCGGATTTGTTGTCAACACGGTAATTGTAAGCTCGTCTTTGGGCATAATTTTTGCATCATAAAGACCCTTTGACGCCGCAAGATTAAGAGTATCAATATTCTGAAAATAAGCGATATGCTTTGTGCTTGCGCAACTCCCCATCAAGCACACTATTGCAAACAATAAAAAGGGGACAATCAACTTCTTCATTTTCCTGTAGAATTGAAATTAATATTGTTGCAAAGTTAATGCTAATTTTCCATTGATGCAAACAAAAACGTTGAAAAGCCATTATAAATTTTGTCTGCCCGCAGGTTTTAATTACATTTGCATGAAATAAGATACGCAGATGAATAAGGTACTATTAATTTATACTGGTGGCACTGTTGGAATGGGACAAAACCCGGTAACGGGAACTTTAGAGCCTTTAGACTTTAATCATTTAGAGGATTCTATGCCCGAGTTTAAATTAATAAAGACACATATTGACATTTATCAGTTCACGCCTCCCATTGATTCCAGCGACATTTCGCTTGAAAAATGGGCGCAGTTAGTACGCATTATCTCAACCAATTACAACCATTATGACGGGTTCGTTATTTTGCATGGAACCGACACAATGGCTTATACGGCATCGGCATTGTCTTTTATGCTCGAGAACCTTACAAAGCCGGTTATCCTTACCGGTTCGCAATTGCCAATAGGGCAGCTTCGTACTGACGGCAAGGAAAACCTGATAACGAGCATAGAACTGGCTTCATTGAAAGACGAAAATGGGCGTGCACGTGTTCCCGAAGTATGTATTTATTTCAGCGGACGCCTGCTTAGAGGCAACCGGGCTACAAAAATAAATGCCGATGGTTTTTATGCTTTCGACACTTTTAATTATCCGCATCTATGCGATGCTGGGGTTACATTTGCCTTCAACGACCACTGTATTCTGAAGCCTGACTTTTCAAAACCTATGGTGCCACACACGGCAATGAACCCGGATGTAGCCGTTTTCAGTCTGTTTCCAGGTATACAAGAGAGCATCGTCAGAGCCATATTGCAGGTGAATGAGGTGCGTGGCATCGTAATGCGAAGCTTTGGAAGCGGAAACGCTCCACAATGTTTATGGCTTAAAAGCTTGCTGGCCAGCGCATCAAAACGGGGTATTGTTGTGGTAAATATTAGCCAGTGTGTAGCCGGAAGTGTTGAAATGACACGATATAATACAGGTTTTCAGCTGCAGAATACGGGTATTGTGTCGGGCTACGACAGCACCGTTGAAGCAGCTATAACCAAGCTTATGTTCCTCCAGGCGCAATATAGCGATCCTAATGTTATAAGAAAGCTGATGAATACATCGCTTGCTGGCGAGCTGACTAAATAATTTTTTGATTGTCTTCCCACCCTACACCTTATTATATTATATAGTGAGGGTGTACTATTTTGCACTTTTGCAACCTTTCAACTCGCTTTTATCATTATAAAAAACAAAGTCGAGGACGGATAAAAGCAACCCTATACAGAAAAGTAATCCACCAAGCCAGGCTGATGATGATGCAGGGCTGCGCAAGAGAACAGACACTAATCTACTGGCAATTTTGTTTCCGTTAACTACCAATCCTTCGGTCGCCACAACAGTTTTATCGTTTACAGCATCACCATATGGCATGCGCCAGAAGGAGAAAACTCTTTTACCTTCTGTGTCTTTATCTATGAAAAATGTTACCGTATCTCCTTTGTGTAAATAGCATTTCCTTACCTTAAATGCCGGAGGATAAAGTAAAAAGGCAAAATAATTAATGTCATATCCTTGCCAATATACGGTTGCAGTGTCTCCTTTTAATCTGAAATTTATTTCCCTGTCATAGCGTCCATTCAAAATTATAACCTGATTTATAACGCCTGTACGACAAGGTAAACTGCTGTTTGCCCTTTTAAGTCCAATCCCGTAAAATACGATTACCGCAACAACAGCACCTGCAAGACATACTACTTTTGCAGGAATTCCACATATCTGGTAAAGCGTTTTTCCTCTAAACAGGTATTCCATTTCTATAATAGTTTTACCTTAACCAATTAAAATCGCTTTTATGTCATAACAAAGAGACATAATTTACAGAGACAAAATTACACATAATATCCGGAAATAGCTTATCATGCAAATAAGAATTTAGCCTTTTCATCACAGCATACAATAATAACAGTTACACCATTCAGCTCCAACAACAATGCTCATACGTTGTAAAGTTCATTGTACGTCGGCCGTCAAAAGCGCTTACGGCGGCCGTCAGACAACGGGTGTGACAATCGGCAAACAATGGGTATGGCGGCCGCCAAACGATGAACATCAGGCAAGCAAGCCACGAGCAAATGCCTTGAAATACCAGAACTATACATCTATATGTCCAGGCCCTTACATCGTTATCCCCCATCATGGCTTCAATTATTTTAATATGGAAAGCTCCCTATATTTTCCTTTTTTGTTACCTTTGCAAAAAGATATAATTCCCTATCAACAGACAAAAGGGATAGTTTAATTTCAGGAAAATGAGAAGATCTGGCAATGTTTTAAAGATTGTATTCACTTTATTGTTTATTAATTTTTCACCGATTTCATCGCATACAGCCGACAGATTCGTGCCATTCAGGTATGGAAACTTCGATACCTGGGTGGTACGTCACGTGCATGAGCCGGCCGTTATCGGCGGTAACGACAAAACATTGTACGAACCAGGACCGACACGTGAGATTAACAGCAACGAACCTTATGTAAATATAGGAGGCTCACCATGGGGTACAAGCAACGTGATGGCAAAGGTTATGGGTATCGTTAAAACCAATGCTTCTGTATATCGTGATGTTCACGGTTCGGGCCATTGCGCCAAATTAATGACACATATCGAAACCTGTAAGGTGCTCGGACTGATGAATATTAAGGTGCTTGCCGCAGGAAGTATATTTCTTGGCGATGTTCGCGAACCCATTACAGGCACAAAGGACGGTCCAAAGGCACTGAACTGGGGAATACCCTTCACACTTAAGCCCAAGGCTCTGCGCTTCGATTACCGCGTTGAAACGCCGGGTTCACGCAATCGTATTCGCCAAAACGGTTTCTCAAAAGCCACTACGGTAGCTGGCCCCGACTATTGCATTGCAACACTTTATTTGCAAAAGCGGCACGAAGATGCAAATGGAAACATTACCGCACAGCGTGTAGGGACGGTAGTTATAAAATACGGACAATCGACAAAAGGATGGGTTGATGGTGCCACATACGAAATACACTATGGCAATATCACCGGCAAGCCTTTTTATGATGCGGCTACAATGGGGCTTCGCTCGGCTGATTATGCACGCAATTCAAAGGGAAAGAGCGTTATTATACGCGAAACCGGGTGGGCCGCGCCAGGAGAAACACCTACCCATATTATCCTTCAATTCTCGTCAAGCCATGGTGGAGCCTATGTAGGCACACCGGGAAATACCCTGTGGATTGACAATGTAGGATTGGTTTATTAATGAAAAGACAACTCGTTTTCTTTGTTATTCTTTTTGCGTCACAATATGGTCTGGCGCACGAAACATCGTTTTCTCCGTCTGATTCTATCACGAAGGAGCAGACTTTAAAGAGCGATACAATAATCACAACGAAAAAAACGAGTTTGTTTTCACGCTTTCTTAAGTATTTTGAAGAAAGCAATCGGGAAAAGAAACAAAAGAAATTTGACATTTCTTTCATCGGCGGCCCTCATTATAGCACCGATACAAAGCTGGGGATTGGTATTGTCGCATCGGGCATTTATCGCACATCTGCATCCGATAGTCTGCTTGTTCCCAGCAACGTTTCACTATATACAGATTTCTCTATCGTTGGTTTTTGTAAGATTGGAATACGTGGAACACATGTCTTTCCGGGCGACAGGCAACGTATTAATTACAATACCTCTTTCTCATATTTTCCAAATTATATATGGGGTGTTGGGTATGACATGGGAAATGACAACAGCAACAAGAGCAAAATAAAATATTTTCAGTTTAAATTACAGGCCAGCTGGCTGTTCCAGGCTGCCGAAAATCTTTTTGCAGGACCTTCTATTGCCATAAACAGTGTGATGGCAGGTAATGTTGAACGTCCCGAATTGCTTAACGGGCAACGCCGTAAAATAATAAACACGGGAATTGGTTTGTCATTGCTTTATGATACACGCGATAATCTTACAGCCCCCCATCGTGGTGTATGTATGGAATTACAGCAATACTTTCGTCCTGAAT
The DNA here is from genome assembly GCA_015256945.1 of Prevotellaceae bacterium. Taxonomy (GTDB): domain Bacteria; phylum Bacteroidota; class Bacteroidia; order Bacteroidales; family Bacteroidaceae; genus Prevotella. Next base: position 90,010 of record JABZLB010000004.1, on the reverse strand, counting down.
TTACAGGCAATTATTATAGTTATCACACCACCAGTCTGCATGTAAGCAGCTATCTCCCTATATGGAACGGTGCTGTTTTTGCTACCGATTTGCGTTCGATACTTAACTTCGGACATCCCTCATGGGCTGCAATGGCGCTGCTTGGCAATAGCGATTCAATGCGCGGATACTATGAAGGACGATACCGTGACAAGCATAAAATTGAAGCCCAGTTAGAGATTCGGCAGCATATTTGGCACCGAAACGGCATTGTTGTATGGGCAGGGGCTGGTACGATATTCAATAAGTTCAGCAAGATAAGAATAAAACATATGCTGCCTGATTACGGTATAGGCTATCGATGGGAGTTTAAAAAGAACGTGAATCTCAGGCTCGATTATGGCTTTGGCAAAGCCGGGCAAGGCGGTTTTATATTTAATATCAATGAAGCTTTTTAAGAAAAGGGCTTAAAATATGATGATGTTCGGTAAACATTATAACTTTTCGACAGTGCGCCAGTATCTTTTTTCTGCGCGGTTCCTTTTTATATATATGGTATTAGCCATTGCAATTCCCAACTTCACATTGGCTTTTACAAACCCAATACCGCTGTTGGCAAATGTGGTCAGCGTTATTATGCCTCTGGCTTTCTATGTCTGGCTCATGGCGTTATCGCACAAAACAGGACGGCAGGTGTGGCTGTTGTTTCCACTTGTGTTCTTTGCAGCCTTCCAGATGGTGTTGGTTTATTTGTATGGCGGTGGTGCAATTGCGGTAGACATGTTTCTGAATCTGGCTACGACAAACCCTGATGAGGCACTGGAGTTACTGGATAATCTTATTCCCGCTGTAACAGGGGTTGTTGTGCTTTACATTCCTTTACTTGTACTTGCTGCATGGCAATGGAAAAAGAAGACGTTATTAAATACAGACTTCCAGCACCGTATGCGCCGTATGTCACTTCGCATTGGAGGTGGTATGCTGTTATTAACTGCCCTGCTCTATGCTGTATATCCGCAAGGAGAAGAACGCAGCGGGCGGTTCGAATACCATGTAGAGAATAATGTTTATCCTGTAAATGTGTTCTACAATCTTGGTCTGGCGATACACGAAAGCTGGCTTTCCGACCATTATCAGGAGCGTGTAGCCCATTTCAAATTTGGCGCAAGGGCTACACATCATACTGATTCCACAGAAGTTTATGTGCTTGTTGTTGGCGAAACGGCACGCTCACGCAACTTCCAACTCTATGGATACGCGCGACCTACCAATCCTGAACTGTCGCGTGAAAACCGTTTAATGGTATTCAAAAACGTAAGATCGCAATCGAATACAACACATAAAAGTGTACCCATGCTGCTTACAGCAGCACGGGCCGATGACCATTCGCGACTGTATCATGAGAAGGGAATACTGGCCGCTTTTGGTGAAGCGGGATTCCATACTGCTTTTTTCTCAAACCAATTGCGTAATCATTCGTACATCGATTTCCTTGGAGAACAGGCCGATGAGGTTTGTTTCATACGCGAAAAACAACCCTCACGCCGCCCTGATGACGAGCAATTGCTTACCTATGTAACGCAAGAACTGGACAAACACCCCAAAAAACTCTTTATAGTTCTACACATGTACGGGTCGCATTTCAATTACCGCGACCGGTATTCACGTGCAAATGCACGATTCTTGCCTGACGAACCCACTGAGGCTAAGGCAGAAAACCGTCCGCAATTAATCAATGCTTACGATAACACCATATTGCACACCGACCGTATTTTAGCGCGATTGATTGGTATTTTACGTGCACGGCACTGTATTTCTGCGATGCTGTACACCTCTGATCACGGCGAAAACATATTTGATGATAAACGTCATCTGTTTCTTCATGCTTCGCCAAGGCCTTCCGAATACGATACGGATGTGCCGCTTTTACTGTGGACATCAAAACAATTTGACCAACAATATCCTTATATTGTAAGTGCATTGCATGGCAATTTAAATAAGGGTGTTGAATCGAATGCATCAGTATTTCCTACCATGCTTTCCATAGCCGGCATACGTGCACACGCTTGTGACGATAGGTTGTCGCTTACAAACCGGTCCTATCGCCTTGGAAAGCGTTACTATCTTGATGACCATAATCACGCCGTATTGTTGTCAACGTTTTTCAAATAAGCAGTATTCGTTGACAAAGAAAGAAATAAACCAAGTGTAGGGATGGTGTTTTGCTGCAATAAAACGCGTATAAAGATGGTAGCAAAACATCACTTTTATCTGGTAAATGCCTGATATTGCCTGCATAATATTGTCGTACTGTTTCAACAGGACAATAATACTATACTGGCAAAACTGAAATACAGATAATATAAAAATGATGGTATCGTAATATAATCAAATAATTTATTTGTAATAAAAACAGTACAAATAAATAGTGTTTGTTCAAAAAAGGCATTGCCTTAAGAGCGGAATACGGGAATCGAACCCGCCTCCCAGGCTTGGGAAGCCCGTGCACTACCGATGTGCTAATTCCGCAAAAATAAAGAAGCATCGCTTGTCTGAAAAGCAGACCTCTACCTTGAGCCGATACTCGGACTCGAACCGAGGACCTACGCATTACGAATGCGTTGCTCTACCAACTGAGCCATATCGGCAATGCGTTGCAAAGGTACATATTTTTCTGAATAAACCAAAAACATTCCCTCTTTTTATATATACTAAGACATAAAAAAACATGGAGCCAGTACAATGGCTCCATGTTTATTTTTATTATTAAATGATTGTGTAGGACTTAGCAAACCTTTTCGAGCTTCTTCATCACTGCAAAGACAAAGATAAAGCTGGCTACACACAGGGCAACAAGTACGCCCCATACAGCTGGTAAAGGAATATTCTTCCATAGATAAGCAGGTATCTGTACCAGGAAATTGCCGATAGCCGTAGCACCAAACCAGCATCCCATCATCAGTCCCTGATACTTTTGTGGAGCAACTTTGCTCACAAAGCTGATACCCATAGGCGAAAGGAGCAATTCAGCAAAGGTTAAAATAAGGTAGGTACTAACCAGCCACATGGGGCTTACACGCTGTGCATCGGTAAGGTTATAGCTTAAACCTAATGAAGCCAACACCATAACAACATAGCCAATACCTGCTACAAGCATACCATAACCAATCTTACGGGGAGCCGATGGTTCTTTCTTGCGTGAAGCAAGCCATCCGAAAATACCCATGCTAACAGGGGTAAGCATCACTACAAAGCTTGGATTAAACTGCTGGAAAAGAGGTACTTCTATCTCCATACCACCTTCTGCGAGTATCAATCCATATTTATAGCCAAGAAAAGAACAGGATGCAACAATAACCAATCCAGCAATAACTTTACCTTTTACTGTTTTACTCTGAAACAAAGCAAACAGTGAATACACAATAAATATTACGCCAAGAAGGTTGGTTACGTCAAAAAGCATAGCCACAAAACCCGTCGCAGTAGTTTGCGTAAAGTCGCGTGCGAAATAGGTTAACGTCAATCCGTTCTGATGAAAAGCCATCCAGAAGAAGATAACTACGGCAAAAACCAGGAATAAAGCAACAAGACGGCTGTGTGTATCAGCCTTTTCTTCTGCGGTTTCAACATGTGCTTTTGCAACCATTTTCTCTGCCATCTCATCTGCTTCCGCCTTGATTTTTTTTGCCGTATTGTCAACATGTGTGAACGTCCAGCGGAAACTGTAATAGATTGCAATGGATACTATCAGTGACAAACAAGCCACACCGAAAGCATAATGGTATGCCGTCTGCTCAGAAGCACCTAATGATTTTTGTGCCCAATCCATTAATTTAGTAGCAGCTGTCGGCGCAAAGAGTGCACCAATATTGATGGCCATATAAAAGATTGAGAAGCCAGAGTCGCGCTGTTCTTTATATTTGGCATCGTCATATAGCTTTCCAACCATTACCTGTAAATTGCCTTTGAAGAGTGATGTCCCTACACAGATCATCAATAAAGCGGCTGCCATCATCGCAATTGCAACAGGACCGGCACCAGCTGGCACCGCAAGGACCAGATAACCTAAGAACATAATAAGGATGCCAAAGGTGACACAGCGACCGAATCCTATCTTATCGGCAACTGCTCCACCCGCAATAGGCAGGAAGTAAACTAACATAAGGAACGTAGAATAAACCGTTCCTGCAAGTCCTTCACCCCATCCAAAATTAGCCTGAAGGAAAAGCACGAAGATAGCGAGCATCGTATAATAGCCGAAACGCTCACCTGTGTTTGCTAAGGCCAGTGCATAAAGGCCCTTAGGTTGGTTCTCAAACATAGTTTTGTGTTTTTATAAATGTTATGTAATTGTTATTATTTCTTGCGATATGATTAGCGCATAATATCGAAAAGATAAGCCATCTTTATGGTAATTGTGCCAAAATTACTCGAACCAAAATAGTCTTTTTTCGAGTCACCATAGATGTTACCTAACCCATAATAGTACCGTGCTTCAACTTGAAATCGGCCTGCTTTAGCTGCAGCATACTCCATACCTAAGCCCAATGTAATGCCATAGTCGAACTTTTTCTGTACATTCATCGTATCTTGTGCAGCAGTACTGTTGGCACGATCAGCCGTATTTCGATTGGCAAATTCAAAGTTACTTGTTGTATTTTCACCGAGATATAATCCAAATTGCGGTCCTGCATTTACAAAAAAATTGAAGCCTTTGTTCTCCTTACCCCAGGCTAAATGGGTCATAAACGGCAGTTGAACGTAATTAATAGTACGTTCATACTTCTCGGGCACACCAGTAACGGTATTAATAACGGGTTTATTATCGATGGTTTGAATGTCTTCTTTCCATCCCAATTGAGCGAAATTTACCTCAGCCTGCACCGATGCAATGGTAGAAAAATACTTCTCAACCGTATAACGTGCGGTGAAACCTCCTGTAAAACCACCTTTCATCGTTTGTACAACTTTAGGTGAAAAGCGAATGTTTGTGAGATTATATCCGCCATTAAAGCCTATTGAAAGTGTATTACGATGGTCACCAACCTGCGCATTTGCCACAGAAGTCAGACAGAACATTGCAATAACAGCAAGAACACGGCATAACAGTGTATGCTTAAATTTGCTTATCATGTTTTGTTTTAAAATCATTTTTCCAATAGATTTTACGCACGATGTGAAACTCCCATTGCAAAAAATACAATCACACTTCATCCTTAAACGTCAGTCATCGTGCATAACTTAAAGCGTCAATTCCTCCATCTGTACGAAAATGTACAAGCTCAAAATAATCGTTTTGCATCCCGGCCGAGCTGATTTGCTTAAAGCTTAATGGCGATTGCATGGCACGATAGCTGCTTTGATTAAGCGTTCCCCTAAAGTCTTTTCCATGATTTGCAAAACCACGAATGAAGAATTGTGCCTGGTCATAGCCTGTAATGGCAAAGCGCGGCAAGGCTTGTTGCATATCCGTATGAAACCAATTGCGATAGCTTACTTCAAACCGACGTGTACGCTCGTCATAAGGATTATAGAAGAAAGTAGTAGGAATATAGGTATCAAACTGATGGAACTTTTCCTTGTCAATACCTAAATACATCAACCATTCAGTATATCCCCACAAGCTTATACGTAGTCCGGGCATAGACGCACGCAAAATCTGGAGCTTGTTTAACAACGCCGTCAGTTCCGGAGAACGTCCCGTATTAATGATAACAACATTGGGCTCTTTATTACTAAATTGCTTAGCAAAAGCATCAGCTGAGCTTGTAAGGTTTGTAATTCCATAATTCTGGCCCAATGCTCCAAGCCTCTGGCGCAGCCCAAATGTAAAGCTTCCCTTCTTCGATGTTTTGTCATTACTGTCAACAAACACAGCATGCGCATGTGGAAAAGTCTTTAAATAATATTCAATAGCGCTGTTAGTCAAACGGTCCGGGCTTTGCCAAACCTGATAAATCTGATTATATAACGACACATTATCACCATTGATAGAAAATGGTATAATCATTTTAATATCACGGGCACGACAAAATTCTGCCAGCCCATGCACCTGTCCTGAATAGAGCGGGCCAAAAATCATGTTACATTGTGCAGCTGCGGGATCGGCCGTTATTTTTGTAATGTCGTCATTAGCTGTCACATTCCATGCGTGAATATCCACAGAAATACCCTGCTGTCGCAAGCTGTCGCAGGCCATTAAGAAGCCTCTGTAATACTCGGTCATACGTAAACCGTCGCCGTCAACGCGATGAAGTGGCAGCATAATGCCCACACGGATGACACTTCCTTTTCCTGTATTCGCAGCTGCCAGCCTGCCAGATGATGGGGTTTTAGATGCTGACGAGGAGGTAAAAGGTATAAAAATAAAGTCGTCCTTTTTCAATACATATCCAGGTGACTTCATTTCAGGATTGGCATTAGCCAGTTCTTCTTCCGTAAGATTATACTTTCGGGCTATGCCATACACCGTATCCTTTTTCTTTACCTTATATACATCGCGCCATTTTGTATTCTGTCCGGCTACCTGCAAGCACATAAACGCCAAAACAACTGAAAGAAAATATCTTAAAATAAACTTCATCATATCTTAATTTCTGAACAGTAAGAGTATACTTACCAACTGCAAAAATACAAAAATTATTGCATCATTCTTACCCAATCATAAAAAAACTAACTATATACTATCTTTTAAACCCAAAAGGTTTCCTTTTATATAGCAAATAGCTATCTTTGCATATTATTCTTCTATATAATGTCAATTATGAGGTATTATTTGCTCCTTTTGTTTCTTGCATTCCCGTTTTTCTTAACTTCAGCATGCGCACAGTCGCTCCCTTCAATCGCTCCCACTGCCTCATATACCAATAGTGATGGTACAACACAAACAGAAACGGTTATCTCTGAGTCGGCACCCTTAACGGTTTCATTTTCATCAGGAGCAGAAAATACAACGGGATGGAATGTACATTACGAATGGCATTTCTATAAAGACGGCAAGAGAGATGCTCCCTATCTTATCAGATATGATGAACAAACAAGCTATACCTTTACCGAAGCAGGCACACATCGCATTGAGTTATGGGCCGTTTTTGTACAGGGAAATGATACTATTGCATATACAAATACATATTGGACAACAGATGCTACACCCATAAGTATTACCATATCAGAAAGCAAACTTGATATGCCAAATGCCTTTTCGCCTAACGGTGATGGAATAAATGATATTTACAAGGCTAAGGACGGATGGAAAAGCATTGTAAAATTTGAAGCCGTTATTTACAACAGATGGGGACAAAAGCTTTATTCATGGACTGACCCGGCAGCAGGATGGGATGGAAAATTTAATGGTAAAGATGTTAAACAAGGCGTATATTATGTTGTGGTAAAAGCTGAAGGGGCCGACGGAAAAAAATATAACTTCAAACGAGATGTCAATCTTTTGCGCGGATTTACACATTGATATAAATCCCTTACAAATATATACCAGATACAATTACTGAACTTTTTCTTACAGGATGACAAAAAAAAACACAACTTCCATTACACATAAACAAAACTTACAAACAACACAGTTCTCAGACCAATGGATAAATATTTATGGTGCAAGGGAACATAATTTAAAGAATATTGACGTCAGGATACCACGAAACTCTCTGACTGTAATTACCGGACTTTCAGGATCGGGCAAGTCGTCTCTCGCTTTCGATACTATTTTTGCAGAGGGACAACGCCGTTATATTGAAACATTTTCTGCCTATGCCCGCAATTTTCTCGGCAACATGGAACGTCCTGACGTTGACAAAATTACAGGACTGTCTCCCGTTATCAGCATTGAACAAAAAACAACCAACAAGAATCCCCGCTCAACCGTAGGTACAACAACCGAAATTTACGATTATCTGCGACTGCTCTATGCACGTGCCGGTACGGCTTACAGCTACATGAGCGGTGAGAAAATGGTAAAATATACTGAGGAAAAAGTAATTAACTTAATTCTCGATCATTACAATAACTGCCGCATTTTTATACTCGCACCGCTCGTAAGACAGCGCAAAGGTCATTATCGTGAGCTTTTCGAGCAGATGCGACGCAAGGGTTATCTTTACATCCGTGTGGACGGAGAGATCAAGGAAATAACAAGAGGCATGAAGGTTGACCGGTATAAAAACCACAACATAGAGGTGGTTATCGACAAGCTTAAGGTTGAACCCGGCGAGGAAGAACGCCTGCGACGTACTGTTGCAACAGCCATGAAACAAGGCGATGGCGTTATCATGGTAATGGATAAGGACAATGAAGAGACCCGAAATTTTTCCAAACGTCTCATGGATCCTGTTTCAGGGCTCTCGTATGGTGAGCCTGCACCCAATATCTTTTCGTTTAATTCGCCCGAAGGTGCCTGTCCAAGGTGTAAGGGTTTAGGCCTCGTTAGCGAAATTGATATGAAAAAAGTTGTGCCGGATACCAATTTAAGCATCTATGAAGGAGCTATTATTCCGCTTGGAAAATACAAGAATCAGATGATTTTCTGGCAAATAGACGCCATACTAAAACAGCACGATTGTACACTGAAAACACCCTATAAGGATATTCCGCCTGAGGCTATTGATGAAATTCTTAATGGTACTTTGGAAAACATACGCATCGATAAAGACATTATTCATACCTCTAGCGACTATTTTGTAGCCTTTGACGGTGTTATAAAATACCTGAAAACCGTAATGGAAACCGACGATTCGGCTGCAAGTCAGAAGTGGGCATCGCAGTTCCTTGCCGAAGCCGAGTGTCCTGAATGCCACGGTCAACGACTAAAGCGTGAAGCATTATCGTACCGTATATGGGATAAAAACATCGCGCAGGTAGCCAATATGGATATTGTAGAACTGAAAGAATGGCTCGACCATGTTGAAGAGAATCTTGAACCTCAACAGCAACAAATTGCTCACGAAATAGTTAAGGAGCTAAAAACACGTGTAAACTTTCTGCTCGACGTAGGCCTTGATTATCTGTCGCTTAACCGTCAGTCGGGTTCACTCTCTGGCGGTGAAAGTCAGCGTATAAGACTGGCTACACAGATTGGTTCGCAGCTTGTCAACGTTCTTTATATTCTTGACGAGCCAAGTATAGGCCTGCATCAGCGCGACAATGAGCGCCTTATCCATTCGTTAAAAGAGCTTCGTGACCTGGGTAATACAGTGATTGTGGTTGAACACGACGAAGATATGATGAGAGTTGCCGACTGGATTATCGACATCGGACCGCGTGCAGGGCGTAAGGGCGGCGAAGTAGTTTTCGAGGGAACACCTGCTGAAATGCTGAAAACACAAACCATTACAGCGCAATATTTAAATGGCACACGCACCATTGCTGTACCAAAAGAGCGACGCAAAGGCAATGGAAAGAGCATTAATATTTATGGTGCAAGAGGTAATAATTTAAAAAATGTGGATGTAAAATTCCCGTTAGGTGAGCTGATTGTGGTAACGGGCGTATCGGGTTCAGGTAAGTCTACACTGATTAACGAAACGTTACAACCACTGCTTTCACAGCATTTTTACAGGTCGTTAAAGAAGCCTATGCCCTACGATAAGGCTGAAGGCATTGACAATATAGACAAAGTGGTGAGCGTTGATCAAAGTCCGATAGGACGAACACCGCGCTCAAACCCGGCCACTTATACTGGTGTTTTCAGCGATATACGCTCACTTTTTGTCAACCTGCCAGAAGCAAAGATACGAGGTTACAAGCCAGGGCGCTTTTCGTTTAATGTAAAAGGAGGACGCTGTGAGGCCTGCGGGGGAAATGGTTATAAAACCATTGAAATGAATTTCCTGCCCGATGTAATGGTACCCTGCGAAGTATGTCACGGCAAACGCTACAATAGGGAAACACTTGAAGTAAGGTATAAGGGAAAGTCGATTGCTGATGTGCTGGACATGACAGTAAATACGGCTGTCGACTTTTTTGAGAACGTTCCCTCAATTCTTTCTAAAATTAAAGCTCTGCAGGACGTAGGCTTAGGATATATTCGCCTGGGACAAAGCTCTACTACCCTTTCGGGCGGTGAAAGCCAGCGCGTAAAACTGGCTACCGAGCTTAGTAAAAAAGAGACGGGAAAAACATTATACATACTTGATGAGCCAACAACGGGGTTACATTTTGAGGACATTAATATTCTGATGGGGGTTTTACAGAAATTAGTTGACAGAGGTAATACGGTTCTAATTATAGAGCATAACCTCGACGTTATTAAGCTCGCCGACTATATTATTGACATGGGTCCTGAAGGAGGACGTGGCGGAGGTCAGGTGCTGGCAATAGGAACGCCCGAACAGATAGCTCAAAGCAATAAGGGGTACACTCCGATTTTTTTAAAAGACATACTTAAGAAATAACGACTTTCTGCAAGAATATCATTTTATATACCCCATTGTCTTAAGAGAGGTGTGCTTCTGTGGGCACACCTCTTTTACTATATTGTCATGGGGTTACAACGGTAAATTGAAACAAATATGACAGTTTGGTACAGCTTTTAAGCAGGAATGTTCATTGTTCGACGGCCGTCAGCAGCGCGTACGACGGCCGTCATACACCTTGTTCGGCGTTCGTCAACAGCACTGCTGACGGCCATCGAACGACAGACAAAAAAGCAAAAACATCGGAACAATCTGATGAAAGAGATAAGGAATAAGGTCATAATTGGAGAGAGAACATAGCGTTATATACTGAAGAAGAAACATTTATCATTAATCTTCAACCATAAAAAAGAGGACGCAAAATTGCGTCCTCTCATATTTTTATCATACTCCTTTAGTCTCTAAACAAGGCTAAAAAGCAATCATTACATGGCTACTGCCGCATAAATCCAATCGTAAACATAGCTGCATACACCAAAAATAGCAATGCCCAATGTGCATACGGCTAATGCCATCTTTGTATTGATGCCTGCATTAAACGTTGGCAAAGGCTTGTCGTTATGCTTAATAAACATAGCCTTAACGATAAGCAGATAGTAATACAGACTTATAACAGTATTAACTAACGCAATAAATACAACGGCATACGTCCATGCACCTATGGTATTTGTGATTTGTGCGCCATTGGCTGCAGCCATAAATACAAAGAACTTTGAGAACATTCCTGCAAATGGCGGGATGCCACCCAGCGAGAATAAGGCTATCGTCATGATAAAACTTAAACGTGGATTAGTTTGATACAAACCGTTATAGGCATCCATTTTTACATTACCTCCATTATGCTCCTCGACTGAAGATATAATGGTAAACACAGCCAGGTTGGCTACAACATATACAAGAATGTAATAGGTTAAGGCTGTAACGCCCATTGCAGAATCGCCTATTACTGCCAACATAATGTAACCGGCCTGCGAGATTGAGCTGAAAGCCATGAAGCGTTTTAGGTCTTTTTGGTGGATGGCAAAGAGGTTAGCAATGGTAATTGACATCACAATCACTACCATTAACAGGTATTTCCAATACAAGGCCATAGAACCAAATACCTTGATTAATATAGCACAGAGGGCAAAGGCAGCGGCTCCTTTCGATACCACACTAAGGTAACCCGTAACCGTTGTAGGTGCTCCCTGATAGGTATCAGCCGTCCAGAAGTGGAAGGGAACGAGAGAAATCTTAAACCCTAATCCGCTAAAGAAGAATACCATACCCATGATAGCAAGCGGAGTTGCTGTAATACGGGTCATCATATCTTCAAAATAAAGCGTTCCCGTAGCACCATAAAGGAAACTGATTCCGAAAAGCATCACACCGCTTGAGAATGTAGCCGTTAGGATAAACTTGGCTCCGGCCTCGGCTGAATTGTGACGATACTTGTCAAATGCCACCAGACAGGCCATAGGAACAGAGGCCATTTCGAGGCCGAGAAAGAAGAGAAGAAAATGGTTTGCACTAACCATCATATTCATTCCAAGCAATGTAGAAAGGGCCAATATGTAGAACTCGCCCTCTTTAAAGCAAGTGTCGGGACGATGAAGCCATTCGCGTGCCTGAATAAATACGATAAGAGTACCAAAAGCCAATATCGTTTTGATAACACCTATGGCATGGCTTGTAGCATACATTCCACCGAACGTTTCGTATGCCGGCACAGGAAAGATGTTAATTAATATATGTATTAACATCAGTATGCAGACAAGCGGATTAAACCATTTGCGCGACTTCGACTCAGCAGGCTTAGCTGCTGAAAACAGATCAGCAATGAAGACAATCACCAATACTGCCGTCAGTGTAACTTCAGGCAGCATGTGAAAGAATTGACTATAATCGATATTCATCATGAATTGTTATTCGTTAATCGTAAAACTTAAACTTTATCTTACATTACATCACTGGCGAAGGGCAGCCCGAACTCATGATATGATGAATCATTGGAGCTACGGCGTCGTTGATAATATTTTGTATCCACAACGGCATCATACCTAAAGCGGCAACACAGAAGATAAGTCCGCCAACGGCAATACGCTCATCCCACGAAGCATCTGTGAGCTTAAAGTATTCAGGGTTTGGAACTTTCTGGTACAGAATTTTCCCTACTACACGAAGAATATAAACAGCTGTGATAACAATTGACGTACAAGCTATAATTGTACAGGCCCTGTGAAACAGGTCGTTATTTTGGAAAGAGCCGACAAATATGTTCATTTCGGCAACAAATCCTGAAAATCCCGGTAAGCCTAAATTGGCTAATCCCGCAACAACATAGGCTACGGCGAGGAAAGGCATAATCTTCATCAGCCCGCCCAAACGGCGTACATCACGTGTACCTGTACGGTGATATATCATACCAATAACCGCAAAGAACAATGCTGTCATTAAGCCATGAGAGAGCATTTGCAGTATAGCTCCGGTAGAAGCTGTTTGTGTAAGCATCAGGAGTGCGAAAAGAACCAGACCGCAGTGCGACACTGATGAATAAGCATTAATATACTTAAGGTCGGTTTGTACACAAGCCGAGAGGGCGCCGTACACCACAGAAATGGTTGTTAATATAAGGAATATCCATGAGAGTTGCTGCGCAGCGGCAGGCAATAAGAACATAGCCACACGAAAACAACCATAGCCACCAAGCTTCATCAGTACGCCAGCGTGAAGCATTGATACAGCTGTTGGCGCTGAAGCATGACCGTCGGGTGACCATGTATGGAAGGGAAACATAGCTCCTAACACACCAAATCCGATAAAGATAAATGGGAAAAATATCTTCTGAATGGCAACAGGAATAGCATTGCTGGCCGCAATCTCAACAACACTCATGGTATAGGTACCGCTGTATTCGCCATTAAAGAAATATATTCCAAGAATACCGATGATAAGTAAAGCCGAACCACCCATCAGCATAAGCGTGAGCTTCATGGCACTATATTCCTTAGCACCTGTACCCCATAAGCCGATAAGCAGATACATGGGGATGAGAGCAACCTCATAGAACATAAACATGGTGAAGAGATCCTCACTGATAAAGAAGCCGAACACTCCTGAAGAAAGAAGAGTAAACCACAGGAAATACTCCTTCTGCTGGGGGTGTTGCTGCCACGATGCAAACGTTCCGGTGAAAACAATAATAGCACTAAGTAATATCATGACAACGGCAATGCCGTCAACACCTGTTCTATAAAATATATGAAGAGGCTCAAACCATGGAACGGCCGTACCAAAAAGGAACGGGTATTGTGTTGCTGGCATCGTTTGTCGAGCCTCTAAGAACGCGAAAACCAGATAAACGGAGAGAGCCAGTAATGCCGTAGAGCCAACTACCATTACAAGTCGAACCTGACTGTCGTTGCGTGCAAGCCAAAGGCATAGCAACATCAAGACGGGAATAACTACGAATAATGTTAAAAAGGTCATTTGCTTATATTATTCAAATTATTGTATTCTGTTAGCTTAAATGCAAAGCAAGAAAAGGGTCAATGCTACACTTCCTGTAAGGAACCATATTACATACTGACGTACATCCCCACTCTGCCATGGGCGAATTGCTTCGCCACCTTCTTGTGTTGCCCATGCTGAGAAATTGAAAGCACCATCTATAACATGGCGGTCAAACCAGGCAATAGGAACTGAGAAGCAGGCAAAGACAATCTTATGAGTAAAGAACTGCCATGCATTATCAATGTAGAAACGGTTAAGTGCAGCTTCATGTAAACGAGGCATACGACGCTTCAACATATCAGGAACAGGGTTCTCACCACTCTTGTACATCCATGTAGCCAAACCAATACCAATAAGAGCTACAACAATAGAAGTGTAGGCCACAGGACTCCATGTCCAGAACTTAAAGGTTTGAAGAGCTATATTTTCAGTGTGACCGTCGGCAGATACAAAGGTTCCAAACGGAATCATACCGGCAAATACCGAGATAATAGAAAGGAATACAAGCGGACCCCACATAATAAAGGGTACTTCGGCTGGACGACGGCGGTTCTCGGGATCCTGCTCGTAATAACTCTTGCCCCAGAAAATAACATAGTAAAGACGGAACATATAGAAAGCAGTCATACCACTTACCAACGTCATGAACCAACCTAAATAAGGAGAAAAGTGGAAACATGCCGACACAATCTCGTCCTTAGAAAAGAAGCCTGCAAACGGAGGTATACCACTAATGGCCAAACATCCTATCAAGAAGCAGGCATTAGTCCAAGGCATATACTTGTGTAATCCGCCCATATATTCTTTAAAATTGCTACCAATGATAACAATAATAGCACCTGAACACAGGAAGAGTAAAGCCTTAAACATGGCGTGTGTAAACAGATGGAACATGCCTGCCATATATCCTACTGCTCCCTCTCCGTCGATAGATGTACACACTCCCAATGCAACGAGCATGTAAGCAATCTGTGAAATGGTTGAGAAAGCGAGGCCACGTTTAATATCTCGTTGCGTACAAGCAACCGCAGCAGCATAGAAAGCTGTAAAGGCTGCTATGTAAGCTACATAGTGTAACGTCCCAGGAGCGTAGGCAATCCATATAGGCATCAGCGAAGCTACTTGGTAAACGCCCGCAACAACCATCGTAGCGGCATGGATAAGTGCACTGACAGGAGTTGGGCCTTCCATGGCATCGGGCAACCATATATGCAGTGGGAACATGGCTGACTTACCTGCTCCTCCAATAAACATAAGGAAAAGGGCAACAGGTAAAATCCATGCAGCCTTCTGTAAATGATGTACAAGTGAAGGATCGGCATTAAGATCGTAGTTGAATGTCCCTACATAGAAACTATAAAATAGTATACCTATCAGGAAGAAAAGGTCGGCAAAGCGCGTTACAATAAACGCTTTCTTGCTGGCATGAACAGCAGAATGTTTAGGATAATAGAAACCAATCAGCATATAAGAGCACACACCGACAAGCTCCCAAAACATATACATCTGGAAGATATTAGTGGCAACAACTAAGCCTAACATCGACATCGTAAACAATGACAGATAGGCATAGAAGCGCTGAAAGCCCTTTTCGTACTCTTCAAACTTATAATTCTTGTCGCGTTCAGCCATGTAACCAAAGCTGTAAATGTGCACCATCAAACTAACTGTTGTAATAACGATGAGCATCATTACGCTGATTGGCGTCAGACGAAAGCCGATATTAAATGTAAGTAACTCCGTAAACTTTAACCATGTAAAGTTAAATACCGTTACTGTTGGGTACAAACCGTCAGCTCCCCTGCCTTGAATAAAGAAATATTCAGCAGCAGTATAAATGCTCAAAACCCATAAAATGGCAAGCATGCACGTCCCAATAACGCCGGCTACAGGCTTCTTCATCTTCATTCCAAGAAGCCCAAGCAAGAGGAAACTCAGGAAAGGGAGAAGAAGAATTAAAAATGAATAACTGTATTGCATTGTGTATTAGAATTTCATATTTTCAATACTGTTCACCTGATCACTATGGTAATTACGGTAAACATTGATGATAATAGCCAGTGCTACCGCTGTTTCCGCAGCACTTATACCCATAGAAAACAGTGTAAAGAAGAAGCCTTCAAACTGCTCTGGAAAAAGAATCCGGTTGAAAACAGCAAAGTTTAAGTCTACCGAATTGAGCACAAGCTCTATGGAAATAAGCATCGCTACAAGATTACGATGAGTAACAAAGCCAAAAACTCCGATAAAAAACAGCAGTGTCGACACTGCAAGGTAACAATAAACAGGTATCATTTGTCATCCTCCTTTCTTGCTATCATTACACCGCCAACGATGCAAGCCAGCAGAAATACTGAAATTAATTCAAAGGGTAATACATATCCATATTTGTCAGAACCGACGAGAGCCTGACCAATTTGCTGCATAGGAACTTCAACATCAGCCACCCGGACAGCTTCATCAATGAACTTATTCTTCATTAATATCACTGCAACCACAGCTAAACCAACCAAGCTTATCAATGCTCCTTGCGCGATTCGAACACCCTTAAATCTCGCAACGAGGTTCTGTAACGAATGTTTTGATACCAGCTGAATGGCGAAAATATACATGATGGTAATGCCACCAGCGTAAATAGATATTTGTGCAGCCCCGAGGAAAGTGTAGTCAAGCAGGAAATAAAGTCCTGCTATACCAAACAAAACAAATAACAACCACGTTGCGGCACGCATGATGCTTTTTGTCATTACTGACATAATAGCCGAGCCCAGAATGACTAAAGCTAAAATACTAAACATTACAATATTTGCCATAATCGCTTATTTGGTTTTAGTATTAAACTTACCAATAGTTAAAGGAGCGCCACCATCGATCAGCTTTGGCAGCGAACCACCCTTATAGATTTCTTTGTCAAGATGAAGCACTAACTTCGAACGGTCAAAGACAGAATTTTCAAAATCGTTGGTAAATTCGATGGCATCAAAGTTACAAGCGTTCACACAGAGCTGGCAAAACATACAGTCTCCAAGATCATACTGATAATCATCGAGCTGCTTTTTCTTTTTACCATCTTCTGAAGTCTCCATGTGAGCCGTAATCTTAATGGTATCATTAGGACATGCTTTTTCACACATGGTACACGACGTACACTTATAATCGCCCAATTTTAAACCGCGAGCCTGTATCTTTGCATCTTGCAAGTCCTCTTCAGTAACACGTTTAAAGACAAGGCGTCCGCGATGACGCTTGGCAACATGCAGTGTTGTTTCTCGGTTTTCAGGATACTGTTCGGTCGACTTAGGCGTGAAATATTCCTTCATGGTAATCTTCAAGCCGGTAGCCAAAGTCTTTACAGCCCCCTTAATACCGCCAAAATATGATTCAGACATATTTCTTATTGTTTTATATTTTTTCTTTTAATCTATTGCTTTATCACTCTTAGAAGGTCCAGCCCAGCGCCACACAGCATGTCATAACAACCAGTGTAAGCAACATTAATGGCATAAGATACTTCCATTCAAGCCTCAAAATATGATCTATTCGCAGGCGTGGAAAAGTCCAACGGGCCCACATCAGTATCCAGATAACGAATAAAGTCTTTCCGCTAAACCAAATAAAGCCCGGAATATAATTCATTAATGTATCAAAGCCATCGATGCCAATGTTCAACGGTGCCCACCCTCCGAGGAAGATTGTAGCGGCTAAACCTGAGATAACAACAAGGTTAAGATACTCAGCCAGGTAAAAATAGCCGAAGCCCATACCCGAGTATTCCGTATGATAACCAGCTGTAAGCTCGCTCTCCGCTTCTGCAAGGTCGAACGGACCGCGGTTTGCCTCGGCATTACCTGCGATGAGGAATACAAGGAAAGCCACAATAGCAGGGATATGTCCCTGAATAATAAGCCATTTCCAAGGGCCAGTCTGAGCTGCAATAATATCTGTCAATTGCATGCTTCCACACAATACAACAGCTGTAACCATGCAAAGACCGAGCGACATTTCATACGAAATCATCTGCACTGCACCACGCATAGCCGACACTACTGAGTATTTATTGTTCGAACCCCAACCTGCAAGAATAACGCCCAACACGCCGATAGAGCTGATAGCCGTAACCATAAACACACCCACATTAAAGTCGAGAACTACCGCTCCTTTGTTCCAGGGAAGGAACGAAAATGTCCCTACTGAGGCGATAATTGTAAGTAATGGTGCAAGCGTATAAAGAAATTTGTCAGATCGTTCAACGCCAAAGATTTCCTTTATCAGCATCTTTAGCACATCGGCCATGACCTGAAAGATTCCCCATGGGCCCACACGCATAGGACCAAGACGACATTGAAACCATGCACATACCTTACGTTCGAAAAATATCATAAACATGGCTATAAGGGCATATAGCGTTAAAACGACAGCGCCCACAAGCACACATTCTATCAAGAGTGTCCAAAAATCACCGAGACCACATGTCTGCCGGAGAAGATTATCGACCCACTTTGTAACTATTGAAAAGTCAAACATTGTGCGAATGTTGTTAATTCTTTATTCTGTTATTATATTATTCTCTTTATGCTACTGCTTATTATCGGTCAAGATCAGGAATAACAAAGTCGATACTTGCACCCGTAGCAATAAGGTCAGCAATTTTTTCGCCCTTCAACATTTTGTCAAAGGCACCGGCAAGTGATAGTCCCATCGGACGCATTTTGATGCGATAAGGACTCTTGTCCCCTCTACTGTCAAGATAAACACCAAATTCTCCAGCACCACCTTCAACAGAAAAATACCACTGTCCTTCAGGAACCTTAATAATTGGCTTCTGTTTTACATAAAAGTCACCTTCAGGAATGTTATCAATGAGTTGCTCTATGATATTCAAACTCTGATATATTTCGTTGATATGAATCATATAACGTTCCATAGAATCACACCCTGTTCCTGTTACTTGCTCCCATTCAACCTTGTCATAAAAAGCATAAGGATGATTCTTTCGTACGTCATTTTTCCAGCCGGCTGCACGTCCTGCGGGACCGGTAAGGGCATAATCAATTGAATCTTTCAAGTTCATGTAACCTACTCCCTCCAGGCGTTGATGCGTAATTACATTGTCACCGAATACGTCTAAGTATTCTTTTACCATCGGACGCATATATTTACAGAAGGTTTTTACGTTCTGAAAAAAGTTCGGATCAATATCATCCTGCAAGCCTCCAATACGGTAATAGTTCTGGATAAGGCGACCACCCGTAGTCTCTTCCATCACGTTAAGCAGGTGTTCACGGTCGCGCATGCAGTAAAGGAAAGCCGTAAGGGCACTAAGGTCTTGCGCACAAGTACCGAGAAACAGCAAGTGATTATCAATGCGCTGCAGCTCATCCATGATCGTTCGTATGTATTGAATGCGCTCTGTAAGCTCTACACCCATTGCCTCTTCGATGACACCTACCAGCGCGTGGCGGTGATGCATGGCACAAAGATAGTTTAAACGGTCGGTCAATGCAAGCGTTTGTGGATACGTCATGCTCTCCATCATCTTCTCCATACCACGGTGAATATAGCCCAAATGGGGATAAACATGCTTAATGGTTTCTCCATTTACAACGGTTTGCAAACGCAAAACGCCGTGCGTTGAAGGGTGGTTGGGGCCGAAATTAATCACAAAGTCGTCCTCATCAAACAAGCGATGCCTGGTTTCATAAAGGTTACCTGCTTCGTCTAAGTTCCATTCGGAGGTCCAATCGCTCTCCGGTTCGTCTGTCGTTGGGAAACGATTGTTCTCCGGACTCATGTCAAAGTCCTTACGAAGCGGCCATCCTTCAAAGTCGTTACGCATGTAAAGCCTGCGCATATCGGGATGTCCGAGGAACTTAATTCCAAGAAAATCGAACACCTCACGTTCCAGAAGGTTTACATCAGCCCATACATAATACAGTGAAGGTATTACATAATCATCTCCTACTTTCTTAGCGAGCTGTTTAACTGACAAGCGTTCATGTGTATCGGTATTTTCGAGAATATAGATACATCCCAGCCCTTCTTCCGGACCAAAATCCTCACCTATTATCGTAACAAGGTAGTCGAAATGCTGTTCCTGCTTTAGTTTCGTCATTTCTGAACGAAAGCTATCAAAGCCAAATTCCTTATTTTCCAGTTTCATATCTTTCTACCTTATTTATTATTAGCATTGTTATCGCCTTCTGTATTCAGCGTATCCAGCTCCTGAGCAAGGGCTTCAACATCCTTCTTATCAGGTGTACAGCTAACGATAATCGGGTCTTTTATGCCCAGCTTTTCGTTTGAAAGTATTTCGTTTGAAAGGCCGTGAAGCCCGCCTTGTGCCAGACTTCTCTCCTTCTCTTCAGCAGTCATCTTGTGGTTAGCGCCTCCAAAGAACTTCTCAATCTTCACTTTACGCTGAAGCTGCATCATGCCATACAGTATAGCTTCAGGGCGTGGGGGACAACCAGGAATGTATACATCAACAGGAACAAGCTCGTCAATGCCGCGCACTACGCTGTAACTCTTTTTGAAAGGACCGCCACTAATGGTGCAACCACCAACGGCAACAACATATTTAGGTTCGGCCATTTCGTCGTAAAGACGCTTAAAAACAGGTGCCATTTTATTGGTAATGGTTCCTGCACACATAATAAGGTCGGCCTGTCGAGCCGAGTTTCGCGTTACCTCAAAGCCAAAACGAGAGAAGTCGTAACGAGAGCAACCTACTGCCATAAACTCAATACCGCAGCACGATGTACCAAAGGTAAGCGACCAGAGAGAGTTACTTCTACCCCAGTTTACAAGCTGATCGAGACTGCCCAAAACAACATTCGTCCCTCCTTCGTTCAGCTTTCTGGCTATGTCTTCCAATGAATCGTTATCCTTAAACTCTGTATAAGGAATACTTTTTATATGTGGTTTTCTTACTTCCATTCCAAAGCTCCTTTCCGCCATGCGTATGCAAGGCCAAATACTAAAACAAGAAGAAAGAATCCAATGCTCACTAAGGCCATGGTTCCAAATTGCTTTACAACTACTGCCCAAGGATAAAGGAATACTGTTTCAATGTCAAACATCAGGAAAAGGATGGCAAAAAGGTAGTAGCCTGCGTGCATAGGCATCCAGCTGCTACCCCTTGTGGGAATACCACACTCAAATGGTTCACCCTTGACCGGATTGTATGAACGGGGACCTATCAGCCGGGCAACAACATAAGCACCTGCTACCAGAGTGACAGCCGTCAATAAAACGGTAACCAATAAAGTGAAATTCATAAAAAAAATATAACGTTATTTAAATATAATCACTTAAGTGCATGCAAAGGTAACAAATCTTTTGATAAACTCAATCTTTTTAATGGAAAAATATGTCATGCCGACATTACAAATTGAATACAGAATCTTTGCTTATGTAGTAAACAATTATGATAACACCTTTACGGTTATTTCTCAATGGCGTTATGCTTTAAAGATATTGCCATCATGCAATAACAGTCATTGTTCGGCGGCCGTCAGCAGCGCTTACGGCGGTCGTCAAACAATGCGTATGGCGGCCGTCAACAACGCTGCTGACGGCCGTCGAACAATCAGTAAAACATAATAAACCAGGCATAATAGCTCTGTAAACAGATTATTTATTCGCCACTATGCCTGTCAAATAAGGCAGTAAAGTATGTTTTACACTATAAGAATATTACAATTTTAATCAAAATTCAGAACCGGTGCTTTATCGCTACCTGCCGCTGCTTCAAACTTAACCATCTTGTCGAAACCGAACATTCCAGCTACAAGCACGTTGGGAAAGCGGCGTATTGTCTGGTTATAGTCCTGCACGGCCTCATTATATTTCTGACGGGCCTCAT
Source organism: Prevotellaceae bacterium (assembly GCA_015256945.1). Taxonomy (GTDB): domain Bacteria; phylum Bacteroidota; class Bacteroidia; order Bacteroidales; family Bacteroidaceae; genus Prevotella. Next base: position 68,254 of record JABZLB010000004.1, on the reverse strand, counting down.
TGATACGGTTCTCCGTTCCTTCAAGCTGAATTTGCAAACTATGGAAATTTTGATTTGCCTTAAGGTCAGGGTAGCGTTCAGCTACTACCATCAGCCGGCCTAAAGCCTGAGCCAATTCTCCCTGTGCACTTTCATATTGCCGAATTTTTTCAGGTGTAAGGTTATCGGCATCGAGCTTAATTTGTGTTGCGGCAGCACGTGCATTTATCACCTCGGTAAGCGTAGTCTTTTCGTGTTTGGCATATGCCTGAACGGTTTTGGCAAGGTTAGGAATAAGGTCTGCACGTCGTTGATAGGTTGCCTGAACGTCGGCAAGGGCCGTAGTTGCCGTTTCCTGCGTGTTAACCATACTGTTGTAGGCATTCACCATAAACATGGCAATAACCACCAAAACTGCAAGGACGACAAGCCATGGAGTCCATTTTGAATTTTTCATATCGATGTTGTTTTAAATTATTATTCTTTTCGTTTATTTTCAAATACAGTTTTCTGTCTGAACCTGAATCAGGTTATTTGCTATTTGTTACAATAATATACTTACCAGCCACCGCCAGAACCTCCTCCTCCAAAGCTGCCACCGCCGAAGCTTCCGCCGCCAGAACCACCGAAGTTTCCACCGCCACCACCAAAAATAAACGGTGGCATCCAGTCGTCATCATCATTTCTATGAAACTTCCCTGGCTTGTGTTTAATAATACCTAACCGACTTAAAATATAAGTGATAAAAGCCCAAAGGGGTGCACCAAAGCAAACGAGGAGAAAGAAAATCAGTACAAAAGTACTGCCTACTCCGTTTAAACCATCATCTTCATCTTGTGTACCTGCATCACCTGTACTCAATTTTCGGAACAGGGCCTTGCAGGTTTCCTCCACGGCTTTGTCTGCATTGTTTTCACGCATATATCGTACAATACAGGCCCGCGCTATGTCATCGCAGTCAACATCCGTCAAATCGGCTTCCAGTCCCTTGCCCGGAGCTATGAAATAACGGCGGTCGTCAACGGCAATTACCACCACCAGGCCGCGTCGTTCCTTACGTGTTCCTACGCCATAATGGTTGCCGATGTCCTGCGCCATGCGAAAACAGTCGGCATCCTTTACTCGATTTACAATCACAAAAACAGTTTGCACGCCACACTCTTTGTGCAAACGGCCGAGATAAATATCGGCCGAATCGCGTGCCTCATCACTTAAAATGTCATCAGGATCGCACACATAGCGATTACGATCCTGCAAGTGTATCATCGGTACATCATCAGCATTCCAAACTTTTGCCTGTACCAGAGAACAAGAAAACAAGAGCAAGACAATGGTGATTATCCTGCATATACACCTTATTTTATATATTGTCTTTCTATTAACGGCCTGCTGCATTACTACAAAAATAACCTATTTCAGCACAACGGCTTTAATAATTCTGACATCCTCGAGCGGACGACTGTTATCGTCAACAGGCACAGCCTGTATCTTTTCAACCACATCCATACCATCAACAACCTCACCATACACTGTATACTGGCCGTCGAGGTGTGGCGTTCCGCCATACAAACGATATGCTTCACGTATAGCCGGTGTGAGCTTAACGGTGCTGTCGGTACGCTCGTCAAGGCGCTTCTGCACCCTGTCGAGCCCTGCTTCGCTAAACGGAGAGCCGTAAACAATATAGAATTGTGCTGCCGACGACTTGCGTTCCGGATTAGCCTTGTCACCCTCCCGTGCCGCAGCCACAGCCCCTCGCTTATGAAAATACTTCGGGAAAACGATTTCAGCGGGGATAGTATAGTTCAAATCGTGATCACCAATACGCTCGCCCGGCTTTGCATGACGCGTGGCAGAGTCGCCCGTTTGAATCATAAAATTGGCAATTACACGATGCCATAATATACCATTATAGTAACCCTTCTTAACTAATTTAAGAAAATTGTCACGATGTTCAGGCGTTTCATTATAAAGTTCTATTACAATATCACCCTTCGTTGTTTGTAAAAGAACCTGATGTCGTACAGCTGAAGAATCGGTGGCAACGATACGATGATCATCCTGTGCCATCGCCGACAATTGTAAAAACAAAAGTAGAGTCCAGATAAATAGCCTTTTCATGCAAAATGTGTATATTACAATCGGTTTATGACAACAAAACTACTGTTTAACCTTTTAAACTTGTTCTATATGTCGCTAAATATATATATTTTTATCATTATAAATCTTTCAAATCGGCTTTTTTTTTGGAAATTAACAGAAATGTCCTAATTTTGTAAACTCATAAAACCATTCTATTTATATAATTTGCATCATGAATAAAAAGATTTTCATCCCTCTTGTTCTCTTGATACTGCTGCTTGCAGGCGGCATTGCATACCTTTATCATAACCTTAGAGAGCAAAAGCAGGCAGCACAAGACATGGAACAGCTCGCAGCCATGGACAAAAAGGAGATGGAAAACGAATATCAGCAGTTTGCCAATCAATATAGCGAGATGAAGAGTCAGATTAACAACGACTCGATTATTGCCCAGCTTACGCAAGAACAAGAGAAAACCCAGCGCTTGTTGCAACAATTAAAGGCAACCAAAAGCACCGATGCCCGTGAGATAACTCGATTAAAAAAGGAACTTGCAACAGTGCGTGCCGTATTAAGAAGCTATGTAATTGAAATTGATTCACTAAACAGGTTAAACCAAACACTTACGGCAGAAAACACTCGTATAAAAGGACAATACGAAGAAGCCAACCGCCAGATTGCTGGCTTAAACAATGATAAGGCGAGCCTTTCTGAAAAGGTAGCCATTGCTGCACAGCTCGATGCAACGGGGATAACAATGACCGCACTGAACAAGCACGGTAAAAACACACGTCAATTAAAAAAGGCACAGAAGTTCTCTGTTAGCTTCATCCTGGCTAAAAACGTCACGGCTGCAAGTGGAATGAAGACTATTTATGTTCGTATACAAACGCCGGCAGGTGGTTTGTTGGGCAATGCGGGAACATTTAATTATGAGAATCGCACCCTGCCCTGCTCAATGAAACGAAGCGTTGAGTATGGTGGAAAGGAAACTCCACTGACGCTTTATTACGACATTGACCAGGCTTTACAAGGAGGTTCTTACATTGTCAGCATCTTTGCTGACGGTAATATGATAGGAAGTAAGACCTTTAGCTTTGAATAATACTTTGATTTTTCAGGATATGAGAAAGGTATCATTTATCACTCTCTTGTTATTAGCTGCAACATCTGCTGCCTATTCGCAACGCGTATTATCGCTTGACAGCTGCCGTGCGCTGGCTATACGTAACAACAAACAACTGAACATGTCGCGGCTTGGCAAGGAAGTTGCCATGAATATACGCAAGGCTGCCCGGACAAAATACCTGCCTAAGGTTGATGCTTTGGGAGGATACGAACTGACAAGCCGTGAAATAAGCATGCTCAGTAACGACCAGAAAGGATTGCTTAACAATATAGGAACGGCAGGCATACAGCGTGTAGGCTCGGGCATTACAACAGGAATTACAAATGGTCTGGCCAATCTTGTTCAACAAGGCATACTGACACCGGGAGTCGCTACACAAGTAGGTTCTGCTCTTCAGCAACTGGGAAACGGTCCCATTACACAATATATTGCAGGACTTGGCAACAGCATTGGCGAAGAAATAACCAAGGCTTTCCGTACTGATACACGCAATATATTTGCAGGGGCCATCATGCTGAGACAGCCTATATTTATGGGAGGGGCTATCGATGCGGCCAATCAGATAGCCGACATCGGTGAGCTGATGGCCGAGAACAACCTCAATATGAAGACGCAGGCAACCTTATTCACCATTGATCATACTTACTGGACAGTAGTATCGTTACGTGAAAAACAAAAGCTTGCGACAAGTTATCGTGACCTTGTCAAAAAATTCGATGATGATGTAAGCAAGATGATCAGGCAGGGTGTGGCAACAAGAGCCGATAAATTAAAGGTCGACGTTAAAGTAAATGAGGCTGATATGCAGATTACACAGGTTGAAGACGGTCTGGCTTTGGCTAAAATGCTCTTATGTCAATTGTGCGGAATACCCGTAGATGAAGAAATAACGCTGGCCGATGAAGACAGTAAGGAGCTGTCGATTACTGCTGAAACGAACAGTGAAAGTATTGTACCCGACTCTTCATTCAGCAATCGTCCGGAAGTGAGAATGTTGCAAAATGCAGTAGACATCAGCGAACAGAATACACGTCTTGTACGTTCTCTTTACCTCCCACACGTAGCATTAACAGGAGGTTATGCCATATCAAACCCAAATGTATTCAACGGTTTTCAGAAGCGTTTTGCAGGAGTATGGAACGTTGGTGTTGTTGTTCATGTACCCGTATGGAACTGGATGGAGGGCGCATATAAGGTAAGGGCATCAAAAGCCGCCACAAGCATGGCACGAATGGAGCTGGCAGATGCACAGGAAAAGATTAATTTGCAGGTAACCCAAAGCCGTTTTAAAGTTAAAGAAGCCCGTAAACGTCTTACGATGGCTGAAAAAAATATTAAGAGTGCCGATGAAAACCTGCGATGTGCACAGGTAGGATTTAAGGAAGGTGTGATGCAGTCGACCGAAGTTCTTGCTGCACAAACTGCATGGCAAATGGCTAAAAGCCAGGTAATTGATGCAAAAGTTGAACTAAAACTGGCACTTGTCAACCTTCAAAAAGCATTGGGAACATTAAACTAACAATAACAGAGCATATAAAAACACATCATATATTATGTCAGCAAAAACGCAACAACATAACATTCTACTGGCTATTGCAGGTCTTGTTGCAGCAGTAGTTGTCGTGGGACTCATCGGTTTCTTCACACTTGGACAGACAAAAGAGATCATCCAGGGGGAGGTAGAGGTATCTGAATTCCGCGTAAGCAGTAAGCTTCCAGGACGTATAGTTGAACTTCGTGTGAAAGAAGGCGACTATGTTCACGTTGGTGACACTCTGGCTGTACTGGAGATTCCCGAGGCCAATGCACAGGAAAAGGTAGCACAAGCTACACAGGGAGCTGCTGAGGCTATTAGCAATTTAACTGACGCCGGCGCCAGAAAGGAGACTATTCTGTCGGCTTTTCAACTCTATCAACAGGCGCAGGCTGCAGCCGAGGTGGCTCATAAAACATACACTCGTATGCAGAATCTCTTCGACGAAGGGGTGATGAGTGCACAGAAGCGCGATGAAGCGCTTGCAGCATATAAAGTTTGTGAAGCACAAGTTAAAGTGGCAAAAAACCAATATGAAATAGCAAAGAGTGGTGCTCGCTCACAGGAAAAGACAGTTGCTATGAAGAATGCAGAGGCAGCTAAAAGCGCTGTTGATGTAGTAAAGTCATTGTTAAAGGAAACAGTTCAAGTGTCAAACGTTGAAGGTGAAGTCAGCGATATTTATCCTAAAGTGGGTGAACTTGTCGGTATTGGGTCGCCAATTATGAGTATTTCTGTTATGAATGATATGTGGGGCAGCTTTAATATCCGGGAAGATCAGCTTAACGGCATGAAGGTTGGCGACACATTTACAGCCTTTTCACCAGCATTCAATAAGAGCTTACGAATGAAAGTGTTTTATATTAAGGATGAAGGTTCGTATGCTGTATGGAAAGCAACAAAGAGCAACGGACAATATGACCTGAAAACTTTTGAGGTAAAGGCCCGGCCATTAAATAAGTTTGAGGGGCTCCGGCCAGGCATGTCATTAATCATTAAATAAAGAAAGACGCGATAATTGCCAGCTTATGGGTTTTAATGAAGTAGCCAGACGTATCTATCGTATTTCATTAAGGGAATTACGTATCATGTACAAGAATCCTATTTATGGGTTCTGCACAATCTTGTTCCCACTGTTAATGGTATGTTTTTTCACAACATTAATGAATGAAGGCAACCCTATTGAACTGCCCATTGGCGTGGTTGATGAAGACAACACTCCAACAACACGTACACTTATACAAAAGCTCGATGCTTTCCAAAGTACACATATTGTCTCACATTATTCTAATATGAATGAGGCGCGTCGGGCTGTTCAACGGAACGAAATATATGGCTTTTTACTTATTCCCAATGGGACAACAAATGATTTGCTGTCTTCTCGCCAGCCTAAAATATCACTTTATTACAGCAATGTAACTCTTGTTGCTGGCTCAATGGTTTATAAAGATTTAAAAACTATTGCAACATTAGGATCTGCCGGCGTTGGTTCTGCAAAGCTTTCTGCACTTGGCAAGACGAATAAAGAAATAAGAACGTTTCTCCAACCCATAGCTTTAGATGTACACATGATTGGCAATCCGTGGGCCAATTACAATATTTATCTTAGCACTGCAATGGTACCAGGTGTCATCATGGTGTTTATTTTCCTGCTTGTTCCTTATTCTATCGGAACAGAATTGAAGTTTCACCGCTCACGGCAATGGATAAAAATGGCAGGAGGAAATGTTCATATTGCCATAGCAGGAAAGCTGATACCACAGACATTAATATTCCTATTAGTTATGTGGGGCTTCGAATTTTATATCTTTTATCATCTCCAATTTCCACACCCAGGAGGATTAGGACCCATTCTTCTTTTAGGTTTTATGGCAGTTATAGCTTGTCAAGGATTTGGAATATTCGCTTTCTCACTGGTACCTTCACTTAGAATGTCCATGTCTGTATGCTCACTTTGGTCGGTTGTTAGCTTTTCCGCCTGTGGTGCTACTTTCCCAGTCTTCGCGATGTCACCTGTCATTCAAAGTCTTGCACAACTGTTTCCTCTACGGCATTATTACATGTTTTATCAGCTTTGTATTTTTAATGGGTACCCGTTAAAATATGCCTGGCTTAATATTGCTGCCCTACTGCTGTTTTTTGCATTGCCTGTTTTAAATATCAAACATATTAAAACAGTAATGCTTAAATATGTTTATACACCATAAAAGATGGAGAAAGACAGTTTATTATCACATATAAAGCAAGGTATCTCCGATACATGTTATATCATGGTTGAGGAGTTTAAAAACGAATTTAGAGACGAAGGGCTTCTTATTTTCTGTGTCCTTGTACCACTACTCTATCCGCTTCTCTATTCGTGGATATACAATAATGAGGTAGTTCATGATGTACCTGTTGCTGTTGTAGACATGTCTCATTCGCATGCTTCACGGCAATTTATTCAGAAATTCGACGCAGGGTCTGACACAAAAGTAGCTTATTATTGCAATTCTCTGGAAGAAGCACGCGAGCTTATTGGTCACCAACAAGCTCATGGTGTTCTGTATTTCCCCCCCGATTACGAGAAAAGACTTCTCCGTGGCGAGCAAACCACAGTAGGAGTATATTGTGATATGAGCCTCATGCTGACATACAAGGCTATTTATCAAACAGCACTTGCCGTATCACAAAATATTAACTCACACATACAAATTGCCCAAAGCGGTGGTTTTACTCAACGCGATGATGAATTAAATACGAAGCCATTAAATTATGATGAGGTTCCTATCTTCAATACAACTGGTGGTTATGGAAATGCAATTCTGCCGGGAGTGCTCATCCTTATTATACAACAAACACTACTTTTAGGCATAGGATTATCAGCTGGTACTGCCCGTGAGAAAAACCGTTATAAGAATCTTGTACCCATCTCCAAACACTATAATGGCATATTTCGCATTGTATTAGGTAAGTCTGGAGCCTATTTTGCCTTATACATTGTGATGGCAGCCTATCTCACTCTTGGTGTACCGCACATGTTTCATTTTATATCTTTGGTTACTGCTGAGACCATAATTGGGCTGATGATACCTTATTTGCTGGCGGTAATATTCTTTGGAATGACTCTTTCGTGCATGGTGCGTTATCGTGAAAACGTTATGCTATTAGTAGTATTTACTTCTGTTCCCCTGCTCTTCATGTCGGGCATAAGCTGGCCACAAAGCAATATACCAGGCTTTTGGCAGGGTATTTCATGGCTCTTCCCATCAACTTTTGGTGTACGTGGCTTCTTAAGAATTTCATCAATGGGAGCTACATTACAGGATATAGAGGTTGAATATCAGGCACTCTGGATACAAGTTTTCTGTTATTTCCTTACAGCTTGTATCGTGTATCGCTACCAAATTATCCTGTCACACAAACGTGCGTTTGCCCGTATTAAACAAATGGAGGAGGCAAAAGCAACAAGAGAGGCTATTGAAAACACAAATAACTAACTATACAATCCTATTTTAGAAGCTTACCCTTACCAAAATAGAGTACCAATATATTATCAATAAGATAATAGTGTTTAATTGCCCTTTTTCACACTTGCAAAAAAGAAGCAAATCGAAAATAGGGATAACTATTTAATTAAAATACTAATTAATTCGGTACCAACAGTCACGAAAGTATCGGATAAGTTATGTAAACATACACACAATACCTGCTCCAAATACTATATTATTTCATGAATTGTCATAGAACAGCATGCTATGGTGTTTAAATTACAGTATATAACTATTTCCTATTACATCCAACAAATACACAGAGAATAGATTAAAGCTCAAAGAATAATTTCAAAATACCTGAATAAATACAACTATAAGAGGTCAGTATAAGCTTGTAAGACTTATCAGAGTAACATATAATAACAAAGGCCATGAATAAATATTCATGACCTTTACTAATATAGTAAAATAAGAATTATTTCGATAATGAAATAAAATTACTTTCCTAACCTTCTTATTTCTTAAAGAAATCTTTTACAGCTTCGTTAGGAACCATCTGTTCATCAAAGATGTAAGCACCCGTCTTAGGGCTCTTAACCATCTTAATTACTTTTGAATAAGCACGACCATCATTGTTACCTTCATGAAGGCTCGCAACTGCTTTCTTTGCCATAGTCTATTATTTTATAACTGTTTTAAATCCAGTTTCTATTCTTAATCAGTCCTATTACTTAATCTCTTTGTGAAGAGTCATCTTCTTTAAAATAGGATTATACTTCATAAGCTCGAGGCGTTCTGGAGTATTTTTGCGGTTTTTTGTAGTAACATAACGGCTTGTACCTGGCATACCTGAGTTCTTCATCTCAGTACATTCCAGAATAACCTGTACCCTGTTACCCTTAGCTTTCTTTGCCATGATTATTAATCTCCTATAACTTTAATATCTTTCCAATCGCAATAACCCTTGGCAACTGCCTGCTTAAGAGCTGCATCAAGACCAATTTTATTGACTAAACGTAGGCCGGCTGCGCTAATTTTAAGTGAAATCCAGCAGCTTTCTTCTACATAATAGAACTTTTTGCTGAATAGGTTTACATCAAAACTACGCTTTGTGCGATGCTTTGAGTGAGACACATTACAACCTATTTGTGCCTTCTTTCCTGTGATCTGACAAATCTTAGACATTGCTATTCTTTGTTTTTGATTTCGTTTTTTGATACTTATTCCAAACAGAATGCAAAATTATAAAAAAATCTTGTTATCACAAAATTAATGTACTTAGAATGTCATCTTTTAAGCATTTTTTCGCAAAAAAGCAATTACGACAAGGCCTAAATTACAGTATGTTAAACTATTCGCTAATTTATTCTTCTTTGTTCTCAGCGTGTTTCTCCTTATAAAAGTCAATAAAAAGATGTAGTGCCTTGTTAGTAGCTATCTCAAGATTGATGTCACGGCCAAAATCGTCTGTCAGTTTCATCGTCCTTACATCATCTTTTGAACCATACCCTATCCAAATAGTCCCTACGGGAATCTCTGCTGTTCCGCCAGTAGGGCCCGCTATTCCTGTTGCCGATATGGCATAATCACACCCTAATGTTTGGCAAGCACCGATGACCATTTGCTTTGCGACATCTTCACAAACAGCCGTCTGCTCTTCAAGAACCTGATGAGAAACATGCAATAAACTTTCCTTAACCTCATTGGTATAGGCAACAATGCTACCCTTAAAATACTGTGAAGCGCCGGGAACTGCTATAATTGCCTCAGCGATTCTTCCACCTGTACAACTCTCTGCCGTACAAAGACTCTCATTATTATTATACAGAGCTTCTTGAATTTGACGGCTCAAAACCTTTGTTTCTAATTCCATAGTGTTGGTATAAACGTGTAAACGTTAATATAAAAAGTTGAATTATTGGAATGTAACTTTTGAAAAAGCTGGTGCATCTATTGAGCAAAAGTCTTTGTTAATGTACTTAAAATACCCAACTATGCCTATCATTGCAGCATTATCAGTAGTATAACTAAACTTCGGAATATAGATTTTCCAGCCATATTTTGCAGCATGGTCCTGAAAAGCCTGACGTAGAACAGAGTTTGCCGAAACGCCACCTGCCAATGCAACATGCCTAATACCCGTTTGCTTAACGGCCAGACGCAGTTTGTTCATTAAAATATCAACGATTGTGTGCTCTAAACTTGCAGATAAATCTTCCTTATGATGCTCCACAAAATCAGGGTCTTCAGCCACCCATTTACGCAGATTGTACAAGAAAGATGTCTTTAATCCCGAGAAGCTGTAATCTAATCCCGGGATATGTGGTTTCGAAAAGGTATAGGCTTCAGGATTACCATTCTTTCCTAAACGGTCTATAATAGGACCACCCGGATAGCCCAGGCCCATTACTTTTGAGCATTTATCTATTGCTTCACCGGCAGCATCGTCTATCGTCTGTCCCAAAACCTCAATATCGTTATAGGCGTTAACCTTAACAATTTGTGAGTTTCCACCCGATACCAGCAGGCAAATGAACGGATAAGGAGGCATATGATTATCATCGTCACTTTCCTTAATGAAGTGTGCCATCACGTGTCCCTGTAAATGATTTACATCTATCAGTGGTATCTCAAGGCTACGAGCGAAACCTTTAGCAAAGCTTACACCGACCAAAAGTGAGCCCATAAGACCTGGACCACGGGTGAAAGCTACTGCCGACAACTGCTCTTTTGTAATACCTGCACGTTTAATAGCCTGATCAACAACAGGCACTACGTTTTGCTGATGCGCCCTGCTTGCCAGCTCTGGCACCACTCCTCCATAACTCCTATGCACCTCTTGCGATGCAGTTACGTTGCTAAGAAGAACGTCGTTTCTTAATACAGCAGCTGACGTATCATCACAACTGCTCTCAATTCCAAGAATATAAATATCTTCCATCTTCTATTCTGCTAATATCTCAACGCCGTTTTCAGTCATCAAAAATGTGTGTTCCCATTGTGCTGAAGGCTTCTCATCGCCCGAAATTACTTCCCAACCGTACGGGTCGTCAGCATCAATGAACACCTTCCAGGTACCCATATTAATCATGGGTTCAATGGTAAAGGTCATTCCCGGAACCAGCAACATGCCCGTTCCCTTATGTCCATAATGCAAAACTTCAGGCTCTTCGTGCATGGCTAAGCCTACACCGTGCCCGCAAAGGTCGCGTACAACGCCATACCCATAGCGTTCAGCGTGCTTCTGTATGGCATGACCGATGTCGCCAACAAAACCAAAAGGCTTGGCAGCTTCGGCGCCAATATCGAGACATTCTTTCGTTACACGAACCAATTGCTCCTTTTCGGGCGTCGTCGTCCCGCCGATAATGAACATACGACTCGCGTCACCGAAGAAACCGTCCTTGTCTATCGTAATATCCACATTGACAATATCGCCTTCCTCTAACGTGTCTTCCTTTTTCGGAATACCGTGACAAACCACCTCGTTGATGGAAGTACAAACGGCCTTTGGAAACCCTTCGTACCCTAAACAAGTGGGATTACATGCGTTCTCTTTGCAAAAATCCATCACAATATCGTCAATATCCTGCGTGTTCTTACACTCATTTATTTTTGCAGCAACAGCATCAAGACAACCTGTTGTAAGCTTGCCAGCCATCCTGATACCCTCTATTTGCTTCGGGGTTCTTATCATGTCGCGGGTTGGAACAAGCTTACCTTTATTCTCCCAAAACATTATTTTTTTATCCAATTCTGTAACAGGGCCACCAGGCAGGCAATGCCAACGCTTTTTCTTATTGAAAACCATAGTCGTATTTAATTTTCCAAATGCAAAGTTAATACATTTATATGGATTGAGATGCTTATCGCCGGGATATTTCCTTATAACAGGCTGTAACATGAAAAACAGGCATAACGCTCTTCGCGCGACAGCTTAATGACTGCCTCAAACTCTTGTCCCGGCACGTCTTTTATCTCAAAATTCCTTTGCTATAAGGTGTTTTCACTTCTGGTCGTAGTGCTCTCTGATGTCCGGGACAGCCGCATTTTTGCACCTCTCTGCTATTTCAACGGGTAAACATCCGCCTCATTTCTTCACAAATTTACCATTCACAAACGCATACTTCGTGCTGCCGAGAGCCTCCTCCCCTGTCTCCGTAGTCACTGTTTTACGCAACAAAATTTGTCCGTTTCCATCAATAAGATAGTGCAAATAGCAGTTTTCGATGTGGTCTTTCCACTCCATATCATAGGCCGTATAGATGAGCAGGCGGTCGGTTAACTGATATTTTCCATTCAGGGCACACAGGAAAAAGTGGCCTTCGCCCATCGAATTATGGGCAAAAACCAAGATAAAGTGATAACCTGCATGCGGGGGAAGCCTTGCGACATGGCAATCAGACAAATCGGTATCTGCATCAACAAACGACGAAACATAATGTAATTCCGACTTCTTCAGCGCTTTAGTGTCAGGCAAATTACAAACAAAGTCGTATGAATACTCGAACGGAAGCTTCATAACAGGCAGTGATTCAAATAATTTCAACAACGTCATATCTTTACAGAAAGATACTTTTCGCCCAAGACAATGCTCAACATAGTAAGTATATGCCGCCTGATTATAGTTAAGAATAACGGGCGAATCAGCATCGTTTGTTATATCTTTCAGCGTATTTTCTTTTGTATTCATCATAACCCAGCCCACTGTATTTGTTGAGTTTACGCCCGAATCGTAAACGAACAACCGGATACGGTATACTCCGTCAGCCTGTTCTTCATCAATTTCAGCATGCAAATTATGCTTGTCAAAGGGCGTTTTGTAGTTAGAACATGAGACAATTAACAACTTTAGCCTTTCGTCACACGAAACACTGTCCAACCTGCCTTTCGGTTCTTCATGGGATACAGGCACTGCCATTTTTCTCGAATTAGAGCTGCACGAAGCCATCATCACTACAAGAGAAAAGGCTAATATCCGAATCATACATTTGAGTTTACACACCATATTCAATGAAATAGTAAAGTGTTACATACGATCTACCGCACGATTTATTTTGTCGACCAATTCTTTCTGCGTTGCCCCATAAGGAGGTTTCCATCGATATTTGTCACTGTCGCAAAGGTCATCAAACTCTTCTTCTGTTAATTCTTGCTCTATTATAGAGCTGACAAGGTTGCGTAAATGAGCCGGTTTATCGAGTACTTTCTCCTCATCGAAGTATAGAAGCAAGGCCAAAGCTGTACTTTTTACACTGTTATCGCCGTCTTCTGCATCATAAAAGCCAGAGCCTACTCGGTCAACAGATGTTACCATACGGTTCAATTCGAGAAACAATATCTTCAGTATCTCAAAGTTTTTACCTTTTATCTTACTCATATCAGGCATTATAAGCTTCTATTAATGGTTATAAAACACTTAAATGGTTTATTGTAATTTACTGATATTCATTATTATACAACAGTTAGAGAGATAAGTTACTCTGTTCTTCTTCTTTCGTTGATAACGGAACAAAAAAGTCAACACACCCACCATTTTCAATATCATTCAGTTCAGTTAATGCAAAGGTCTCGTCGGGTTAAAGCCACTATGACGCTGCCCTATTCGGTAATAACGCATCTCAAATCAGTTCCCCTGATGCACTCATAATGCAATAGTTCGTCAAAGACAACATTATTACCTGTTACTCCATCAAGAACAATCATCTTTATAGCATTTCTTTGTGCATCCATGTTCATACCTGTAAAATTCCTCGGTTTAATCGTGTTACAATATTCGTAAAATTTATTCGATTATACAAGTTTTTTGTTAAGTTGTTGATGCACAAGCTTACAAAAAAACTCAAAAAACGCCCATTTCATCGCTATTTGAGCTAAAAGTTTAACCAATTATTTAGCAACGTTATAAGCTTAACACGTAAAAGAAGAAAACTTTACTACCGTTTTCTCATCGTTCGGCGGCCGTCAAACCCAGTGTTCGACAGCCGTCAGCAACGCTGTTGACGGCCGCCGAACGCGTTTACGGCGATCGCCACACTATCAACATTACACCATAAGCCATGTCAGAAAACAGAAGAAAGCCACCACCTTTTGGCAGAAATCATCGAATCAAATCAGCCTGTTCAACAAACAGGCATAATTGTAAAGCAGATAAGTTAAGAAAATAAGAATTGATTTATCCCGCAATGCCAGATTTATATAACGCGCATTATCCAGGTCTGCCATATCGTTACCTTCGGGTGCTGTGCCAAAAATTCTCATGAGAATATAATTTAATTGATATGGAACATAACAGTACACACCTCTCGAAGACAACAATATCAGGCTAACCATTCAGCACACCATCCCAATAATGTGCACTGTAAATGATTACACTTCGTTGGCTTTCTTCTCCTGAACAACCACAGAAAGCCAGTCCAGGCTCGTCGAAAATAATAAAGCCATACTTAAATATACATGTGTAATTATCTTGTAACAGGTTAATTACATCTGAATCATCAAATAAATTATACTTTCCTAAAATCAGGTCAATACTCTTATTTTCAATCACTGAAATTTCTTTGAACACATCATGTTCAAACGTAAACGAAAGGTAGTTAGAATATAATTTTATCATCTTCCCCTTCTGAACACGTTTAAATGCCAGGCTTTTGTCAACAGGCAAATGGCTGATTGGAGAACCGGGGATATAATGATTTAAGCCCTTGCCCGGAATAATGACATACTCAACATTGAGTTTTTGCGAAACAAGATTGATGTTATTGTACAGAATATATAAAGGATTCTAACAGTATCAATCAAATAAATTCAGCTTGTTTTTTCTGGCATCATCCAATGATAATATGCGTTGTTGCTCCTGATGATAGCCTTCCCGAAGAGTCTTATACCGCTCTTGCAGTTGATTCCAGAATGTAGAGCACTCATCGGTATTCATTAATTTGGAAAGAATCCGGGCACTTTGTGAAGCATCTTTCATCCAAATCACAGGCCCGTTATACTCAGGCGCTATCTTCAATGCAACATGAAGTTCGGATGTTGTCGCTCCACCGATGAGCACAGGAATACATATTCCGGCACGCTCCATTTCCTTAACAGTATTAATCATTTCCTCTAACGAGGGTGTAATTAGTCCACTGAGTCCGACAACATCAGCGTTAGTTTCCTGAATTTTACGCACAATCTGGTCGGCAGGAACCATTACACCCATATCGATTACTTCGTAATTGTTGCATCCCATCACCACGCTGACAATGTTTTTACCAATATCGTGAACGTCGCCTTTAACCGTAGCCATAATCACTTTACCTGCACTTGAAGCTCCCTTTGTTTTCTCAGCTTCAATAAACGGCTGTAAAATGACAACAGCTTGCTTCATGGTTCGAGCAGTCTTAACAACCTGTGGAAGAAACATTTTGCCCGCACCAAATAGCTCTCCTACCTTATTCATGCCGTCCATCAAAGGACCTTCGATAATATCTACCGCTTTAGAGTATATGGAAAGAGCCTCATGGAGATCGACCTCTAAATAGTCGGAAATGCCCTTACGCAACGCATAAATCAACCTGTTCTGTAAGTTTTCGCTTCGCCATACAGCCTGTTCATCGTTCTTTACCGTTGACGTAACCGAAGAAACAGCTCCTGAAACTGCCGTATTTTGTTCTGCCAGTATGCGTTCTGCCAGTGTAATCAGCTCATCAGAAGCACCTTTTCTGCGATCAAGTACAACGTCTTCCAACACATTTAAATATGCAGAAGGAATGTCATCATAGGTAATTTTGGACGCTGGATTGATAATACCGAAGTCCATTCCTGCCTGTGTAGCATAATAAAGAAATACAGCATGTAAGGCCTCACGGATATAATTATTACCCCGAAACGAAAAACTAAGATTGCTTATACCCCCACTAACATGAGCACCTGCAAGATTTTCACGAATCCATCGTGTAGCCCGGATAAAGTCTTTAGCATAGCTATCATGCTCCTCTATACCCGTAGCGATCGAAAGAATGTTCGGATCGAAGATAATATCACAGGCTTTTATACCAGCCTTACGGGTAAGAAGGTCATAGGCACGCGCTGCAATCTCTATCTTTCTGTCAAAGGATGCAGCCTGTCCTGTTTCGTCAAAGCACATCACTACAACCGCAGCTCCGAAACGTTTTACATCATGAGCATGGGAAAGAAAAGCATCTTCTCCCTCCTTTAACGAAATAGAATTGACAATACACTTGCCCTGAAGACATTTCAAACCTGCAAGCACAACGTTCCAATCTGATGAATCGATCATGACAGGAACACGTGAAATATCGGGATCAGAAGCAAGAAGGTTCAGGAAAGTAACCATTTCACTTTGTGCATCAAGCAATGGGGCATCCATGTTTACATCAATAACCATGGCTCCTGCTTCTACTTGCCTACGAGCAATAGAAAGGGCTTCATCGTATTTTTTTTCGGAAATAAGTCGTAAAAATTTCTTTGAGCCAGCCACATTACAGCGTTCTCCAACGTTGACAAAGCCTACTTCGGGTGTAACTTCCAACAATTCGAGCCCCGAAAGCCATAATGATGATGATTGCTTATTCCTGACATGGGGCTTCTTTCCTGCTGCTAACTCACAATAACGACGGATAAAAGTTTCATCTGTACCACAACAACCACCGACAATATTTACCAGTCCTTCATCGATAAATTCGCCTATTTGTGGCGACATACTTTCGGCAGTTTCATCATAAATGCCCATTGAGTTAGGCAAACCCGCATTGGGATACACTGAAATATAATAAGGAGCCTTACGCGATAATGCCTTTAAATAAGGCTTCATCTGGCGTGCTCCAAACGAACAATTTAAGCCAACGGAGAAGATTTTAAACGAACTGACACTACCCAAAAAGGCGTCTAAGGTCTCCCCGCTAAGCGTTCTTCCAGCCAAATCGCTAACTGTAACACTTAGCATAATGGGCAAATGCACGCCACGTTGCTGCATAACCTGCTGAGCTGCATCAATGGCACACTTCGCGTTAAGGCTGTCAAAGATAGTCTCTATCAGAATAGCGTCAACTCCTCCCTGTATTAATCCATCTATCTGTTCAACATAATCGGCCATCAATTCATCGTATGTGAGGTCGCGAAAAGCCGGATTATTCACATCAGGACTCATGGAACAGGTTTTGTTTGTCGGGCCTACTGATCCTGCAACAAAGCGTGGCCATTCATCGGTTGCATAGTCATTGGCAGCCTTACGCGCAATTCTGGCTCCGGCTAAAGCCATATTTCGCGCTTCGTTTTCTAAATAATAATCAGCTTGTGAAACCCTTTGGGACGAGAAAGTATTGGTTTCTATGATGTCGGCACCAGCCTCAAGATAGCGACAATGTATCGCACGAATAATGTCAGGACAACTGATATTCAAGACATCATTGTTGCCTTTTAATTGTCCTTTAATGTTTAAGAACTGCTCTCCACGAAAATCTTCCTCGGTAAGATGGTAATCCTGAATCATCGTGCCCATCGCACCGTCAAGCACTAATACCTTGTTTTGGATGACATCTTCTATGGTTTTCATGCTAAAAATGTTTGATAGCGCGATCCATTTCTCTCCTATCCTCCTTCTCTTTCAATGTTTGTCGCTTGTCGTATTCTTTTTTACCTCTTGCCAATGCAATATCAACCTTTGCACGTCCATGACTATCAATAAAGACAAGCGTGGGCACAATGGTAAAGCCTGGTGTCTTTGAATCCTCGGCAAGATGACGTATTTCGCGCTTATTTAGCAAGAGTTTCCTATCACGTTTCGCCGGAACATTAGCAAAAGAACCATAGAAATATGGAGAAATATTCATACCTTTTACCCATATTTCCCCCTTGTTGATATAGCAAAACGAATCAACAAGTGAAGCCTTTCCCATACGAATTGACTTAATCTCCGTCCCTGTCAGAACGATTCCAGCGGTATAAGTATCAACAAAACTGTACTCAAACGATGCCTTTTTGTTCCTTATCTGTACCGGACTCTTTCGGCGAAGTTCCTGTTCTGCTTTATTCATTAACTATCTTTGCAAAGTTATCTATATGTTCATCCACGTAATTGGCAACACAAGTAGTAAAGTTTTCTTCTTCTTCTACAAAAGCATCGTCGAAGTCGTCAAACATAGGGAACTGTTCATAAAGCGCATCAAACTCTTCCTGCGTACAGTCTTTTTCTATGGATTCATGGTGAATCATATAAAAACGATGGCATTTACGAATAATCTTATACAAGTCATGAAGTCCCCATTCTCTCATAGCCTTTCCAAAAGGATTCAAGAAAATAAAACCGCCATAACCATTATGTATCAGCTCTACAAACCCACCGTCCATTACAGAATCGCGTAAAATAACATAGGCAAGCAAGCTAATCTGATCCGAATTAAGCATGCCCATATTCTCTACATTGAGTTCTCCTCCTATAAAATCATATATGGCGTCTGTAAATACCTTAATAAACTCGTCCATTCCAGCTTCTGCGGCACGGCGAAGATCTGCATCTTTTACAATAACTCCCGTTGATTTTTCCATTCTTTATTACTTATGTCGGCTACAAAGATAAGTAATTTTATTTCAAAGCCATGCAAGAAATAAAAAAAATCCCAACCATATACGGTCAGGATTTTAGTCGTTGCGGAAGATGAGGGATTCAAACCCCCGATACCCGAAAGGGGTATACCGGATTTCGAGTCCAGCGCATTCGATCACTCTGCCAATCTTCCTTTAACAGTAATGCAAAGGTAAAGAAAATGTATGTAAAAAAGAAAGGTGCGTTAAATAAAACAATATTCTTAACGTTTATTAAACAGATAGCATAGCCTATTCAAAGGCAAGTTTCTCCAATTTCGATTTCAACAACTCTGCCTGACTGGCTCTTATGGAAAGTGTAATATCGCAATCGTTATCAAAACTTTGCGAAACAATGGCAGGATTCATCTCTTTAACTATCCGCATTACACCATTCATCATGGGATACGTAAAATGAAACTTCACCTCTTCCTTTTGAAAGCACTCTATAATATCAGCATCTTCAATGGCTGACGCCGCCGCCGTACGATATGCTTCTATAAGTCCTGACGTTCCCAAATTGACGCCACCATAATACCTTATCACGCAAACGAGGATGTCTGTCAGTTCGTGTGAATTGATCTGTCCCATAATAGGCTTGCCACCAGTAGACGATGGTTCTCCATCGTCATTGGCGCGCCACTCCTGCCTTTCCGGGCCAAGCATATAAGCATAACAACAGTGACGCGCATCAAAATACTTCTTACGATACTCGTTTATCAGCGCCTTGCAATCGTCAACAGTCTCTACATGATGGGCAAAAGCATAGAATTTGCTTCGCCGGTCAGTATAATATCCTTTGCCTATTGAATTAATTGTAAGATATTTATCCTCCATGAGGCTCACTCTAATTTATGTATCACCAGCCCGCTCCTTAGCTTAGGTTCAAACCATGTAGCCTTAGGCGGCATGATTTTACCTGAATCTGCAATGTTCATAATTTGCTGCATTGATACGGGATACAACGCAAGGGCCCATCGACACTCGCCACTATCTACGCGCTTTTTAAGCTCATCCAAACCACGCAACCCTCCAACGAAGTCGATTCGATTGTCTGAACGCAGGTCTTTTATTCCCATCAATTTATCCAAAATAAGCCTCGATGATATGTCAACATCCAGTACACCAATAGCGTCGGCATCGTCATAAGTTCCCGGACGTGCCGTCAAACTGTACCAACAACCATCGAGATATAGCGAAAATTCGTGCAAATGCTGTGGTTTATAGTTTGCCGTCCCCTTCTTTTCCACTATGAAATCATCATTAAGTTTTGTCAAAAACTCTTCTGACGACATCCCATTCAAGTCTTTAATAACCCTGTTATAATCGAGAATTGTGAGCTGACTGGCCTGAAAACACACCGCCATGAAGTAATCATGCTCATGTTCTCCGTCGCCTAAACCATCGTTTTTTCCCTTCTCAGCTCCCACAAGGGCAGCTGCTGCCGTACGATGATGGCCGTCAGCTATGTACAAAGCGGGCATCGATGCAAACTCATCGGTGATGGTTTTTATATCTTCAGGCTTACTGATTACCCAAAATTGATGCCGGAATCCGTCAACAGGTGCGATGAAATCGTACAATGGTTTGGTTGCCGCATAGCGCATAATAAGCTGATTAAGGCGCATATTGTCAGGATAAGCAAAGAATACAGGTTCAATGTTTGCGTTACAGGCGCGCACGTGTTTCATACGGTTTTCCTCCTTGTCCTTACGGGTAAGCTCGTGCTTTTTAATCACACCGTTCACATAATCGTGTACAGAAGCACACACAACAAGTCCATACTGTGTCCGCCCTTCCATTGTCTGGGCATAGATATAATAGCATTCTTTGTCATCTTGTACAAGCCATCCGCGCTCCTGGAACTTTTCAAACTGCTCTTTAGCACTATCATAAGCCTGGGCATCAAATTCAGAAACCTCTACTCCAAAGTTAATTTCGGGCTTGGTAATATGATAAAGCGACATTTCATTATCAGCAGCCTCCTGACGGGCTTCTTCTGAATCGAGCACATCATATGGGCGCGATTCTATGCGTTCAACAAGATGTTCGGGAGGGCGAATGCCTCTAAAAGGTTTAACAGTAGCCATAAATAAAGATTTTCAGGTGTAACAAAAGTAGGTGGGAAATTAAGTATCGCTCCTCTTCACAATATGAAAAGGAGGGATATAATAAAAACAGAGCTTCAGCTATTTACTTGTTAACGCGGAACGTTTCATCGCCCGTTGCAAAGAAATTATTGATTTGACGGGCTGCTGCTATTCCGGCATTGATGTTGGCTTCAGCCGTTTGGGCACCCATTTTCTTAGGCGTTGTAAAATAACGACCATCGAATTTGGCAAACTCTTCTGTCGCATCGGGCATAATATCAGTTAAGAATTTCAGATCCTCGCGCTCGGCCATCAGCTTTAATAAGCCTGCTTCATCTATTACTTCCTTGCGCGCAGTATTTACTAATATACCGCCCTTCTTCATCAGGTTAACCACATCGTAGTTAATACTCTTCTGTGTTTCAGGTGTCGCAGGGATATGAAGTGAAACAATATCGCACTGTTTGAACAGCTCATCACGCGATTTTACTGCATGAACACCAGCCTCTTCTATGACACTTGCCGGGCAATACTCGTCGAAAGCATATACTTCCATGCCAAAGCCTTGGGCTATACGGGCTACATTACGGCCCACATTACCGAAGGCAAGAATACCTAATTTCTTACCCTTTAGCTCAGTACCACTCTTGCCATTGAAGAAATTGCGAACGGCATAAACCAATAATCCAAACACCAGTTCGGCCACAGCATTCGCATTCTGGCCCGGAGTATTCTCTACAACAACCCCTTTTGTCTTGGCGTAATCGGTGTCTATGGAATCGTATCCAGCTCCTGCTCTTACTACAATTTTTAAATTATTTGCGGCTGTAATAACCGATTTATCTATGACATCAGAGCGAACAATCATAGCATTTGCATCGGCAACGGCAGAGAGAAGTTGAGCTTTATCAGCGTACTTTTCTAACACATCAACAGAGTGTCCTCCGCCTATTAGTTCCTGTTTTATAGCTTCTAATGCCTCTTTGGCAAAAGGTTTTTCAGTTGCAATTAGTACTTTCATATTTTATTTTTACCAAATAAATTACAGCGTTTAGATTTCGTTACTTATGCAAATAAATCATTTAAAGCCTCAGCCATTGTTGGATGAGTGAATATTTGATTCTTTAATTTATCAGCAGTTAAGTGATTATCTATGGCCATTTTACAGATATTGATTAGCTCATGTGCTTCTGCGCAGAAGAGAGTTACACCCAATATACGATTGGTTTTTCTGTCTACAAGTGCCTTTAACAGCCCTTCGGTTTCACCTAAAACCTTTGCTTTGGGTATAGAATTTGCCATAATCTTTTTAACTTCAAATTCTAACTGCAAAGCATTTGCCTGTTGCTCAGTTAAACCTACTTGCGCAAGTGTAGGGTATGTGAACACAGCAGTTGCAATATTTTGGCGATCTTGTCTGTTTCTGGTAGAATTACCAAACAGTTGATCACGCACAATTCTATAATCATCTAACGACATATAGGTGAACTGTGGGGTTTTAGCTACATCACCCATTGCCCATACATTTTCACGTGCCCGTAAATAATCATTAGTAATAATGTATCCTCTTTCGTCTGTTTTAATATCAGCTTTATCTAATTGCAATTCTTCTGTTGCAGGCTTTCTTCCAATAGCAACCAACACTGCTTCAGCATCGAAGTTACCATTTGACGTAATCACCCTTGTAAAATTGTCGTTTTCCTGCAATTCCTTTGTTTGGCAATTAAGTATCACTTCAATGCCACGTGCCTGAAGTATATGCAACATTTCGTCGGCTATATCTCTATCTTCGCGTGCCAGGAAAGTGTCACTTGCTTCTAAAACAGTTACTTTACTTCCAAAAGCCTGAAACATACATGCAAACTCTAAAGAGATATAACCGCCTCCAATAATAACAAGACGTTCAGGAAGTGTTTCTAAAGATAATAACTGTGTACTATTATAAACATATTTTCCGTCTGCACCTTTTACATTTAATGGCACAGATGTACTACCAGTATTGATGAATATCCGTTGTGCAGTAACTTCAATTTCATCATCTGCATTTTTTAATAATACAGTATTCTTATTTATAAAAGATGCCGTCGCATTAATAATGCGTACTCCTTCCAAATCGTTAAGCTTCTTGTAATTAGCTGCTCTTAACGCAGAAATCAAAGTATTCTTGCGTTCCATTGCTTGTTGAAAATAAACACTTTCATTAGCATCGAAAGGTTTTCTTTTCGCTTCAACCAATAGTTTTTTAGATGGAATACAACCGATATTAATACAAGTTCCACCATACATAGAGCTACTCTTCTCTACTAATATAACCTCTTCTCCATGCTTTGCCAAATCAGCAGCCAGTGTCTTTCCAGCTTTGCCAAAACCAATAATCAGATTTTTTATGCTAATTTTTTCCATAATAGTTATAGTGAAAGAAAAAGGTAATGACTGGTATCAACTTTATTTATATATCTTTTACTCCACTTTTTGCTTTATTTTAATACTTAGCCTCAAATTCTTGCATGCACTTTACAAGAGCTTTTACGCTTTCTACCGGCTGTGCATTGTAGCAACTTGCACGGAATCCGCCCACCGAGCGGTGACCTTTAATACCTACCATGCCCTGCCCTGTTGCAAAATCGAGGAACGGTTTCTCCAAATCCTTATACTCGTCGTTCATCACAAAGCAAATGTTCATGAGCGAACGGTCATCGGTTGCTACCGTACCGCGGAACAGTTTATTACGATCAATTTCGTCATAAAGGATGTGGGCACGTTCGTGTGCTCGCCTGTCCATCTCCTTTACACCGCCTTGTGCCTTGCACCAGCGCATGGTTTCGAGTAGCGAATACAGTGGTACAACAGGAGGAGTATTAAACATTGAACCTTTCTCAACATGCGTACGATAATCAATCATTGTAGGCAACTCGCGAGGAGCCTTGCCCAACATATCATCTTTCACGATAACAACCGTTACACCTGCCATAGCCATGTTCTTCTGTGCTCCTGCATAAATAGCAGTATATTTTGAAACATCAACAGGACGGCTCATAATATCCGAGCTCATATCACCTATCAATGGTACCGGAGAATCAATGTCCTTTCGCAGCTCTGTGCCGTAAATGGTATTGTTAGAAGTAACATGAAGGTAATCAATATCAGCAGGAATGGTGAAGTTATGCGGCAGATGAGTGTAGTTGTCACTGGCCGTTGATGCCACCTCTACGACCTCACCGAAATGCTTTGCTTCTTTTAAAGCCTTCTTTGCCCATGTACCAGTGTTCAGGTATCCTGCCTTTTTAATAAGGAAATTAGCGGGTATCTGCATAAACTGAAGAGAGGCACCGCCACCAAGAAATATCACAGAGTAGCCCTCTGGAATGTCTAATAGTTCCTTGATAAGGGCAGTAGTTTCGTCAACAACTGGCTGAAAGTCTTTTGCACGATGGCTAATTTCCATCAGCGACAGACCAGAACCGTTGAAATCTAAAATCTGTTTTGCTGTGTTTTCAATTACTTCTCGAGGAAGAATTGAAGGGCCGGCGTTAAAATTAAATTTCTTCATCTCTTCGTGGTTTATATAAGGTTTTAATGACTTACAAATATATCAGTAGATTGCAAATCTACATTTTTATTTCCAAATACACAAATTTTTAAATCACATTTAATGGCAACACTTCGTTTTGTATTATATTTTCCTACTTGCTTTACGACGTAACGTTGTTGTTCGGCGGCCGTCAGCTGCGCGTACGGCGGTCGTCATACACATTGTTCGACGGCCGTCAGCAACGCAGCTGACGGCCGTCGAACAATGAACTTCAACCCATAAAGCAACAAGAAAATAGCCCAAATGCAGGAAACATTTCGGGCTATTGTGTTCTACATTACATCAGCAAACATGCTTTACAAGGAAACAAACACTATCTTATTTCTTCTATAATCGTTTTATGTCCTTTTATTTTCTGGTTATTTGCCTTACTTATTACTTGTTTCGCCTTATCGCGCACAACAGCAACATACGTATAATAATCGCGTACATCGATACGGCCAATATCCGACGAACTGATGCCGGCGGCTTTACATAAAAAGCCAACCACGTCGCCTTTGGATATTTTATCTTTCTTTCCTTTGCCAATATAGAGAGTAGTCATTTTCGGCAAAGGAACTTTATCGTTGCCAGCAGCAGGAATAATAAAGCTGGCAACGTCGTCATTTACATATTCAGGAATATGCTCACTATCGTTTAAAATAAAGAATGTTCTGCCGTCTTTATCCCATCGTGCCGACCTTCCTACGCGATGAACATAGGCTTCTGGCGTTTCAGGCAGGTGGTAATGTATTACATTTTGTATGTCCGGAATATCCAGTCCACGGCTTCCAAGGTCCGTGCTTATCATGACAGGTGCCGATCCATTCGAAAATCTGAAGAGCTGATCCTCACGCTGACGCTGGTCAAGTCCGCCATGAAAGACACTTAAAACAAATCCTTTTTCACGCAAAAAGGCAGCTGTACGCTCTACACTTTCACGATAATTCAGAAAAACTATCGTACTTTCATTCCCTGATATTTTCAGCAAACGTTCAAGCGTTTCCAGCTTGTCTTTCGATGGACTAAGCACAGAGAATACCTTTATACGATTGGAAACGGCTTCGTTCTCATCACTGAAATCAATACGTTTAAAGTTTTTATACGACAGCTCATGAGGCATTTCGCGATCCTTATACATCCATTTCCCCTCAGCGTTATTCGCATTGTTCTCAGAATCGGTAGCCGAAAGAAAAATACGTCGTGCCTTTACCGGCAGACGTTGCATCAGCGAAGCCATCTCGTTTTGGAAACCCATTTCAAGACATTTGTCAAATTCGTCGATGATAATAAATTGTATCTTATCGGTCTCGACATTGCCTTTGTCAATATGATCAATCAGACGCCCGGGGGTTCCAAATATAATTTGTGGACGTATCTGACGCAGAATCCGGTGTTCGTCCATCGTCGGACGTCCTCCATAGCAGGCGCAGGCACGAAGCTGCGTGCCCATATTCTTTAATACTGTAACTGATTGTAGAGCCAGTTCACGTCCCGGAACAACAACGACAGCCTGAATATCGTCGCTGGTTTGTTTAATTTTTTGTGTAACAGGCATAAGGTAAGCCAGAGTCTTACCAGTACCTGTCGGACTTAAAACAACCAAATTCTCGTTACCTTCTGAAAAGGCTTCATATACTGCCGTCTGCATATCGTTGGGCGTTATGCCCAACTTCGCAGTGAGTTCATTCAAATTCATTATTTCAATAATTTATCAATCTCGTCAAATTGCCTGCCCATGTTCAGGTTCAAATAAATGGTATATAAGGGTAATGCCCATTTATCCTGACGGTCGGGACATTGTTTTCGGTATTTCTCCAAATAAGGAAGCGCCTGGCGATAGAATTTAAGGAGCTCGCGACGCTGATGCGAACTGGCTACCGGTGCTTTATCAAGGTCAACCCCCTGGTTAAACAAGGCAAGACCTGCATTGAGGTTTGCTTCGGGCAAACTGTCGTTGCGCAGCAATAACGACCTGCAAATTTGATAGCTTTCCTTATATTGTCCTAAGTTTAAAAGCACAGAACTTTTAGCCAATAAGAACCTCTCGTTCAAACTATCCTTCTTCAACGCATTGTCAGTAAGAGCGAGGGCTTCGTTCCATTGTTGTCTTTTTGAGTAATAATCAATAAGGTGAGGATAGAAAAAAACAGAATGAGGATAACGTGAAAAGCCTTCTTTCAGGGTTTCAAGCATCCGTATAGAATCGTCCTCAAGCTGATAAGTTGCTGCCAGATATTGCAGCATCATCTCATAATGGGCTGTATCTTTCAGTGCAAGATAAGTGTGATGCAGGGTTTTCTTCGTGTCTTTCAGCTTATAAGCACAATATACCGACCAATAAGCGGCCTCGGGAAGTCGCTTGTCTTTTTCTGTATAGTGATATGCTTCGAAAAGTGGTTGATGAGCGGTTTCAATATACTGGTCAAGAAGTTGATATGCTAATGCATAATTTTGCTTACGTATAAAGAACAGCCCGCCATTATATAAGTTAGGACGTAAGCTGTTAAGCATTGCACCATTATCCTTGCGATACCTGGGATTTACCCTGCCATTTTTGTCGGGCAAGGCATCAATGCTGTCGTAAGAAGCCATAACAGTAAACATCCTGGAAGCAATATTGAACAGCGATGCCGTATCATATTTCTGCTTAAGATAAAGCTTTTCGTTACCTGATGCATATTGTTTGCGAAGTGATTCAAAGAGAATATTCCATATCTTTTCATTCTTCCGGTTGGTAGAATCTTTCAGCAAATTCATCATCGACTGCTCCGCTTTATCAAGATTATTGCCCGCCTTTATCCAGCTCCGTGCCATACTTATCTCTTTTTTCTGAGCCATTACAGGCGTAATTGTAAGCAAAAGCAGGAACGTATAAATAATTTTCTGAATCTTCATCTTAAATCAACCTTTAAGTTTTGCGCCAGTCAATATGGGCGTTTATAACGTGCGAAGGTAGTATAAATAAGCGTAACAGGCAAAAATAGCATGCAAAATATATATAAAGTACGTTGAAACAACAACCCCACTCCATTTTCTTCTATTGAAAAAAACGAAGTGGGGGTACAAAAATTATTCTAACAACTTCTGCGGAACAGCTCGTTGTCTATGCTAAACGAAATAATTATCGTTTAACTATAAAACTGTTGTCTGCTGCAAACGAAACAACCATCAACTAACCGTTCAGTTGCCGTTTTCCAAATATTTAATTGCCTTTTACAAGGCTCTCCAATTCTTTCGTGCGGGCATCATTGCCACCATACACAACATAATAGCTCTGATAGAGAGGATATGCCCAGTTGCTCTTCTCACGATTTGGGTCTAATTGCTTAGCCTTTTCCAGGAAACCGAGCGACTCTTTAAACAATTGTTTCTGCTGTTCAGGGTTACCATTGGCCTGCGCAGCCTTTGAATTGATAGCAAATCCCAGGTAAGTGAGTACAACAGAATTGTCTGGTTGAATCTCGGATGCGTGCTTAAAGGCATCAATACACTCGTCCCAGTTCGGGTCTTTAGCCGTTGTATTGGCATTAAGTATTGACTGGCCCTTCATCGCCCACGCTGTAAAGTTCTTCGGATCCTTTGCTATTTTGGCATTAATAACGTCGTTAAGCTGGCTTCCCATGCCCAGTCCGCTATAAACACTACACAATATACTGAATACCGATTCATTGTCCTGATCCTTGTCATACTCTGCCTTCATCTTCTCAGCAAAGGCTAATGAGTCGGCATGTGTTTTTAAATTACGCTCCGCCATAGCGTATTTGAAGGTTTCTGCCTGCTTGCGCATAGCAGGGTCCTGCATGGCAATGTCGGCATATTTCTCTGCCTTCGCATAGTCTTGTGCCTGATTTGCATAGAGAGCAGAATAGTAAGCTACCTGTCCCAGGAACTGTTTCTCCGAATCCTTACCCTTTGCAAAAACGGGATTATCATCGGTATCGAGGAACGTTCCCCAGTATTTCAACACATTATTCTGGTCGTTACGCTGAGCATAATAGTTACCAGCAGTTACCAATTGCAGGCGAGCATTGGTAAGTAAAGGTGTAAGACCGTCAGTATATTTTGGCTTAACCTTGCCCTTTTCATTTGGTTCGGCATCGTATTTCATACATTCAAGTCCGTTAACCGTAGCGTCATAAGCTGCCTGATAAAAGCCTAACGTGTCGTAAGGAGTCTCTTTTTGTTTGGTAAGCTGAGCCTGAACGTTACTTGTTTGAATAAGATTCTCCTTGTCAAACTTATCCAAAGCAAGCTTGGTAACATAGTTATACGCCTTTGCTTTCTCTGCACTGTTTGCCAGCTGGCCTAAGTTTTGCTTCAACAGTTGAGTGGCTTCGGCATAAGTTTTAGCGCTCATAATGGCCTTTAAAGGCTCACTATCGCCTGCGAATACTGCTGAAGTACCAAGCAATAACGCAGCTGCAATCATTAGTTTTTTCATAAATTATGTTCCGTTTAAAATTTATTATTCTGTGTTTTTTGTCATAGAAGACGATTAAACGTCATAAAAAGTTACTCAGTTGTTTCAGTATTTTCACCATCAGAAGGTTCTGCCTCTTCGGCTGTTTGCACGTCTTCGCCCAACTTATTAAACTTTTTGTTCGTCTCGTCCAATTGTTGACGGCTCTCCTCTTCAGCAGTAGCCTCAAGCTCTGAGCTCATAACCTTACATACACTTGCTATAACATCGCCCTTCTTCGCAAGGTTAATCAGTCTGACTCCTTGTGTAGCGCGTCCCATAACACGTACATCTGATACTGCAAGACGGATGACAATGCCACTCTTATTAATAATCATCAAGTCGTTTTCATCCGTTACATTCTTCAACGCTACTAAACGACCCGTCTTCTCGGTAATAGCCATTGTCTTCACACCCTTACCTCCACGGTTGGTCTTACGGTAATCTTCTATGGCCGATCGTTTGCCATAGCCGTTCTCACTAACTACCATTGCCGTCTCGTTTTCGGCATCGTTCACGACAATCATACCCACAACGGCATCATCTCCATCGTCAACTTTCATACCTCTTACGCCAGTAGCCGAACGTCCCATTGTACGAATGGTGCGTTCATCGAAACGTACAGCACGACCGTTACGGTCAGCAATAATCAGCTCGTTCTGCCCATTGGTAAGACGAACATCCACTACTTCGTCGCCATCAACAATGTTAATTGCTATCACTCCGTTTGCACGAGGACGTGAATATTCCTTCAAACTTGTCTTCTTTACTGTACCATTCTTTGTGGCGAACACAACAAAATGGCTCTGAACAAAGTCTTCATCCTCAAGTCCGCGGCCGTGAAGACGTAGGAATGCGTTCACAGCGTCATCGGGTTCTATATTTAAAAGGTTCTGAATTGCGCGGCCTTTTGACAGCTTATCGCCCTCTGGGATGTCGTAACAATGCAACCAATAGCAGCGTCCCTTTTTGGTAAAGAACAACATTGTCTGGTGCATGGTTGCGGGATATATAAATTCTGTGAAGTCTTTTTCGCGCGTATGTGCACCCTTTGAACCCACACCGCCACGGGCTTGCTCACGGAAATCGCTTAACGGCGTACGCTTAATGTATCCTAAATGGCTCACAGTAATCACCACTGGGTCGTTAGGATAGAAGTCCTCGGCATTGAATTCGTGCTCATCTGGTATAATCTGGGTACGACGATTATCGCCATAACGTTCCTTCACTTCCTGCAATTCGTCCTTCATTACCTTTTTGCAAAGCTCAGGATTGTCGAGTATCGACTGCAGATAATCGATTTGCTTCATCAGCTCATCATATTCAGCGTGCAACTGATCCATACGTAAATTGGTAAGCTGGCTGAGGCGCATGTCGACAATCGCTTTTGATTGCAGCTCGTCAAGATTAAAGCGTTTCTCCAGGTTACGCTGGGCATCGGCCGGCGTCTGGCTGCCACGGATAATGTGAACTACCTCATCTATATTGTCGCAGGCGATGATAAGGCCCTCCAATATGTGCGCACGTTCCTTGGCTTTCTTCAAGTCAAACTGTGTGCGACGGATGGTAACCTCATGACGATGTTCAATATAATAGTTGATACATTCCTTTAAACTCAACAGCTTCGGGCGCAGCTGGCTGTGGTCTTGCTTTGACGGAACAAGAGCAATACAGTTTACTGAGAACGAACTTTGCAAAGCAGTCATCTTAAATAACTTGTTAAGGATAACCTTTGCATTGGCATCACGCTTCACGTCAACGACGATACGCATACCCTGCCGGCCCGTTTCATCGTTCACATTAGATATGCCTTCCAGCTTGCCTTCCTTTACAAGTTCAGCAATATATTCAATAAGCTGCTGCTTGTTAACGCCGTAAGGAATCTCGGTAACGACAATCTTGTCGCCCTTTTCGCTGCTTTCAATCTCGGCTTTTGCACGCATAACCACACGGCCACGACCTGTTTCGTAAGCGTCCTTAACGCCTTGCAGCCCGTAAATATAGGCTCCTGTGGGGAAGTCGGGGGCAGGAATATACTGCATCAAGCCTTCGGTTGTAATATCCGGATTGTCAATATAAGCACAACAACCATCGATAACCTCACCCAAATTATGTGTAGGCATATTGGTTGCCATACCTACTGCAATACCGTTTCCGCCGTTAACCAGCAGGTTTGGTATCTTTGTCGGCATTACTGCAGGCTCACGAAGCGTATCGTCGAAGTTGTTAACCATATCAACTGTGTCCTTATCGATGTCATCCATGATATGTTCTCCCATCTTCGAAAGGCGGCATTCGGTGTACCTCATGGCCGCAGGCGAGTCGCCATCTACGCTACCAAAGTTACCCTGACCGTCAACAAGCTTGTACCTCATGTTCCAATCCTGGCCCATTCTTACCAATGCACCATATACCGAACTGTCGCCATGAGGATGGTATTTACCCAATACCTCACCTACAACACGCGCACATTTCTTGTAAGGTTTGTCGCTTGTGTTGCCCAATCCCAGCATACCATACAGAATACGGCGATGTACAGGTTTGAAACCATCTCTTACATCAGGAAGCGCTCGAGCAACAATTACCGACATAGAATAGTCGATATAGGAGGTTTTCATCTCCTGCTCGATATTAATTTTCATAATACGGTCCTGATCAATCGTCTGATTTTCGTCCATTTTTCTTTATCTATGTTTTTATAAAAATTCGATTTAAGGGCATTTATTTGCCCTCTAAGGCTCTGGGCCTTTTATTTTAATGGCGTAAAATTAGCATTTTATTTTGATTTATACAAACTTTCCTGGCTTTATATTTGAATTGCAGGCGTTATGATATACAATGACAACAGCCCTGAAACTACATGTTCGCTTACACCGGCTAACCATAACGGCATACCCGAAACTGCATGCTGTCGCGAACCTGTACCAGCGCAAAGTTTCCTGCATACCGGCAGTTTCTTCCTTTCGTTCTTTCTTTTTATTTCCGGCTTACCCATGCAAAAGTCATGGTTTGACGGCCGTCAGCAGCGCGTTCGGCAATCGTCATACAAAGGGTGTGACGGCCGTCAGCAATGCTGTTGACGGCCGCCAAACAATGATTTCTGGCACGTATTTATAAATACAAATTGCAATTATACGGCCAGAATATCAGAAAAAACAGAGAACCGTAATGGCATAATGAATATTTCATTATCTTTGTTGACAACAATAAATATTGTTTTCACTAACAACAACAACGATGTATGACCTTTGAAGTATTATCTGACAAGAACACGAATTTAAAAGAGTTTGAACAAAAATTTGCTTTGGAATTACCCGGCGATTACAAATCGTTTCTCTCAAAACACAACGGCATCAGCATAGAAGAAGGCTGTATCAGCATAAAAGATATTGACGAAGAGGTAATGATGAATGTGTTGTTTAGCAGCGACAGAAGTTTGAGCAGGACGCTGACTCTCGACTACTGGAACTCTGAATACGGCGAGGATATTCCAGAAAAATCGGCTCTGATTGGTGACTTTCAGGATGGGAGTTTTCTACTTTTAATTACCGAGGGTGAAGATAAGGGCTTATATTATTACGATCATGCGTATATTTTAGATGAGTCTGACGACGACTGCAACACTTATTTTCTGGCCGACAGTTTTAATCATTTTATGGAACGCCTGGAAAAATACAACAGGCAAGCTGAAGTTTAGCATCACTTCCACAGATACAAAACCATACAGAGAGGATGGAAAAATTTAAACTTGACAACTTCAAAACGACATATCATAAAAGTATGCCTGTCGAAAAGAGCCTTTCAAAAAATGAAAGTGAAGCCATTTCTACAAGTCTTTTTCAGAAACTAAACCTCAAAAAAACAAATTATTTTCAGGAAAAGGAGAGCTGCAATTTTACCATAATCGGACACCTGAATGCCGGGACCTACTATATCAACTGGGACGAAGTGTTCCAGAAAATGGAACTGTCTGTACCCCATGAGATTTATATCAATGAGCATAACTTTGAGAATCTCGACATCATGCTGTTTGACAATTTCAAGAAATATTTTACCGATATATGGTATCCCGCAGCTGACGATATAGAAATTTTTGACGCTACGCTGAACTGGATCATCGTAATCAGACACTTTGGTACAGTATATTATAAAAAGGTATAAGCATTTTTTATGGACATAAACATAAGGAGAGTTATATCCCAATACCACTGGCATGCAACAGCTGCAGGCACAGGACCGTATATAAAGGAACGCCGGCAGGAATAATGCTGCCTGAAACCGAAACTCTTCCTTTCGGAAAAGGCAGGAACTGTTACTATAATAAAAAACAGGCAGGGTATAAATAAGAACAAGATGAAAAAACAAACCTTCAACTTTTATACAACCCCTCTGAACTTTTGGGCCTTAACGGGCATGATGATGCTGGCAATGGTTGTATCGGGTGTTGTTTATAAATTTCTGCTTGCTCCGCAATATGGTATGGATTCAACTTTGCGTTTTGTCTCGAACACAGGGCTTGTTTGAAGCAATAAACCCTGCGGGGGAATAAACTTAATATGGATAAACACACAAGACTATACGATATGGGGTAAAACTTTCAACAATTAAAAGTTACCCATACGGCTTTATAAAGGGCCAGAAAAAAGAACAGCTGTCAAAGAGAAAGGCAATATTACATGATTCTTTTATCCTGTTTTTTCACGAATCTGCCATTTATTATCTTATAAACAGAACGGTGAACAACAGTATCGGGCTTCGATTTCGTGCCCAGAATATCTCCGCTTTCCTCATCGTACAGAATGTCATTAACCTCATATCTGTCAATAACGGCAACCGAATCGTTTACAGAATAGCGTGAGGATATTTGCGTCTCAAAGGTAAAATTCATCTCCAGAATCAAAGCATCTATAAGCGAATCCTGCTTGTATGAGTTGAGTTGGGTAACTAAAATGTCAGTATCATTGTCGCCTGTTATATGATAGACAATGAGCTTATAAGCCTGTCCGTCTTTATATTTATATGTGGCAACGGGGTAATACCGGCCGTCAGTGCTTATCATATTACAGCCATAGCTGTCACCCTTGGGCACAATCTTCTTTTCGCTGTTGGAAAAAGGTATTCGAAGATGGTCGTATTCAGGCTTCAGTTGAAAGGAGAGCGTATTCTGGTTATAGCACAACAGCGGCCTGACAAGGGCGTTGGTTAAACGTAAAGGCAATGTTTTCCCGTTCTGACAAAAGGAGCAGGATGCAAGCATAAGGATAAAAAGGCCCGATATAAAAGATATTCTCATAACACCTGAAGGACAGAATATGAACAGACTTATTTCAGAAAATCAAGGCAAAACGTAGCATAATGAACACCAAAGCTCACGTGCCGTGATATAGAACAGAAGTAAAGGCATAATCCATTTCTTGCATGAGCAAAGACAATCAAATATCTCTGTCAGCGAGTGTAGGTTGTCACCCATCATACCATAGAACACAGAGGACGAAACAATCATAAACGAAAAGGCAGGAATTATGCTTGCAGAGAAAGGTCCGGGAAACAAGTTTCCCGTCACACTAAGCAATACTGCATGAGGCATAAAAATTAACAGCAGCATCACTATAAGCTCAACTATCAGCAAACCGGCTGCAACTTCTAACGCCAATAGCTTCTGACTGCTCAACTGATGTGGTTGCAGGTGGAATATATTACGTACCGCTTCGGCCATTCCGCTCTGCAAAAAGGTTCCCCATGCTATTGATAACAAGAGGAGCCACACCAATAAAACCGAAGCCTCATTGTCGGCAAAGGTACCGAAAAACCATCTTATCCCCACAGAAGAGAGCAGAGAACGTACGTCCGATTCAGGCCTGGCGGCCGTCCAAAGCCACGAAGCAAGAATCAGTATGCCCTGAAATAACAAGCATATAACAGCACCGTTATAGCACCACTTTGTAAAAACGCTATGACGTTTATAAGGAAAATTGCCAACTTCCATGCAGGTTTACATTCGTTGTCATGTTAATCTTCGTCAGGCCTGAGATTGTCAATATCCAATATTCTAAGCTCTAAAGCCCTCACTACCAAACGTGTAGCATTGATACTCATACCACCATTGCCATCAGGAAAGAGCTTCTGCGATAACTCATTCTGGCGTTTTTCCAAACTTTTCACACCAAAAGGCATACCGCGCAATGTAGTAATTTGCTCCTTCGTATAGCCTAAAGCCAGGTGTCTGAGGAAACGTTCGTCATACTCATCAATGTCATAGTTGATTAAAGCCTCCTGACGCATCAGTTCGTTATTGACACTACGTTTAAACCTTGCCACAATTTTTTCAAGAATAGGCTCATTAAAAACAAGTCGCTTGCCACTTATTACGCTGGCAACATCGCCTCTTGTCAGGAGTTCGCCACTCTTTAATATAATACCGTCACAACCAGCATCAAGAACATCTACCCACAGTTTTTCGTTAAGAATCTCGCCTGTAAAGATCAGAATTTTTATGCTTGGATAAGTCTCTTTGGTCTGACGACAAATCTCTACGCCCACAGTTGTTGAGCCTCCAAGGCCTAAATCGAGCAACACAAGGTCGGGAAGCTGGTTCTTTAACAGCTTCCAGTAACTCTGTTCGTCCTCTGCAGTACCAATGATATGAGCCTCGGGAATATCGTTACGTATAATACCTTCTGTTCCTTTTAGCTCCAAAGGAACATCCTCTACAATGATAATATTAAAGTCTTTCATATATTATGCTTTTCTTTTATTTCGTTTTGCTGTATTCTGCCCAACACCTTTCAGGCATGACTATACTGATAAGTGTTCCACCTTCCAGGTTAATTGATGCCGAAATACCGCATGCTCGCAGGTTTGTTGCTTCACCCATCTCGCGCACTATCTGCCGACAGAGCAGGAATTGCAGGTTACAGGTTTCGGGTGTAAAAAGGTCATGAGCCTGCTTTTCCGTAAGCACTAATTGTTCCATACAAGCTACTAAGGAGACACAGGCAGCGTTTTTAGGCGTTACTTTAAGCACAGGCTTTATGCCATTATTCATTTTTCTTAGAATATCAAAAAGGTAAACAACCATCTCATTATCCAATCTAATAGGAGGAATCTGCCGCATAGCCTGCTCCGAAAGAATTTGATAAAGAGCATAATAGTATTTCGTTAGTTCTGAAATACCATTTAAATTCTTGTCCGTTCCATCAACCAGCTGACGGATTCGTGACGGATAATACATGGTTTCATGCTTTAAAGTTGACAAACAATTGTCGAGAACACTATTCGAAACATGCAATCGGTCATCCTCCATCTGCAAGCGACGCAACTCATCTCTTTTGAGTTCCATCTGCGTTGCCTGGTCAGTTACCCGCTCTATTGTATCATATAACGCCCGCTCTATTTTCCCAACAATTTCATTTAATGTTTGTTTTTGATGCTCCGATATATTAAATTTTTTAAAGTCGTTGAGGCGTTCAATGCCATATAATTTCTTTTCGTCTGACACATCCGACAATAACAGGTCATTCATTTGGTTTACACGGTCAACACAAAAACTGTAATTGAGCTTATGACGATAATATAAAAAATAGTAGGCAGGGAAAATAATGATAAGCAATATAACCAGAAGCACCACAGCAACAGTCTTATTGGTCTGGCTCCTTTGCATGGTGCGGACATACTCTGGCAGTGAACTGTCGGCACTTGCTTCACGGAAAAGTTTTGTGTATACCTTATTATTATAGCGATATACATCCCATTTGTGCAGGGCAAGAGCTGCAATAGCCGCTTCGTTACTAACATCAAGCAAAACGGCTGTGTCGCGTTTTGTCAAATATTTACGACAACTATCAGCAAACAATAAAGTGCGCTCATAGGATCCATTAATATTAGAGAAATAGGCACTGTCGGCAAATTGTGCTGCTTTTGTTACAGCAACAGAGCGGCGGGACGTCGTCGCAGAAACAGAAGACTGGGACGAAAACCACAGGGAAAGCAGGCTGGAGAGGAAGAAAACAATAAGCCTGGCAATACCTTTAGGCAATCGGAACGATATTTTAGTGCCATGCCCTACCTCACTTTCTGCCTTTATCTGGCATACATTAAATATTCTACTTACCTTCTTATACTTCTCAATGATACCGTAGCAGTTCTTTAAGCCGAACCCATGCCCTCCTGTATAGGTACGGTCAAAAATGTGATCAAGTTTATTTTTGGTCATACCGCAACCCGTATCACATACGGATACTTCAACGCTATCAGGCTTGTCCTCGGCCTCAACAGTAACAGAGTCGCCTTCTTGCGTGAATTTTCGTGCATTGTCTGCGATGGTATTAATCATGAACAACGTCAGGGTCTTGTCGGCTTTTACGACACAATCAGTAGGTTTTACGATAAGATTTATCCCTTTTAATTGAAAACTCATCCTGCTATGCGACACTAAATCGAAAAGCTGCTGAAGCTTAAAGCTCTCAATTTTCAGACTAAGCTCACCCTGACGCATCTGTATCCACCGGGTCAGTATGTCGTTATAGTCGTTAATACTGTCCGTCAATTCTGCAATATATTCATAGCGTTGCTGCCTTACCTCTGCATTATCATTACATAATAACAGCCTGTTTTCTTCATTAACCATACGGTCAATAAAAGGCAATACGCTGTTAACCAATTGTATTTTGGCCCGCTGTTCCAGATTACGACGCTTACTTTGCATCAGATGCAGCCTGACAACATCCATCTGTTCCTTAAGCAAACTATACTGTTCGTTTACCCATCGTGCACGTTCATCGTTGCGTTTCTGCCAAAGATTGAGAGGTGTAAGCAGGGCCGTCATGGAGAAACGTTCATCACTTTGTTTCCTCATTCGAGCAAAAACAACCAATAAAAAGACAACTAAAACAATCATAAACAACACCGCTAATATCATAGCATTAAGTTGTTTTGACGATTCATCGAGCTGGCTTGCACGGGCTTCGAGCTGTCGGTCTTGTCTTGTTTGCTCCTGAAAATCCAAGTAGATATTTCGGTTTTGGTCACTAAGCTTCTTATCATTCACCGCAGAGTAAACTAAACTTAACTGTTCACGAATGGAGGCTACAAGGTCGGGAGCCTGATTTACCAACGCATTTTTGTTTAATGCACGTTGTAAACAAATTAAAGCTGAACGATAATCGTGTATAGACCAGTAGCATTCGGCAAGCGTTCTATACGAGCCTGCCGTTTGATAAACATCGCCATAGGCTGTAAAAATAGTAAGAGAGCGGAGTGCTAAATTACCTGCAAGCAGTGAATCGGGCATTAAATCAGAGTTCAAAAACTTCATTGCAGGCAAATTATCAGCAATTAATTTCTCACGCTGTACTTTGTTTTCGAGATGCTCGCTAATCGCCTGCATCGACTGTGCCACCCAATATGAATAGTTGTATTGTCTGGCAAGCTCGAAGCATTTCATCAAATAATCGAACTCTTTCTGAGCTATTTCATCTGGTGTTCCCTTAGTAATGATCCCCCCAGCACCTACACTGTACCAATAATTAAGCAGCTGTGCCGTATCTTTCCTGATAGAACCATAAGGATCTATCATGTTAAGGCTGTTTATGGCCTGCCGTGTAAGTCCAAGATAATAGAAGTAAGCTGAGGTAACTATGCTGTATTCGGTCCGGGCATAAACAAGCCGACGCTGCTGATGTGCAGTTAAATCTCCCCCTTCTTCTGTCAGACGGCGCAGACGCTGACGGGCTTTTTCCCAGTAAACATAAAAGTCCTTGTTATGCGACTGCCTTTGACAAAGTCTCATTTGCTGTATATCAGCAACAAGCAATTCTATTTGATTATCCGTCAACCGTTCTATAAGCTGCAAGTTTTCATGTGCTTTACGATATTCCATTCTGGCTATATCCACAAACGCTAAGTTGTTTAATGCCTCAACTGCACCCGCACTATAATTCTTTGATAGGGAATAAGCTTTATTGGCATACCATGCAGTAGAGTCTAAATTACGATAATGCCATGAATAAGATACTTCATTAAGCCGGTCAATATTCACGTCAGCAGGTCGATCACATGCCACTAATAGTGCTGTGATTATCCAGAGAAAGGTTAATAATAATCGTTGTAGAATATTCAATGAATTACGATTTTATGCGGACAAAAATAAAGATTATTCTTATAAGTACGAAATTATTTTCGTAAAATAACAACAGAAAGCCAAAATAATAACAGCACCCACGTACTTTCTAAACTATTTTATATACATTTGCATACAAAAGGAATACGCAACAAATGCCTGATAAAATAAGAATAAAAGACATTGCAAAGAGTGCTGGTGTTTCAGTAGGGACCGTAGATCGAGTGCTTCATCATCGGCCAAATGTTTCGGAAATTGCGAGAAAGAAGGTTGAAAACGCACTGAAAGAATGTAATTATCGTCCAAACGTTTATGCGTCAGCGCTGGCCTATAACAAGTCATATACGTTCTGTGTACTGCTGCCAAAGCATGACCAAATTGCCTATTGGGAAGAGATAGAAGAAGGAATCAGAAAGGCAGGAGAGGCTCGAAAGGACTTCAATATTCACGTTACGATTCTGTATTTCGACCGTTTCAACGACAGTTCGTTCAACGATATAGCCTCTAAATGCTTGTCAAAGAATCCCAATGGTGTTGTAATCGTACCTACAACAAAAGATGTTACACGCAATTTTACCGACAAATTACACGAGGCAAACATCCCTTTTGTCATGCTCGACTCATATATGGCCGAACTGAATCCGCTTGCATTCTTCGGCCAGGACTCAATATCAAGTGGATATTTTGCCGCACGAATGCTTATGCTTGTGGCTAATAATGACCGCGAAATTATGCTTATGAAAGTAACTAAAGACGGTAAAGTTGTAAGCCAGCAACAATGTAACCGCGAAGTTGGCTTTCGCAACTATATGCGTAATCACTTTCCATCAGTCAATATTATTCAACTCGAGCTTCCCTTTTACGGCAATAAATCAACATATAAACAACTTTTTGAACAGTATTTTAAATCTCATCCCCAAACACATCATTGCATAACGTTAGGGTCGAAAGCTCATTTGCTGGGTGACTTTATTTTGAAAACCAACCGTCAGAATATTCATGTTGCCGGATATGATATGGTTGAAAAGAACATTGATTGCATGCGTCGGGGAAGTATTTCGTTCCTTATTGCACAACACGCCTTTCAACAAGGTTTCTCCTGTATCGATACATTATTCAAGGCTATTGTATTAAAAGAAACTGTTCAAACTGTTAATTACATGCCCATTGAGTTGCTCATGCAAGAGAATGTAAACTTTTATCGACGAACCCAACTTTAGGATTCCCGATATGAAGGCTGTGAAATGGTTTCCTCAATTCTCTATTTTTCCTGTTCTCAATCATGGATATTATTACGCGTAACTTCTTTAGTCTGCTTCGTTCAGGAGCATTGAACGAATACGAAACCATCGAACCTATGTCAGAATTTAAATGGAAACGATTAGAACAAATGGTGGTAGCCCAGCACGTTGAAGGCTCAGCATGGAAAGGTATTCGTAATCATCAGTATGATGAGATGATGAACATTCCCTCCTATTTGGTCAATGAACATCAGCCTTCAGAGCAACCCGTACCTCCTGTACAACTCAGCAACCGTATATTAAATGCCAGACTGCAGCGTATTATACGTAACGAACGCCATGCCATAGATACAAATATGGGTGCCATTGACGTACTTAATATTATTGTTAATAACATTTCAAGTATGCTCAATTACGGTTCTATGCTAAGCGGTTTGATTCGTCTTGGCAGTTATTTAAGGAACAAAGGTGACAAGGTTGATTACGTAAAGGTTGAAACCTGGCTTAACAAATTGCATATACGCCGCATGGCACAGCTCCAGGGAAGCATGCTTATATCTGTCTTCAATTTTGAACCATCCGAGCTTCCTTTCGTCGTTCGCATTGAGCCAGCAGCATATAATCTGGTATTGCGATCGGTAGAACATGCTGCAAACGACACTGCTGAGGAATGGCATTTTCGCCAAAGCAGGTCAGGATTTGTTACCAACAACTCAGCACTTCTTCGACGTAACCTGCGCCGAAGCCTGCGTTATATTGTCTACGCCCCCATTGAAACTGTTAGTAATTATTTCAGCAGTTTTGCACGCTCATTGCAGGAAATAGAAGAATAATAAATAAAATATAATTATAAATAGGGCGTATATAGTTTTCTGCTACTTTTCATTATCTTTGCAATATGAAGAGAATTTTCCTATTGATATTCAGTATCTTTTTCTTCACATGTGGCTTTGCACAGTCAGACCGTGTTGAATGTGAAGACACTTGCAGTCATATTCATGGTATTGATTTGAGCCATTACCAGGGTAATGTTTTCTGGGAGACCGTGGGAGATACCAAGATGGCCTATGTTTATCTGAAAGCAACCGAGGGCGGTAACAACATCGATGCCAAATATAAACAGAATATTGATCTTGCTCATCAATATGGAATTAAGGTAGGTTCTTACCATTTCTATCGCCCCCAAATCAATCAGGAAACACAGTTATCGAACTTTATGACCCAGTGTCGTCCCGGCGACCAGGACCTTATACCTATGGTTGATGTTGAAACCAGAGGAGGATTGTCGAAGGAAGAGTTCTGTGACTCGCTGTTTAAATTCTTAAATCTTATCGAAAAAGCGTATAAACAAAAGCCATTAGTTTACACATACACCAACTTCTATAATGTAAACTTACTTGGCAAACTAAAAGATTACAAGGTGATGATTGCCCAATACACCCGTAGAGAACCCGTTACTAACGATGGCTTAGAGTATATTATGTGGCAGTATACCGGCAAAGGGCGACTTAATGGCATCAATGGTTTCGTTGATAAAAGCCGCTTTATGGGCAATCACCAGCTAAGAGAAATAAGATTCAGACATAAATAACCTTTTAAAATAATATCATCATGTCAATGATAAAATGTCCTGAATGCGGACACCAAATTAGTGATAAGGCACCTGTTTGTCCCAACTGCGGTGTTGAAATAGCAGGTAAAATTACCAAATGCCCACAATGTGGCGAAGTATATTTTAATGATCAGGGTACATGTCCAAATTGTCATCACCTTAATCATAACACGTGTTCAACAAATAAAGATGCTGGCAACCAGGAACCGTCTGCACCTTATCATCATATCGTTTCTC
This sequence comes from Prevotellaceae bacterium, assembly GCA_015256945.1. GTDB lineage: Bacteria > Bacteroidota > Bacteroidia > Bacteroidales > Bacteroidaceae > Prevotella. The sequence continues at coordinate 26,137 of JABZLB010000004.1, read as the reverse complement.
CCCCACCCGTTCCACCAACAAGGGCAGCTGTCAGCGAAGCCCGACCAAAAGACAAACCCGTTACCCCAGACAAGGGTGCAAAAGATGGCGAACCCGGACTGCCTGACCAAAAGCAAGAGAAAAACCATACCCCGCTCATCATCAGCTTTATCTTCGCTTTAATTGTAGCAGGCGTATGTTTTTACTTTTATAAAAATGCAGAATCGTCAAAAGAGCAGGAAGCATACGAATATGCAATGAAAAGTGACGACCCCATGGTTCTGCAAACTTACCTCGACAATTACCGTGGTATCGACCAGGCACACATTGATTCTATTACCGCCCGTCTTGCATCATTAAAGCGCATTGACAACGATTGGAACAACGCTTTGGTAAGTGGTTCCAAACAAGCATTGCTTGATTATCTGAGTAATCATCCCGATTCGGAACATAAATCAGAAGCTGAACACAAAATAGATTCGATTGACTGGGCCGAAGCCCAAAGGGCAAACACCATGGATTTATTGCAGGCTTACCTCAGCGAACACCCGAATGGAGAATACGTTGACCAGGCGAACGATGCACTTAAAAAGCTGAAAGCAAATACCATTCAGCCCGAAGACAAAGCTCTTGTCGCTTCTGTTATGCGGCATTTCTTTCAGGCAATCAATACCCGTAGCCAATCAGGCTTAGAGAATTGTGTCGCAACGCTTATGACAAACTTCCTTGGAAAACAAGATGCTACCAAAGCTGATGTTGCCACTTTCTTAGATAAAATATACAAAGATGACATTACAAACATGAACTGGCGCATCAATAACGATTATAAAATTGACAAGAAAGAGGTAGGCGATGAGCAATATGAGTATACCGCTAACTTCTCTGCCGTTCAGCAAATAGAGCGTACCGACCCTAACAAAGAAAAAGAAGCACGCTATAAAATAAAGGCAACCATTAACCCTGACGGGCTGATAACCTCTATGAGCATGACGAAGATTCTCGAATAATACGATATTACCGATTAAAAACGAAGGTCGCATAACACCTGTTTATGGCTGTTATGCGACTTTCTTTTTACCAGAATTTACACCTTATTATATATAAGGGTGCTCATCATTATATGGAGAAGTCATGATCATTCATCGGGCTTCCACTATAAAAAATGTCGTTGCAAAGGCCCAGTAAGGAAACAAAGATACTACATATTCGGGCATTTACCAGGTTCTCCCTTTTCATAACTATTCAACAGGGTGCAAGATTCTTGTCTCTATCTCCAGCCATTATTTCTGTATTTAGGATTTACCGAAAACTCGGCAGCACCAATATCAAGGTCGCCACAGTTGGGAATGCGATACAAACCCCAGCCACACGGCTTCGTTCGATGCGTACGAAAGCTCGTCCATGTACCTGAAAAAAGATTGTTGCAATAGCCATCTGCATAACTGTCAATATCGTCAACGTGCAACCTACCGCCTGTTCCCGTATACCAGTAAAACAAGGAATAACCTCGAAATACACCACTGTCACGTACACGTCGTTCCTCATTTAGTTCAAATAAAGCCACACAATATCCGCGCTTGTCAAACTTACCCTTCATCTCATTGTCCACACCATACCCCGGATTCTTAAAGACACGTGTCTCAATTATTTTAAGAGAGCCGCGAAATGAACACGTATTGCCCTTTAACCGGGTATATCCATCTACACCATATAGTAAATTGTTTATTCTGCGTACTGACGTTATGCAAACTTCCATTTTACGGTAATCGCACCCGATGTAACCTATAAAACCAGGAGAATTATAGCTGATTACCAATGAATAATCTCTTTCGGCATTTACTTTTACTGAGCCTTTTGTCATAGCGGAAACCCATATGGGAACACGGGAAGCCGATTTTCGAGCTTCAACCACAAAGGGAAGAAACACCATCAGGAATATCAGAATATATCGTTTCATACGTATTTTACTTCAGCTTATAATGCTACGCTTACACTATTTTTTACAAATATAATTGTTTTTGTGTAACCCACAGCCCTACATTAGCACAAAACGTATCTTAATTTTAAATATAATATGTAAAGCATCAACCCACTATCTGCATGTTATTATTGAATATTGTTCATTGTTTGACGGCCGTCAGCAGCGCGTTTGGCGGCCGTCAAACGTATTGTTCGGCGAACGTCGTACGCGCTGCTGACGGCCGCCAAACGATAGCCATAACACAAATATGTAAGTACGAAAGGCCTGTAATTATCTTGTCGTCAGGGCCTAATCCTGTATAATTACCATCGTAATGTCATAAGCCAGATAACGCCATACCTCCCAGCAAACAAAACAATAGCGCAAAAATAACGTCAGGCTTACAATAAGAATATACAAATAAAAAACGGACAACCTCCTTTTAAGAAGTTGTCCGTACATCAGTCGGGGCGACAGGATTCGAACCTGCGACCACCTGGTCCCAAACCAGGAGCGCTACCGGGCTGCGCTACACCCCGCTGCAAATTGAAAGAAACGTTGAACAAGTATGCAACCCTTTTCTTCGTTTGCGGGTGCAAAGATATATATATTATTCATGATAACCAAAGATTTTGTGCTGTTTTTTTAATTTAATGCTTTAAATTTAAGCTTACAACAAAAAAATTATCACTGTTACCCTTTCCTTAAATTGTTTTTGCTACTTTTGCACCTGATCATATCATAATGACATATAACACTAACATATTACAAACTGAATGAAAAAGAATCTACTAATTGCCATGCTCGTTTCGGCCATGGCAGTAACCTCTAATGCCCAGAACAAATATCCTTCATGGATTGACAATTTCAAGGTATCGGGCTATATTATGTCGCAATACCAATACAACAGCCAGGAAAATGCCAAATCAAACAGCTTCAATATACGCATGGGGCGACTGATTATTGATGCTGTTCCATTGAAAAACTGGAGCGCAAGGGTTCAGTTTCAGTATAATGGCAACACCACTAACCTCAGTAATTCATTTAGAATGGTGGATGCTTATGCCGAATGGCAGAAATATGAATTTGCACGTATCAAGGTAGGACAGTTTAAAAGAGCCTTTACTTTAGAGAACCCCATGAACCCGATTAATCAAGGTTTCATGAGTTTTGGTCAGAATATAAACAAGTTAGCCGGCTTCGTTGACCGCAATGGGGCACACTCGAGCAACGGTCGTGATATTGGAGTACAGTTGCAAGGCGATTTCCTAAAGAACACGGAGGGACGTAATTTAATGCACTACCAGATAGCTGTATATAACGGTCAGGGAATAAACACAAAAGATGTTGACCATCAAAAAGATGTTGTTGGAGGCATTTGGTTTATGCCTGTAAAAGGCATGCGCCTTGCATTGTTCGGTTCTGAAGGCTCATATTCGCGCAAAGACCCGCATACAGGCCTTGTAAAACTGCCACAACATCGCTACGCCATCTCTGGCGAGTATGCAGCAAACGACTGGACTTTCCGTTCAGAATACATACATTCTACGGGTCAGGCTTTCAGTAAGACCTACCAAAAAAGTGAGGATTTAAACGATGCTACCATCAACACGGCTCTCGGCAACAAAGCCGATGGTGTATATGCACTGGCTATTGTGCCTGTTATCAAGAAAAAATTGCACGTAAAAGCACGCTACGATACCTACCGTGAATCGGCTACATGGCATACGGCAAGGACGCAATATGAATTAGGCGCCGATTATATGTTTGGCAAAAATCTGCAGTTAAATGTTGAGTGGGCATTTGTAAACGATAAAAGTATGGCCAACAGAGCCAAAAGCAACAAGCACAATTATAACATCTTAGATGCAGAACTCGACTTTAGATTTTAAAGAAATATGACCGAAGAACATCAGCACCGCCATCACCATACTTCATCAGGGCATCACCACCATCACCATCATATAGATGATGCTGAGCGTTTTAAACAGCACCAGCTTAGGGCAGTAAGACGAAAAAAGGTTTTTAGCAAGATACTTTTCTGGACTCTAAGTGGTGTGGCCGTGGTTATGTTATTTGCAGTTTACTGGTTGTATACTCACTAATAACAAAATAAAAAGAGCATCATGGCTGTGATACAGAGGATATTTTCAGGCAATAATCAGGCGCAGCCGTAATGTGCATAAGTTTGCCTTCCATCGATTTATTGCGTGAGAGAGCCAGTGCCACGTGCCCCATCGTTGCACGCAGATTGAGTTCTACACACGGATGAAGCAGCCATTTACTTTCATCCCTCACTATTATCATGTCTATACCCAGCGGTCCCTGGTAGCTTTTGTGAAGCCGTGATGACAGCAAAGCTACGGCCTCACGGGCAACTTCGTGCAGCAAATCAGCACTAACAAAGCGGCATAACCTGGCTTCAAGCGAATCTTCACTGCCAAGAATATTACCATCATACACCCCGTCGGTAGCATGGAACAGTGACAAACCACTATATTTTACACTGCCGTTGCCATACGCATAAAACTCCATGCCTAAGTCAACAGCCTTATCATACCATGGTTCTACCATGACGCAGGCCTGTTCTTTTATCACGTTCTTTATCCATCCCTTTAAATGAGATGTCAGCGAATCATATCTTTTTCGCGATACATTACACCGTTTTCCAACATATCTTATACCACGCCCGCTCCCACTCCATGGTGCTTTAAGGACAACCGAACCATGTAATGACAGCAATTGCTGCACCTCATCTACGGTAGATGCTGCACATGAAACGCCCGTCGTTCCATTAATATTCCGAAGAGGCAAAAGCAAATTCTCAGAAGCCCAGCGCCGGTGACTTGTCTTTCGTATGGCATCAAGGCTGGAGGAATCAGGCAGAAGATCAGATTCAATACCATATTGAAGCATATCATTACGGATATTCAAGTCCCACCCCCACGGACAAACGGCATCAAGTACCAAGCCTGAAAGCAACTGCTGCTGAAGCATATCACGGGTAAAGAATTTACCATTATAATTGATATTCAATTGTTGTGCCCGTTCTTCGGCAATGGCATTATCCTCAACTAATATAATATCTTCTGGCTCAGCCCATAGGGAAGGCAGGAAGTCCATATTGCGGCGAATAAGACATGCTGCCCGGGGTGGAGTAAAATGCAGAAGATTTGACGCAAGGGCCATATCGTGTTCAGGATTAAAAACAAATAATTTCATCGAATGCTAACTATCTTATTTTCAAACAACAAAATTACAAAAGAAAACCGAAAACAATACTGTAAAAAAAGCCTAAACACGCCAAAAATTGCTATCTACACTTTGCATTTTTAAAAATAATCATTAACTTTGCAAGGATAATAGACGCATTATGGAATTATTGGAAGCTTTCTTTCGCACCCACTCCTATCTAATAGAGCATACTAATGCTTCTGTGCGTCGTGGCCTTATGGACGAAATAAACTGGAATGATCGTTTAATAGGCATCAAAGGAACACGCGGAGTTGGAAAGACTACCTTCTTACTTTCATATGCTAAGGAAAGATTTGGGAAAGATAACCGAAAGTGTTTATATGTGAATATGAACAACTTTTACTTTCAGGGGCACGTTTTCTCAGAGTTTGCAGGTAAGTTTGTGGCACAAGGCGGAGAAGTTTTGTTACTCGACCAGGTTTTTAAGCTGACCGACTGGAGCAACGAACTTCGGAAGTGTTACGAATTATTCCCAGAACTTAAAATTGTTTTTACAGGTTCAAGCGTAATGCGTTTGAAAACAGATTATCCTGCAATTCGAGATATTCTGAAGTTTTATAATTTGCGGGGATTTTCGTTTCGGGAGTATCTTAACCTTATGGCCGGGACACACTTTCAACCTTATACGTTCGATGAAATCGTGAATAACCACGAGCATATCGTCAAGAAAATTCTGCCTTATCTGAGTCCTTCACAATATTTTAAGGATTATCTCCACCACGGTTTTTACCCCTTCTTTTTAGAACACCGGAACTTTTCAGAAAACTTACTTAAAACAATGAATATGATGGCCGAAGTTGACATCCTGTTCATTAAACAGATAGAACTGAAATATCTGGCAAAAATAAAAAAGCTTTTTTATCTTCTTGCTGTTGACGGACCTCAGGCACCCAACATCAGTCAGCTGGCACACCTTATTGATACAAGCCGTGCTACGGTGATGAATTATATAAAATATCTTGCCGATGCACGCTTAATGAACATGATTTATTCGCCTGGTATTGATTTTCCAAAGAAGCCGGCAAAGGTGATGATGCACAATCCGAACCTGATGTATGCCATATATCCCATAGCAATTAATCAGCAGGATATAATGGAAACGTTCTTTGTGAATACCGTTTGGAAAGATCACATTGTGAACGAAGGTAATAAACCGCAGTGCTACATGATTGACAATAGCAGAAAGGTAAGGATTTGCGATGCACATTCAGCTAACAAATTGCGGTATAATTCAGAAACAATATATGCCCGCTACAATACCGAAGTGGGGCATGATAACCAAATACCTCTATGGCTATTTGGATTTTTATATTAAAATACCACGAATAATTGACAGGCAATATTCTTTTTAAATATTACAAGAACATTATAATTAAACATTAATCTTTAAAGCAAAATGGCAAAAGTAAAGAAATTTATGACATGTGATGGCAATACAGCTGCCGCTCATGTGAGCTACATGTTCACAGAGGTAGCTGCTATTTACCCCATCACTCCGTCGTCACCAATGGCCGAGCACATTGACGAATGGGCAGCAAAAGGTCGTCAGAACCTCTTCGGACAAACAGTTTTTGTACAGGAGATGGAATCGGAAGGCGGTGCTGCAGGCGCTTTGCACGGCTCACTTCAGTCGGGAGCCCTGACCTCAACTTATACAGCTTCACAGGGTTTGTTGCTGATGATTCCAAACATGTATAAGATAGCCGGCGAGCTTCTTCCTTGTGTTTTCAACGTTTCAGCACGTACTCTTGCAAGTCATTCACTGTGTATCTTCGGCGATCACCAGGATGTTATGGCATGTCGTCAGACAGGTTTCGCCATGTTCTGCTCGGGATCTGTACAGGAAGTAATGGATCTTTCTGCAGTTCCATATTTGTCAACGCTTGAATCACAGGTACCATTTATCAACTTCTTTGACGGTTTCCGCACATCTCACGAATATCATAAAATTGAGGAGATGGACATGGAGGACATTCGTCCTTTAGTTAATCCTGAATGGATAAAGCGTTTCCGTGATCGTGCTATGTCACCGGAGCGGCCTGTTACCCGCGGTACTGCTGAGAATCCAGAGACTTTCTTTACGCACCGTGAGGCATCAAACGCTTACTATGACAAAGTTCCTGAGATCGCAGAAAAGCATCTTGCAGAAGTGTCCAAGATTACAGGACGCGAATATCACCTCTTTAACTATTATGGTGCAAAGGATGCAGAGAATATCATTATCCTGATGGGATCGGCAACTGAGCCTGCACGCGAAGCTATTGACTACCTTACAAAGCAGGGCAAAAAGGTAGGTATGGTAGCCGTTCACCTTTATCGCCCATTCTCAGTAGATGCTATTCGTAAGGCTATTCCTGACACAGTTAAACGCATTGCTGTATTGGATCGTACAAAAGAACCAGGCGCAGAGGGCGAACCTTTGTACTTAGACGTTAAGTCTGCTTTGTACGAAGATCCGAGAAAACCGCTTATCGTTGGTGGACGTTATGGTTTAGGTTCATCAGATACAACGCCTGCAAAGATTATCGCTGTGTTTAAAAACTTAGAGCTTCCTGAGCCTAAGAATCACTTTACAGTAGGTATTGTTGACGATGTTACATTTACATCGCTCCCCGAAGAAGAAGAAGTTCCAATGGGTAGTGATACCGTTTTTGAAGCGAAATTCTATGGAATTGGTTCTGATGGAACGGTTGGAGCTAATAAGAACTCAGTACAAATTATTGGTAATAACACCAATAAATACTGCCAAGCCTACTTCTCTTATGACTCAAGAAAGTCTGGTGGCTTTACCTGTTCACACTTACGTTTCGATGACAATCCTATACATTCTGCATACCAGGTAAACACACCTAACTTTGTAGCATGCCACGTTCAGGCTTATTTACATATGTATGATGTATGTCGCGGCCTTCGTAATGGTGGAACATTCCTCTTAAATACAATTTTTGATGGCGATGAATTAGTACACTTTATTCCGAATAAACTTAAACGTTACTTCGCAAAGCATAACATAAAAGTCTACTATATCAACGCTACAAAGATTGGACAAGAGATTGGATTAGGCAATCGTACTAACACAATCCTCCAGAGTGCATTCTTCCGTATTACTAAGGTTATTCCTGAAGAGCTTGCTATTGAGCAAATGAAGAAGTTTATTGTTAAGTCATATGGCAAGAAAGGTGAGGACATTGTTAAGCTGAATTATGCAGCAGTTGACCGTGGTGGTGAATATAAACAGCTTACTGTTGATCCAGCTTGGGCAAATCTTCCTGATGATCAGGAGAAGCAAGATGATGCACCTGCATTCATAAAAGAACTTGTTCGTCCTATGAATGCCCAGGCAGGCGACTTGTTAAAAGTGTCTGATTTCGTAAAATATGGCACGGTAGACGGCACTTGGCAGAATGGAACAGCAGCCTATGAGAAACGTGGTGTAGAGACATTTGTACCCGTATGGGATAGCGAGAACTGTATACAGTGTAATAAATGTGCCTACTCTTGTCCACACGCTGCTATTCGTCCTTTCGTTCTTGACGACGCAGAGTCTGCAGATTTCGATGGAAACACGATTGATGCAATAGCTCCTAAGACAATAAAAGGTATGAAATTCCGCATTCAGGTTTCTGTACTTGATTGTCAAGGCTGTGAAAACTGTGCCGACATTTGCCCGGGCAAGAAGGGTGAGAAAGCTCTTAAGATGGTTCCTTTCAATATTGATGAGCCTGAAATGCAACAGGAAATTAAGAATTGGGAGCATCTTATTAAGAACGTCAAATCGAAACAACATCTTATTGATATTAAACAGAATCCGAAGAACTCACAGTTTGCAACGCCTTTGTTTGAGTTCTCTGGCGCCTGCGCTGGTTGTGGAGAAACACCTTATGTTAAGCTTATATCTCAGCTCTTTGGCGACCGCGAGATGATTGCCAACGCAACAGGATGTTCATCAATCTATTCAGCTTCGGTTCCCTCTACGCCGTATACTACGAATGAAAACGGCCAGGGCCCGGCCTTCAACAACTCTTTATTTGAGGATTTCTGTGAGTTCGGTCTTGGTATGGCACTTGGAAACAAGAAGATGCGTGAGCGTATCACCGTACTACTTAATGAGATTATTGCCCGCGATGACACACCAGCAGGCTTTAAGGAGGCTGCACAAGAGTGGTTCGATGGCAAGAATGATGCTGAGGCTTCAAAAGCAGCAGCAGCCAAATTGAAGCCTTTCATTGACGGAGGCTGTTCAATTGGTTGTGACATCTGCGCAGAATTGAAGACCCTTGAGCATTATCTTGTAAAGCGTAGCCAGTGGATTATTGGTGGTGATGGCGCTTCATACGACATCGGTTACGGCGGTCTTGATCACGTTTTGGCATCTGGTGAGGATGTAAATATTCTGGTTCTTGATACCGAGGTTTACTCTAACACTGGTGGCCAGTCTTCTAAATCTACTCCTCTTGGTGCTATTGCACAGTTTGCTGCCAGCGGAAAGCGAATCAGTAAAAAGGATCTTGGCCTGATGGAAACAACCTACGGATATGTATATGTGGCTCAAATCGCTATGGGTGCAGATAATAATCAAACTCTAAAAGCGATACGTGAGGCAGAAGCTTACCCAGGTCCTTCTCTCATCATAGCCTACTCTCCATGTATCAATCATGGTATAAAGGGTAAAGATGCAGAAGGTAAGCCACGTAGTATGCACCGTTCACAGCACGAGGAAGCTCTTGCAGTTGAATGTGGTTACTGGCATTTGTGGCGTTATAATCCTGCTTTAGCTGAAGAGGGTAAGAACCCATTCCAGCTCGATTCAAAAGCACCGAACTGGGATTACTTCCGTAATTATCTGTTAGGTGAGGTACGCTTTGCCTCTCTCCAGAAGGTTCGCCCTGTTGAGGCAGAGGAGCTTTATGCAGAAACAGAGAAGGCAGCTAAGCGTCGTTATCAGGCATACATTCGTAAATCACAAGAGGATTGGAGCGAACAAATTTAATCAAGTAAACAACAATCTTCTATAATAAAAGCCCGAAGTATATTATAATACTTCGAGCTTTTTTCGTAAAGTAAACATGATAGGAATTAATTTATTTCGTATTGCCAGCCATCATTCCGATTCGTCACATAATCTTTTTCGTATATTTAGCCTTACTCAGCAATGCCTTTTTGTAATGTTTATTGTTAGTTGAGAACTTTAATATTTAACGGTACCCATTGCAAAGCTTATATTTACAGAACATAAACAACAGGATAACTTGTTATACCTCTATACATCTATATTATCTTCCACAAAAATTTCCATCTCTTTACACAGCTTTAGAAAGGCTTTCCCACCTGTTATATTTTCGGTTTCCAATAACTTATTAACAGGTAACAGAAGTTCTCCGAGATGTAACATCACTTGCTTTTCTTGTCCCCAATACTGATCTTTAAGCAGTTTTGTGAGTCGACTAAGCGGGAAAAGTCCATGCTTTAGGAAATTTGCCAATATCTCTCCTATCGAATCCAGATGAATTGCAGGCTGTTCTCCGCAGCTCTGTAGCCTGCGTTCCATACACAATTCCATAGCTGAAACGCGCGTCGTTGCCTCAGAAGAAGCTATACAATATGCCACAAAAACAGATAGAATACCACGCACCGGAAGCTGCGATTCATGCAAAAATGCAAGTCCATAGCCCACCCACATTTTATCATCAGCATGTGCATTGCTGAAAACACCATAGTTATGAAGTATCGTTGAAAAAAGAGGCGCGGGAAATGCAGGGAATAAACTTACAACTGTTTGCGCAAGGTAATGCGACCAAATTCCCCGTATATCAATGAAGTTTTGTATCAACAGCTTTTTACGTAAAGCAGAAAGCCCATTGCCTGATGCCACACGTAAAAACACATCTTGTCCATACGATTTTTTCCCATAATCATTCCATTCACGATTTACCTTCGTAATAATATCCAGTTCTTTAGTTAAATCAAAAGACAAATCGCCATGTATATTCTCACTTGCTTCTCTTATCAGCTTGGCCTGTGTCCATGCAGTATCAAGCATAAAAGGCTTTACCGGTTCCTTTTCCTCTCCAAGAAGATATAACATCAAGTGTAACAGTTCGCCTTTCAGCATACTGTGAGCATGCCTTAAAGCTAAAGCTACATCATCAACAGCACAGCGAAGCAGTGCCAGTTGTATGTCGAAAGACAGTGGTTGTACTCCGGCCTGCTGCCATTTAGCCAAGCGTTCTATCAACACATCAATATCAATCCACGATGGTTTATGTGTAGGTGTAGAGAGAATGGGCAACGATGTGTTGAACGAAAGTATTTCAACATAATCTGCTAACAGATATTTCAACAAGGTTTCCACCACAGAATTGTAGCCTCTTACCTTGTACGACTTTAATCTTGTAAACGATTGAGCTTGAAAATTACCCCATCCACGAGCAATGTCAGCAAAACGCATAAGACGCGATTTCATCGAAGTTTCGTCAACTTTAAAGCGTTGTTCAACAGCACTACCAAACTCAAGGAAGAACAATCCCAACAGACGGTCCTCATCAAGAAATGCATCTGATGACCATTTACGGGCCTCTTCAAACAAACTTTCAAGCCTGCCGAGATCATCAATATTTAACTGTGGTGCCCACTCTACGGCTGCTGCAAAAGCAAGTTGCAACTGTAACGAATCCATTTTAAACAATGCCGATGAAAGCAAAAATATGGCTTCGTCCTTATCTTTTGGCATAACAAGCCTGTTATCTTCACGACATCGTTTCAAAGGCATAATGTCAAAAGAAACTTCTTCCGCAATGTCCAAATCGTCATTATGCTCCTGAGGTATAAATGCTGCGAGCATTTCACGAGGCTCCTGCCTTATTTCCGCCTCATAACTACGTAATTCCGAACACAGCGTTTTATCATTTTTATCTCCGAATTTCGCAATCAACTTTGCGGCTCGCTTCTGTGCTGTCTCTGCCTTATTCATGAAAACAAGACAAAGTGCACGACAAATATCGGGACGAGCATTCGCATGTTGCTTTGCGATACTTTCAAAAGTAGCACAAACTATGCTCATATTTGTCTGCGCCATATCATATAATAGTCCTGAAATAGCAGCGATAAAATCGTTATAATTAAATGTGGGCTCGTCAGCCAATTGACGTAACAGGCGAAGTAAAAGCTTCAAAGAACCAGATAATTTCGTCGTAAGGCCCTGAAGAATTAGGTCTTGATGAGGTAACAATTCGGCAGAAGTTGGGTGCAATTCTTCAATAATGCCAATAAACCAACTGCCTTTACTTCTTCCCATTACTAAAGCTTCGAGCGACGATTTCAACAAACGGGCGCGATCAATACGCCCATCTGCCGCACAGCTTAATAGTAAACCTTGTAAGCTTCCATTGATTTTTGTGCGCCCTTCTTTAAAAGCGGTAATGGCATTATCGTCATTCCATGCGATGGGTGTGTCGTAACGGAAAAGCAACCACACGTGTTCCTCAAGCAATTCCTTATGTTCAAGAAATATTTTTCCTGTGTAATCGCGATTATACCATGGCAATTGCCCCACCATATTTGCCAATAAAGGCTCTTCAATCGTTTCGGTAAAACCACGCTTCGCAAGCGTCATGTAAGTAAGATATGATACAGAACGGCCACCTTCTGTGGGCCTAAACTTCAAGTGTTTAATCCATGAAGGACAATATATTTCCAGCAAATCGCAGAGTAAAGACAAATGATTATCGAGAGAAACAGGTAAATAAGCAGTACGAGGATTTTCGATTAGCAACTGCATTGACGACAAAAAAATAAAACAATCTTCGCCACATGGTCGCCATTCTATGATTTCACCATCTTTATTTTTCCGTGTTCTTACAAACAAATTACTGGCTGTTTCGTGCAAGGCATAGCGCTCTTTTGCTGGTAATTGCGATATTTCTTTATAAAAAGGAAAAAGTATTTCAGTCCGATTTTGGGGAGAATCGGTATATGAATTAGCCAATTTTGTAAAACGCTCTTTTAATTGTTCTTCCATTTTGTCAGTATTTTAGTTGCCAAAATATGTTTACATTCTCCTCTCTCTCCAGCATTTCGCCCCATCCACTGGCACGTACAATAGCATTGTCCAGGCTTAAGAACTACTGAATATGCGGTATTGGTATCTCCTATTACACGCGCTTCCACACGATCAATTGTCTGCGAAAGCACCTCGACACGCCCCTCCTCTATCAACTTTTGCGCCGTAACCAAACGAGGATTTGACTTACCAATATGCTGAATATTGAAAGGAAGCCTGCGATAAAAGTAGCTACCCTCATCAAGATCAAAGCCTAAAAGCCCCATTGATGCAAGGCGAGCGGTAAGCTGTGGCATAAGTGACGCTGGCAGATTATTAGATAATGCAAACAACTCAGCGTTGAACCAACCATTCGATGAACAGTAATTGTTAAAACCTTCTATCCATTCTTCTGGAACATCATCAACCAAATCAGCCAGCGCAGCGCCCTCACCCGAAAACCCTCTGCTACATTCTTTCGACAATGAAAGACTGAAACGAACCCCCTCTTTAAAATATAACTGCCACACAGTAGCCTGTCCTGACGGATGAGAAAATACGCGAAGCTCATCAGCATGCGGCAACAACGAATCGAGAAGATGTAAGCGTCGTGCTCCACCAACACTTATAGCACCTGCTCTTTCCACAGGCGAAAAGACAGGGCGCGGACTATTTGTTGCGAGAAAAAGGTCTGTATTAGAACGTCCTCTCGGCAGACCGTGGAAAAGTCTAAGCAAATCAACACGACCGATACTGCACAAACATACTGCCTTCGACTGATAAAGAGGAACCGTTGTTAAGCCTCTTACCCACTTGTCGGGCAAAGGAACTTTCTTCTCAACCACGCTATATCCATTGCCATAAAGGCCTACATCGCGCGCACCAACATGCATAACAAGCCGATCTTTGGGAAGAAACGATGACAGAGCCTGCAGCATTCGTTCATTGAAATCGACATTTGTCGTTCCCTCTGCAAGAAATTCGCCATCTAAACCATCAGGTAGAATATCAACCCTTGCGTAAACACCGGCACACTGTGAAAACCCTTCGAAGCGCAAACAACGATTACCTGCCGTAACGACAGGATCGCGGAGTCGGGCCAATTCTGACGGTGAGAGATAAAAAGATGAGGCCACAACCTGCGACAATGCGAGCAAGCAGCGTGAAGCCACAAGCGGATTTTTTATTGTTCCCCAAAAGAAACAAGGAACTTTTTGAGCATCAACCCCATTATACTGTGAAAGCAAAAGAGTTTCCTTACCCGCTTCGCGCAATAGCGTTGAGGGCGCAGGATAGAGGTATGAAAGCGTCTGCGACATAAGTTATGGTTTAAATAATTCAGTTTTTCAAGAGTAACTTGGCAGTCGATTCTACCTTATGTTATGTTTTTTAAAACATAACATACGTAGCAAAGATACATAAAAGGTAACAAATTGCACACTTTCAACTGCGCAATTATTATTTTAACTCAAAAACTTTCTTCCACAACGCATCATTAATTACAGACTTCTCCAATAACAAAATAAGCCCGACACTATTGTCGGGCTTATTATACAATATAAATAAGGTATAGAAAACTTTCGGTTATCTAATGCGATCCATTGACCTTACAAGGGCTTCATCTGCTTTAATACCAGCACGAGCCATCACAAAGAACACAATGGCGACCACTGGTAAACAAAATGCAAAATGGAAATGTGCGTCGCTGTTTGTTGAGCTTAAGCCCAGAAACTGTACACCAAACCAATAAACATACCAAAGCGTGCACAACACGATATTAACCGTACACAGACGGGCTTGCACCATACGCCTTTTATAAAGGAAAATGTTACACAGTGTTAATGCACCAGCAATTACCAATCCTACAAAAGGAACTGGGCTTATCTGTAAGTTACCCTCTTGCATACGCCCCAGATTATACCATACGTAATCGCCACCCATTCCCTTATACTCATACGTAACCAGGGGCATACACAGGCAGGCTATAAGGCATACAAGGGCCAGCAGCAAATAGATTGTTTGCTTGCGTTGTATCATCAGGCCTGAACCCCTTCTACGTTATCGCGTGAAGGATCACGCCAGTAAACGTTGCCATCAAGAAACTCTTGTGTAGCCAAAAGGGTTGGTTTAGGCAACTTTTCATAGTAACGGCTGATCTCTATCTGCTCACGATTCTCGAACACTTCTTCCAAAGAGTCGTTATAAGATGCAAATTCGGCAAGCTTTTTACTAAGGTCATTCTTTATCTCTACCGAAATTTGATTTGCACGTTTGCCAATGATAGCAACACTTTCGTAAACGTTTCCAGTTTCGCTACACAGGTCCATGATGTTACGTGTAACTGTATTTACTGGTGCTTTTGACTTTTTATAATCCATTTATATTCGCAAATTATTAAAGTTTTCTTTTTGTAACATTATGCCATAATGCTGACGAAGCAACGGGAATCTCCCATATCCATTGTGGCTTAACTCTCTTCTTTCACCGTTGATGTGAATTTTTTGCACTTTTCTATAAAGCTTTCTGCCTCACGACGATGCTTGGAATCGGGATACTCATTGATAAAACCATAACACTCATCCTCCGCATCCTGATAGCGATCAAGCTTTTTAGCCTCAACACTTTGCTCAGCAAGATGAAACTTGCTCTTCATGATAAGCGTAGCAAACTGTTCACGTTTACTGGTGTACGGGTAATCTTTAAGCGCATTCTGTGATGTAACGATACAAGCTTCATAATTGTTTCCACCACTGGTACAGTTGCCAAAGTAAGAACCTAAGTTGTAATAGAGTTGGGCTGAATACAATTCTTTGTCAACCAGCTTGTCCTGTAAGCTGAATAATTGCTGCTGGGCCTGTTCCTTATAACGTGCATCAGGATATGCGTCCAAATACTCCTGAAAGGCCGAAATGGCCGCTAACGTTTCAGTTTGGTCGAGTCGTGGTTCAGGCGTACTGTTGTAAAGGCTCTGCCCTATATAAAACTGGGCTACCTCAGCATATTGTCCTCGTGGATACGATTTGATGTATTTCTTAAACGTTTCCGATGCTGTTTCGTAATCCATATTCATATATTCGGCCATGCCAAGCATGTAAAGACATTCCTGTGCATCCATACTCCCTTTTAAAGGAACTATGACTTCCTGAAGTATGGTGGCAGCACGAGCATACTTTCCGTTAGCAAAGCACTCCTTTGCATATTCGTATTTATATTTGTAATCACTGCTCTTGTACACACTGTTAAACTCTTTAGCGCAACTGGTAAAGAGCAAAATGCCGACAAGGGCAGCAAAAGAAAATTTCTTCATGGGCATACAGATACTCAAAAACAACATATATGTTCAAGTGTGCAAAATTACATATAAATATTTTATTTCTCATACCACACCTGTCTTTTTTGTAAAAAATTAGCTTATAAAACATGGTTTGCCACTATTTTGTTGCTAAAAAACAATTCAAATATGTGCACAGCATAGCAAAACACACATAACAAGACTTTATTTCCAGCCTCTATTCAGCTTACAATAACATCATAAACAACAGGCTTAACAGTACATGTCATAAGCAGTTTACAACAATAAGTTCATTGTTCGGCGGCCGTCAACAACGCGTACGACGGCCGTCACACTTCTTGTACGACGGCCGCCAGCAACGCTGCTGACGGCCGCCGAACAGTGAACGCAACAACATAAAGACAACAGAAAAACATTTAAAACTCGCTGACATTAAATCATACAGATACAAACATTATGCAGCCATGTTACAACAACGACTGCTAAAAAAATTGAAGACTGTGCCATATATACAAATAAATTCAGTAACTTTGTATATCATCGTTAATTAGGAACATCAGGAAAACAAAGTTATTCGTGATTCATTAATTGACATGAATAACAACAAGTTACATTTCAGGAAACAGATATTCAGCACATTACAACCACACAAAACATGGACTTTAAGCTTACTTCAAAATATAAACCCACGGGCGATCAGCCCCAGGCTATCCGCCAATTAAGCGACGGAATAAAGCGGGGTGACGCGGCACAGGTGCTGCTTGGCGTCACAGGTTCAGGCAAAACCTTTACTATGGCCAACGTCATTGCGAATGCAGGCAAACCCACTCTCGTGCTTAGCCACAACAAAACACTGGCTGCACAGCTGTACGAAGAGATGAAAGGGTTCTTCCCTGACAATGCAGTTGATTACTATGTAAGCTATTATGATTACTACCAACCAGAAGCATACCTGCCCTCTTCTGACACATACATCGAAAAAGACCTTGCCATAAACGAAGAAATTGACAAGTTAAGGCTGGCTGCTGTAAGCGATTTGCTGTCAGGTCGTAAGGATGTAATAGTTGTATCATCGGTCTCATGTATTTACGGTATGGGCGGTCCCGTAGCCATGCAGGAGAGTATTATACATATCAAACGGGGGCAACGGGTAGACCGTAATGTCTTTTTACGTAAGTTAGTAAATGCTTTGTATGTCAGGAATGATATTGACTTGCAACGCGGTTGTTTCTCGGTAAAGGGTGATACAGTGAATATAGCCATGGCCTATTCAGACTATGTACTGCGCATTACCTGGTGGGACGACGAGATAGACAGCATAGAAGAGGTTGACGCTACAACGATGCGCAGGCTGCAGACCTTTGAAGAGTATGCCATATATCCGGCTAACTTATTTGTCACAACACCCGAACAAACCAACCGTGCCATTTATCAGATACAGGATGACTTGACCAAACAGGTTGCATTTTTTGAAGAACTGGGCGACCCTATCAGAGCTCAGCGCATAAAAGAACGTGTTGAATATGACATAGAAATGATTAAAGAGCTGGGGCATTGTGCAGGAATTGAGAACTATTCACGCTATTTTGACGGTCGCGAGCCAGGACAGCGTCCTTACTGTCTGCTCGATTTTTTTCCTGAAGATTATCTGATCATGGTTGACGAAAGCCACGTAAGCGTGCCACAAATCAGTGCTATGTATGGAGGCGATCGTGCCAGGAAGCAAAACCTTGTGGAATATGGTTTCCGTCTGCCTGCCGCCTTTGACAACCGTCCACTGCGTTTTGAAGAGTTTCATGAGATGATACATCAGATAGTTTACGTATCAGCAACACCTGCCGATTACGAGTTACAGGAAGCCGAAGGCGTTGTTGTTGAACAGCTTATACGTCCTACTGGGCTCCTCGATCCGGAGATAGAGGTAAGACCTTCTGAAAATCAGATTGACGATTTGTTGGACGAGATACTCACCCGCAGCAACAGAGACGAGCGTGTTTTGGTAACAACGCTGACTAAACGCATGGCTGAAGAGCTTACCGAATTTCTGCTCAATCACGGGGTTAAGGCCAATTACATTCATAGTGATGTAAAGACTTTGGACCGCGTTAAGATTATGAACGACCTGCGTGCCGGTGTATACGATGTGCTTGTTGGTGTAAACCTGCTGCGCGAGGGGCTTGATTTACCCGAAGTTTCGCTCGTAGCCATTCTTGATGCCGACAAGGAAGGTTTCCTGAGAAGCAGGCGAAGTCTTACCCAAACGGCCGGCCGGGCAGCCCGAAATGTAAATGGAAAGGTTATCATGTATGCTGACAGCATAACAGAAAGCATGAGACAAACCATAGATGAAACGGCAAGAAGACGAAGCATACAGTTGAAGTATAACGAGGAACATCATATAACGCCACAACAAATTAAAAAAGATATTAAGAGTATTCTGCCACTTGAGAGTGAAGAAGGTTTGCCAACCACGGTTACTCCAAAACATAAAACAACACAGGCTTATATAGAACCAGAAGACGTTGCCTTTGCTGCCGACCCCGTTGTTAAGCAGATGACCCGCCCCGAACTGCAAAAAAGCATAGCAAATACCAAAAAACTGATGGAAGAAGCAGCTCGCCAGCTCGATTTTATTCAGGCTGCCCAATACCGTGATGAGATAATAAGGCTTGAAAAACAATTAGAGCTTAAATAAGAGGAACTGCCGTCATGGTGAGCAACAATAAACGTTAAATCAGAAGTATATAATGCAATTCATGACATTATTTAGTAATTTTGCCTTAAATATACCAATTCAATATATTAGTTTGCATGAAAACCATTTTGATCGTTATCATGACTTTCCTGGCATTTCCGGCCTTAGCACAGAACAACAAATGGGAAAACCCGGAACAGGAAAAACAGCCTGACACAGAGATTAAAGAGAAACAACAACAAAAGAATAAGTCGAAATTAGTTGACGAAAAGTATCTTGCCGGTGCTGTTCCAGAGGTTGACGGACATGTAGTATTTACTTTAAGCAAGGACGTGCCGGGAGAAAGTGCAAACGAAATATATCAGAAACTTTACAACATCATTGATGAAATTGTAAAAGAAACAAAAGCTGACGGTCTGCAACCTGAGAGCAGAATTGCAGCTGTTAACAAAGAGGACCACATCATTGCTGCGCGTATGAAAGAGTGGCTGGTATTTTCGAGCAACATCTTTTCGCTTGATCGTACCGAGCTTAATTATACGCTTATTGCACAAGCAACTGACGGACACCTGAAAATTACGATGGAACGTATCAGATATGCTTATGAAATGAATCGTCGTGAAAACAGAGGGTTCGAAGTGTCGGCTGAAGAATGGATTACCGATAAGGAAGCTTTGAATAAACGACAAGACAAGCTTACTAAGGTCAATGGGAAATTCCGTATAAAGACCATCGACAGGAAGGACAATATTTTCGGGCGCATTTGCAAGACTTTTAATATCACATATTAATATCGCTATTACGGTTTGCACCGTTGTATATTTAAGAAATAACGTATGATAGAAGATAAAGAACAATATCTGCAGCGCCGTCACAGGAACGAGGATGACAATAAAGAGAACCGTTTCAGGAATACACGTCAATGGCTTAACGCTATTTTTATGGCTGGTGCCATAGCCGGAGTAATCGTGTATCTTACACAAACCAACCACACGTCAGGCATTATCATCATACTTGTGGCAATGTCTTTCAAAATCATAGAGTGCATTTTACGATTTATTCGCTAAATGAAGAAACTGCTTTTTCTATCCCTTCTGCTCGCTGCGGCCAATAGCTTGTATGCACAAATACGGCAGGATGACATGGGATATAATTCCATTGATGCCAACGGTGACATCACAAATCAGAAGAACCGGCGACATAATGCCGATTCATTAGGTACAGACAAGGAAATACCTGAGGGAATTTATACATGGACTATTGACCGCCGTTTTGGAGACCGTACACCTGCAAAGCCCGACACTTTGCAGCATATGTTTATGAACTCCATATTTACAACGGGCTTAAGAGGGGAATATAACACAACCGGTAACTTAGGTTCGCCCCGGCAAGCACGAATATTCATTGATCGCAAAGAGGACGAAAAGTTTATCTTTGCCAATCCATACGATTTTGTGATAACACCGATAGAGCAATTCCATTTTACCAATACGCTATCACCGTTCACTAATCTTTCATACAACAATTGCGGAAACAGGATTAACGGTGAGGACCACTTTAAGGCACTTTTTGGTGTAAATGTGGGGAAAAAACTGGGTGTAGGCTTCAAGTTTGACTACCTCTACGGTCGTGGTTACTACGATAGCCAGTCAACGTCGCACATTAATTACACCATGTACGGCAGCTATCTGGGTGATCGTTATCAGGCCCATTTACTGCTTACAACACTGCATCAGAAGGTAACTGAGAACGGTGGAATAACGAATGATGCCTATATTACTCATCCCGAATCGTTTAACGAGAACTTTGCAACTTCTGAAATTCCAACAATGTTAACACGTAACTGGAACAGAAATGACAGCAGAAGTATCTTCTTTACACAAAGATATAACCTGGGATTTAACCGTAAGGTGCCCATGACACCAGAAGAAATAAAAGCACGTAAGTTTGCCATTGCTGCAAAAAAAGAGAAAGAAGAACGCGAGGCTAAAGAAAAAGCAATGAAAGATGCCGGTGAGGACATGGATAAAGTAGATTTGGACAAGGTAACCGTACCAGCCAAATATGCAGGCCGTCCCGACGATGCAAAAATAGGAGTAAAGGCCGAGCCGAACGACTCTGCAAAGAACAACTTGCAACATTCTAACGACAGGATAAGAATAAACAGCAAGGAAGCTGCCGACAGTTTACTGGCAACCCAGGCAAAAACAAAAACCGACACATCATGGTTAAAGAACGAATACGTACCGGTAACAAGCTTCATCCACACGCTTAACTTTAAAAACTACCGCCGAATATTCGAGGCATACAATGTTCCTGAGAACTATTATCTGTATGCCTACAACGCAATGGAGAGGCTTCGTGGTGATTCTATCTATGACAGTACGATGAACTGGAGTCTCAACAATACTTTTGCCATCTCGCTTCTTGAAGGTTTTAACAAGTGGGTTAGGACGGGAGCCAAGATATTCGCTTCTTATAACCTCGATCATTATACCCTGCCAGGTCTTAACGGCAGGAATGTTTGGAACGAGCACAGTGTTGTAATTGGTGCACAATTAAGTAAGACACAGGGCAAAACACTGCATTACAATGCAACGGGAGACTTTGCTACGGCCGGGTACAATATAGGAGAGATACACGTTGATGGTGGCATTGACGTTAATTTTCCACTATTTCGTGATACCATGACACTGGCGGCATCAGGATTCTTCCATCATGAGAAGCCCGATTTTTATTATCGCCATTACCACGGCAAACATCTATGGTGGGATAACAATGCCCTTTCAATGGTTGACCATTTCAGGGTTCAGGGCGTACTTAATTACCAGAAAACCCGTACACGTTTGCGCGTTGCCTTTGATGAAATTAAGAATTACACCTATTTTTCTACGTGGTATACAACTACTCAGAATACCCGTTTACAAAATGTTGTACAGGTTAATCAGCAAGCTTCTCCTATTACAATTATTACAGCTGAGGTTACCCAGGACTGTACTTTTGGGCCGTTAAATTGGGAAACGGTATTTACTTTCCAGAAATCTACAAGCAATAATGCTCTGCCTCTGCCTGCACTTAACGTATACACAAACCTGTATTTGAAGTTTAAAATAGCGCGTGTACTAAACTGTCACTTTGGTGTTGATGCACGCTATTTTACAGAATATGATGCTCCTGAATACGTAGCACCTATCGGACAATATGCTATTCAGGGCAACAGTTCAAAGGTAAAGATTGGAAATTATCCCATTGTCAATGCCTATTTTAATTTTAAATTGAAGAAGGCAAGGTTCTTTGCAATGATGAGCCACATCAACAGCGGTATGGGAAATAAACGTTATTTCCTCACCCCACACTACCCATTGAACGAACGTATTTTCCGTTTGGGTGTAAGTTGGACCTTTGCAAACTAATACTCTTATACAGTTGGTATCTGTAAGAAAAACGAAAACCTGAAGGAAAAACAGTTTTCATGATGAGTGATAACAACGAAATTAAAACGAACAGCTGGCGTGCCTGGTATCTCGCTGCGAGGCCAAAGACGCTAACTGGTGCTGCAACGCCTGTTATAATAGGTATTGCTTTGGCCCTGAAAACTGTGGGAACAGACAGCTTTCAGGCTGTTCCTGCCCTGCTTTGCCTGTTGTTTGCCTGGCTCATGCAAATTGAGTCGAACTTCATCAATGATTATTTTGATTATATTCACGGTAACGATGATACTGCCACACGCCTTGGGCCCAAGCGAGCCTGTGCTGAAGGATGGATAACATTACCTGCTATGAGATTGGGCATTATTGTAATCTCGATACTGGCCGCAATCGCAGGAATACCACTTATATGGTATGGAGGCTGGCAAATGATTATCGTTGGTGCTGCCTGTTTATTGTTTGCCTTTCTCTACACTACGGTTTTTTCGTACCATGGTATGGGCGATATGCTGGTGCTTATATTCTTTGGGATTGTACCCGTTTGCCTTACCTATTATGTTATTGTGCCTGGAGAGGAACAATCAATACCCTTTGATGTACTCGTTATTTCCATTGCTTGTGGCTTGATTATCGATACTTTGCTGTGTATAAACAACTATCGTGACCGTGACAATGACCGCAGAGACGGTAAGAAAACACTTGTTGTAAGATTAGGAACTCGGTATGGAGGGGTACTCTATCTTGCAACAGGGTTAACAGGAAGTATAATAACTCTTTGTGTTTTGTTAAATATGGCACTGGGGCTTGGTACAGTCAGTATAGCTATTATAAATACTGTGTTATGCCTTGTATATTTATTTTTACACATCAAAACATTCCAAAGTATGATTCGTATTGGCCATGGCCGTGAACTAAATAAGGTTCTCGGACTAACAGCAAGGAATATTTTCATATACGGAATCATCACGTTCTTTAATATTATACTCTTGGGTATCGCATGAAACAGCAGGTAAATCTCGATATTATGTCCTTTGTTGAACAGCAAATTCTGCCGCGATATAATGCTTTTGGTAGGTCACACGGTCTGGGACATGTTCAGCGAGTGATTAAAAGTTCACTGCAATTAGCCTCAATGATTGGCGCCGACCTCAACATGTCATACGTAATTGCTGCCTACCATGACCTTGGAATGGAAGGGCCTCGCGCCATACACCATATTACAAGTGGAAAGATTCTGCTCGCCGATGTGCGCTTACGCAAATGGTTTTCAGCCGAACAAATCAAGATTATGAAGGAGGCAGTAGAAGACCACAGGGCGTCAGCATCACGGGAACCCAGAAGTATTTACGGGAAAATAGTGGCTGAAGCCGACCGTGATTTGGAACCAGAGGTGGTATTTACTCGTGCTATTCTTTTTGGAATAGAACATAACCCGGAACTGGATAAGGAAGGACAATGGGCGCGTTTCAACCATCACATGGAAGAAAAATACAGTACAAACGGTTACATGCGCCTTTGGATTCCAGGCTCACCCAATGAAAAGAAACTACGGGAAGTACGTGAAACGATTGCCAATAAAAAACAATTACGAGAAGTTTTCGACAAAATTTATGAAAAAGAAAACTTAAAATAAAATGCTCTGGTATTTATGAGACACCTTGTATTGTCCATTATCTTAATTACATCGCTTTGCTGTATAGGAAATGCAAAAGCAGTATTTTCCTCAAAAAAGACAACAAACCATACGATAATTAAGAATCTTTGTACAACGGAATCAGCTAAAAAACAAATATCTTTACGCAAATCTTATATATTAAACAACGATACCTTATCTCAGATTCTAACAATACGCTACATCGTAAACAATAGAATATATTATAAAATAAAGGTATTTAATAAGATTAATCACCTGGCAGACAGTATCAATGGCATGGCTAAGGCCAACTTAAAAGCCGACCCAGAGATTGACGAAAGCTCGGATGGAACAGCATATCCCGCCATACAATTCAACGATTTACGAAAGGATTACGTTGTAATAAGAATCGAATTGGGACGTAAAAATAAAGTACAGATACAAGCTAATGACGCTAAACTGGCCAAATATCCATCAAAATGCCCTTTCTCTTCTCAGGGAATCTTATATTTAAAGCATAATAACAAAACCAGATAATTGGTATCAAGTGTTTATCGTTAACATGCAATTAACTAAGGACAGCCAAATAACAAGAAGCTGTTTCAACGCTGGGGGAAGATGTAAAAGCGTCTGTCTTTATTATAATCTATCATCCATTGGTCAATAACAATAGGCTCATTCAAGGCTCTAACAACCCAATAGTGAGTACCAGCCGATAGCTGAATACCATGCTTCACTATAATTTGTCCGCGCAAAACACCTTGTTTCCACGTCTCTGTACCCAACGCATTTGTTATCTGAAGCGTGTCGGGCTCACTATCATCAATGCTTACGCTTAGCGCCATAGGCACACCAAGACGTCCGTGCGTGGGAATAAGAGCAAGACGTAACTCTGCAGTCCCCTCTTCTGCATTGAATTGATAAGTGATAAAACCACCCTTTTTTATCTTTACTGAATTCATTGAGTGTCCAAGCATATTAAGTTCTTCCCAGCCTCGTGTACCATTAAGAAAATCGCTTCCTGAACGAACAATACATTTGTCATTCTCAAAAGCAGCTGTAATAGGCTTCTGATGACTGTATGTTTCTATTTCCTTTTCACTCAAAGTATCGGGTAAAAGTGGTGCATCAAAGACAGGAAGATTACGCGGTTGCATATCCATCAGCCCACGCCACTTTTGTTCATTAATCGTGTTATAAACTGAAATCAGCCACTTCAATTTCCGATAGGCCATTACACTACGTGCTGCAGGCTCGAGCGCTTCGCGGTCATGATGAAAACTTGCTATCCTACCGATGTGACGAGCCTCCTGTGCTTGCAGAATCTTTGTAGCCATAGCTGCCGACGACATAATCGGATATTCAACCATAGCAAAGTAGGAACCCTTCAGATTATCAGGAATAACATCTTCCAACTTTAACACCGAGAGCGACAGACTATCATAATCATTAAGATACCTTTCAAGCTCATTACCGAACTCTTCTGCACTAAAGTCGGTATTATTCACCTTGTTCTCATTAGAGAATATAGGATTAACACCAGCTTTTGGTGCTTCATTCCATCCCATAAACTCGGGTCTTCTTATCCCTGAAAGCCTGTAAAAAGTAATCAATGGCTTTATTAAGCGTGCAGCAACCTGTTTATCAAACTGAACACCAAGCCAATTTTGAAGATGCAGCTGCACGGTAGTGGGAGTTACTGTCCGTATATCCCACGCCATATCCATAAACAAATTCAGCTGATATGCCGCCACTTTGGGGTCGTGAATAGTCACCAGCCAAAGGCGGTTAGCACCACAAGTATAGGCCGTCTGCATCTCGCTGCAAACCAAACCAGGCTGTGTAGTACATAACCAA
>JABZLB010000032.1 GCA_015256945.1 Prevotellaceae bacterium | reverse complement strand
AAACAGAATAACAAGCGTTCTTTGTTAGGCAGAAAACAGCGAAGCCAAGTAGCTCACTCGTTTCCAAATCGTTACCAGTTTGGTTGTACAAACAAGGTAACTTCTTTATTTTCAATTAGATACATTTTAATAATTATCTTACATCGTAATTATCACACAATAGTGCCGTAAACGTATAACCAGGGTGTAACAGAGGGTAAGGGGATATAGCATATATATTGGCAGATAAGGGCTAAATTTTGTGTAATATACTGATTGACAACAACTTAAGAAGATGCTTCATTTTGGGCTTATTTGCAACCAGGACTGTTGAATTTTGAAATAAGCGCAGGAGAAGAGAGGTGTTGTCAGGTTTTTTCTAAATGTAAATCATGGCACACCTTAATTATAATTGTTAGCGCGTAGAATAAGAACAGACGAAAGTAACTGGTGTTTTGCGTGTGATATAAAATAGATTTCTCCGCCTAATTTATTTTGTATAGCATCCGAATATAACAAAAATTATTGTTGAAATATGAAGTATTTTACAAAACGCAACGTTAAAAACGTTTAAATACAAAGAAAATTTTAAATAGTCTTTTCGGTTTTATATTATTTTCCCTACATTTGAGGCCGAATCAATCTATCACTAAAAAATAATTGTTATGAAATTAAAAGGCATTCAATTTTTGATGCTGTTTGTACTCGCTTTGACGCCCGTTTGCATGTGGGGACAGAGTGGAGGTGTGCGAACCATTAAAGGAGTTGTGCAGGACGCCGAAACGAACGAACCTCTTACAGGCGTTACGGTATTTGCGTTGAAGAGCAAGGCCGGAGCAACTACTGATGTTAACGGAGAGTTTGTAATAAAGATTCAAGCTGCCGATTCGTTGTTGTCATTTTCCTATGTAGGCTATTCGCCCAGGAGAGTTAATGTTACGGGTAAAAGCAATTTGACAGTTTCGCTGGGCGAAATGTCAAAAACAGTGGGTGAAGTAGTTGTTGTAGGCTACGGCACTCAGAAGAAAAAGGACCTTACCGGTGCCATTTCGGTAGTGGATATGAAGGAAGTTAATAAGTTGTCGGCGTCGATGTTAAGCCAGGCTTTGCAAGGCCAGGTGGCAGGTGTAGACGTTACAAGTTTCTCGGGATCGCCGGGAGCCGGGATGACTGTGCGTGTGCGTGGTATTGGAACACTGAATAATTCTGACCCGCTGTACGTGGTAGACGGCATGATGGTGGGCGATATTAACTTCCTGAGCACAGGCGATATAGAAAGCGTTCAGGTGTTGAAGGATGCTTCTGCCACTGCTATCTATGGATCACGCGGTGCTAACGGCGTTGTTATTATAACAACGAAGAAAGGCAATGCGGGCAATGCCGTTATAAGTTTGTCGGCTTATTATGGTGTACAGAACGTGTGGAGGTCGGGCGTTGTTTGTGATGGTCCTACGTGGGGCATGTTGCGAAACGAGGTCTCTGTGGGCTTAGGCGGAGCACCGCTCATCGAAGACACGCGCACATTACCTACTGTTGACTACTTTGATGCTATTTTACATAAGAACGCTCCCGTAAGTAATGTTGATTTTTCAGTATCAGGAGGTAATGACAAAAACACCTATTTCCTTAGCCTGAACACTTTCGGACAGGATGGTATCATTAATAAAACATCGTTCAATCGCGTTACCTTGCGTGCAAATTCTGATTTTAAAGCCAATTCGTGGCTTACTGTTGGTGAGAATATTACGCTTATACGTTCGAAACATAGAGGTGGAATTGAGAATGATGAGTGGACAAGTCCAATTATGACTACGTTTACGCGCGACCCTATTACGCCCGCTTACAATGAAGATGGAAGCTTTTCCAAGTCAACGTTCAGCACCATACATAATCCGCTTGCTAAAATTGAATATAACAATCCTAAGAATATAGCCTATCGTGTTCTTGCAAATGTGTATGGCGAAATCAGTTTCATGAAGAATCTTAAATTACGTTCTTCGTTTTACACAGAATACACAAACAACGAGTTTGCAAGCTATATACCTGTATATTATGTGTTTGCAGGTCAGCAGAATCCGAATGTAAACTCGTTGACAAACTCAACGTACAGTACCTGGATGCGCCAGTTTACGAATACCCTTACCTATGATATGAAAATGGGTAACCACAGTATGCAGGCCATGTTGGGCTGCGAATCGTATGCCGTTACATACAAAAGCTTAGAAGCTTCGGTTAAGGATATTCCTGTTGATGATGCAGGAGTAATGTATATTAACAACGCACGCACCAAGGATAATGCGGCTGCAGCTCGTGGCATTACGTCGGGAAATAATCTGGCTTCAGGCTTTGCACGTGTGAATTATAATTATTTAGAGCGCTATCTTCTTACAGCAAGTATGCGCCTTGACGGTTCCTCAAAGTTCGTACGCGGACATCGTTGGGGTACATTCCCGTCAGTATCAGCAGGCTGGCGCGTTACAGAAGAGAAGTTTATGAAGCCTGTAAAGTGGCTCGACAACCTGAAATTACGACTCGGCTGGGGGCAGATTGGTAACGAACGCAGTGTAGATGCCTATTCGTATGCAACATTTGCATCATCGGGTTCCAACTATCCTATTGGAGGAGTGCTTAGTCCAGGCTTTAGCTTTAACAGTGCAGGTAATAAGGAATTGAAGTGGGAGACAACGACAACTACTAATCTTGGTATCGATTTTGCCCTGTTTAATAGTAAACTTACTGGAACTATCGAATTGTTTAATAAAACTACAAGCGATATGTTATTGCGAGTTCCCGTACCCGGACAAACCGGTATTGCGGTAGCTCCTTTCCAGAATGCAGGTAAGATGCGCAACCAGGGTATAGAACTTTCTTTACAATACAAGAATTATGATCATCCTGTTGGCTACTCGGTTGGGGCTAATTTCACTACCATTAAGAACCGCGTTCTTGACCTTGGAGCCAATAATGCCTATATTGAAGGAGCATCATTTATGAACGCTGCCTATTTAACACGTACAACAGTAGGGAAGCCGATAGCACAATTCTATGGTTTAAAGACTGACGGTTTGTTCCAGAATTGGCAGGAGGTTAATGCGCAGCACGCACAGAAAAACGTAGCCCCCGGTGATATTCGCTATCGGTTAGTGAACAAAGATGACCTGTTTAGCAGCGAAAACTATACGTATCTGGGCAGTCCGCTACCCAAGTTCAGCTATTCGTTTAATGCCTCGGCAAGTTATAAGGGTTTCGATTTAAGCGTGATGTTGCAGGGCGTTTATGGCAACAAAATTTACAATGGTCCGGCAACTTACACGCGTTCTACCCAGAGCCTGGTGTATAATTACTCGGCCGATATGGTGAAACGCTGGCACGGTGAGGGCACACAGAACGATCCACGCTTCCCACGTTTGGGCGGATTAGACGCGAATAACTCGATTATGCAGTCTGACAGGTATCTTGAAGATGGTTCATATCTGCGTATCAAAATGATACAGTTGGGTTATACTTTACCTTCAATGCTGACGTCAAAGATAGGTATTCGTAGTGTCCGTATGTATGTAAGCGGACAGAATGTCTATACTTTCACCAGATATACAGGCCTGGATCCTGAAATTGGTATGAAGAATGGTACTGACCCTTTGGATATAGGTGTTGACCGTGGCTTCTATCCTTCACCCCGCTTATACAGCATAGGTTTGAACGTAACTTTATAAGTGTAAGAGCGATGACAAAACAAACCATCTAAAAAACAAAAAGTAATGAAAAGATATATCATTTATGCACTCTCGTGTGCACTGTTGGGTTTTAGCTCGTGCGAAAGCTTTTTGGATACGCCTGTGCCTAATATCGATCAGAAAACCTTCTTTTCAAGTGAGAAGACTGCGTACAGTGCTCTGGTCGGAATTTACGATCCTGCCGGCTGGATGGGATATATTCAGTATCTCGATTGGGCCATTGGTGACGTAGTTTCTGACGATGCCGTCAAAGGAGGAGGCGGTGATAATGATCAGCCACAGATATATGACCTCGAACATTTCAGGGCAACGCCCGAGCTTGCAACGCTTGCAAATGCGTGGTCTGAGAACTATGAGGGCATCAATCGCGCCAATTGTCTTATAGAAGGATTAAAGGATAATCATGTGATTAAGGAAGAAGTGCGTAAGCGTTTCGTTGCGGAGGCTCGTTTTATGCGTGGTTATTATTACTTCTGTTTGATGAAAGTGTTCGGGGCTGTGCCAATAGTCGATCATGTTTTAGCCCCGTCAGAGTATAAAGGTCCGCGTGATACAATGGAGAGATGCTGGGCTTTTGTAGAAGACGATTTTAAAGCAGCGATGGAAGGTTTACCCCATAAGAAAGATATGCCAGCCTCAGAATTGGGGCGTGCTACGTGGGGATCGGCAGCTGCTTTCCTCACTAAGTGCTATATTTTTGAGGAGAAATGGGCTGAGGCTGAACAACAAGCGAAGGCTATTGTGGCTTCAGGCGACTATGATTTACAGCCTAATTACGGTGATCTTTTTACGCTGGCTACCGACAATGGTATCGAATCGGTATTCGATATTCAGCTGAAAGACTTCAAAATGACGGGGTGGGGTGACGAAAACGAAGGCAGTATGATGGAAATTTATCATCGGTCACGCGACAACCGTAATGGCGGATGGGGATTCGATCAGCCTACACAGAACCTGTATGATGAATATGAAGCAGGTGACCCCCGCCGTGAATGGACAATCATTAAGCACGGTGACGTACTGTGGCAAGGCACTCCTGATGAGGAGATTATTTATACAAACTATGATGCTGTGCACAATCCTGACGCACCTCATACAGGTTATTGCAAGCGCAAAGGCACATTACCTAAGAGCCAGCGCCCTGATATGGTTGATGCTGCCAGCTTAAACGTACGTGTCATTCGCTTTGCCGAAGTTCTGCTTTGGCAGGCTGAGGCTGCAGTACACAACAACAGCGACTGGCAAACACCACTTAATCGGGTGCGCGCCAGGGTTGGATTGGGGGCTACTCCATATCTGTCCGACCCGCTCAAAGCTGTGTATCATGAACGCCGTGTTGAGCTGGCGATGGAGGGCCATCGCTATTGGGACCTTGTTCGTACGGGGCGGGGAGCGCTCATGGAGGGCTATATCGATAGTAAACGATACTTTCCGATACCGCAGAGAGAGATTAATTTGAACCCGAATTTGAAGCAAAATCCATATTGATAATTTAAGGAATGAAGCATGATATAAGTTTTTAAGTAAGTGTTTAACAAAGAAAATGATACGAAATAAAAAACTTATGAAGGCTTTAAATCTACTGAACAAGTAAACCAAAACAAAGGAAACAATGAAAAAACATATTTATTTTGCGATTGCAATATTGGCTTTTCTGTCAGCCTGTGAGCCGCAACGTATGGAACAGGGTAAAATGGGGCCGGCTCCTTCAAATATAAAACTTACGATGACTGCGACTGACGAGCATAATCCTGTCTTTACAGCTCAGGCTGAAAATGGATATATTTATCATTGGGATATGGGCAACGGACAGGTCATTGCGCCTGGTCCCGGTACAGTTACATCCTATTATCCTCTGGCCGGAACGTATAAAGTTGATGTCACTATTTACGGTGAGGGGGCGCAAGAAATATCTGCAGACACCACCTTTCATGTGGCAACCACGGACCTTGCCGTTGCTTCGCGCCCTGTTTGGAAGGAGTTAACGGGTAATGGTACAGGCCGAACATGGGTATATAACACCAATCCTGCAACAGGAACACCCGATTATTGTTATCAAACTACGGGCGATTTGGTGAACTATCCCAACAATTGGAAGCCTTCTGCAAGCTGGGGACAGTGTGTCCGTATTACGCCAGATATAAACGGTGAAATGACATTCGACCTTGTAGGAGGCGTAAATTACACTTACCATCACGTGGCAGGTGATCCCGGTTTGCGTGGAACGTTCATCCTTGACACTGAGAATATGACGATAACAATTAAAGATCCGTTCATTCTTGACCACAATGTGAACTGTACGGAAGCGGCTGCAGCGGCAACGGGGGTGTATAGAATTATGAAGCTTACAGACGATGAGCTTGTGCTTTGGCAGTTGCAAAACGAACCCACATCAGCACCAGGCTCCGGCGTTGGCTGGGGATGGAGCTTTAAACGTAAGCCATAAGACGGCATAAGTGTTTTTAAAAAGTGCAATATGATGTAAAAAGACGGCAGGAGCAGAAAGCGTAAAGAGGGCAGATTATGCCTCTTTCGCTTTCTTCTTCCCGTCATCATCCTTCTTGCTGAAAATTTTATTCAATTCACAAATTAAAAATGATGAAAAAGTTTTTCCTGTTTATATCGCTCCTCCTGTCGCTGTTTATATGCAGTTGTAGCAGTGATAATTCAGAGCCGGTTACCAATGATGCCGATTATATTCAAGTTGATTCGCGTAAGGCCCTCACGGGTTCTTTCGTTGAATTTTTTGATAAAGACGACTGGGCACCCTATCAATGGAACAGCCTGCTCGAAGGAATGAAGAAGACTGGCTTCAATACAGTAATTGTACAATTCGCTGCCTTCAACGATAAAGTATGGTATGATGCCGACAATAGTTTTGCGCCAAATAAGGGAAAATACGCTCTTGCACGCTTGCTTGCAGCAGCCGAACTGAAACACATGGATGTGTATATCGGGCTTTATTTCGATAATAGCTATTGGCAAAATCAAACTAATGCCGACTGGTTAAAACTGCATGCTGACCGTTGTATCACCGTTGCACAACAGGTTAATGCGCTGTTTGGCAGCAGCAAGGCGTTCAAAGGCTGGTATATTCCGCACGAACCCGAGCCGAATGCCTATAATACTGATGAGAAGGTAGCGTTGTTCCGCGATTTGTTTATCAACAAAATATCAGACAAGTTGCATCAAATTAATAACAAGCCTGTTTCGATAGCTGCTTTCTGGAATAGCAATTTAACGTCAGCTCAGCAGCTGCAACACTTTATGGCTGAACTGTCAAAGGCGAATCTGCAGGTCGTTATGTTGCAGGATGGTGTGGGTGTTGGTCATGTAAAGATGACCCAACTGGCCGATTATTACAAAGCAGCAGCCAGGGGACTCTATACAGAAAATACAGCTTATCGGGGCGAATTCTGGACCGATCTTGAGACGTTTACCATTTCAGATTCGCCGGCATCGTTTGAGCGAATCAGGCAACAGCTTACAGTAGAACTGGGTATTGACAAGGTGAGCAAGGCCGTTTCGTTTCAGTATTACAAAAATATGTGCCCCACAGGACCCTATGGGAAGGAAGCCAAAAAGTTGAGACAGGCATATTTTAACTATGTAAAAGGTCTTCAATAGCATTGTTTTCTATTCTAAGGCAGAAAGGCCCTTACCATTGATAAGGACGGCAGCCCGTCACCTGAATGATGTCGGAGACGGGCTGTTATGATGTCTTGATGTGTCGTGTACCTGATTTATTCATGATGTGCACACTGTTTTCGCAGATAGAAAAGCCTGCAGAGGCATGCACCTGATATAAGAAACGCAGGCTTATTCTTCCTTATTCTCCTCGGGCCGGAGTATTAAACGCAGGTTTTGTTTGTAATTAATGTATCCCCAAACCCAGTTTAAGAACACGTTGAGCTTGTTTTTTATGCCGAGGATAGAGCGCAGGTGAACTACCAGCCACAGCAGCCAGGCTATGAAACCGCCGAATTTAAAGCCTCTGATTTCGGCTACGGCGCGTTTGCGTCCTATCGTAGCCATGGTGCCTAAATTGTTATAGGTAAACGGCTTCATATCCTGATGGGCTTCACAAAGCTGTATATTTTTTGCCACGTTTTCGGCCTGCTGCATAGCTACTTGCGCCACCTGGGGATGTCCCAAAGGATAGTTTTCGTCGCCCTCTATGATGCTCTGGTCACCAATACAGAACACATTTGTCATGCCCTTTACACGGTTCATGCGGTCACATACTAACCTGTTGTTATGGCCAACAGCCTCTTGTGGTACGCCTGCTATTGTGTTAGCCTTGATACCGCTCACCCAAATTACCGTGGCTGCACGTATTTGTTCGCCGTTCTTAACGCTGATAACCCCGTTGCTGTAATCGGTAACAATCCAGTTGTTACGCACATGAACATTCATCTTGCGAAGGTCGGCCTCGGCCTTTGCCGACAGTTCCGGGTCCATAGCCTGCAACAAGCGGTCGCTGGCATTGAGCAGATAGATGTGCAATCGTTCCAGAAGATCGTGATAATCGCGCGGCAGAACATACTTCTTCATGTCGGCAAGTGCTCCCGCTATCTCCACTCCTGACGGACCTCCGCCAACGATAACGAAGTTCATCAACGCCTGCAACTTCTCGGGATTGTCCTCTGTTTCGGCCTTCTCGAGCGTGCTCAGTATGGTGTTTCGCAGCGCCATGGCTTCGGTAACGGTCTTCATAGGCAGCGTGTTTTCCTCGATATTCCTTTTGCCAAAGAAGTTAGTAGTGGCGCCGGCAGCCAGTATAAGATAATCGTATTGAATGCTGCCTACCGTGGTTTCAATGGTTTTTGTTTCCTCGTCAATGGCTTTTACCTCGGCCATGCGGTAGAAAAAGTTTTTCCATCCCTGAAATATCCGCCTGAAAGGGAAGGCTATATTGCTCGGCTCAAGCCCTGCCGAAGCTACCTGGTATATCAGCGGGGGAAACTGGTTATAGTTGTTTTTGTCAATCAATACTACCTGATAATCGGTATGTCGCAGACTTGTTGCCAGCTTTAAACCGCCTATTCCTCCGCCTGCAATTACTATTCGCGTCTGTCCGTTCTTTTTAATGTTTGCCTTCATATGTCAGTCTCCTTTCCTTATTGTCATGCCTTTTTGTTATTTTTACAAAGTTACACTTTTAAAACGGTTCTGCAAAATACAGGCCGTCATATCGGTTCCGATATTTTTTTATTTTGTATTTGGTCGTTCTTTGTTTGTGTTTTTTAAGGTAACGACCATGCAGGCATATCGTTTTTTTAGTTATCTTTGCATGTATATATGATTAAAACCGACTTTTAATACACGCATTTACTATGTTTGGAATGAGCACAACCGAGCTGATTATCATTGTTCTTATTGTTCTTTTACTTTTCGGAGGCAAAAAGATTCCTGAATTGATGAAAGGTCTTGGGCAAGGCGTCAGAAGTTTTAAAGAGGGTATGAACGAGGTAAAACAGAACTTAGACACTGACGTTACCGATAAAACGGCAAAGCCTGACAGCGCTTCGCAGACCGTAAAACCTGAAGAAACACAAGAAAAAAACAACGATACGCAGGAAGCCTGACGGCGTAGCGTTTTCTGAAAAACCAAGTTTATCCACCTTCTGATGAACGACGATAACCTAACGTTCTGGGAGCATGTTGACGTGTTGCGCGGCTGTCTGGTGCGCATTATCGTTGTAACGGTGGTGTGCGGGCTGGCTGCTTTCAACTTTAAGGAAACGCTTTTCAGCATTGTTCTCGCCCCCAGCCAGTATAGTTTTGTCAGTTACCGGCTGCTGCATGCGTCGTCGTTCCATATCAATCTGGTCAATATAGGGCTTACCGAACAGTTTATGATTCACGTAAAAACGGCTTTTTCGTTCGGCTTTCTCGTTGCCTCGCCCTATGTTCTGTATGCTCTTTACCGCTTCATAGCGCCTGCCTTGTACCGCAGAGAGAGGCATTACGCCGTGCGTGTAGTGCTGGGAGGCTATGTCATGTTTGTGTTGGGGCTGCTGGTTAACTATTTTATTATTTTCCCGTTAACCGTTCGTTTTCTCGGCACTTACCAGGTAAGCTCCAGCGTTCACAACATGCTCTCGCTGCAATCGTATATTGATACGTTGCTGATGATGAGCCTGATGTTCGGCATTCTTTTCGAAATTCCGGTTATAAGCTGGCTGCTGGCTCTCTTCGGACTGCTGAAAGCCGAGTGGATGCAGCGCTATTGGCGGCAGGCTTTAGTGGCCATTGTTATCGTGGCAGCTGTTATAACGCCTACCGGCGACGCCTTTACGCTTGCTATTGTATCGCTGCCCATATGGCTGTTATACGAGGCAAGCATACTGATTGTAAGGGCTGCCAACCGCTGATACTGTTATTTTTTACCTGAAAACAGGCTTTTCTCCGTATTCAGAAATATCGTAGAGAAAACGACCAAACCTTATGGTTTTGTGTTCAAAATGTAATTTAGGGTTTAAGACAGGGCTTGTTTCGCACTAATATGCCCTTGTTCCCGGGACATAAAAATAACTATAACAGTGTGGCTTTGTTTCCAACTATTATAGTTTATATTATATATTTCAGGGCATGTCATGCCCTTTTTGTCTGCACCTGACGTTGCAGGCATACCGTCTTTACCGTGTTATGCCTAAAACGGTGAATCGTCATCGGTTCCGTCATCAATTATAGGGTGGAAGCTTGTGTCCTCTGAAAAGCCTTCGTGCGAGCTGCCATGAACAGTATTTACGGCAAGCGCCCCCTCCATTTCCATACGTGAAACCTGTATAAACGGGCTTTGGTATTGTTTTTTCTTTGTCATCCTGAATACTCCTTAATTTCATTTTGTTTTTGCAAGAGAGAGCAAAACCAACCTTCAAAGTGCCTGAAATGCTACTTCGAATGTACGGTATTATTTGTTATCTTTAATGATATTTGTCGGGGTTGTCAACTCCCTCCTCTTATTTACTCAGATAGATTATACTCTCTAACTGGGTGCAAAATTACATCTTTTGTATAAAATAATAAATATGTTTTGTTGGAATAATTGCAAAAATATGCAAATATTAACATTAATTATTTGACGTATTGATATAGGATAATTCTCAGAAAGAAAGTATGCAGCGTGCTTTTTGATTGACTATACCGAAACAATGTATATTGTTTGCTCATTAAATGTCAGCACCATAACGTATTAATTAACTTCCCTCTACGACGTAATGCCGGCGGTTGGCGGCCGTCGCATAACCTGTGCGACAGCCGTCATGCACATGGTTTGACGGCCGTCAGCAGCGCGTGTGGCGGTCGCCGAACAATGACCATAACAATGTAAAGTTTTTTGTTATTGAAAATAATCGATGAGGGGAATAAGCGTAAAGTGTGCAGCTATCTGCCGTTATCGGCCTTTTGTGCCTTTGCCTACGCGTTCAGCTGGCGATAAAATGTCATACCCTTTTCGGTGATTAGGTATTTCTGTTGCAGGTGTTGCGGCCTGCCGGGATATAATAAACGTACATATCCTGCACTGGTAGCAGGTCGCAAATACATGTTGAGGAAATTGTCTCTGCCCTTTAAATGCACAGCCTGCATGATGTCTTTTACCGACATTTGGCCCTCACCAGTAATGCCAATGAGCTTTATGAGGTTTACGTTTACCATGGCGAGCTTGTCTTGTACTTGTCCTGTGCTTGTCCCGCACTTGTCCTGTTTCAGTATGATATGAGCTTGTAATCGCTATTATTTTACAAGTAGACGATTATAATAAACGTGTAAATTGGCGATGTTACCTTACAAATGTAAGGCGATGGGTATTATAACGGGGAGGCACAGGCAGGCTCATCGCCGGGGCATGGCTCAACAGTCAGGATGCCGTTCTGCACCCGAAAATGAATGTCAAAGCCCTCAAAGGGCATGCCGTACACCTTTTTGTTATCGGCATGATAGTGGGGACGCGGGTCTAATTCGAGCACTTTGCGCAGTGCTGCCATCTTGGTCTTACCGAGAAGCCGCTGCCAGCCGTCGGGAATGATTACGCGAAGGCGTTGCGTAGGGTGGCTGTCGACAAAGCCTGAACGGGCCTCGGGGTGACAGTCGGCATAGCCAACGTATGGCTTTATGTCGTAAATGGGTGTACCGTTCATCAGGTCGGCTCCTGTCACAACGATGGCAGGTCCCTGCGTTCCTTCCCATATCACCTCCTTTAACCGCACTGACGACAGCCCCATTGCATTGGGACGGAACGGCGACCGCGTAGCAAACACGCCTACACGCTGGTTGCCTCCCAGCACGGGAGGCCTTACAACAGGGCTGGATGCCGCATGCTTGTTGCCCGAAAATCCCCATATCAGCCACAGAAAATCGAAGCCGTCGATACCTCTCAACGCATCAGCGTTGCGATATTGAGGCTCAAAAACAATAGTCCCCTCAAGCTCTTCTACCAGTCCGCTTTGCTTAGGGATTCCGAATTTTGAATTGAAAGGTGAACGAAAATGGGCTATGGGTTCTATCAGCATGAAAATAATGATATGGCCGAAACGATGATAATCACGATAACTGTGGCCGTATAAACAGCCGGTGGAAGCCATGTAAGCCTGCGGTCGGCATCGTGGGGCAGGGTGCGCAGTTGTGCCATCGCGTCGGGTTTCCAGCGGCATAGCACCGAGTAAACGGCGTAGGATACCATCAGTCCTATCGTTGTGCCTGCAAAAATGTCACCAAAATAATGCACTCCAAGGTACATTCGTGAATAGATTGTAAGCAGTGCCCACACGGCAAGAGTCAATGAAATGGCTCTTCTTCTTAAACAAAACATCAGGAAAAACGCCACACCCCAGCAGTTTGAAGCATGTGCAGAGGGAAAGCCATAAGGGCCGCCGCGATAGCCTTTCACCACATGGACAAACTGAGATAAGGGATTTTCCAGGTTGGTTGGGCGCATACGGGCTATCCACGGGCGTATAAACGTTGAGGTTAACTGGTCGTTAACGGCCACAATAACAATGCAGGCTACTATGCACAGTAAAGCTGTTTTATAATAATAGCCTCGAAAAAGCAGTATGATTAGGCTCAGATATAACGGAATCCATACCATGCGGCCACTGTAATCGTACATGAAATAGTCGCAGAAAGGAGCATGCAAACCATTAATTGCCAGAAGAATGTGGTCGTCCCACCGGGTAAGCGTTTGTATGATACTCATGAAAAGACAAGCCATTTTCGTTTTGTTTTAAAAGCCGTGCTGTTGTTATGGGGTTACCGTCGTGCAATATCGTCAAACAAAACCTGCACTGAAGCCTTGCCGTTTTTGATGTTCTTGCCTTTCTTGCGGCCTGTGTTGACACGCACACGCTGAAGCTTATTGTCGTAGATAACGGTGTTGTCGTAGTCGATTAAGCCGAATCCGTCATTCATCATAAAGTATGCAGCATGGTGGAAAGCGTCGCTGAAGAGGTCCTTGCTGAACGTCATGTCGCTATGGTTAATGCCCAATTGTCCCAGAACGGTTGCGGCAATGTCCTGCTGCGAGCCGTAAACGGGCACCACTTCGGGGCGTTTTATCATGCCGCCTGTCCAGATAAGGGGTACATGAAAGCGCCATGTCTTAAAGCTGTCAGCATTGCGAGGCCACGCGCCAAGGTGGTCGGGGACGATGATTACAAGCGATTGGTTCCAGCGTCCGGAGGCTTTCAGGTAACTGATAAAACCGCCAAGACTGGCATCGGCGTACGCAAAGGCGTTGAGAATAGGGTTTGAAAGCCGGTGATAGGGGACGTCAAAGGGTTCGTGTGAGCTTGATGTCTGTATCACGGTAAAGGCCGGACGCCTCGTATTGATGTCGAGATGACCCGCCTTTGCCTGCACTGTAAGGTCGTTTTTAGCCTTTGCA
This sequence comes from Prevotellaceae bacterium, assembly GCA_015256945.1. Lineage (GTDB taxonomy): Bacteria > Bacteroidota > Bacteroidia > Bacteroidales > Bacteroidaceae > Prevotella. The sequence goes on along the minus strand of JABZLB010000032.1, from coordinate 17,787 downwards.
AACAGCAGATGATCGGGCACACCCCACTTGCTTAAGCGTTCAGAGATGGGGAAATCAGCGTCTTCTGTAATATGCTCAAAGCCCTGATTGATGAGGAACGACCGCATATTCGTGAAGTCTGCATCGCCTCCATAGTAATAGTTAAGGTCGTAACCGGCCCGCTTTAAGTGGGCTGCAAGCGATGGCATTGTGGCAGTTTTGCGCGGAAATTTCATCAGACTGACGGTGGCGGGAGCGGGGTATCCCATGAGAACAGAGAGCAAACCGCGGTCGGTTCTGAAGCTGTTTGCGTAGAAACGTGAGAAGTAAAGGCCCTGCCGTTTCAGGCTGTTGAGGTGGGGAGTAACGCCTTTTATATGCGTCAGGGTGTCGGAAAAACTCTCCAATATAATCAGATAGATGTCGGGATGAGGCAGCGAATCGGTTCGCAGAACGCTTACGGGACGCGTGTTTAAGGGCGCATTGCCACGTATAAACCGCTTGTATGTGGCATGCGCTACGCCGTCATCCATGAACCTGTACTGATGGGCAAAGTCTTCCTGATGAGCCATATTCTCCATAAACGACAACACAGGGTTGACGGCAGCATGGTTTAATGTCTGGTTCTCGGAGAAGTAAGCCTTGCCCGTATTCATCGCCGACACGGTTACTCCGCCGCGTATGGGCAGGAACAGAGCAGCCGTAAGCAGCACCATTACCAGCCATTCGGCCTTGCGGGGACGGGCAGTAAACAGCTCGTTACCGAAATAACGGTACAGCTTTTTAAACGCCATGAACGCACCAGCTGCCACCAAAGCCACAGCCCCAACGCCCAAAAGCCCCTGCCACCACACAATGCTCGCCATGGCATCGGCCGGTGAAGACATGATAAAAAAGACGGGAGTAGCATCCAACGGAAACCTCCAGTAGCCGTAAAGAGCCAGATTTGCCACGAAGGCAACGGCCATAACCGCCGATGCAACGGCTGTCCACGTGAGCAAAATATATCGAAATATGCGCGCCGATTTGTCGTTATGCAGGCACGATAGCGGCAGCGAGTTTGCCGTTAAAGCCAATGCAGGTACGGCAGTTATGTAGCCGGCTACCGACAAATCAAGCGGCAAGCCGTGTAAAATAACAGGTAAACACTCGGTTAAACCACCGGCATACATCAGCAGAAACACCGGTTTCTGCAATACAAAAAGCACTATCCACAACCCGAAAGTTGCGAAAAGTGCCGCTATTCGTTTCTTCATCTTTCCTTATTGGGCCAGTAACTTACCCGGCTTCCCTGTGTAAGCTCGAACCAGGGCTCCTCATCTCGCAGCGAAATATTGTCGTATTCGAAGGGAACTACCACCGTATCGTTGCCGTCAGGAAGCACCAATCCCATCTTCCCTGCCTTTTCAGCAATGACCGGTAACATCAGCATGTCATCGACAAAACAGTAGGGAGTGCGTATAAAATCGTAGGCAGCCGACAGGATTTCACGCCCTTTGTAATCGCTTAAACCATATTTTCCGTTTTTCTCAACAACGCTATGGAAGCGCAGATACTTGCCTTTCATGCGCTCAACATAGAAGTTCATGGTTGCCTCATCGCCTACCATGTCAATGAAGTAGCCGTACGAGTCGCAGTAATTAGCCATGGCACGCGCCGCAAGCATGCGCCAGTCCATCTCGGCTACCGCTTTTCTGTTACGGTCGATATATCGTGCAACGGCCTCTTCCTGGTCGGTAACCGACAGCTGCGACAGGCTTTCCTCAAACTTTTGCATGAGTAACATTGAGCCGTGTGCCTTAATATAGCGGTGTATCTGCCGCTTCATCTCGTTGCAAAAAAACTTATCAATCTCTCGTAGTTCTATTTCATCTCTGAATATTCCTTCCATGGCCGTATCTCCTTTTTATTGTAGCCTTGCAGGCTTTGTTTGATAAAATGTGGTGTATTGCAAATGTAAGAACAATATTTTACGCAACCAAATTTTTCAGCTTAAATCGGCAACGGTGATTCCTGCGCCGCCAAATTGTACGTTTTCATCGCGATAATTCATCACTCCCGGCTCTGAATCGAGATACTGTCTAATCAGCTGGCGTAATATTCCGTTGCCTTTTCCATGCAATATTCTGACGCGCTGTGCGCCCATTAATATGGCATCGTCGATAAAACGCTGCACTGCAACGAGGGCCTCATCGCCGCGAAGTCCACGGATGTCAAGGTCCTGGTGGAAGCTTTTACGATGGCTGTCGATGGTATTTTGTGTCATATTCGACATCTTATAGCTTTGCAAGCCCTCCTTAATTTCATCCATTCGCGTTTTGGGTGCGTCGTTTTCGGTTTGCTGTTCCGGCTTTGTGGCGGCACTTTTGAGGCGCGACAGGGGCAGCTTGGTGCGCATGCCGCCCATCACCAGCGTAGCCGTTTTGCCCGAAATATCCTCTATCGTACCCATGGTTTTCATGCCTTTTATGCGAACCTGCGCGCCAACGGCAATGGGTTCACGGGCTTTTTCGGCCGCCTTTATTGCAGCCTCGCGCAGAGATGTTGCTGCACGCTGCTCGCGTTCGCTCTTGTTTTTAAGATGTTCTTCATGGCGTTTGCGGCGTGCTTTAATTTGTTCGACCTTCTTTTGAAAGTCGTCTTCGCTCATCGTACCGGCACCCTTTCTGCCCTTTGCGGCTTGTTTCCAGCTGTCGTTCTCAACTTCTTGCCTGAAGGTTTCAAGCTCAGCCCTTATCAATCGTGTCGATTCCTTTTCGGCCTGCTGCTCACGAATTTCGCGGATAGCGTTCTCAATGCGCCGGTTACTTTCCCTTATCAGCTCCTCAGCAGCCTGGCGTGCCTTGTCAAGAATGGCCTTACGCTCTTTCTCTACGTCCGTAACCTCCGTTTCATACTGTTCTATACGGCGTTGCAATTCTTTTTCCTTTTGGTGAATATTCTGCCGTTTCTGTTCCCAGTAACGCTTGTCGCGGACAATGTCCTGAAGGTATTTGTCGCTCTGAATATAGTCGGACCCTACAATGTTTTCGGCCTCATGTATCACCTCTTCAGGCAGTCCCGTCTTGCGTGCTATCTCAATTGCAAACGAGCTTCCGGGCCTTCCTATGGCCAATTGAAACAGCGGGCGCATCTCATGACGGTCATAAAGCATCGCGCCGTTGACGATACCGTCGTGCGAATCGGCAAAATGCTTCAGGTTTTGATAGTGTGTTGTAATCACCGCCCAGGCACCACGGCGGCAGAATTGCCCCAGAACGCTTTCGGCAATAGCACCTCCAATCTGCGGCTCGGTGCCTGTACCGAACTCGTCTATTAATATTAAGGTATGGGGCGAAGCCTGCCGAATCATGTTCTTCATGTTGAGCAGGTGCGACGAATAGGTTGAAAGGTCGTTCTCCATACTCTGTTCATCGCCTATGTCAATCATTATATCGTTGAACAGGCCGCATGTAGAGCGCGCATCAACAGGTATGCTAAGGCCCGTCTGCAGCATGTATTGCAGCAGCCCCGTAGTCTTTAAACATACTGATTTTCCACCGGCGTTGGGCCCTGAAATAATCAGAATGTGCTTCTCAGGCGTCAGCATTATATCGAGCGGCCTTACCTTTTCGCCCTTCTTTTCAAGCGTACGGGCCAGCAGCGGGTGCACTGCACGAATCCAGTCGATGTAAGGATGGTCCTGTACCTGCGGCTCAAAGGCCTGCATTTGTCGGGCCAATTGTGCCTTGGCCTGCACCAAATCGACCTGCGCCAGAAACTGATAGCTGTCGAGCATTTCGCGTACATGCGGACGTATTCTTTCGGCCATCTTCGTCAGTATGCGTATCATTTCGTGACGTTCGTCGCTTTCAAGCTCCCTGATTTTGTTGTTGGCCTCCACCACTTCGGTCGGTTCGATGAACACCGTGCGGCCCGATGCACTTTCGTCGTGCACAATACCGTGTATCTTTCGTTTCAGTGCGGGCGCAACAGGAATTACTAATCGGCCGTCGCGCATGGTGGGGGTGACGTCCTTTTCAACAATACCCTCGGCCTGTGCCGAACGCAATATGCCGCCAAGAATGCGCGAAATGGAGCCCTCTACACGCGATAACTCACGGCGAATTTGTGCCAGTTCGGGCGACGCCGTGTCGCGCATGTGTCCGAATTTGTCAATAATCTGTTCAATTTGCTGCACCAAAACGGGGAACGTGGCAATGCCGTCGGCCAGGTCGTGCAGCGCAGGCCAGGTCCATCGCTTTAGCGAAAAGGCATCGTTATCGGTGTTGTCGGCCTGTGCCGGCACACTGTTGTCGCCGCCGTCGTAGCGCGAAGCCGTATCGTCGTCAACGGGCTCGCCGCGATAAAAAAACTTAACCAGCTGGTCGATAGTCTGCAACGAACGCTTCAAATCGAAGAGTTCCTCCTCTTCCATCCACGTACCCTCTAAGCGAACACGCTTTAAACTGTCTCTCACATCGTAGAAACCAACGAGCGGCAGTGCATCTTCTTCCTCGCCGATGCGCCTCATTTCGCGAATCTCCTCCATCCATCGGTTTACCTGATTGGCATCGGAAGAGAACGTCAGTTCGTCGACCAGACTCTTGCCCAGCGTTGACAGGCACTGCGCTTTCAGCAATGTGCGTATCTCGTCAAAGCCTGTTTTGGCTTCAAAATTCGTAGGATATATCATATCACGGGCAAAGTTACGATATATTTTTGAGTTATTTTCAATTGAACCTGAAATGCACAACGGCACGGCGATATATTTTTCGGTGTGAGGGAAAAGGACACAGTGCTGCCCCCGTTGTTTCGTGATGTACCTGCTTTCAGGGGCTTATGGTGCGCACGATACGTTGTGATGCTGGTTGTACGGCGGCCGTCGGCAGCGCTGCTGACGACCGTCGAACAACGCGTATGACGATAGCCGTACGCGCTGCTGACGGCCGCCGTACGATAACCTCCATGGCGTAAAGGCCAGAGAAATACGTTGTCAACAATTTCCCGTTAAATCATATTCACGAATCCATTATAATGTTTATCTTTGTCGTGAAGAACCGTAAACCACCGGCATGGGTAAGCAGCAGGGTTGCACGGCCGGCCTGCTGGCGACAGAAAACATCCTGTCAGGCGTGCCCTGTCAGGCAAAAAGGCCTGTTGACGGCAGTCATCTTGCCCGTAAAAAGAAGTGTGACGAAACACAGTTACAGCGTATGGGTGAGAAACATGGTTACCCTCGCGAATAGGAACGGTATCGGCAGGGAATCAGATTCATTTTGACAGAGCATGGCAATGATGCTTGCATGTACAGACAATATAATAAGGTAAAAATGGAATTGCAGAAAAATTTTCTTCGCAATAACGATTTGGGATTATTGCTTTTGCGTTTGACAGTAGGTGGATTAATGTTGTTTCATGGCATAGCCAAGGCCATGGGCGGATATGTTTTTGTGGCTGCAATGCTGGCGGAAAGAGGCTTGCCGTCGGGTCTTGTGTGGCTTTCGGTGGCCGCAGAGCTGCTGTGTTCGCTGATGATTGTTTTGGGCTTGTATACCCGTGCTGCCGCCGTGGTGATGGCCGGCAATATGGTTGTAGCCGTCTTTATGGCGCATGCGGGTCTGCTGTTCAGCATGAACGAGGCCACAGGCGGATGGGCCGTAGAGCTGCCCATGCTGTATTTGCTGGGCTCGGCAGTGCTTGTGCTGACGGGCGGAGGCAAATATGCCGTTACACGCAGGGGCATATTGAGCTGACATGGTAGCGGCATGGGGCCTGCTGTATTATATATATTAAGGTGCAGACTGGTGCTTTTCAGCCTAGCGCAGCCCGGTATGTATGCAGCGTAACCCCTGTACAGGCAGGATATAATATAGAAAAGGCGGCTTGTCAAGAGCCGCCTTTTTGTTGTTTATGGCAATTAGAGGGGGGCGTGAAGCAGATATTTTATGGCATTTTGTACAAATAAGAAACGTAAATGACGTAATGGAAATAATATAGGGATAATGGAAAAATTGCAAAACTGAAAAATAATTAACAATCCCTATAAATATGTATACCTTTGCACATAATTTAAACAGAGATCCGGGACAAGGACTTTGATATGAAGAGAAGAGAGAGTTCTGAATTTAAAGACGTCAGAGTTATCACCCTGCGTTAGCATAATCAGAACATAATGATAGTTACTTTGCGACCTGTAAAGAGAGAGCAGGGTTGTTTTTGCTGGGGCGTCAGGCATTGCATCAGCAGTAGGTTTGGGGCAAACGACCCAATAATTGTAAAAACATAAGAGTTGTAAAAATTTTATTTAATATAAGAGTTGTAAATGTATTAATCAAGTTAGAGTTGTTAAAACTATGAGAAAAGTAAAGTTATTATTTTTTACTTTGCTCGCGTTGTTGTATGTAACAGCTGCTAATGCCCTTATTGTAAACGACAAGTTTACGTAGATGGCATTACGTATCAGGTTACCAAGATGGAACCTGGCGGGCACGATGGTATTCAAAGAGAGTACAATGTACAGTTTTGTACTACCTCGAAGAGTGGAGTTGTAACCATACCGAGCACGGTTTGGGACCCGAATCATCAGTACGAATTTACGGTAACGGCAATCATGAACAATAGTACGGCACCTGCTGCTACGTCTATTGTAATGCCCAATACCATTAAAATTATAGAAGCTAATGTTTTTAAGGGTAACAATATCAGCACAATAGAGGTTCCAGCTTCGGTTACAACGATCAATGACGGTGCCTTTTCAAAGATGGCTGCATTGCAGTCTATCACGGTGAATGCGTCTAATCCAACGTTCAGTTCTGAAGGTGGTGTGCTGTTTGAAAACAAGAATGGCAACAAATGGATTATTGGATACCCCGTGGCTAAGCCCGAAACCGAGTATACTATACCTGAAGGAGTATATGGCGTTCGCGCCAGTACGTTCCTGTCTGCAGGCAATCTTACAAAGATAACTCTGCCAGCATCGTTGAAGGAATCTCCCTCAACGGCTGAGTTCTCAGGCTATACAAGTGCGACGTCTCTGAGAGAAATTGCAGTGGCTCCGGGCAATACAGCATTTAAATCAGAGGATGGTGTGTTGCTGTCGGCAGACGGAAAAACACTGATTGCCTATCCTAACGCCAAGCAAGGACAGCCATCTTCCAAGCCCAGTTACCAGGGAACCACAACACAGCCCGCTGCAAGCGTATACCGTATGCCCAATGGAGTAGAAACCGTAGCACAGGCAGCCTTTGCACAAGTAAGCGGTTTGACGGCTATTGAACTGAACGATGTGAAGAAGTTGGAGAAAGGAGCCTTCGATAAAGCTACCAAACTGAGGAACGTTTTACTGGGTACTTCGGTTACTGATATTCAGGAAGGCGCCTTCGGTGGCAACAACGACCTTACGGCTTTTGATGTAGAATCGGGCAACCCTAACTACATGGTTGATGCAGGAGGAGTGTTATATAACAAGGCCGGTACAGACCTGGTGTTGTTCCCTTCAGGCAAAGAGGGCGAATATACTACCCTGCCAACTACAAAGACTATTAAGCGGAGAGCTTTCTATTATGCTGCAAAGGTGACTAAAGTAAACTTTAACAGCAACCTTGAAGAGATTGAAGGAGATGCCTTCCAGCAAACAACGTCATTGAGGGAACTGGCTTTTGAAGCTCCCTCAAAACTGAAAAAAATTGGCACATTTGCCTTTACGGGTTCTAAAATTGAAACGTTAAATCTTCCTGCTTCTGTTGAAACTGTTGACTGGAGTGCCTTTAGTAGTTCAGGCTTAAAGAAAGTAACGGTAGCCGATGGTTCTCAATTGAAGACTATTGGAAAGGGTGCTTTCACGGGCTGTAAGAACTTAGAGGAGTTTACTTTTAACGGTACTACTACGCTCGAAACAATTAAAGCTGATGCTTTTAACGGCGACAGCAAACTGAAAAGCTTTACTGTTCCTGATAAGGTTACAACGCTGGAGAGAGGTGCTTTTAACGGTACTTCGGCTATGGAAACGGTTACATTTAAGGAGCCTGCAAGTATTACTACTATTGGTGAAGGTGCTTTTCAGGGTGCGAGTGCTTTGAAAAGAATAGAGCTTCCTGAAACTGTTACCGAGATTAAAAAGGATGCTTTCAATACATGTACAAGCCTGCAGGAAATTGTTATTCCCAAAAATGTGAACCATATTGACCCTACGGGCTTCCAGGAATGCGCAAGTTTGGAGAAGTTTACCGTTGATAAGGATAATGCAACCTATTCAAGTGTTGACGGCTTCCTGCTGAGTAAGGACAAGAAAACCCTCAGGGCTTTCCCGCCGGCAAAGGCTAACACCTATTATACTATGCTGCCTCCTACCATAGAAACCATCGGTGCACAGGCCTTTTACTTTGTTCAGAACCTCGAGAATATAACTATTCCCGAGAAGGTTAACAAAATTGAGGCATTTGCTTTCGACCGTGTAGCCAAGCTCAATACAATTGCATTCCTGAGCAAAACGCCTGTAACGAACATTGATCCTTCGGCGTTTAACCCGGCAAATGTTGATAAATCGAAGATACATATTAGTATCAGAAAGGATGCCGAAACAGCCTATTCGAGTAACCCTTTATGGAGTCAATTCCCCTTGCATCAGACGTCGTTCATGGCCGAAACCAATGGAACGGGGAATGGTTATACCGAGTATTTCCCACTGTCTTCCAAAGCTGTGATGATCGTTGACACCAAAGCTGATGTGTATACTTATGTTGTAAGACCTACCGTTACCAACCCGACAGATGGCAAATCATATCAGGTTCGTTTGTGGGCAGACTATGCAATGGACAAGAATAACACCAATATTAAGGAGGTGGTATTCCGTAATACGCTCGACTATATGGGTATCGATGCCTTTAAAAAGCACGATGGATCAACTACGGTAGAAAGTGTTTTCTTTACGAGTGCTGTACCTACGCGCGATATGAGTTCAATAAAGTGGGAGCTTGGTGATAATATTCACGAGTTCAGCGCATCGCAGAAAATTTACGTTAAGCCTTCGGCTGTCGCAGCATATAAGGCTCAATGGGTAAAGTATACATCGCAAATTGACTATAAAATTAAGGGTGTTAAGATACAAAAACAGTATGGAACCTTTGCCCGTGAGTTTGATTCTGACCTCGGTATTTACTATCGTGAGAATGGAAATGGTGATGTTGCTGCCTACGTTGCACAAATATCTTCACCAAAACCTGCTCAAAACGGAACTACTCCAGTATACAGATTCAAGGTGAACAGCATCGATTTGAATGGTGGAGCATCGGGCGATTACAGCTATGTTCCAGCGTACACGGGTGTACTTATTCAAAGCAGAAACTCGTTTGAACTACCTAACGACTTCTACTATGCGATAGGCGAGAAGGACAATGCCCCATATACAATTACGGGCAATATTATGACAGGGGTGACCGAAAAGGCAACAAATATCCAGTCAACATACGCTGCAGGCAACATGGATCCGCTGTACACCATGTCGGCTAGCAAAGGCTACTTCATGCTTGTACCCGCTTATGACCCTGCCCAGCCGGTGAGTGCTTCCAACAAGCAGTTCACAATGCCGGTGCATAAAGCCTATGCTCGTCCTAAGAATATGGTTGGCGCCACACCATCCAAGGTAATGATTTTCGATGGTAATGAGGATGGAGTTGATGCTGATGCAGCAGGAACAGCTCTTGAAATTTCTAATATCGAGTTGAAAGAAGCTGGCAATAACGTATACTATAATTTGCAAGGACAGCGTGTTGAGCACCCACAGCATGGTATCTATATTCATAATGGTAAGAAGGTTGTTTTGAAATAATACCCTTCGCCTACTATAAATCTTCAATAAATCAACAGTTTTATCATGAATGAATAATGGTTATGGAAAAGAAATTATATATTAAACCCGATGTCATTTGCAACCATGTAACACTGGATTACCTCATGCTGGAGGCAAGTGTAGATATGACAATTACTCCCGGACAGGCGCAAAATTCAGCACAAAGCGGTACAACGCCTGACCCAAGTCAGATAGCAGACGACGACGACGTGGGTGCTAAGCCTGCGCTTCCATTCAATGGTTTGCATTACAATGTATGGGACGAATAAGCTAATGAAGGTTGTTTCATTACAATAGATTGATTGATGAGGGTAGGCACTGCAATGTAGGTGTCTGCCCTCATCTTCTGAAAAGCCCTGCAAAGTCTGGGTCGATATTGTAGTTTTATTACCTGTCCGGGCATACTTTACATAAAGAAGCTTGTTTAATAAGTATATTTATGAATAAGAATAGTGATTATGTTGAATATATTTTATAATTTTATTAACTTTGCACAACGATATTATCGTGACAAGAGTGAAATAAGAAGAGAGAGTAATGTTTAGGGAATTTAAGGATATTGTTTCTTATATAAGAAACAATGAATCGGGTATTGCCGGTGATATTTATGTGGGTTCGCGGTTTCTTATTGCACGAAACTGTAACCCATTTTTTAAGGCTGCTTTTGAAAAAGAGAGGCCTGTTAAAGCCAATGTTGTCCGTCTGGCCATTGTTCGGCGTGGCTGGTGTGAGCCGGTTATTGGCCTAAAGAAATATCGTTGCACCGCAGGCGACATGTTATTTTTGAACTGGGGCGTAGCGGTTGAGGCTGATAACTTTGGAGTTGACTCCAGTTTCGACTGTATCTTAATGACTGAAGCGTATCTGAAAACGATATTTGGAGGTCGTCCGCCCGAAAGATTCCTTTCGCCTGACTTATGTTTTTCCATTCACACGACGGAGCAGGAACAGATCGTTGGAAGGCAGTTTATGGAAACTTTATACAATCTTGCCCATCTCGATTCGGTGAACGACAGTACCTTAGACATGCTTTTTGCATCTACCCTGCGCTTTGCAGATTCGTTGTATAGTTCGCGAACGGTGTTTAAGAGCGGTGGATGGTCGCGCAATAAACAAACTATTGAACGGTTTGTCCGCCTTGTAAATGATAATGCCAGAACCGAACACGAGCTTGATTTCTATGCGTCACAGCTGTGTATATCGGCCCATTATCTTGGCATGGTAGTAAAGAAAGAAACTGGGCTGACGGCGAAAGAGTGGATTGATAAAACGCTTACGATGCTGCTTCAGCTGGAGCTTCGGTGTACCAATAAGTCGCAAAAGATGATAGCTGACGAGTTTGGCTTCATGTCGTTAAGCTCATTATGCAAGTTCTTTAAACGGCGTACGGGTATAACTACCACCGAATATCGTATGCTTCCTGAGGACGAATTAAAGTAGATTCGGTATTGTTTTCCTAACCTTTTTGTGGAAAAATGTCTGCGATTATGCCTTAGACATATTGCGTCACCCCTCTGTAACCTATTGGTTAACAGAGGGGTGACGCGTATAAAAGGATGTATTTGCTAAATTTATTTTACGCCATTCATGGCTTTTATCACCGTAATGTCGCCGTTGTTATGTGGCGTGCCATCGGTGTTCAGGATGTCGTGGAACCACTCTAACGGTTCGCTGCCGTCAGGATAAGGTTCATTCCATGCGTAGCGTGTGTTGGTTTTACCCGTAACAAAGCCCCAGTTGATGGCCATTACGTTGTGTTTTTTCAACATCGGCATGGTGTTATAGAAATAACAATCTGACCTGCGGGCCATATATTCGGTACATATCAGCGGACGGTTCAGCATTAAAAGATACCGTATTTGTGTTTCATGCTCCTCAGGTTTACGATAGTCGTGATAGGAGATAACGTCAGAATTACCCAGCTGGAAGGCGTTAAGCTCTTTGAATTTCAGGTCACTATTCCATACGCCTGCGGTGAGAGGCTGTGACGGATTCACGCTTCTTGCCCATTCAAAAGCCTTGCGAAGCAGAGGCAGAGAGCTTGCAAAGTGGCTGCCATTGCCCGGTTCGTTGTATAAATCCCACATTAAAACGCGCTTGTCGTTGCCGAAAGTCTTGACAATATCTTTTACATATCGCTCTAATTTCGGATACAATGTAGCAGTATCGGCACGCAAACTTACGCTCGGATCTTGCACCCATCCGCTGTTATGTACGCCTGTTTTCGGTGCGGGTTGGTCGCCATAGTGCGACTCTGCGTTCCAGCAGTCGTCGAAAAATACAAAGAACGGGCGGATGTTATGGCGCTGACAAATATCGAGGAATGTTGATATGTTCTTCTTTAACTCCTTTGCACTGTGCTCATAAACGACGCTGCTCAGGAATACGCGCATCGTTTTGAAACCTAATTGCTGTGCCCATCCCAGCTCCTGATCGATGCGTTTGGGGTCGAATGTTTTCGCGCTCCACATTTCAATCTGGTTGATTGCTGTCGAAGGTATGTAATCACATCCCGACATCCATGGCATTTCTGCATACCATTTGTTGGCGCGTTCTTCGCTCCAGCGGCCGGGAAGGGTTTGTGCCTGCACAGTTGAGGCAATTAAAAACAGTAGGGACAGGCAGACAAACCTGATGTTTTTTTTACAGTTCATGATAAGAATTGTTTTGGTTTAATGAGATTTCGCCCACAAAGATAGAGAATAATTTCTATTTCATGACGATATTAACGCAAAAATATATATATTTGCGCGTCGAACCAAAATCATCAAAACTTTAAACAATGAAAAAACAAAGAAACCTTCTGCTTTCCGTATTTCTGGGTATAAATGCCCTTTCATGGGCACAGCCGGCACAACGAACGTTTCTGCCTCCCACCATGGGGTGGAGTTCGTGGAACACATTTGCCCTTGACATTAGCGAGAAAATTATAGAGAATCAGGCCGATGCCATGGTTAATCAGGGACTGAAAGCTGCGGGATATGAGTATATAAATATTGACGATGGTTTCTGGAACGGTCGTGGAAAAGACGGTCAGCTTATCATCAATCGCGAACGATTCCCCAACGGTATGCGTGTCGTTGCCGACTATATTCACAAGCTTGGCCTGAAGGCCGGCATGTATTCGGATGCCGGTGACGATGTATGCGGAAGCCGTTCGAGCACTGTTGCGTATGGCATTGGCGTGGGACTGGCCGGATATGAGGAACAGGACATTAAGACATATTTACAGGATTGGGACTACGACTTTATTAAAGTAGACTACTGTGGCGGCATGCGCATGGGCCTTGATGAGCGCGAACAGTATACCAAAATAAGCAATATTATCAAAGAAATAGAAAAAAAGACAGGCCGGCGACTAGTGTATAACATCTGCCGATGGGCGTATCCGGGTACGTGGGTAAGCGATATTGCCGACTCATGGCGTACTACAACCGACATCTATGACGGCTGGCCTTCGGTAAAGGGCATTGTTGAAGAGAACCTTTACCTTCAGGCTTATACAGGCGGAGGCCACTATAACGACATGGATATGCTCGAAATTGGCCGTTCAATGAACCCCGATGAGGAGCGTACACACATGGCATACTGGTGCATTGCTTCTTCACCGCTGCTTATTGGATGTGATATGACCAAGCTCCGCCCGTCGTCATTGGAACTGCTTAAGAACAAAGATCTCATTGCAATGAATCAGGATGTTCTGGGCATTGGCGCGCCGGTAGTACAGCGTGAGGGCGATGTTTACGTGGTTGCAAAGGATATGGAACAGCTCCATGGGGCGAAACGTGCCGTGGTTGTCATGAATTTGAGCGATACTGTACAAACTATTCGGGTTGACCTTGCGCGCCTCGAGCTGAGCGGTAAGGTACAGGTTCACGACTGCTTTACAGGGCGCAACCAGGTGGTTAAGCCTGCCAAAAAAGGCATGCGACAGGTGTTTGATGTAACCATTCCGGCACATGGCTCACAGGCTTATTTCATGACGGGAACACGTATAGCCAAAACACGCTATGAGGCTGAGGAATCGTGGATGCGCAATTATCAGGAAATTAAGAATGCCCAAACGGCTAATTATGCCCAGAGCACAGAGGCAAGCGGAGGCGCTTACGTATATAATGTAGGTGGAAATGCACGCAATTACATGGAGTGGCGCAATGTGTGGGCCGACCATGACGGCAACTATATCATGACTATCCGCTACGCTTCAAAGGACAAAAGAGAAGCAGACATCTGCGTGAACGGCGTTATGATGAACAATGTAGCCATGCCCAAGGGAACGTCATGGGACAAAGACTTCCGCACTATTGACGTACCCGTTACGCTAAAACGCGGTTATAATACCATCTCGATAGGGCAAGACTATGGTTTTGCGCCCAATATCGACTGTATGGACCTGCACGAATAATGCAACCATACATAGGTGACGCCCTCTGTCATGGGCGTCCCTATATCAATAAAATATAAGTTTTTAGGATGAAAAAGAAGTATAACATTGCAGTTGCAGGCACAGGTTATGTAGGCCTTAGCATTGCAACATTGCTTAGTCAGCACCAGCATGTAACGGCTGTTGATGTAGTTCCTGAGAAGATTGCGATGCTAAACGAGCGTCGTTCGCCCATTCAGGACGAGTATATTGAAAAGTATCTGAAGGAGAAGGAGCTGGACATCAGCTTCACTACCGACGCCGATGCTGCCTATCGCGGGGCCGATTATGTGGTCATTGCCACCCCTACGAACTACGATTCGGTAAGAAATTACTTTGATACATCACATGTCGAAGAGGTGATTGAGGCTGTGATGAAGGTTAATCCTTCAGCAATCATGGTTATAAAATCAACTATTCCCGTAGGCTATACTGAAGGAGTGCGCCAAAAATACGATTGTGAGAACATTATTTTTGCACCTGAATTCCTGCGCGAAAGCAAGGCGTTGTACGATAATCTTTATCCAAGCCGCATCATTGTAGGGCGTCCTGAGGGCGACAAACGCCTTGACGAGGCCGCCCATATTTTTGCCGACATGCTGCGTGAAGGGGCTTTAAAGCCTGATATTGAAACCCTTTTCATGGGTCTTACCGAAGCCGAGGCCGTAAAATTATTTGCCAATACCTATCTTGCACTGCGCGTAAGCTATTTCAACGAGCTTGATACCTACGCCGAAGTAAAGGGGCTTGACACGCAGAGTATTATACAAGGTGTGAGCCTTGACCCGCGCATCGGCAGCTTTTACAACAATCCGAGCTTCGGCTACGGCGGCTATTGTCTGCCCAAGGACACCAAGCAGCTGCTGGCCAATTATCAGGATGTGCCCGAGAATTTGATACAAGCTATTGTAGAAAGCAACCGTACCCGAAAGGATTTCATTGCCGATCAGGTACTTAATAAAGCGGGATATTACGATTATTACAACCGTGGCGACTTCCGTCCACAGGAGGAACACGAGTGTGTGATTGGCGTTTACCGCCTCACGATGAAAAGCAATTCTGACAATTTCCGCCAGAGTTCCATCCAGGGTGTGATGAAACGTATTAAGGCCAAGGGGGCAACGGTTATCATTTATGAACCTACGCTCGACGACGGCACAACTTTCTTCGGGTCGCTTATTGTAAATAATATTGACGAGTTTAAACGCCGTTCACAAGCCATTATTGCCAACCGCTATAACAAGGTGCTCGACGACGTAAGAGAAAAAGTATACACACGCGACATATTTAGCCGGGACTAAACCACAAATCCAATACAAAACATGAAAACAGACATTCAGATTGCACAGGAAACAACGCTTAAACAAGTAGATAATCTGGCAACCGAGATGGGACTAAGCTTGCAGCTTTGCGAGCCTTATGGCCGCTATATGGCCAAAGTTTCGCTCGATGCCATCGACTCTCAACGACAGAAAGGACACCACCTGGTGCTGGTAACGGCCATCAGTCCAACAAAGGCAGGCATCGGCAAAACAACGGTATCGGTGGGGCTTGCCCTCGGTTTGAATCGTATAGGCAAGCGTGCTGTGGCAGCTCTTCGCGAACCATCGCTAGGCCCTTGCTTCGGACAGAAGGGCGGAGCATGTGGCGGAGGCTATGCCCAGGTGCTGCCAATGGAGAAGATAAACCTGCATTTTACGGGCGATTTCCATGCCATAACCTCAGCCAACAATATGATTTCGGCCCTGCTCGACAATTATATCTACCAGCATGCCAGGGACGGTTTTGCCCTGAAGCAGGTGTTATGGCGGCGTGTGATGGATGTTAACGACCGATCTCTGCGCCATATTGTAACAGGCATTGGCCCGGCAACGAACGGCATTACAGCCGAATCGGGTTTCGACATTACGCCGGCATCTGAGATTATGGCCATCATGTGTTTTGCCACAAATCTGGATGATTTGAAGCGGCGTATAGGCAATATTCTGCTCGGTTTCGATTATAGCGACAAGCCTTTCTTTGTGCGTGATATGGGCGTTGAGGGAGCAATTACAGCCCTTTTAACCGATGCCATCTGTCCAAACTTAGTGCAAACTACGGAAGCTACACCGGCTTTTGTCCATTGTGGCCCTTTTGCCAACATTGCTCATGGGTGTAATTCGGTAGTGGCTACGCAGGCTGCGCTAACCTATGGCGATTATGCCGTGACCGAAGCAGGCTTCGGAGCCGACCTCGGTGCGGAGAAATTCTACGACATTAAGTGTCGTAAGGCTGGCCTACAACCCAGTATTACCGTGCTCGTTGTTACACTTCAGGCACTGAAAATGCACGGTGGGGTCGACTATAAATGTATTAAAGAACCCAATATTAAGGGCATTGAGGCTGGCTTCTGGAATTTAGACAAGCATGTTGAAAACCTTAAAAAGTTCGGCCAGAACGTTGTTGTTGCCTTTAACCGTTACGGTGAAGATACCGAAGAAGAGATTGAAACGGTGCGCCGCCATTGCGAAACGGTGCTGCATACAGGCTTTGCCGTAAACAACGCTTTTGCCGAAGGGGGCGCAGGTGCCGAGGATTTGGCCCGCCTTGTTGTGAATGAGGTTGAGCAGAATCCGTCAGAAAAATTACGTCTTCTCTATGCCGATGATGCTCCGGTAGAGGATAAAATTGCTGCCGTAGCACGCGAAATATATGGCGCCGGCACCATTACATACAGTACAAAAGCGCGTCAGCAACTGAAGAATATTGCACGGTTGGGTTTTGAACATTTCCCCGTTTGTATTGCAAAAACACAGTATAGCTTCTCTACCGACGCGAAAGCGTACGGCCCTGTTGATGGTTTTAGTATGGAAATAGCTGATATTGTAATTAACAGTGGGGCAGAAATGCTCGTTGCCGTTGCAGGAACCATGTTGCGAATGCCGGGGCTTCCTGCCGACCCGCAGGCGAATCGTATCGACGTTATCGACGGTAAGATTGAAGGAATGTCGTAAAAGTAAAAAAGTAAAAAATTAAAAAAGTAAAAGGGGAGGCCTAAGATTAAAGAATTAAAAGATTAAAAAATTAAAGGAAGAGCCTTTGAATAGAGTAATTAAAATGAAAATATATAAAAGGCTGAACTTTAAAATTTTAGAGTAAAAAGATAAAGACGGCAAGGGCTGTTTGGTAAAAACGTTGTTTCGTAAAACGCGTGAGGAGCAGATATGAAACTGCTATTCAGATAGTTTCATGGAACAAAGGTTTTGTCAAACAGTTTTTTTGTGCTTTTAATGCCGGGGTGAAAACCTAACGAAGGCGCAGTGAGATTTCGTTGGATAGATGGCATTTGTCATGTAATAACGGGGGACATGACGCTTTTTATTTTCTTTAAGGGAGAGACATTGTTGCCTTTTGTTTCATGAATGATTGCATAATCTTGATTCTTTTACATTTAAAAGCTGCCGGTTTGAAGACGGTAAGGCGGGTGTGCGGCGGTCGTCGGCAGCGCGTACGGCGGCTGTCGAACAATGGGTGTGACGGCCGTCAACAGCGTTGCTGACGGCCGCCACACGATGAG
>JABZLB010000003.1 GCA_015256945.1 Prevotellaceae bacterium | reverse complement strand
AGGCACCTACGCCAGTTTGTGGGAGAATAATAATTAAAATCATAGAGATTTAAGAGAATACAGGTGTAACCATCCTACTTATTACAGCTCTGTATAACTGCCGATGAGTAAAATGCCTGTAAGGTATTGAGATAACCATCTCGCTTATTACACCTCTATATAACTACTCAACACAAATAAGGGTATCGCTTTTTACGATACCCTTATTTGTATATATTAAAAGCCTGTGTATTATTATTCCTCTTACTTAACTATATCGTCGGCACTCTTTTTGAGGTATATTTAATTGTATTTTCCTCGTTTTACCAACCCATATCAAACGAAATTTAATTACATTGTTGGCCTTTATTTAGAATATATGTAAATAAATTGTCCTTTAAATAATATGGCCAACTTTCGTGCAATCAACTTTTATGGCATCAATTAATCTACGCTTTTACTCATTTAAAATAGCGTGTTGTTCAGGCGTCAGCGTCTGAACCTTCTGCCTTGTACCACGCACTTTGAACTTGTCAAAACCCTGACCGTACACGCCTATCACGTTAGTTTGGGTAACAAAAGCCTTGGGATCGATTTCGTTGATGATGGAAAATATCACGCTGCTTTCCCTTCGCTTAGCCATGATAAACAGCATTTTAACGTCGTGACCGGTGTAGAAGCCGTGCGCCTCTATCACCGTTGCACCGCGATGAGGGAATACTGCTATTCTGCTGGCTATTTCCTGATACTTGTCGGATATAATAAAGAACTGCACACTGCGCCGCATCGACTGTGTAACCTGGTCGATACAAAAACTCGATACCCACAGTACCACATAGCCGTAAAGCACTTTTTCCCAATCGTGAAAAACAAGATAGGAAGAGCTGATAATCACAATATCGCACAGCATCACTACTCTTCCCAACGAAATATCGCGGTATTTGTTCACGATAGCTGCAATAATGTCGGTTCCTCCTGTTGAGCCATGGAACGAAAAACCGAGGCCAATGCCCGACCCTGTAAATATAGCGCCGATGATAGAAGCCATAAAAGGCTGATCGTGCAGCAGGGGTGTGCCCCAACCAAACTTCTGAAAGGCTGCGGTTATCAGCGTTAAAAGCAATACAGCATAGATGGTTTTTATACAGAATTTAAACCCCAGAATTTTTAAGGCAATCAGTAAAAGTATCGCATTTATGACGAAATAAGATACCTGTGCCGGGATATTCGTTCCCCAAAATATAACCGAAGCTATACCCGGTACGCCGCCGGTTGTAATATTATTCGGCAGCAAGAAGATGTTCCACCCTATACCATAGCTTATCATGGCGATGCCAATCATGACATAATCCCTTATTTCGGCTACTAATTTACTTTTTTCCTGGATCATGTTTTTAGTATATTAAACTCACCTTTTCCACGTAAATTGCCACAAAGATAATGATTATTCACGAAAACCGTCCTGCAAACCTGTCTTTTATTTTATACCTTTTATTATAGGTTACACAAATGGGCCAGTGCCCTGCTTATACCGTCGTCGTCAACGCTCGTCGTCACGTAGTCGGCCTCAGCTTTTACACTGTCCTTTGCATTGCCCATAGCCACTCCTGTTCCTGCCTGATGCAGGATGGAAATATCGTTACCTCCGTCACCAAAAGCAATGGTTTCGGCTACGTTTATGCCCTCATGGGCGCACAGTGTCAGCAAGCCTTTGCCCTTGTCGGCGCCAGAATGAGTTATGTCTGTAAAGAAATTCGACCACCGTGCACTGATGCTTTCCTTAAGATGGGGAACAATTTCGGCTTCCTCTTCGGGCGTAAAGAACGGGCTTACCTGCAACAGACGCTCCTTCCATACATCATCCATGCTGACAAACGGGAAGTTTTTCAACCCCAGATTAGCCCCAAACTGCTCGTCAACTTCTCTGGTACGCTGGAACACTGCAATATGTTCGGTACCCACAACTACACATGCACGTCCGAACCTGCGGCAACCCTCGAGCACCTTTTCGGCATCTTCCTTCAGCAAATTGTGACATCCAAATTTCTCATTGCCCACGATACACAGTGCACCGTTCGTCGTAATATATCCGTCAATAAGGTGGCTTATCTGACCCAGATTGATAATAAACGGCACGGGGCGGCCCGTAGAGATAAATATTTTCAGCCCTGCTGCCTTTGCCCGCTCTATGGCATCGACGGTCGATTGCGGAATACGGTGTGTTTTAAACGATACCAACGTACCGTCAATATCGAAAAACAATGCCTTTGTTTTTGTCATATATTGAATGTTTTTGTTTTATATTTTACTGAAAACCACACTATCTTGTTATCGTCACCTTTTTTGTTTTCCCCTCCTTTGTGCGTACCAACAGTTCGTAAGAATGGCCTATTACAAAGGGGAAACGCTGGAAATCGATGAAACTTTTCAGCGGCTTACCGTCTACCTCCAACAGTATATCGCCCTGCCTCAGCCCGGCTTTATACTCGTTGCTGCCCGGAACAACAAGCCCAACAGCCACTTTTTCCTGCCACGGCACATAGGCAATGGTGTAGCTTTTGTTGTTAACTTCTACACTATCACGCCCGTCATACGGCGCAAATATGATTTTACGGCGGAACCCGTCAATCGTAATGGTGCCGTATTTCAGTATGTCTGCTCCTACCCTGCTCGCCCCCTGCGTGGTAATAGCACGCACATTTGTAAACGAAAAATTGTCCCAGCGCAGCCGTTCTAATTTCAGGAACGCCACCTCATCGTCCTGTTCAGTACCCATATTTCCTATTGAAACATGCCCCCTCACACGCTGTTCAACCTGCTCATTTACCTGTTTGCTTTTATAGGCATGCTTGTCAAAGCTCTGCTTGTTCATCGTAAAGAGCTGGCGTGAACCTGTATCAAACAACACCTCATCCCAATGACGCTTGAACGGACTAACCAATATGTAAGGCACCCACCAATGCAATTTATAGCCGACAGTGTATCCTGTTTCATCGTCAAACAGGTTTCGACGGTCGGTAAGTATCATGATTTTACGGCGCAAATCAATTTTGCAGCACAACCCTTTATTGATAAAATCAAAGCCTATGATGGCATCATACTTCCGGCTTACCTGCTGTTTGAATACCGATGCCACATAGCCTTTCACCTCCAGATGCCCCAAACGAAAATCAGGAAGCACCGCTACCTTTGTGGTATCCTGATGTCCGGCTGCGTCACGACTTACCACATTGCCCACCTCTTTATAGGGTATGGCACCATCCTGAGCATATACCGTGCCCTGGCCCGAACCTGTATCGAAACAAAAACGGCGTGTTATGCCACCCACGACAGCAGGTATCATAATCTGCCCGTCAACCACTTCTATGTGAATGGTATCCGCAAAATCAGCTTCTGAAAACGTGAAATTCGTACTGTATGCGTGCATCTGCGCACGGCCACAGCATGTAAAGAGAGAGCAGAGCGCCAATAGAACTATCTTCTTCATGCCTGTTTTTGCCTGTCGTTATGCCTGCAAAGTTAGGCAATTTCCACGAAACGTACCGTTCGTTATGCTTTTTTATCCATTGTTCGGCGGCCGCCATACGTGCTGTTGACGGCCGTCACACCTGTTGTTCGACGGCCGCCGTACGCGCTGCTGACGGCCGTCGAACACTGAGTATTACGCCTGTATCTGTTCAACAACAGGTCGAAAGGCCGGCAACTTTAGCCCGCAACCCGCCATACAATACAAAGCAAAAGGGCTCCGAAAGCCTCAATACTGCTTACGGAGCCCCGTTATAGGGTTGCACTTGCCTGCTATATCCTACTTTTCTTCAGGTGCCTTGTCGATAAGGTCCATAAACTGATCGAGCTTCGGCGTAATAATAATCTGTGTACGACGGTTACGCTGCTTGCCCAGTTCGGTATCGTTATTTACCAGCGGATTAAACTCGCCGCGTCCGCCTGCAGTAAGCCTTTTAGGAGCTACACCGAAACGACTGATGAGATATTGCACCACAGAAGATGCACGCAAACACGACAAATCCCAGTTGTTACGAATGTTTTTCATCGATGCTGCTGCTGCATTTACAGGTACGTTATCGGTATTTCCTTCTACAAGCACGTCGTAATCCTTATAGTCGGTAATAATTTTCGCTATCTTACTTAAGGTTTCTTCTGCGCGATCGTTTATTTCATAGCTGCCGCTTTTATACAGCATGTTATCGGCTAATGAAATATAAACTACGCCCTTAAGCACCTGCACGTCAACCTCTTTCATCTCATCCTTGCTCAAACTGCGGGTAAGATTATTTGTCAATACCATGTTCAGCGAGTCGCTCTTGCTCTTTACCTCAACCAAATGACGGATATATCGGTTCGACTCGTTGATTTGATCAACCAGCTTTGATATATTAATATTATTCGAGTTAGCGTTGGTAAGACTCTTGTCCAAGCTTCTTTGCAGCGATGCATAATCGCGTTTTTGCTGTGCCAGCTGGTCTTCAAGAGCCGATACTTTAGCCTGTGAGGCTGCAAGTTGCTCCTTTGTTGTCTGATAATTTGTGGTAAGTTCACGATTCTCATTCTGGCAATTCTGCAAGTCTTTCTTGCTGGCACAACTCGATACCATGAGCATAGCCGCTGCCAAGGTTAGTGTTAAAACAGTCTTTTTCATATTATATGTCGTTTTAGTTAATACACGTTTGCACGGCCATTATACCATGACCTCTGGCTGCAAATTTAGTATTATGACGACAAAGAGCCTTAAAAGTTGGCAGGGTTTAGCTAATTTTAACTACAAATGCCTGAATTTAAGACTATTAAAAATTGCCATACCCGTCAATGTATATCATATCCGTGCAATACAGTTACGGTGTAAATGCGATGTAAAGTAGTTTTACAAGAACGAAAAAAGTTGGTATATAGCTTCTGCTTTCCATCGTTTTGTACTACCTTTGCAATATCGTTTATATAACGTATACACCATTAAATAAAACCATTTATGATTCTTTTCTTTCAAACCTCCGGAGAGAACATCATTGCTGCCGAAGTTAATCATCAGCCCAGTGAACATGAAATTCAGGAACTTTGCTGGCTTTTCGGCAACGCTACCCTCCTGAAAAAGGACAAGCTCGAAGGCTTTTTTATAGGCCCGCGCCGTGAAATGATAACCCCATGGAGCACAAATGCCGTTGAGATTACTCAAAACATGAGTCTCAATGGCATTTTGCGTATAGAAGAATACTTCCCTGTAACGAACGAGAATGCTGAACACGACCGCATGCTCCAGCGCATGTACAACGGGCTTGATCAGCATATTTTCAGTATCAATCACGAGCCCGAGCCCATCAAACACGTTGAAAACATTGAGAAATACAACGAGGAAGAAGGACTGGCCCTAAGCCCCGAGGAAATAGAATACCTTCATAAGATAGAGAAAGAAAATGGTCGTCCGCTCACCGATTCAGAGATTTTCGGATTCGCTCAAATCAATTCGGA
The DNA here is from genome assembly GCA_015256945.1 of Prevotellaceae bacterium. Lineage (GTDB taxonomy): Bacteria > Bacteroidota > Bacteroidia > Bacteroidales > Bacteroidaceae > Prevotella. Next base: position 117,815 of record JABZLB010000003.1, on the reverse strand, counting down.
ACACTGTCGGCATAAGATTTTCGGCGGCTCCTTTATTATAGACGGCAAGGAACGCGACTCAAGCCTCTTTGCTCTCATAAAGAAAACAACAAAGGAAAACCCGGGAAAGATACTATCTGCCTACAAGGACAACGTTGCTTTTGCACAGGGTCCGACGGTAGAACAGTTTGCACCTGGCGACCAGAGTACCAGCGACTGGTTCCGTGTAAAGCCTGTTGAAAGCGTTATTTCGCTGAAAGCCGAAACACATAACTTCCCTACTACCGTTGAACCCTTTAACGGAGCTGCAACGGGTACAGGCGGAGAAATACGCGACCGTATGGGCGGAGGAACAGGTTCGTGGCCTATTGCCGGTACGGCTGTATACATGACGAGCTACCCTCGCCTCAATATATCAGAGACCATTACGCCTGAAACTGAAGGACAAACCGAAGGCAAAGGCCGGCCATGGGAACAGAATATAGCGGCCCGTAAATGGTTATATCAAAGCCCTGAGGAAATATTAATCAAGGCTTCAAACGGTGCTTCCGACTTCGGTAACAAGTTCGGACAGCCCCTTATCACTGGTTCGCTGCTTACATTTGAGTATAAAACTACTGCCAGCGATACGGCAACACTGCCTGACGGTACCGCAGCCGACGATGAAGCAGCAGGCGAAGTATACGGCTATGACAAGGTAATTATGCTTGCCGGCGGCGTAGGTTACGGCAAAAAACGCGATTGTTTGAAAAAGGAACCGCAACCAGGTAACGAGGTTGTTGTTGTTGGTGGTGATAATTATCGTATTGGTCTGGGAGGCGGAAGCGTGTCATCGGTCGACACTGGCCGTTACAGCAACGGTATAGAACTCAATGCTGTGCAGCGCGCTAACCCGGAAATGCAGAAACGTGCCTACAATCTTGTAAGGGCTTTGGTTGAAGAAGATACCAATCCTGTTGTATCAATCCACGACCATGGTTCGGCAGGACACCTCAATTGCCTGTCGGAACTGGTTGAGGAATGCGGAGGAAAGATTGACATGACAAGGCTTCCCATAGGCGATAAAACCTTAAGTGCCAAGGAAATTATTGCGAACGAGAGCCAGGAACGCATGGGTCTTCTTATTGATGAACAGCATCTTGACCACGTAAAAAGGATTGCAGAGCGTGAACGTGCACCCATGTACGTTGTAGGACAAACCACTGGAGATGCTCACTTTAGCTTTGTTCAGGAAGACGGTATAAAACCTTTTGACCTGGATGTAGCACAGATGTTCGGGCACTCGCCAAAGACGGTGATGAACGATGTTACCGTAAAGCATTACTATGAAGATGCTACTTATACGCTCGATAAGCTGGATAGCTATATTCATGAGGTGCTGCAGCTCGAAGCAGTAGCCTGCAAAGACTGGTTGACAAACAAGGTAGACCGTTCGGTTACCGGTAAGGTGGCACGCCAACAAACACAGGGACAGATACAGTTACCGTTGTCCGACTGTGGTGTTGTTGCCTTAGACTATCGTGGAGAAAAAGGTATTGCCACAGCCCTTGGGCATGCACCACAGGCTGGTATGGCCGATGCAGCTGCAGGAAGTGTGCTTTCTGTGGCCGAGAGTCTGACCAATATTGTATGGGCTCCTGTTGCAACTGATCAGGCTCATCCCAATGCAATAGAGAACATTAACCTCAGCGCGAACTGGATGTGGCCTTGCAGAAGTCAGAAAGGTGAGGATGCACGCCTCTACACGGCTGTGCAAGCGTTAAGCGATTTCTGCTGCAGTTTGCACCTTAATGTGCCTACGGGCAAAGACTCGTTGTCGCTAAGTCAGCAATATCCTGACGGTAAAAAAGTTATTGCACCGGGTACAGTAATTGTTACTTCAGGCGCAGAGGTAAGCGATATTAAAAAGGTGGTAAGCCCTGTAATGGTAAACGACAAGAACTCGAGCCTGTATTATATCGACTTCAGCTTTGACAAGCAACGCCTTGGTGGATCAGCATTTGCACAGACGCTGGGTAAAATTGGCAGCGATGTGCCTACGGTGAAGAGCCCTGAATACTTTGCCGATTGCTTCAATGCAATACAAGAGCTTATACAAAAAGACTGGATTATGGCCGGACATGATATATCTGCCGGTGGCCTTATCACAACATTGCTTGAGATGACTTTTGCCAACACCACGGGAGGCATGCACGTAAACCTGCACGATTTGATGCAGGAGAACGACGATGTTGTGAAAATGCTGTTCGCAGAAAACCCCGGAGTAGTTATTCAGGTGTCGGATACGCTAAAGAAAGACGTCAAAAAATACCTCGAAGAAAATGGTATAGCCTACGCCAAAATAGCATACCCTACCCCTGACACACGCACCATTACTGTGGTTAAAGACAACTTTAAACACGACTTTGACATTGACACGCTGCGCGATACCTGGTATAAGACCTCATATTTACTCGACCGTCGCCAGAGCATGAACGGCATGGCGCAGAAGCGTTACGACAATTATAAGAAACAACCTTTGGACGTACACTTCAACTCCACGTTCAAAGGAACGCTCGAAAGCTACGGTATTGATGCCGACCGATGGAAGAAAGAGGACGTTATAAGTGCAAAACGCCCGTGTGCTGCCATCATACGCGAAAAAGGAACCAACGGCGATCGTGAGATGGCTTACACGCTGTGGCTGGCCGGTTTCAACGTAAAGGACGTAACAATGACCGATTTAATCAGTGGACGTGAGACGCTGGAGGAAGTGAATATGATTGTATTCTGTGGTGGTTTCTCCAATTCTGACGTGCTCGGTTCGGCCAAAGGATGGGCTGGTGCTTTCCTTTACAATGCAAAGGCCAAGAAGGCTCTCGACAATTTCTATGCGCGCAAGGACACACTAAGCCTCGGTATTTGCAACGGATGCCAGCTGATGGTTGAACTTAACCTGATTAATCCGGAACATGAACATCGTGCACACCTGTTGCATAACGCCAGCAAAAAGTTTGAGAGTCAGTTCTTAGGGCTTACCATTCCTGCCAACAAGAGCATTATGTTAGGCAGTCTGGCCGGTAGCAAATTAGGTATATGGGTGGCACACGGCGAAGGCCGTTTCTCACTTCCAGAGCACGAAGACCGCTATAATATTGTGGCAAAATACAGCTATGCTGAATATCCTGGCAACCCGAATGGCAGCGATTACAATGCGGCTGCGATATGTTCATCCGACGGTCGCCACTTAGCGATGATGCCTCACCCCGAGAGATCGGTCTTCTCTTGGCAAAATGCCTGGTACCCTGCCGACCGCAAGCATGATGAAATAACGCCATGGATGGAGGCTTTTGTGAACGCACGGAAATGGATTGAGAAAAAAATAAACGCATAAATCCAACCGAAGCGGACGCTCTGGAAAAAGTAAAACAAACGGTTTTCTGATGACAAAGGAAACAAATACACTTATTACTTTATTTAAAGTATTCTTTAAAATTGGCGTATTCACCCTTGGAGGTGGATACGCCATGATACCTATTATAGAGGAAGAAGTGGTTAAAAAGCACGCATGGCTTACGAAAGAGAGTTTTATCGACATCATAGCCATCGCACAAAGTTGTCCCGGAGCCTTTGCCATTAATCTGGCAACCTCGACCGGCTACAAAATAAAGGGACAGAAAGGAGCTTTTTATGCTACATTGGGCAGCACGTTGCCATCGTTTGTTATCATACTGCTTATCGCCATGGTATTCAGGCATTTCATGGATATTCCATGGATAGCGGCTATGTTTCGCGGTATAAGGCCCGCTGTTGTAGCACTGATTGCCGTGCCCACTTTTAACCTGGCACGCGACGCTCACATCACATGGAGCAACGCATGGATACCTGTTGTATGCGCCTTGCTGATATGGGCACTGCACGTAAATCCCATCTGGATTATCATTGCAGCTGGTATTGGCGGACTGTTTTTTGGCAAATTAACTGAAGCCCGAAAGTAATTCACCAACAGGCAACATCAAAAACAGAACGTATCAGACAAATGATTTATCTCTCACTTTTCTATACCTTCTTCAAGATTGGGCTTTTCGGCTTTGGCGGAGGCTATGGCATGCTGTCGCTTATACAGATGGAAACCGTGCTTAAACATACGTGGATGACCTCGGCCGAGTTCACAAACATAGTGGCAATCAGCCAGATGACACCCGGCCCTATTGGCATAAACACGGCAACCTACTGTGGTTATACGGCTGCACACAATGCCGGATACGGCAATATGATGTCGGTTTTGGCATCGGCTACAAGCACACTGGCACTCATTTTACCCTCATTTATCCTGATGATTCTGATCAGCAAGATGTTCATGAAATATGTAAAGACGCCAACCGTACAACATGTTTTTGCAGGCCTTCACCCGGCAGTGGCAGGGCTTCTGGGCGGTGCCACATTGCTTTTGTGTAATACTGAGAACTTTTCTTCGCCAGCTGTTAATCCCTGGTACTTCTGTATCAGTCTGGCCCTATTTGCTTCTACCTTTTATGCTACAATGTGGTTGAAGATTAATCCCATCCGCATGATTTGCTATGCAGCCTTTGCCGGACTTCTGTTGTTGTATTAAAAGGGACTGATTTCTTCGCTTTTCACAAACAGAAAAGCAAAAAAACTCTATTAAAATTCAAGAATCAGTGCTTCACGTGGCGACAATGTAATGTTGCGTGAAAGGTCTATTTTACGCCCTGTTAGTATGTCAGTAGCCTGGTTAGCTGCACCAATAACCTCAGCATAACGCTCTACCGGCATAACCGTAGCTGAACGCAGGCCGTTAAGAACGGTAAGCACCGTGCGACCTTCATGTTGGCGGGCCACAACATAAATACCCTTATAAGGGATAAACTGGGTTTGTCTTCCCATGCTGATTACCTTATTTCCCTGACGCCAATGGAGTAAACGACTCAACCAGTCAAACATTGAATTCTCAGCTTTTGTTCGTCCTTGCGGTGTAAAACAATTATGCTTATCGCCGCTCCAGCCTCCGGGAAAATCGCGACGCACATTACCATCTGTAACCTCTTTGGTACCATTCATCAACACTTCTGTGCCATAATAAAGCTGAGGAATACGATTTATCGTAAGCAAAAGTGCCAAAGCCTGCTTTAATGCCGTAGAATCCTTGCCGTTTCCCAAAAAGCGATCGGTATCGTGATTGTCGATAAAGGCCATGACATGTGACGGATCGGCATAAAGATAATCGTAACAAAGCACATTGTAAATGCGGTTAAGCCCCTTCCACCACTCGTCTGTTTCTTCATGTTTAGCCAGGTTTAACCGATCAAAGAAAGCGAAATCCATCACTGTTTTCAAATTTGAGTTCTTCGTTGTCAGTTTGGAATCCTTTTGCAATGCGGCAGTATAGGCAGGCTCTGTAACCCATGATTCACCTACTGTATTAAAGTTGGGATATTCGGTATTGATGATTTTCATCCATCTTGCCATCGCATCGCGGTCGGCATAAGGATAAGTATCCATACGTATTCCATCTATTCCTACTGTCTCTATCCACCATTCTGAGTTCTGAATAAGGTACTTCATGACATGCGGATTGCGCTGATTGAGATCGGGCATAGAGGGTACAAACCAACCGTCTACGGTTTCATGATAATCAATTTCTGACGCATAAGGGTCGAGAACTGGTGTAAGCTTATAGCTGGTTTGCAGGTAAGATGAGCAGGTTGCTGTATTTAAATCGGTTACCTCAGCTTCATCCTTACCCGACTTCTGCCTGTTGTTGAGCCACGAAGCCGAGTTAAACCAGTCGTGATTTGGAATATTATGTATCCAGGGATGGTTATAACCACAATGATTAAAAATCATATCCATTACCACTTTTAACCCTCTTTTATGAGCGTCAGCAATTAATTTCTGATACTCTTCGAGAGTACCGAGGCGTGGATCAACGCGATAATAATCAGTGGTAGCGTAGCCATGATAACAGCTAAACTTTCCTTTGTCGGCAGGAAGATCATTTTCAAGTACGGGCGTTAGCCAGAGTGCGGTAACTCCCAACTGTGTAAAATAATCAAGATGCTGGCGTATTCCCTCCAAATCGCCACCATGACGAAGACTCGGTTCCTGTCTGTTGCAAAGCTCGTCACGCATGCCAACGACAACATCATTCGACGAATTGCCATTGGCAAAACGGTCAGGCATAAGCATATATAGCACGTCACTGTTGTTGAATCCTATACGGTCTTCGCCTTTCATTGCACGCTTTTTCAATTCATAAGGTATACTTTTAGTATGACCTTTATTCGTGAAATTCAGCATCATCGTGCCAGGCTTTGCACCCCTTAAGTTCAGATAAACGAGAAGATAATGAGGCGAATCGAGACGCACAACAGAATCAATACGTACACCTTCGTATGCTGTTGACACATCTGCTTTTCCTATTCCCGGACCGTAAACCATGAGTTGCAAAGACGTATCTTTCATTCCCACATACCAGTTGGTGGGTTCTATCCGTGAAATGATTACTTTAGATGCCGGAGTAATGGCTTTGTCTGTCATAACCATACCTAATAATAAGGTAATAATAATTATCTTAAGTTTCATCATCGTCGATTTCTTTTGTTCAATCTTTTTCCCTAAGAATAAGTGCTGACTGACCATCAATCATCATTGTTCCACCATGTTGTTCGCCCAATCCCTGCTCATTGATAGTGCCGTCACAGGCTATAACCACATAGTTTGCTTCGGGAAGCGTCACCTCTCTCGCCTCACGATTACCGTTTAAAAACACATAAATGTTTTTCCAACTGTCGCCACCAGCATGATTTTTGAGTACAAAGCCTACCAAACAATTTTGTACAGGCAGGAACTCTAAATGCTTTCGTACCAGCTCTGCTGAGCCCAGACGGAATGCAGGATGATGGCGACGCAACTGAATAAGTCCTTTATAATAAAGGTATAATTGCGGATACAGATCGAGATTTCTCCAGTTTATCTCATTGATAGAATCGGGAGAGTTATAGCTATTGTGTACACCTTTCTTATCACGCAACATCTCTTCCCCTGATAACATGAAAGGAATGCCCTGCGATGTAAACACCGCCGTCTGTGCAAGTTTGTCAAGACGTATTAGCTCATCGGTATCAATATGAGGAATTGATGCGCGCAAACGGTCAACCAAACACATATCATCATGACAGCTTACATAACTTATCATTTGTGTAGGTTCGGTAGCCCAGGGTACCTTACTATAATTAACGCGCGACATATCAATGTCTGGATGAGCAACAGCCCCTGCAATGCCAAACTTTAAACTCTCTTCAGAGCCTGCAATACCAGCAAGAAAAGCACCTTTTTTATCGTCAGAAAAGGGTCCTCGTAAAGCATCACGCATCTCATCGCTGAAAGCAGCTATGCCTGGCATTTGCGATATGTGAGCCTTTACAGCTCGATTTGTTTCGGGATAAGCACAAGTTCCTGCACTCCATCCTTCGCCATAAACAAGTATATCAGGATTAATTTTATTCAGCTCGGTACGAATATCATTCATCGTTTCTATATCATGAATGCCCATCAAATCGAAACGGAAGCCGTCAATATGGTATTCAGTAGCCCAGTATTTAACGCTTTCAAGCATATACTTACGCATCATAGGACGCTCAGATGCCGTTTCATTGCCACAGCCTGAACCGTCAGAATAAGTGCCGTCAGCGTTCTTACGATAGAAATAATCGGGGTAAGTGAGCTGGAAATTACTGTTTTTTATATTGAACGTATGGTTGTAAACCACGTCAAGAATAACCCTTATACCTGCCTCATGAAGCCGCTTAACCATGGTCTTAAATTCACGAATGCGCACCTCCGGCTTCCATGGGTCGGTAGAATAAGAGCCTTCGGGCACATTATAATTCTTGGGATCATAGCCCCAATTGTATTGTGGCACATTGGGAAATTGCTCCTGAACCGAAGCAAAATCGAAAGAAGGTAGCAAATGAACTGCGTTAACACCAAGATCTTTTAAATGTTGAAGCGTTGCAGGTTCGACAATACCGAGGAACTTATCAGGGTGTTTGATACCTGGAGCTGCATGTGTATAATCGCGCACATGCATTTCATAGATCACCCAGTCGGTCGCACTCTTTAATCCTCCAGCCACTTTATCACGTGTCCAGCCGTCAGGATTAGTCTGCGCCATATCTATAATAGCTCCACGATCACCATTTATCCCCACAGCTTTCGCAAAAACACCAGGATTTTCATCCATGGCAGAATTGATGGAAAATGTATAGAAATACCCTTTGAGATTGCCTTTAACACGAGCCTCCCACGTATCCGTGGCAACGGCTTTCATACGGATTGTCTTTAAGGGTCTTTCACCGTGGACCTCCCCCGTAACGTACAGGCGGACCACTGGCTTGCTATTACCCGGAGCAAAAAGCCTGAAAGTTGTTGCCGAAGGCGTGTAAGACATTTCATTAAAAACATTCTGCGCCATAGCCATACTGCTCAAAAGCAGTAAGACTATGGGCAATAATAATCGTACTTTCATATCAGGTAATTATTGGTTCAGGTAAATTCCGTCTTCTGCCTGGCAGCAAAGCCGAATCAGAGATCAGCGTCCACTCTGCTTTACTAAATCACGGACATTCTCTGTAAAGCTCGCATCGTTCATAAGCTTCTCTATACTTACGTGCATGCGATAGCGCCAATAGTAATGAGGATTGGCAGGAATGTTAATACGTTCAGCGTCAGCATCCTTCAACCGGAGGCGCTCATCCATTGCCAGCCAGTCTTGAATGCTTAGCACACAAAGCACAGATGGTGATGCCAGCTGACGAGAAACAATATCGCGTGCCAGCCATCCTGGGAGCGGATGTGGAGCCGGCCCTTCATGATAAAGCATGGTATTAAAATAGTCCTGTGTACGACTAATATCTTCATCCCACCACTGACGCAATGTAGGCATGTCGTGAGTTGAGAACGTACACACCGACCGGTAAGGATTTCTATTTAAATGACCGAAACGAACATGAGGGTCTTTCGGCATAGATTGTATTTCTAATGATAGCACCCTAAGCTCATTCATCACCCATGATACACAATCGGGCACCATACCTAAATCCTCTGCACATACCAACATTCTTGTTGCTTGTACCAGGACCGGCAGCTTTTTCATGGCCTCATCATACCAGAACTGGTTGTTGCGGCGGTAAAAATAATCGTTATATAAGCGGTTAAAGGCAGCTTTGTCATTGTCGTACAAGGCTTCGTAAGTAAAATTGAACTGAGCAGAAATACGTGGATGAAACTTACTGTTATCCTTATGATCGCGAACGAAAAGCACATCGGACACTAACGAATACAGGCCATCACGCAAATGAAGCTCATGTTCATCTGTCACGCCATCGAAAGCTTTCTCTATCTTACGCTGCGTATCGTAGGCTGGTTTCAATTTCCATATATCATCATGATCGTAGTCAAGATACTTTGTTTTTACTTCATCGGCACGTTCGTGGAATATACGATCGAGAACCCAGTTGGCAATAAACGGATCACAGAACTGATGTTCCAGGAAGGACAGACCATAGCTTTCAATCTCTTCACGCGTCATACCGAGGGAAGGTTGGAATTGTCCTAACAAACCGTGTACAGCATTAACAGGGATTTCCCAAATACGGAAAAAGCCTAAAACATGGTCAATTCGGTAGGCATCAAAATACTGAGCCATATTCTGAAAGCGCCTAATCCACCACTGACAACCGTCTTTTAGCATCGCATCCCAATTGTAAGTTGGAAAGCCCCAGTTCTGTCCGTTGACTGAAAAATCGTCTGGAGGCGCCCCTGCCTGACCATTAAGATTAAAGTAGCGTGGTTCCGTCCACACATCGCAACCATATCGACTAACGCCAATAGGAATGTCACCTTTTAATATTACATGCTTTTTGCGTGCATACTGATGGGCCTCTAATAACTGGTTATGGAGAATATATTGGACATAATACCAAAAAGAAGCTTCATGATATTCTTGTGAGCTGATGCGTAGAAGCTTATCACGATCGGCTTCATTCCACGTATTATGATCGGACCACTGTGAGAAACAAGCTGTCCCATACTTGTCACGAAGCACGCAATATTGTGCATAAGGCACAAGCCAGGAGCCGGCTTGTAACATAAATTGTTTGAAACCCTTACTGCTTAACACCTTACTTCCCTCCTGGGCAAAGAGCAATCGCAGATATTTTATTTTGGCAGTGTTTACCTGTTCATAGTCTATTTGTGGCAGTGCATTCAGTTGTTCACGAAGAGCTTCAAAGTCGTTACGCTGTTTAGCATTGGTTAAGGCTGGTAGTTGACGTAAATCGACATACTGCGGATGAATGGCAAAGATACTGATACAGCTATAAGGGTAAGAGTCTTGCCAGCTGTGTGTAGTGGTTGTATCGTTAACAGGCAGTATCTGTAACACTCTCTGACCAGTAGCATAAACCAAGTTTATCATAGACTTAAGGTCGCCGAAGTCGCCCACACCAAAGCTACCCTCCGAACGAAGAGAGAATACAGGGACGAGCGTTCCTGCCAGACGAACATTATAAAGTGGGAAAAAAGCCTGATCAAGATTGTATACTATTACCTCCTTCTGCTCTATAAGGGGTAATTCTACGGTGCGGTTATAACCCGTTTCCCAAAGTGAAGCAGATTGATTCTTTGTGTTAACAGCTATGAATTTAAATTCTAATTTACGATCTGTAAACTTTGAGGTATCAATATCTACTACCCATTCATTAAACTGATGTTCCGTCATGGGAATAGCTTTAGTCGCATCCCAGTTACCCAAAGCATCACCCTTACCGATAACTGCTAGCCTATCGTCGCTGCGAAGCTGTGGTGCACGTACCACCAAACGTACCGTAGCCCCAAACGAAGACTGTTGTATCGGCTGTGGTTCACGTCCCCGAACACAGTTAGTAAAAGCCGAACTATACAGATATGAGTCTTCAGGGATGTCGCTCCAGCGGTCAAAAACCGTATAGCTGGCACCATGTACTGCCGTAAGTTCCAACATGTGACGAATGGTTGTCCATTCACAACGTATCTTCTGACCACCACGCTCAACTTCATAATAGTAGACAAGCGTTGACTGATGCTTTTGTGCCGGCAAGTTCAATTTGAAAGTCCAGCGTTCTCCATCAGCCGTCATCATACGGTACCTCGCTTCAGTATCTCCATTAATAATATTCAAAACGAGTTCCTCTCCAAAGCGTGTCCGATAATTAATATTGAATTTTAAGTTCATAGTCCTCAGGTATTATATTCTTTTCCAAAATTAAAAATTTAAATACTTTGCCTCATCTGTATTATCAACTATTTGACAGAGTAGGAATGCAAACGGTTGCATACACATGCAACATTATGGAAATTACAGTTTGAAAACAGTTCGGCAGATAATTTTCTATCATACAAAGTTAACCCGTTTATCATAAATTGATAAGTGAAGCAAAACTGAATTATCTAATTAAAAAATAATATTATTTTAGGAATTAAAATTACGTACTTTTGCCTTTACGGTACCTTTGCCTTCCCTTTACGATGCAATTGTATTGCCTTTATGATATAATCCTGTTGCCTTTAACATGTAATTGTATTTCTTTGCATTATAAACACAACACTTTTACTGCACTTATAAACTATCGTTAGTATATAACTTATCATGCGTTTAAACTCCTTTACATCGTAATTGCATCAGTTTTATACCTTATTTACAAAATAAGTTGTCGTCTCCTATTCGTCCTTCACCCAAGCTACTGATAAAGCTCCCAATATGAAACAGACGCCAGCCACTACCATCATGTGGGCTTGCACACTACCTACACATGAAAGAATAATCCCCCCCACAGCAGCAGCCACAATCTGAGGCACACAAATGGTTCCATTAAACAATCCGAGATAAGCTCCCATATGACCGTAACCTTGTAGTGCATTCGTTACAAACGTAAAAGGCATAGCCAACATAGCTGCCCATGCAGCACCAATAAGCAAGAAAGGTATAAACAGCAAGTACTGATTATGGATATATGCAGATACTATAAAGCCAACAGCACCCAGTAGCAGACTAACCGCATAGGCTGTTTTCCGATTTGAGAATTTAGGCAGAATAGGGGCCCAAAGTACTGAGCCCAAAGCCTGAATAGCAAACAGAATACCTACCCAATTACCTGCCTCCTGATAACCCCTGCTGGCTGTATCTGTTGTACCCCAGCAGTTTACAGATACAGTTCCGGTTGTGTATGCCCACATATACACCATCGCAAACCAACAGAAAAACTGCACCAAACCAACACGCCAGAAAGCCGATGGCGCATTTTTGAGCAGTACTATCCAGTTACTGCTACCTTTTTCCTTTGTTTCAACATCTTCGCTTCGGCCATTATATTGCTCATATTCACGTGGTGACCACTCCTTCACTTTGATAACAGTGTATATGACACACAACAAAATGATAACTGCTCCTTCGTAGAAACTATAAATAACAGAATCGGGGACAACCCCCTTCGGTGCTGTATTAGCAATACCTATAAATGTAAAAACAAAAGGAAAGACAAAGCCGACAAGCGAACCTGCATTACATAAAAAGCTCTGGATAGAATAAGCTTTGGCCTTTTGTTTTTCGTTAACCATGTCGCCCACAAGCATTTTAAACGGCTGCATAGCCATATTAATAGAGGTGTCTAAAAACATAAGGGCGATCAAACCAAATATCATTGCTGTTGAAATACTCATACCAAAGCTCCCAGCATTAGGCAAAAGGCACATAACAAGCACGGCTAATGCTGCACCTATAAATAAATAAGGTATGCGTCTTCCAAACCTTGTCCATGTTTTATCAGAACATGAACCAACAATGGGTTGCACAAGAATACCCATCATAGGTGGCAATATCCAGAAATAATTCAAATGATAGGGATCTGCACCAAGCGTAGCAAATATTCGCGAAACGTTAGCACTTTGAAGGGCATAAGCAATTTGAACTCCAAAAAAACCGAAGCTCAAATCCCACAATCCCCAAAAAGTCATGTCCGGTTTTTGTTTTAGTTCTGTTTTCATATAATTATGATTTTCAATGTTTTATCGTGTAGTTCCTCTCATAACAAGGCGCGTTCTCACTACTCTTTTCTCAGTATGGTCCATCGGTAATATCCCCTCAACTTTTGAAATCAGTATATTTGCAGCCTCTTCACCAACCATAACACCGCGTTGTTCCACAGTCGTAAGCATCGGGTCACAAGCTACCGCCCGTTGCCCATTGGTAAAACCACAAATAGAAATATCCTGTGGAACTTGGTAACCCATACGCTTTGCTGTATAAAGAATGCCTATTGCTGTATCATCATTCACCGCAAAGAACGCGTCCGGAATAGCTTCTTGCGACAAAATGTCGGGTGTAATGGCTTCTGCATCAGCTCTATTGTCGCATATTCTAAAAAATCGTTCTTCTGGCTTTAGCCCATTCTTTAGCAACGCATCGCGATAACCGTTATACCGGTTCTTGGATATTTCAAGAGTCATTGGTGAACCATAATAGGCAATATGGCGGCATCCGGTATGGATTAAATGTGATACTGCATTGAAAGCACCCTGGTAATCGTCAACCACTACGCGGTTTGTATCAATCCCTGTACATATACGATCATAAAAAATCAAAGGAACACCGTGATCAATCAACTTCTTAAAGTGGTCGTATTTTTGTGTATCCTTAGCTTGAGAAACGATGATTCCACAAACCTTATGTTCATAAAAGCGCTGACAAAGCAATACTTCACGGTCATACTGTTCATTGCTCTGCCCCACAATTATCGTATATCCTCTCGATGTTGCCTCTTGTTCTATCCCGCTTAATACAGAAGAAAAGTAGAAGTGTGCAAACTGTGGGACAATCACTCCTATGATTTTTAGCGGTTTCTTTCTGCTGTTGCGCAAACTTTCTGCCAACACATTAGGAATATAATTATGTTCACGCGCGTAGCGGTTAATTCTTACACGCTGCTCCTCACTAATGCGTGGGCTGTCACGTAATGCACGCGATACCGTAGCCACCGAGACTCCAAGCTCCCGGGCTATATCTTTCATCGTTATAGGAATATTCCTTTCCATTTATTTCTTCTTAAGCTTAAGCCAATTAGTTTTCATAACACAAAAATAGGAAAAAAAGACTTTTGTAACATTCATATCAACGAAAATATCTTGACCTAAGTCAATGCAAACGTTTGCGTTACAGAATAAACGATTTATGTTTAAAAAAAGTTTGACGTATCTAAATTACACATAAATTTGCAACGAACATCATACCTAAGACTATATTTTTTCAAGCAATACAACTCTTTGAGATATAATGACAAGAAGACGATTTATTAATCGTTTTGCACGAATATAAGTGAAACAAATAATTATAAACAAGTAAAACTTAAAAATCAAGAAAAAATGAAGCAGGTAATCATTACAATGCCTCGCAGAGCCTTTACACTTTTGTGTGGAATGGCGTTGTCGGCTACGGTTCTTGCACAGCAAATAGTTGTGAAAGGACATGTAGCAGATGCTACTGGTGAACCCATAACGGGAGCAACTGTACGCGTACAGGGACAACACGGAGGCGCAGTAACCGACGTCGATGGGAACTTTACCCTGAACGCAAACAGTGGTGCAACGGTAACAATTGACTACATTGGCTATGCTAGTTATAAAGGAACGGTTACGCCCAACATGAGTGTAATACTAAAAGAAGGTAATGAAAAGTCACTCAACGAAGTGGTAGTTATCGGTTACGGTATTGCCAAGAAGTCAGACTTAACAGGTTCTGTGGCAGCTCTTAAGCCCGATTCCAAGAACAAAGGTGTTGTGGTGAATCCACAAGACATGCTTGCAGGTAAGGTAGCTGGCGTTAATATTACCAGTGAAGGCGGTACACCCGGTGGCAAATCTAATATTAGAATACGTGGAGGCTCGTCGCTGAATGCCAGCAACGACCCTTTAATCGTCATCGATAACGTGCCTATTGACAACACGGGCGTGAAAGGAGTAGCTAACATTCTCTCCACAATTAACCCACAAGACATTGAAAGTTTCAATGTATTAAAGGACGCATCGGCAACGGCCATATACGGTAGTCGCGGTTCGAATGGTGTTATTATTATCACCACTAAGAAAGGACACAAAGGTGGAGTAAAGGTTTCTTATAACGGTAGCATGACGGTAAGTATGAAGAAAAATACCGTCGACGTACTTGATGGAGATGGCTTCCGTGCCCTCGTTAAAGATAAATGGGGAGAAAATTCAACCGCATACAGTGCGCTGGGTACAGCCAACACAAACTGGCAAGACCTGATTTACCGTACAGCTCTCAGTCAGGACCACGGCGTAACTGTATCAGGAGCTGTTGGCAATACGCTGCCTTATCGTGTATCAGTAGGGTATACTGACCAGCAAGGTATTTTGAAAACATCCGACTTTAAGCGTGTTACTGCATCGCTTAATCTGAGTCCTTCGCTCCTCGATAACCACTTAAACATTAACCTCAATGCAAAAGGTATGTACGCTCACAGCCGTTTTGCCGAAGGTGGTGCAGTAGGAGCAGCTGTCAATATGGACCCAACCCAGAGCCCCTACGCCTATACATCACGTTTTCATACTGTAAAGACTATCGATGCACAAGGCAACAAATCGTTCGGCTATTACGCAGATCAGACTCTCAAAAACTTCAATGGCTACTTCACATGGCCCAAGGCTGGTAATTACAGTGATACCAATTGGCCATACACTTATAACGAACTGGCAACGGCAAACCCATTAGCTCTTCTGAACGAAAAGAAAGATATTGCCAACAGTCGTGAGTTTATTGGAAGTGCCGACTTTGATTATAAAGTGCACGGTTTTGAAGATTTACGTTTGCATGCCACCCTTGGTGCCGATATTGCCAAAGGTAAACAAACTACCGATCTAACGCCAGCTTATCAAAGTAACGTCGATTCCTACTATGGGAAACACGGTTACGAATCAATTCTGAAGCGCAACTTATCGTTGAGTACTTATGCACAGTATTACCATGATTTCAATGATGCTGCCAAAAATCACTTTGACATCATGTTAGGTTATGAGTATCAGCACTTCTGGAACAGCAAGAATAATAACTACTGGGGCTTCTATGGTGCCAATAATACCAAAACAGGAGCTTATGTTGACAACCTTGGAAATCCGACAGGTGCATCAGGAAACCTGTCAGGACAGTATTATTCTCCCTCTATTTATGCTACAAAGTCTGAGAACTTCCTTGTTTCTTTCTTCGGCCGTGCCAACTGGAACATCATGGAACGCTACTATCTTACAGCAACCGTTCGCGATGATGGTTCGTCCCGTTTCAAAGATCACTGGGCTATCTTCCCATCTTTAGCCTTCGCCTGGAGAGTGAAAGATGAGAATGCTTTCAAAAATATGAAGTGGCTTTCTGACCTCAAATTACGTCTCGGATGGGGTAAGACGGGTCAGCAGGATGTCAATAACGACTATGCCTGGATTCCTACTTACACCCGCAATACAGGCACAGGAGCTTTCTATCCTGCCGACGGCGACGGTATATTATATCGTCCTGACAACTACACTCCAAAATTAAAGTGGGAAACTACCACCACTTATAATATAGGATTAGACTGGGGAATAAACAACCAGCGCCTCAGTGGAACCCTCGACTGGTACTATCGTAAGACTTCCGATTTGCTTAATTATGCGCCAACAGAGGCTCTTTCGGCATTCCGAAATCAGGCTTGGCAGAACATCGGTTCAATGAAAAATACAGGTTTGGAGGCTGCTGTCAGCTGGAAAGTAATACAGAGTCGTGGATGGTATTGGACTCTCGATTATAACTTTACTTTCAACCACAACGAAATTACTGACCTTAATGGTGCAAGCAATAACGGCAATCCCGTTGCAAATACCATCGTATCTCTTGGCTTAGACAAGTATCTTGAATACAACCAGGTAGGCCATCCTATGAACTCTTTCTGGGTTTTCCAGCAGGCATACGATCGTAATGGCCGTGCCATTGAGAATGCTGTTGTTGACCGTAACGGCGACGGACAGATAACAAATGCCGACCGTTACTTCTATAAATCGCCAGCACCTCCCGTTACCATGGGCCTCGCGTCACGCCTCGAGCATAATAACTGGGATTTCGGATTTGCATTACGTGCAAACTTAGGCAACTATGTGTTTGATGGTGTAGGCCTAGGTTTCCGTAACGTCAGCCCCAATGCACTGTTCTCTTCAACCAATGCCCTCACAAACAAAACGGCAAAAGCGGTTGCCGAAGGATGGCAGACTGATGACCTTTCAGCTCAATTATCCGACAAATGGGTACACAATGCCTCTTTCCTCAAACTTGATAACATCACCGTAGGTTACAGTTTCGACAAGCTGTTTAAGAATGCAACCTGGAATGGTATTGGCGGACGTCTTTACGCCACCGCATCTAACGTGCTCACAATATCCAAATATAAAGGGCTCGATCCTGAAATCTTCAACGGATACGACAATAATATCTATCCGCGTCCATTCTCCGTTATCGTAGGTCTAAACCTGAACTTCTAACTTTAAGAGTACATTAAATCATGAATAAAAATATTAAAAGTCTGTTTTCTGCTACTGTCATTGTCCTCTCTTTAGGGCTGACATCATGCACGGGCGACCTTAATGTCACACCCATCAACCCCAATATGAACACACAGGTCGACCCTGTTGGTCTGTTCAATAAGTGCTACGCCAACTTAGCCATAGCCGGAAACAGTACTGGTGATGGCGAGTGTGACGTTGACGGTCTGGACGGAGGTACCTCCGGTTTCATCCGTCAGCTTTGGAATTCCAATGAGCTAACCACCGACGAAGCAATATGCCATTGGGGCGATAATGGCATCAGGCAGTTCTGTTATAACACATACGATGCCAGCCATCCTATGTTAAACGGATTCTTTGCACGCCTTACCACTGGCATTTCATATTGTAACCAATATATCAATGTATGTGGAGATGTAGATGCTACTAAGACCGCAGAAGTACGCTTCCTGCGTGCATTAGAATACTATTTTCTTATGGATGCTTTCGGAAATGTACCATTTGCAGAATCACTTACCAAACCAGTGCTTAAGACTCGTGCCGAAATGTATTCATGGATTGAAAGTGAACTTCTTGCAGTTGAGCCGCAACTTTCTCAGGCCAAAGCCAAAAAATCAACAGATCCCGGATATTATCGTGCCGACAAGGCTGCCGTATGGATGCTTCTTGCACGCCTTTATCTGAATGCTGAAGTTTATACTGGTACAGCCCAGTGGGCCAAAGCTGCTGAGTATGCTAAAAAAGTAATGACATCCGACTATCGTCTTAACACCACTGCTACGGGTCCATGGAGTGCTTACCAAAAGCTATTCATGGGTGATAATGGTGAAACAAGTGCTGCTTACGAAGGTGTTTTCCGCATCGCGCAGGATGGTGTTAAAACTACATCATGGGCAGGAACCTGCTTCTTGATGGCTTCAACCTTCGATGGTAACATGCACGCCGATGTATCAGGAGTACGTCCTCACGCAACAAATGGCACAGGACAAACCTGGGGTGGCAACCGTGCACGCAAGGAGTTAGTTGAGAAATTCTTCCCAAATGACGACGCACCTAACGTTTCGTGTACCCAAATGCCAGCGGCTGCCAATGATGATCGCGCTATTTTTGATGGCATAGGGCGTACCATCGACAATGGTGAGGGTTCAATGGGACATTTTACTGATGGCTTTGCTGTTGCAAAATGGAACAACTTTAAGACCGATGGAAGCGAAGGTCACAACGATACCTATCCTGACACCGACTTCTTCTTGTTCCGCGTTGCCGAAGCCAACCTTATCTATGCAGAGGCTACGGCACGACTAAATGGTGGAACAACAACTGCCGACGGCACGGCAGCCATCAACGCACTGCGTTCTCGTGCCCATGCCATTACAAAGGTAGGGTATACCCTTAAGGATATATGCGATGAATGGAGTCGCGAGTTTTACTTCGAAGGATTGCGCAGGCCTACCCTCATTCGCTTCGGATACTTTGGGGGAAACAACAATTATAACTGGAGCTATAAAGGCGGAGCCAAGAATGGTCGCAATTTCCCGGCAACGAAAAATGTATTTGCAATACCAGCCGATCAGGTGAAAGGCGAACTCGTTCAGAACCCTGGATACTAAAAAATCTTACATGTTATACTACCCGAAAGAACGGGTTTAACCACCCGTTCTTTCAAACACAATCAATAAAGAAACAATATGAAGAATTTCATAAAATCAGCATTGCTGCTGGCTTGCGGTGCAGTTGTTTTTACAGCTTGCAGTGATGACATGGAACATAACCCCACTATTCAGCATCCTGACACCTTTGTACTGAATACCCCAGCCTATGCAACGTCGCTGGTTGACCTTGCAACGTCAACCAGTATGCCTTTCACCTGGTCGCAACCAGCTTACGGTTTCCCGGCCGTTGCAACCTATCAGGTGCAGATTTCTGCTAACAACACATGGACAAAAGACATTCAAGACGGCGAGGTTGATGCACACAAAAAATCAGTTGGCGATTATAAAACCTTCAGTCAGGAGTATACAACAACCAAGGCCGAGCTGTTATCAGCCGACATTGCCACCGCACTCGAACAAATTACCCACTATGCTCCAAACACCGTTCCTGCAACACAAAAGGTGTATGTGCGCGTGCGAGCAGCTTTTGCAGGCGATACCATCTTCTCAAATACTATCACCGTCAATGTTGCTCCTTACTATGTTGAGCTTAAAGATGCGGCTCCTGCCGAGTGGTATCTGATAGGAAGCTGCATCGGTAACGGTACCTGGAACAACAACGGAGCCGCAAATGTAGGCAGTTCTATGATGCCATTGTATATGATTGACGGGCAGGAATACGATCGTAAAACAGGTACTGGAAAGATTTCCTATACTGATTACTTCCCTGCAGACGGCCAGTTCAAGCTTGTTAAGAACCCTGGTTCATGGGACACGCAGATTGATTACGGCAAGTTTACCAATGTAAGCGGAAACAGCAGATATGACAAGAGCAGCGACGGTAACCTTATTATCAAGACCGCC
The DNA here is from genome assembly GCA_015256945.1 of Prevotellaceae bacterium. Lineage (GTDB taxonomy): Bacteria > Bacteroidota > Bacteroidia > Bacteroidales > Bacteroidaceae > Prevotella. The sequence continues at coordinate 97,686 of JABZLB010000003.1, read as the reverse complement.
GGTTATTATACCGTCACTGTTGACACAAAGACTGAAACCGCTTCCATAGAGCCATACACCGGAACTCCCACGCAGCACGCAGCTGTTTTCCTGGCTGGCGACTACAATTCATGGAACGTAACGTCGGCTGGTATGAGCCCTGTTTCAACCTTTACAGGTGCTGAAAACCACAACTGGACGACAACAGTTACTTTCAATACTGACGGCGAGTTTAAATTCTCTGACGGTACAGTTTATTGGGGAGGCTCTGACTTCCCATACGGAACGGCCAGCACTATCGGCGGGAAAAACAAGTATAGTGCAGGAACATATACTGTTTTCTTCAACGATATTACCGGTCAGTTCTACTTTATTGCAGCTGATAATTAATCATTAAGCAAACTACGGAGACACGATTATCCTGTTTCGTGTCTCCTCCTAAAAACAAAAAGCAATGAAAAAAAGCATATTATTCATCGCCCTTGCGCTGGCCTTTGCCAGCTGTGGCAACACCTACGAAGAGTGGGCAGCACCTCAAGGCAACGAACAAGAGGCAGCAAAGACCGTCAATATGACCCTTGCCGAAGCCCCTGCCATCAATTTTGCCACACTCAATACCGACTCTGTGCAGCTCTTTGCTCCTACAATGAAGGTTGAAGACCCTGCTACAAACGTCTACACCGTTACACTTTTCAATGCCGACAAGAGAAAAAGTAAGCAAATTAAAGCCTATGCCGATGGTAAGGTTAAAGCGTCTGAACTCGAGGAAGCCTTCATCGATTTATGGGGACGCCGTCCACAACAACGCGATGTAGCATTGCATGTTGAAGCCTTTACCACAGTAAATGGCATGAGCATCAGGAACGAAGGCAACACAACAGCCAAGATTACCCCTGACTCTCCTGTCCTTGAGGACCACTATTATTATATGGGAACAAATAACGCATGGTCAAAAACCGATAAGTCTTTAGAACTTCAAAACGGTGGCGGTGACCTGTATGACGATCCCGTTATCAGCATTATCATCCCCTCTGCCAAGAATGCTGACAATACGATAGCAGCAGAAAACACTTTCAAAATTATACCACAATCAGCTTACGACAGAGGCACAGCCACTTTCTTCGATGGCAATATCATTGGTGTTGCTGCAAACGGAGCTGAGGGCATGAGCGGTTCTTTCGTGGTTGGAAAGAACGATGAGGTCGCAAATGCCTTCAAAATTAACCAGACGGCTCACCCGGGAAAGTATTATAAAATTGAGCTTAACCTGCTCGAAAAAACCTATAATATCACTGCAATGAACGACCCGGAGCTTTTCCTTACCGGCAGTAACTACGGCTGGGGAGGCACATGGGTTCCTCTGGTTCCTGTACACAGCACCACCGATACTTTCTGGAAAATTATTTATCTCCATGCTAACGAAGAGATAAAATTTGCACCACAGGCAGGCTGGAGCAACGATTTCGGTTCGCAGGCAACCATTAACGACCAGGCCGGTGCAGGTATAACCGACAACGGCGGCAATATTAAGGTTGCAAATGCTGGCTGGTATCTGCTCGTAGTTGTGAACGGTTCGGCACGCAAGGTAAGCTTTCTCTGGCCTGAAGTATATCTGATGGGGTCAACGGCACCGGTGAATAACTGGACTATTGACAGCCATAACGCTTTCACAATACCTGCTACTGATAACGGCGAATTTATATCACCTGCTATCGCTGCCAACGGCGAGCTTCGTATGTGTATCAAGTTAGACACGTACGATTGGTGGAAAACCGAGTTCATGGTAACCACAGGCGGTAGATTAAGCTATCGCGGAAAGGGTGGCGATCAATCACGCGTTAACGTTCTAACTGGCCAGAAGGTGCATATTAACTTCACCAACGGTACGGGCAGCTATCAGTAAACATTAAATATTTTCCCGATAAACAAAAGAGGCGGCCCCCGTCAGAGGGTCGCCTCTTTTGTCTCACCACTTCGAAAAATTTACCCCAAACCATCATTTAAAACCTTTCATGATATGAAAAAAATTGTCAAAACTCTTCTTCTTGCCCTCACTATGCCTCTTGCTGCACAGGCACAAGGATGGCCCTCAAGCTATGACGGGGTTATGCTCCAGGCCTTTTACTGGGACAGTTTTAAGGATACCCGCTGGACAAAACTGCAAAAACAGGCAGCCGATTTTAACGGTTACTTCTCGCTTGTATGGCTGCCACAGAGTGGAAAAACGAACAGCAGCCTCTCAATGGGCTACGATCCCTACTACTTTTTTAACCAGAATTCGAGCTTCGGTACGGCTGAAGAGCTGCGCTCGCTCATCAAAACCTTCCGTACAAACAACATAGGAGCCATTGCCGATGTGGTGATAAACCATCACCAAACCAACGGATGGTGGGCTTTTCCACGCGAAACCTACGGCTCTGAAACATACCAATTGCAAACTAACGACATCGTTGCCAACGACGATGCCCAAAATGCAGGCTACACCACGGCAGCACAGGCACTGACTGACGGCATCACACTAAGCCGCAACAATGATGAGGGAGACGACTTCTCGGGCATGCGCGACCTCGACCATAAAAGCGCCAACGTACAACGAATAGTTAAGGCTTACGAGCACTTTCTGGTGAACGACCTCGGTTATATCGGCTTTCGTTACGATATGGTCAAGGGGTTTAACGGCTCGCATGTAGGCGATTACAACGACGCTGCCGGCATAAACTTCTCGGTAGGTGAATGTTGGGACAACTCCAATACTATCATCAACTGGATCAATACTACCGGCAAGCGCAGTGCTGCCTTCGATTTTCAGTTCAAATATGTGGTAAATAACGCGGCAAACAGTGGCAACTGGTCAAAGCTCGGACAGGCTAATCCTTTCGGTGATATGCCGCTAATCAATAACAATACTTACCGCCGCTATGCCGTTACCTTCCTGGAAAACCACGACACTGAGCTGAGACCTGACGGTTCAAGCAACGGTTCGCTCACGCGTGACACTCTTGCAGCCAACGCTTATATGCTGGCAATGCCAGGTACTCCCTGTGTTTTCTACAAGCATTATAAGGCATATCCTGACCAAATTAAGGCTATGATTGATGTCCGCAAGGCCGCGGGTGTCACTAATATCAGTAACTATACTCCTTATCGCAGTGCTACATCCTACTATGGCTGCATTGTCAACGGAACGAAAGCAAACCTGCTTGTACTTGTAGGAAGCGGCTACGGCGAACCTGCCAGCAACCGTTTTATCAAGGTATTAAGTGGTCATCACTATGCCTATTACCTGTCGCCTTCGGCCGAAACGGCTTTCATCGACAAGCCTTCAGGCAGCTATACACAGAGTTTCAGCACCACGTTAACAGCCGTAACCGCCACAGCGGGCGCACGTCTGGTGTATACACTCGACGGCTCTGCACCCACAGCATTGAGCCAACAGGCAGCAAGCGGTACGCGCATAGCCATCAACCGCGTTGAAGGCAGCACGGTAACGCTGAAAGCAGGCCTGCTTATCGGAGGCCATGTATCAAATATTGTAACCCGTACATACTCCTTTCCTGCCCCGGAACAGGTAAGTTTCCAGACTCCTCCTGCAGGCTATACCTGGAACGCCTACTTTATAGCGCCTGCTTCCTGGGACGCAGATACCAGCGTATATGCGTGGGTATGGACACCCACAACATCAAATTACTCACCCGACGACAATGCCACGTGGCCAGGCGATAACAAGCATGTTTATTGCATAGGCCGCACAGCGAACGGCCGTTACATCTGGCAGTGGTGCTATTATGGCACAAAAACGTCAGCCCCGAAGTTCATTATCTTCAACAACGGGCAAAGCGGAATTGGTACAAACCAGACACAAGATATGACCTTTACCAACGGAGGCTGGTACAATATAACCACAACGGCTGCCAATGCTGCATTAGGTATCGCACACGTTACTCCATCAGCAGCTTTGGATACCGGCACGGGCTACTATACCCTTAACGGCGTACGCATCAGCAAGCCTGTGCAAAAGGGTATCTATATCCATAAGGGACGCAAGGTTGTTGTGCGTTAATCCCGCGGCTTTACACTAAAAAAGCGGTGGCTTCCTGCAATAAGGAATCCACCGTTTTTGTGTATCGTTACAACCGTTTTACAATAACGATACCTTGTTTTCATTATAAGGTTCATTGTTCGGCGGCCGTCAACCACGCTGCTGACGGTCGTCACACCCATCGTTCGACGGTCGCCGTACGCGCTGCTGACGGCCGTCGAACAACGGACATAACGCTGTAAAACAAATGCCTTAACGCAATTATCCGTTTGCCTTTACGTCGTCATAAGCTGACGATTTGGCAAATTTAGCCACGACAAATGAGCATACTGCACGAATTTTCTTATAATTTTCCCGGGCATAGCCGGCCGCATAGTCAAGCAGAGCCGATGCTACGCCACGGCCGCCGAAAGCAGGGTCAACCACCGTGTGTTCAATAGCCATCTGTTCGTCATTATCCCACGTATAAGACATATAGCCCATGCGTTCCTGTCCGTCAAAGGCTTCGAAGAGGCCTTCGCTGCCATGTTCTGTTCTTTTTATTTCCATCATTCTATGGTATAACAAAAAGCCTGCCAAGAGTTTTGCAGGAGTTAAGGAGTTAAAAGGAGTTAGGGAGTTAAGACAACACTTTGTCCTTATCCTATATTGGTATAACTATCTAACTGGCATTTGCCTTAACTCCTCCTAACTCCTTTCAACTCCTTAACTCCTAAATAATTCCTTCTTAACTCCTGAAAACTTCCGTAACTCTCCTCCTTCGGAGGGGTTGGGGGAGGATCAAAGTGCCCCCGAATCGCCGTCCTGATTATGGATACTGCGATTAATAACCTTCTTTTTACCCGAGAAAAAGTTCCAGCTGAGATTGAGAGCAACCGTTGAACGGTTGTCGTTTATCCAAGTATTACTTGTTTTGTTCATCACGGGGTTGTCAACCGTCTTATTGGAATAGCGCGCCTTTGTAAACAGCCACAGACACGTTACGCCCGCATGCCACGGTCCTTTCTGCCAGAACACCGAGAGGTGCTGCTTGTTTTCGTCGCTCGTCAGAACCATACCCGTGAGACGTTTTGAGGGTATGACGCCCTGAAAACCGGCACCCCAGCAACCTTTTCTGAAGTTGATGTTATAGCGAAGAGGCGTATACCAGAACGTGCGGTTGCCGATAAGACGACTGCGGATGTGGGTAAAATAGGCACATGTCCACAGGTCGGCGGTGAGCAAATCGCTCTTGAAGGGCTTCAGTTGCAACAGTCCGGTAACGCCTCCCTCCCACTGACAGACGGCGTTTTCGTATGACGACACTATCGTTCGCTGCCCATTCACCGTCTTCCACTGATAGTAAGCATTCTGAGGCTTGTCAGTATAAACGGCACTTGCCTGCACACGGAAACTCACCCATGAGGCTTCGTGGCTGAACGTTACTAAGGCATTGTATTCGCCACCCGTCTTAAGCCATGGGTTTCCCTGACGGATAAGCCCGGGGATAATAACCGACGAACTGTTGCTCAATTGGGCTACAGGCGGCACATTAAGGCCGAAACCGAAATGAAATTTAAGCTGACTGTGCTTGAAATTACGGGCTGCAAGCAGCTTCGGCGTGACGTAAAACTTATGGAAGCGCGTGTCACTGTTCGAGGTTTCCACATAGTTTGCCGTCGCCCCTACCTTCCACGACCAGCGGCCTATGGCCCACGCGTAGTCGCCATATATGTTGTGGAGCTGATACGACGAGGCGTAATCGTAAGGCTGATAGCCTGACAAGACGTTGCTAATCGTATAGTCTGATTGCGACCATCGGCCCGTATAACCTATGTTCAGCATGCTTTTTAGCCACGCTTTCTGATAATCGACCTCTCCGATAACCGAATATTTGCGATTTCGAGAAGTCATATCGTCGTCAACCAAAACACTGTCATTGAAAGCCGTTTTCTGCACAGTGGCATTGCGCTGACGGTTGTTATACCACGTGCCCACGACGTCGGCGGTAAGCGTCTGCCTATGGGCGAACTGCTTTTCCAGATAGAGATTGAGCGAGGGCCCGAAAGTTTTGGTCCATTCATTCTGCGTTCCGTACCCGTCATGCCATGCGGGATTGCCCGTGGCCACGATGGTTTGCGTGCCCCGTGAGAAAATATAGGCCCAGGAAGGTGCAAGCACAGCCTGAAAGGTAATATCGTCAGGGCGCGAGAATGTGTATTTAAGACGGAAGTTGTTGTTGGTATATCCGAAGTGGTCCCTGCCCTGATAATGATAATCGGCCAGCGTACCGTCAGGGTGTGTAAAGCGGTAATGCTGCTCGTAATAGCGGCTGCGATAGTTTCTTATGTTGTTAGCGTAGTCGAAAGAAAGCTGATGATGCCCCCAGTTATAGCGCGCATAGGTACGGTTGTCGCCCATAACGGTGTTGACAGCGTTCCATACATCCACGCCCACGGCATAGCCGCGGTCGAGCGGACGCGTAATAACGTTGAGCACAATATCGGCTCCGGCATAGCGCGATGGAGGCTCGGTGTAATACAATACATTCTTAATCTTGTCGGCCGGCACAAGTTTAAGGTCATTGTCTGTGGCCTCAACACCATTCAACAACACCTTCATGCGCTTGCCCATGAGGTTAGAAATCTGGTGAGTTACGGGGTCAACGAGAATACCGGGCAATGTAGCCAGCAGGTCGTGCGACTGTCGGGCATGGCGAATTTGCTCGGCACTGAACGTATAAACCGAGTGATCGACATAGTCGGTCTTGCGGTTTCCCGCAACAGTTACGCCTTTCAGCGTATAGCTGTCGGGTGTCATGTGCAGGTCGCCCACACGTCGGGTGCTGACCATTACGGCAAGCGTCTTGAACCCCACATACGTAGCACGCAGCAGAACACGCGGTGCGCGGCAGGGAATAACTACGTCTCCGGCCTCGTTACTCACCCCACCGGTGATGAAAGATGAGTCGGAAGGGTTGAGCAGTGCAACGTTAACGAACGCCATCGGGCACCCGCGGTGGTCAACAATGCGGGCAATAAGTTTCTGCGTTTCTTTCTGCACGCACTCTACTGTAATCAGACTGTCGGTGACAGTCATGGCTATAGGATAGAAGCCTATGGCCTGACGTATGGCCTCCGGCACCGTCCGGGCACTGACATGGCACGTAACAGTAAAGTCTTCAAGCTCGTTGTAGATAAAGCTTATGCGCTGATGGGAAGAGACTTTGTCAAGGTCAACCAGCACGTCGGACATAGAACGGTGATCGTAATTGCGCGTAATTTGTTGGGCACTACTACAGAACGGCAACATCAACAGGAAGGAAAGGAAAAGGTATTGTTTCATATCTGCGTCTTCTTACTATTCTACAATAAGGGTTTCCCCATCCTGTGTTACCCTGAATTGCTTAAAGCGGTTCAGCTCATCCAGCACTTTTTGCAACGGCATGGTGCTGCTCCAGGTATAATAAATGCGCAGTGAGCGGGCGTCATTATTCCTGAATTTTACCTGCACACCATAGGAAACGGCCATTTCTGCCAGCATCTGTTCGAGCTGAATATTCTCAAACGTTCGAACCCCTGCGGGCTTTGGCACAGGTGCTGTTGCCGTATCGCGACGGACAACCTTTCCGATTGGCTGCCTTTCCGTATGATAAGTATTACGCGGAGCAAGTGGGGAAACAGGCCTTGAAGGCCAGAAAATAGCAGCCAGCGCGATGCCCGATATAATCAACAGCGCAGCAACGGCCGCCACGGCCTTACGCCAACGGCCCGACAAACGGGCGTCGTCATGGGCCTTGCTGAAGCGTTTCCAGGCATCGTTTACATCCGGACGGGCGTCATGATGGGCGAAAGCAGCACGGGCTTCCACCATAGTGTCATAGAGTTTACGCGTTTCAGGGTCGCGGAGAAGCATCTCAACGTCGGCCTCTGAAAAGCTTTCGGGATGGTCGATAAAGTCTAAAAGCAGGTTGAAATTATCCATCTTGTTCAGGGGTTAAAATGTTGTTTCAGTTTCTGTATGCCTTGCGACAAGTGCTTGTAAACCGCCACCTCGCTGATATTCAGCGCAACAGCAATCTCCCTATACTTCATTTGCCGGACAAAACGCAGCCTCATCACCTGTAATGTCTGTGGTGTTAGCTGGCTCTCCATAAAGCTAAACACCTCGTCAATATGGGCTATTTCAACATCGACGGGAACGACGGAGGGTTGTGCTTCCAGCAATAACAGTCGGGCTGCACGCTCCTTTACCGAACGATGATTGAGCATATTGAGACAGCGGTTGCGCACACAGAGCAGGAGAAAACGGGATGTGCTGTCAGCATCGGCATCATGCACGGAAGAGCGTAACGCCAGACGACCGTCAAGCAAATCGGCAAAAACGTCACTCACCACATCCTGCGCTTCGTCAGCATTGCGCAGCAAGGCAATGGCCACACGATACATGGACGGATAGTGTGCACGGAAAAGACGCTCGATGTTAGTCAATTTTTGCATACTGTTTTCCTGTAATACAGCAAACCATACGATTTCCTAACCCCTGGATTCAGGAAAAAATTGATAGAATTGTGAAGACAACCGATAAAGAAAATGAGCGAACAAACGGGATAAGTATGAAAAAAACACAAACTGCAACAAGTATACAAGCGACGTGAAAACGGAGAAACATTGTACACTCTGTGCAGTTTGTAGCAGCCAGCCAGCCCGTGTCCGAATAGTGACTACGGGCTTCTACTATTATCATTGTCCGCCGGAAGCAGAACTTTCAGCTATTATTTGCGGACCACGTACGCGCTCGCCTTTCTTTAATCCGCTCTTAATCTGAATATCAATACCATCACTCAGACCGGTGGCTACCTTGCGCTTCTCATACGTTTTCGTGTCGCCCGATGTCTTTACAACATATACAAAGGTGCTGTTACCCTCAAAGACAATGGCACTTTCAGGCACAGTCATCACCTGGTTAGCCTGCGCAAGCACAATTTCGGCGTTGGCACTGTAACCTGATCGTATCTTATGAGTGCCGCCAACGTGTACTGCTGCCTTGATTTCAAACTGGTTAGCACCATTGTTTTCAACCGCCTTCGGTGAGATATACTCCAACGAAGCCTCGAGCTTATCGTTCTGTAAAGCACCGATTGTAATCTTCATGGGCATGCCAGTAACCAGTTGCCCCACATCGGTTTCGTCAACATTGCCACGAAATATAAGGTCGTTCATGTTGGCTACAGTGGCTATTGTGGTACCGTCGTTGAAAGTATTAGACAGGATTACTGTATTACCCACCTTTACAGGCACGTCTAAAATAAGACCGCTGATAGTTGAACGTATCATCGTTGAGCTTGTACTGGCATTCTCTGCAGCCACACCGTCGCGCACCACTTCTAAGTTATTATTGGCCGAACGCACCTCTTCCTGCGCCTGTTGATAGGCTTGGCGTTTCTGGTCGTACTCGTTACCAGCAACCAATCCTTTGTCAAAGAGCGTCTTTAAACGCTGATAATCAATGCGTGCCTGACGCAGATTGATATTGGCTAAGCGAACACGGGCCTGGGCTGCACTAAGCTGGCTTTCGTCAGGAATGACCTTAATACGGGCTATTACTTCGCCCGCCGTTACCATTTGACCAGCCTGTTTGTAAATCTCTGCGATGATACCCGATATTTGTGGCTTCACACTGATTTCGTTTCGAGGCTCAATTTTGCCCGTAACAACAGTGGTTTTACGAATGTCTTTCACCGTAGGCAGGAACTCTTCATAACTGACAGGCTGGGGTCTTGACTTGATCCAGAGAAACACAAATGTACCAATGAAGACAAGTAACACAAGTGCAACTACGAAAAATTTAAAATAACGCTTCATTATCTGTATGCTTTTTAATATGTCTTGATTGAATAATTGATTTACATGCCTGCTGTAAAATGTATTACTCGTCGCGCATGGCATCAACGGGTTTAATGCTCATTGCGCGGGCTGCAGGTGCCAGACCTGCCAGTATGCCAAGCAAACTCAATAACAAAAGTGAGCCAACGGCTAACCAGAAACGAACTTGAAAGTGGGCCGACACAATGCCATCGGTAGTATTTCCAAGCTCTATCATCTGCAAAATAAGCACGCTGACAAAGATGCCACTCATGCCAGCTACCGTTGTTAACACCACACTCTCGGACAGAATCTGTGATAGAATGACGCGCGGTGTAGCACCAATGGCCCGGCGGATGCCTATCTCCGTAGTGCGTTCACGTACGGTAATCATCATAATATTGGAAACACCAATAGCCCCTGCAAGCAATGTTCCGATACCTACAAGCCATATCAGGAAATTAACACCGCTGAAAAGACTGTCGAGCATGGAAAACATGACCTCAGTATTTACCAACGTAATGGCCTTCTCATCGGTAGGGTCGATATTGTGTGCCTGCCCTATTACCTCACGTACACGCTTGATAACAGAAGAAATACGGGAGCCGTTATGCACCGTCATACAAATATAGGAGATACTGTCACCCATGTTATAATTGTTCTGCATAACAGTAATGGGAACAATTACCGACTCTTCCGATCGTCCCCCTGCACTGATTGAACCATCCGAATAATCGACACCAATGACCTGATAGAAGTGTTTGTCGATCTCTACACGCTTGCCACATGGATTGCCGCCACTGGGAAACAGTGTCTTATACACTTTTTTTCCAATTACACAAACCTTACGATCCTGTGCAATATCCATCTCATTGATATACCTTCCATAATATAAACGGGGTGGCTCAATGCGGGCATAGTCGGGGACCTGCCCCTTGAAGGAGGCGGCCATTTTCTTGTCATTAAAAATAATATTGCCAGTATTGCGCATTAACGCTGGGCAAACAAAATCGAGTTGAGGAACTTGAGCCTTGAGTCTGTCGACGTCACGATAGCTCATACACCACGTACGGCCTTTACGGAAACCATGATAAGGCTTGGTTGTTGCTTGTGGAAAGACGATACCACTGTTCGTAGCAAAGCCTTGAAAATTACTGGAAAGCATCTCCTTCAGCCCCTGCCCGCCGCCAATTAGCGTCACCAACATGAATATTCCCCAAAACACACCAAAGCCCGTGAGGAAACTACGGCCTTTGTTACGTGTAATCGTATCAAATATTTCACGATAAGTATCAATATCAATTCTCATTCTGATCTCAGAGCTTCTATGGGTCGAGTATGGGCTGCACGGCGCGCAGGGATAAGCCCTGCCATCGTACCGGCAACAATCATCAGCAATGTAGCCTCAACACATGTGTCGATACCAACAGTAGGATTAAGGAAAGTGGTAATCTTTTGAACGCCTATATCCATTGACTTTTGGCCAATGGTCATATCCATATACTGGTTAGCGGCAATGCCTAACAGCATGCCAATATATCCGAAAAAAGTGGTAATGATAATGCTTTCAACAATGACAAGCTTCAGAATACTCCACGGCTTAGCTCCGATAGCCTTGCGAACACCAAACTCTCGCGTACGTTCGCGGACTGAAATCAACATGATATTGCTCACTCCTACAACACCACTCAGCAGGGTAAAAATGCCTACGATCCATAAAGAAGTACGTATCATGGCGACCCCCTGGGTCATTTGCATATTCGATGTAAACCTGTTCCATATCCAAATAGCATCTTCATCATCAGGAGCCGCATCATGGTTACGGTTAATACTGGCCTTATATTGTTTTTCAAAAGCCTCATTTTCAGCCTCCGTTTTAAGGCCTTTAAAAGTAAACACTATCTGATCGGCCTTATCACCGCGTCCATACATTGTACGAAGTGTATTAAAAGGGGCATACGCTGGTTCTGACATGGAGCTTTCATCATCCTTGCTGATACCGACAACACGGAAAGAAAAGTTACCTACTTTCACATTCATACCTATAAGTGTACGATAGTCTCGCGGATACAATTCTCTGGCCTGGCTCTGTGTTAACACAATAACCCTTCGACGTTGAGCATTATCAATATCGTTGATAAAACGGCCTTCGATTACCTCTACCTTATTAATGGCGGCGTCACAAGGATATACGCCATTCAACATAACACTGATATAGTTGGATCCGTTGGCAATATTTACACCATTTTGAAACAATTCAGCCCCAACCGTATCAACGTTTTCACGGAAACGATGTTTCGATGTTGCCATATCCCTATCGTTGAGTGTAACGGACCGTCCCTCCTTTAATCCGTTGTATGCTTTCGAAGTTGTTCCGCCTCCAACCATCATTGAGTTGCTCAAAAAGCCATGCATGTTATGTGTTTGTGCATTAATCAATCCATTTCCTGCACCCAAGAGAAAGATAAGCATGAAGATTCCCCACGCCACTGCAAAGCCGGTGAGGGCGGTACGAAGCTTATTTCGTTTTGACGTTGCCCACAATTCTAAAAACAAATCACGCATTTTTTTTCTCCGCTTACATCAGTTATTTCATTACTCCATTGATACCAAACGGACGGGCTGTGTGGTCAAGGTTCTCCTCAATCTTGCCAATGACGCCGTCTTTAATATGGATAATCTTGTTGGTTTCATTGGCAACCCCACTTTCATGCGTCACAACGACAATGGTTTTATGCTCTTCTTCATTAAGCTTTTTAAGCAATTCCATCACCTCTACGCTCGTTTTCGAATCGAGAGCACCCGTAGGTTCGTCGGCTAATATGATTCTGGGGTTGGTAATTAACGCCCTTGCAATAGCCACACGCTGCTTCTGTCCGCCCGACATTTCGTTGGGATAATGCTCTGCCCACGGCAAAAGGTCGAGCCGTTCTAAATAGTCGAGTGCCATCTGATGGCGCTTTTTACGGCCAACTCCCTGGTAAAAGAGGGGCAATTCTACGTTTTCAACAGCTGTTTTAAAACCAATAAGATTAAAACTTTGAAAAATAAAACCGATCATGCGATTACGATATTCGGCAGCCCTGGTTTCACTAAGGTTCTTAATTAACGTCCCGCCGAGTGTATATTCACCGCTATCATAGTTATCGAGAATGCCTAATATATTTAATAATGTAGACTTACCCGAGCCCGAAGCACCCATGATTGATACAAACTCGCCTTCGGCAATATCGAGGTTAATGCCTTTCAACACGTGCAAAGGCTGTGCTCCAAAGTAAGTTTTATTGATGTCTTGTAAATGAATCATCATCGTATTACAGATCTTTATTTTATAAATAGACGTTGAAGACTGGCCGTAAAGTTGCGGTAATTAAGATGCTATCTTACTCCGAACAGAAGTAAAAGAATAAATGACAACGAACTTTTTACAAACCTCTTCAAACTATTCTGCGAGACAATTCTTCCTCTTCATCAAGACTTTCAGAGGCTCACGAAGTCCTTCTAACGTAGCTTTAAGCTTTTCAATCTCCACAGTTCCAAGCACAACATCGCCATCAGGGTCAATAAGATACATCGTCGGTATCCAGTTAATATGATAATCTCTGTCTATCCTGGTTTCCTTCTTCCATTTCTTTAGCTCGCTATATTGCAGCCAATCCATACCATTTTGTTTGATACATCTTTCCCATACCTCCCTGCTTGTGTCAAAAGAAACGCCTACAAACTGTACGCCTTGTGGGCCAAACGTATCATAGAGAGCTTTCATTTTCGGAATATCCTTTCGGCAATCAGGGCACCATGATGCCCAGAAATCGAGCACAACATACTGTCCGCGCAGGCTTTTCAACGAAACTTTTTGTCCATTATCATCCTGATTAATAACAAAATCGGGAGCCTCTGTGCCTTTCTTTAAAAGATCACGAGCATATAAACTGTCAGCATCCTCGGCCATCAGACTCGGTGCTGCCACAAAAACTGCAAGTAAAAACAAAAGTATCTTTTTCATTTTTCTGTAATAATTTTAAAGCATTAAATATCTGAGATTATATTTTTTCTACCAATAACGTCTGGTCACAATAGTCAACAACTGCCCTGCGATGAGTGATAAATATCACTGTTCGTGTATGCGAAGCAAGGATATTCTTCAAGAGCTGCTGCTCGGTATCAGGGTCAAGAGCCGATGTTGCCTCGTCAAAGAGCATAATTCCACGATTACGAAGCAATGCCCGTGCAATGGCAATGCGTTGTGCCTGCCCTTCAGAGAGGCCGCCTCCGGTTTCTGAACAATGCGTGCTTAGGCCGTCAGGCAGTTGTAAAACAAACTCTGCACAACTTTGTTTCAAGGCTTCTTCCATCTCCTCATCGGTAGCATCGAGCTTCCCTAAGCGCAAATTGTCGCGTATGGTACCACTCATAAGGGTATTACCCTGTGGCACATAAACAAAATTACAACGTAATCGGGGGCTTAGTATTTTACTGTCTTTATCGTTATAAATAAACACATGTCCCTGTGTCGGACGCAAAAGAGCCAGCATTAAACGCACGAGAGTTGTCTTGCCTGCTCCCGTTTCTCCAAGTACTGCCGTACATGAACCTGGCTTAAAATCAAAAGTAAGATCTTTGATTACATACCCGTCGGCAGCATCATAAGCGTAACTTAAATGCTCAAAACGCACGCCACAGGGTAACGAAACATACACCGGTGCTCCACTTTCTTCCAACGGATTCTCTTCCAATTCCATTAAACGCTCGGCCGCTGTAAACACAGAGACAAAGGCAGGAACCAATTTTGTAAGGTTCCTTGCTGGGCCTTGTATACGGGCTACCAGCTGAAGAAACGCCGTCATACCACCAAAAGTCAGCGTGTGTGAAGCCATTCGTACTGCTGCCCATAGAAAAGCGACGAGATAACCCAAGGCAAAACCAAGATTCAGTATTAAATTGCTGAATACCGAAAAAATCGTACGCTTTACCACTTTATGGCGTAACTGGCTTTGCGTATGCTCCAAACGGTCAACCATTGGCCCCTCACCCTCCATGGTTTTTATAAGCATCCGGTTCTGGATAGTTTCCTGAAGCACACTTTGCACCTCCGAATCCTGCGAACGAACCTCACGTGTAAGCCGTCGCATTTGGCTGACATAAATTTTACTTACTGCAACAAAAACAGGAATAATAGCCACAGTTATCAAAGCCAATACCCTGTCCATTGAAAACAAATAGCAAAAGGCACCGATGAACATAGCCAATACCGACAATGTATTAGGGATTGTTTCGGTGAGGAAACTGACCACGTTATTTACATCAAACTCCAACCGATTAAGTACGTCGCCAGAATGACGCATCTCCTTTCCCTGCCATTCCGAACGCAAAATACGGTCAAGCATATACTGCTGCATGTGGTTTTGTGCCCTGATTCCTAAAATATTCCTCAACCAGACACTTGCAATATTCAGTGCATAATCGCAAATAATAAACAGACCCATTAAGGCAACGGCCCAATAAATAGAACCCTTTACCACTCCCGACGCTACATCAATAGCGCGCTGAACAGCCCAAACCTGTGCCAGAGAAACGCCTACCGAACCAAAACCTATGCTGGCATTAAGTACAGCCTGAAGCTGATTGCCCTTCCAGGCTTGCCATAACCATTTTAAAATAGTTTTGGTATCATATTTCGATTGGGGAACATTCAATAGATTTCTAAGCTTCATCCGCTATCACTCCCTTTTGTCAGTCATTATTATTCATACTTTGCCGAATTGACCATTACCGTTGATCGGCACCCCACATCAGCTTATCTCGCAGTGTAGAAAAATAACGAGTGGCACGCTGTTTTACAATTCTCACTTTGTGAGGAGCCTTATGAACAAATATCTTTGTTCCCTCTTGCATGCGCTCCGAGCGCCCGTCAACGGCAACGAGATAGTTATGATTACGACTCTCTACCTCGAGTTCTATCACTACATTGTCAGTAACGACAACCGGACGCATATTTAAACTATGGGGCGCCACGGGCGTAATACACAGGTTATTGGCCGAAGGCACTATGATAGGACCTCCATTTGACAAGCTGTATGCAGTGCTGCCCGTTGCCGTCGACACAATAAGCCCGTCGGCCTGATAGGTTACAAGGTAATCACCATCAACACAACACCGGATGGTTATCATCGAAGCATTGTCGCGTTTCAGCAATGCAATATCATTCAATGCATACGGACTTCCCTCTAAAAACTCACCATCAGTTTCTATCATAATGACCGAATGCTCCTCTATTTTATATTGTCCCGTATAAATTTCCTGCAATGCAGTGTCTATCTCATCGGGCAAAACGTCAGCCAGAAAGCCCAGACGTCCCATATTAATACCCAAAACCGGTATCTCCTTTGCCCCCACTCTGTTGGCAGCTCTCAGCATCGTGCCGTCACCACCCAGCGATATAACAAAGTCGGCATCGAAATAATCGTTATCAAAAACGCCACTGCACCAGGTATCAAGCTGTAACACCTTTGACAGAAAATCATAATAAGGCCGGTCAATATAAACCTCTGCATCATGAGTTTTCAGAAAATTAAGTACCCGCTGCACGGCAAAACTTTTATCTGAATGAAACTCATTGCCAAAGAGTGCAAACCGTAAACGCTTCTGTAACATATTTGTTTCCTTATCCATCTTTATCCTAACAAAATAGCCATTAATGGACAACTTCTTCGTATATTTGCAATGAAATAGTGATTACAAAAATACGATAATTAATTAAATTACTCATTATTTTATGGTAAAAGTGTATGAATTTCTCGCCAACGGCTTTGAAGAGATTGAAGCTCTGGCTCCTGTTGACATCCTCCGCAGAGGAGGAATTGATATAAAAACCGTTAGCATTACCGGTTCCCAATATGCTGAATCATCACACGGTATTACGATAAAGGCCGACCTTACCTTCGAAGAGGCAGGCAGTTTTGGCGATGCCGATCTTCTGATGCTGCCGGGAGGTATGCCGGGGGCTGCCAATCTTAAAGAGCATCAAGGGGTAAGAGAGGCCATGTTGCAACAATTTAACAGCGGGAAACTCGTCAGTGCCATTTGTGCTGCACCGATGGTTCTTGGCTCGTTAGGAATTGTAAAGGGCAAGAAAGCCACCTGTTATCCGGGCTTTCAACAATATCTTACTGATGCTACTTATACAGCACGGCTCGTTGAACACGATGGCAACGTAATCACAGGTGAGGGCCCTGCCGCCACCTTTCCATATGCATACCATATTCTCAGCTGCTTCATTGGCGAAGAAAAAACACGCGAAATAGAAAAGGGAATGCGATATTCTCATCTCATGGAACGCTAATTGGCTGTTCTACAACCTTACGAATATCATTATTCCAAATTGTAACATATCATGGATTACGTTATCATTGTGGCAGGTGGTAAGGGTATGCGTATGGGCAGCGAGCTGCCCAAGCAGTTTATTCCCGTCGCAGGGAAGCCTGTTCTCATGCGTACCATAGAGCGGTTTTATCAGTATAGCCATGATTTAAATATCATTGTCGTGCTACCTCAAAGCCAGCAATCTTTCTGGAGTAACCTTTGCCGGCAATATCATTTCAGCATTCACCATACTATTGTAAATGGTGGTGACACTCGCTTTGCATCGTCAAAGAACGGACTTTCTGCCATTCCTGCCGATACAAAAGGGCTGGTTGCCATTCACGATGGCGTGCGACCGTTCGTATCTGCCGATGTTATCGGGCGGTGTTTTGATAAGGCACGCAACAGTGGTGCAGCCATTCCTACAATACCTGTCATTGATACGCTCCGGCAAGTTAATATCAAAAACAGCGATACCGTCACCGTAGACCGTTCGCTATTTCGTGCTGTACAAACGCCCCAGGTGTTTGATATTGCCCTTGCTTGCAGGGCATTCAGCCAGTCTTATCGGGATAATTTTACCGATGATGCATCGGTGATAGAGAACCTTGGCGTTAAAATTTCTATGGTAGAAGGCAATCGTGAGAACATCAAATTAACCACTCCTTTCGACTTAAAGATAGCCGAAGTACTGTCTGAAGACTGATAACATGGACATTCTATCTCAGGACATCATGTATCTTTCGGGGGTAGGTCCCCGACGAAAGGACGTACTGAACCAGCAACTCAATATAAAAACCTGGGGCGACCTGCTTGAATATTATCCCTACAAGTATGTCGACCGCAGCAAAATATATCGTATCAACGAACTGTCCGGCGACATTCCCTACGTTCAAATCAAAGGAAAAATCCTTAGTTTTGAAGAGTTTGTCATGTCTCCGCGCAAAAAACGTATCGTTGCGCATTTCAGCGATGGCTTTGGTGTAGCCGATTTAGTGTGGTTCAATGGCTCAAAATATATCTATCACGAATATAAGACCGGCGAAGAATATATTGTATTTGGTAAGCCATCGCTTTTTAAAGACCGCTATCAAATAGCCCATCCCGATATTGAAAAAGCCGCTGACGTACAGCTCTCCGAGATGGGTATGCAGCCTTATTACATCACTACCGAACAAATGAAAAACCGTGGCATCACCTCGCGTGCCATGGAAAAGCTTACAAAAACACTGGTATCGAAAATTCCACAAGGCTCTATTCCCGAAACATTACTACTGTCGCAGATGGCCCGTCTGCATCTTATCTCACGCGAAGATGCCTTACGCCGTATCCACTATCCGAAATCAATCGACGATGTACAGCGTGCACAAGTCCGGTTAAAGTTTGAGGAACTGTTCTTCGTCCAGCTTAATATTCTGCGCTATGCCACCGAAAACCGACGGAAATACAAAGGGTATGTTTTTTCACGAGTGGGCGATGTCTTCAACCATTTCTACCATAATAATCTGCAGTTTGAGCTTACCGGCGCGCAGAAAAGGGTGGTACACGAAATACGTAACGACATGAAGTCGGGACGTCAAATGAATCGTTTGTTACAGGGCGACGTGGGATCGGGCAAGACGCTCGTCGCTTTGATGGCCATGCTCATAGCTGTTGACAACGGCTTTCAGGCCTGCATCATGGCACCTACCGAAATTCTGGCCGAACAACACCTGGCTACTATCTGCGATTTTTTAACGGGAATGAACCTCCGTATCGAGCTTCTCACGGGCATTGTAAAGGGAAAACGCCGCCAAAGCGTGCTGGAAGGTCTGGCCGACGGCAGCATAAATATTTTGGTTGGCACCCATGCTGTCATTGAGGATACCGTGCAATTCAACAATCTCGGCCTCGCCGTCGTTGACGAACAACACCGTTTTGGTGTTGCCCAGAGAGCCCGATTGTGGGCAAAAAACCAACAGCCACCCCACGTGCTTGTGATGACAGCCACACCCATTCCGCGCACATTGGCCATGACATTATACGGCGATCTCGACGTCAGTATTATTGATGAGCTTCCTCCTGGCCGCAAACCCGTCATGACTTTACATAAATATGACGACAACACGACGAGCCTGTACGAAGGCATACGTCAACAGGTAAGAGAAGGAAGACAAGTGTATATTGTTTTCCCTCTCATCGAAGAGAATGAAAAAAACGACCTTAAAAATCTCGAAAAGGGGTATGAAAGCTTATGCCAGATATTCCCCGACATGAAAATAGGCAGAGTGCATGGCCGTATGAAACCGAAGGAAAAGGAGGCCGAAATGCAAATGTTTGCATGCGGAGAAACACAGATTCTCGTTGCCACAACGGTGATAGAGGTTGGCGTTAACGTGCCTAACGCATCGGTAATGGTCATACTTGACGCACAACGCTTTGGCTTATCGCAGCTCCATCAGCTCCGCGGGCGTGTGGGAAGAGGGGCCAAACAAAGCTACTGCCTGCTGGTAACCCCGCACGCTCTCGCCAAAGAGACACGCAAACGCATTGATATTATGTGCGACACTAACGACGGATTCCGCATCGCTGAGGCTGATTTGAAACTGCGTGGACCCGGTGATTTGGAGGGAACACAGCAAAGCGGCATCGCCTTCGACCTTAAAATCGCCAATATTGCACGTGATGGACAACTCGTACAAATGGCACGCGAAGAAGCACAAAAAATCATAGACGACGACCCGGAATGTGCAAAAGCCGAGTACGCTACGTTGTGGAAGCGCCTGCGCGAGCTTCGTAACACAAATATAAACTGGGCTGCAATAAGCTGAAACAATACTGAATTTTATTTCCTCAACCTTATTTTTTATTCTGAAATGTCATTTTTCAGACCGCTTTATACAGGTATAAATCAATATCTGTATAACCTCTCGGGCTGCCTGAAAACTGCGAATGTAAATATTTTATTGAGCTAAATTAAGTGTAAAAACGGTATAAAGGGTCGTTCCAAAACGTTAATTAGTTCATTATCAACAACGCTTTTTGTTAAATAGGCCATAAAACTGTTAACACAAAAAACCTATATAGTATATTTTTCTTACCTTTGGGCGGTCGACTGATATTTAACGAATTGTTGTATTATTCGTCTATTTTATTTTGGACTACTGCTTATGCCCACAGTCGATATGAAACAAAACGTAACTGTTCATGACCATAAATAAGACTTTAAAAACACTTGCAGCCACGCTGTTAATTGCCTTATCGGCAGAACCTGTTTTTGCACAGGACCTTCTTGCACGACAGGCTCCCGTTGACAGACGCGCCAAACGTCTCGACTCAGTAGAAGTAAGAACATTTACCGAACGTGAGAATACACACACACCGGCAGCGCAAATATACGGCGACGACTGGAATAACCGCTATGCTCACCGCGCTACCGAACTTCCCGACAGCTTTGTAATAAACCTCCGTCATTTCAGCATGCCTACGCCAAGTCGCGTAATAACAAGCAACTTTGGAAGCAGATGGGGACGACAGCACAAAGGACTGGACATTAAAGTATACATTGGAGACACCATCCGTTCGGCCTTTTCGGGCAAAGTTCGCATTGTACGCTACGAAGCCGGAGGCTATGGAAACTATATCGTTATCAGGCATCCCAACGGGCTGGAAACCATTTACGGTCACCTTTCAAAGCAACTGGTTACCGAAAATCAGGTGGTACGAGCAGGCGAACCCATCGGTTTGGGAGGAAATACAGGACGTAGTACGGGTTCGCATCTGCACTTTGAAACACGCCTTTGTGGTGTTGCCCTGAATCCTGCACTATTTTTTGATTTTAGGAATCAGGATGTAACCGGCGATTCATACGTTTTTCTGAAAGACCGTTACGAGAACGATTCGCAGCTCGCAACAATTGAACGCGGCAAGGTTAACGGCGGAAGCTACACGCGCGATCAGGTATATGGCGAGGTAGGCCACTATAAGGAGAAGGGCGAAGATGCTGCTATCAAGAGCGCTGCAAATGCAGCTGAACGCGTATATTACAAGGTACAGAATGGCGAAACACTGGCTTCTATTGCAAAGAAAGTAGGCGTTTCGGTTGAAGCTATTTGCCGTTTGAACGGCTTTAGAAAGGACCAGCGTGTACGGGCAGGCATGATTATACGCTACGTATAGGCCTGCAACGGTATGCCATACAGCTCTTATAACAGGCTCATCATGAGGCCGGCACACACCGGGCACATAAGAATTTAAGAAACAACACAGCTAAAAGATAATAAGGTTACTGCCATCGGGTAGTAACCTTATTTTGTTTTTGGACATACCTGGAGGAAATAATTACTGCTCACATCATGATAAGTGAAACTGCTTTCAACGATACCGGAAACCATGCAATATCATACGAAATGGAGCACATCATGATAAGTGAAACTGCTTTCAATAATAACCCTGTGCCTGTTACACCGTAATGCGTATTCCCTCATATTATAAAATCAAATACTTTTTTATGTAAAGTTCATTGTTCGACGGCCGCCAGCAGCGCTGTTGACGGTTGTCATACACATTGTTCGACGGCCGCCGTACGTGTTGCTGACGGCCGTCGAACAACGAACAAAAGCACACAAACATACAAACATCAGCGCGCCAATACGTAAACAATAAGATGTAAAGGGATAAACAAAAGAATGCAGACCTATACCCAGTACGCCCTCAGACCTGCTTTTTCAGCTGCCTGACAACAAACCAAAAGTGCATCATCAACGTTACAAACAGGCCATAATGGCGACACATAACGTTGAAACGTTCGCGAAGAGATGCCCTGTGGTTTTTCTCTGTCATACCTCCATCAAGATAGTTGACTACAACCTCGTTAACGTTTTTCAACTTTAAATGATGCCGTTCAGCATCTTTCATTACGCGGATACACCAGTCGACATCGGCCGAAAAGCGGTATTTGAGGTCATAAGGATTGTCTTTTGCCAGCGAAACAAGTGCATAAAAAGCCTGATGACACACCAGCATGCCATGCCTGAACGAGCGCCATGTCAGTTTCTCAGGAGGCTGAAGACGACGCCTGTGCAGCAAATGGCCGTCATCATTCACCACATTTGTATCACCGTAAATAATGCCAGGAAGCGCCTCTCCGTCGCCAATGCTGTGTGCAATATGCTCTAACGTAGTTTCCAAAGGGAAAGTATCGCCTGCATTCAGAAAAACAATATAATCGCCCGTAGCCTTTAATATGCCTTTATTCATGGCATCGTAAAGCCCCTTGTCGCGCTCAGAGCATACAAGAATTTCATGTCCTGTCCCAGCCTCATCAGAATGCTGCTTATAGGCTTGCGCTATTTCGATGCTGCGATCGGTTGACAAACCGTCGATAATAAGATGCTCAATATCGGCATACGACTGTTTGAACACGCTGTCGAGTGTACGCTGAAGTTCATGTTCCGCGTTGAAAGTGCAGGTAACTATCGTTATTTTTATCATGGCAACAGGTTAAAGATGATAATGTTTAAAGGCAAGAGCCTGATTATAAACTTCAATATAATTCATGGCAACCGTGCGCTGCGAGTAAGCCGAATGAACCTTATCGACGGCCCGTTGGCTTAACGAGGAATAGTCGGCCTCGCATAAAGCCCAGTGAATGCCCGTGGCCAGATCGGCCGAATTGGCCAGTGATGCCACATAGCCGTTGCGCTGATGGTCAATCATTTCAGGAATACCTCCTACCTTAAAGCCCACACAGGGCACGCCGCAGGCCATGGCTTCCATAATGGTATTGGGCAAATTGTCTTCCAACGACGGCAGAACGTAGAGGTCGGCAGAATTATATACCGATACGATACGGCGTTCTTCGCTGATATATCCCAGTGGATAGCAGGGCAGAGGAAGCTGTGAAACAACCTCGTCGGCTTTGCTGCCAAGAATGGCAATAACCGTATTGTCCTTCATTTCAGGATGCAGGGTAACCATTTTATCAATGGCTTCGATAAAATATTTCATGCCTTTGCGCTCCTGTGTTACACGTTGCGAAACAAAAAGAATGACGCGCTTGTCCTGGGGTAACATCATATGCTGCCGGGCCTGACGCTTATCCTGCGGACAGAAAACATGGGTATCTATCGGGTTCGGTATGCTGTTAACGCTCAATCCTGTTAGTAATGCACTCTGTTTTGCCTGCCCGGCGAGCCACTTGCTGCATGCAACAAAATGGATTGCACTATTTTGATACAGCTTCTTTTTGCGGGCAAACACTTGCGACGACAAGTCGTTCTCGCCACCTCCGCCGGGTAATAGCGGACAATTATGGCAACGACGCTTGAACGCCTGGCAGCTGCGCGTGTAATGACAAATGCCTGTAACAGGCCACGTATCGTGCAAAGTCCACACAATTGCTTTCCCGCTCCTGATGATTTTGCGTATCGAAGCAAGCGAAAGCATACCCTGATTGATCCATGAAAGGTGGATAACATCGGCCTCTTTAAATTCTGGAAGACTCGTAATATCGTTGCCAACGTTGGCAATATCAATATCAAAAAGATGAGAACGGTTAAAACGAAGATGACAGAAAATGCACCATCTTTCCCACAGAAAATGCAGCCGTTGTTTAAAGCGACCGCCTAAACCAACAACCGTAATGCTGTCTGACGTTTTGTCTTTTACCAGCATTTTTGCTTTTACACCACTGTTGTTCAGGGCATCCATCAGGCGACTGGCAGCCACAGCAGCCCCACCTGTCATTTCGCTTGTGTTGACAATAAGAACTCGCATCGATGTATCGTATTATTCATTGGCAAACTTACGCAATTTTATTTAATAAAAAGCCCGTCACCATAAGAAAATATATACATCGTATCATCACCATATAACAAAAAGGTAGCAAAAATAAAGGAAATGTGACAAAAAGATAATTGTGTACGCCCACAGCAGTTGATATATATCAAAAACAATACCATATACTAATAAAACTATGGTTATATGCTTGCGCAAACAAAATATTCGTCCTAACTTTGCATCGTCAAAAGGTTAATAGATTGTTTAGGTTAGTAATAATAGATTTAGGTTTTTAGTTATTAGGTTTAAGGTAGATTTGATAGATTGTTTAACGGATGACAATGAAAACCGTGAGGTTGACATTCGATTTGAAAAGGATTTTTAGTTAAACATAGGCTTTACGCTAGTGCTCGTTGAGAGTATTAGCGTATTTTTTTGCACGTAAAATCGGGATGGAAATGCTTATATAAAAAGATAGAAAACCAAAAAAGAACTTACCTTTCTGTTATCAGGTAAGTCCTTTCAAATCATATTGTTGCCGAAAAAAGGAAATATACGGCTTACTTTTCTATCAAACAGACGGCATAAGCAGCCATGCCTTCTTCACGCCCCGTGAAGCCAAGCTTTTCGGTTGTCGTAGCTTTTATGCTAATATCGTCCTCGTCACAGCCTATAATTTGTGCCATACAGGCCTTCATTGCCGGTACATAAGGATTCAGCTTTGGCCATTCGGCACAAATCGTAGCGTCGATATTCCCTACCTTGTAGCCTTTTGTGGCAAGCAAATCGATGGTTTTTCGCAGAATAATTTTGGAATCAATGTCAAGCGTATCGGCACTGGTATCGGGAAAATGATAGCCTATATCGCGCATGCTGGCAGCACCAAGCAGTGCGTCGCACACCGCATGGAGAAGCACATCAGCATCACTATGTCCGAGCAAACCCTTGTCATGCTCTATCTTTATGCCTCCCAATATCAGGTCACGACCCTCTACAAGCTGATGAACATCGTAACCAAGACCCACACGAACTTTCATAAGAATTAAAGAATTAAGAAATTAAAGAATTAAAAGAAGGGTGTTAAAATTAAAAAAGTAAAAAAGTAAAGAAGTAAAAGAAGGGTGTTGAAATTAAAGAAGTAAAAAACTAAAGAATTAAAAGAAGGACGTAAGGAGTAAGAAATTAAAGGATTAAAGAAGTAAAAGGCAAGCGTAACAGGCTTGTGAAATATACGAAAACTACTACGCCTGCCCTTTTATACATACAACAAGAAGCCTTTATTTACGGTGAAACAAGTCCTTAATGCCGTCCATATCAAAGCTTAATGATATACGAAGCGTTTCGTCGAGCGGATTGCTTTTCGCCGTCGCAATCACATAACCAGCATCTAAAGAGAAGACATTCATCTTTAAACCTGCACCCACCGTGAAGTATTTTCTATTACCCTTATTGGCACTTTCATTATGGTATCCTGCCCTGATGGAGAACTGATCATGATAGGTATATTCTGCGCCAACGCTCCAGTTTACCTCCAGTAACTCCTCTTTGAAGCCGCCAGGAGCGTCTCCAAAGCTCTTGAAAATGCCGCCAATCGATGATAAATCATAGTAATCCTTCTGCACTCGCTTTTGGTAATCTTCAGTCGATTCGCCGTCTTTCTGTTGCGGATACGTAGGAATCAGCAACTTATTAGCGTCGGCTGCAATGGTAAAACGGTTGTAATCGTCGATAGGTACCATCAGCGACGCGCCCAAACGCAGGTTCGTTGGAATGAACTCGCTGTTGTCAGTGCCACCAATTGTAATCTTACTTCCTATATTAGATACATTTAATCCCAATCCCAACTGGCTTTCACGGTCGCCAATATTAATGTAATTCTGGTAATAAATACCCAAGTCTGCCGCAAAGGCTGAGCTGGGAGAGATGTCCGAACTGCGGTCATAGGTGAGGTCAGAATATATCCAACGTACGGCGGCAGCGATGGAAAACTTCTCACTTAACATCAGCGAGTAGGCCACATCTACCGACATTTCATAGGGATTAATGGTCATGGCGTCGCCACTTACCGATGTACTGCCCTGCACTTCACCCAATGAAAAATAGCGAACAGAACCTGAAACAGCACTATAATCGCCAATACGGTAGTAGCCAGACAGATATGCAAGCCCCATGTCGTTGACCAATTGTCGCAGCCATGGCGTATAATTCAACGCCACTCCAGCCCGGCTAATAGCAAACGGATACTTGGCAGGGTTCCAGTATTGCGAGTTAACGTCAGGGTCAGTAGCCGCTCCAACGTCACCCATTCCGGCGGCACGGGCGTCAGGTGCTATCATCTGGGAGGTTACTGAATATCGCAATGGGTTGAACATATCGCGCTTATCTTCGGCCGATGCCGCAAGCACGCTGCCAACAAATAAGCCTGTCAGTAATATTTTATGAAAATCATTCATCTGCTAAAATTATGTTTTATTGAAATTAAACGGCCGTCATCGCTCAATTATTGCGTACTACAACCAGTTTCCTTGCTTTGGAAGCCATGCCACTTCCGTCGCACGACACACGTGCTCTATACAGGTAAACACCCGTCGGCACACGGTAACCGTTGTTCTGTACAAGGTTCCATTCAACCGAACATGAACCTGAAATGGTAGGGGTGTTTTCAGAATGAGTCCACAACAAGCGTCCATTCAGGTCGTAAACATCGAGTATTATATCAACGTTACTGCCACTAAAGCTGTGGTTTATAATAAAGGTAGTTGACGTTGAAGCAGGATTTCGTGTGGCACTGACATTGTAAATCGTAGGCTTCAGGCCTTTTACCACATTGAAATCGAGCTGTACGGTCGAAGGATTATTCATGGTATCCCACGCCCGGAACATCAGTTTGTGAGGGCCCGGCTCCAGCATTGGCAACGTAAAACCAACACTACCACTGGTATATGAGCCAAAATCGTACGTGAAATTATCGTTTAACGTGTAGGTCAGCGAAGCCTTACCGTCAACAATCAACTGCATATCGTGCCCTACTCCGTTACCTGTTGCGTTGATTCCATCGTCGTCAACTATCTGCGCTACAAAGTAAGGGGTGGTATTTACACGGTCACCACTCACAAAGTCGGGAGTGTTAAGATAACAGAATATCTTCGGCCCCACAGTGTCAGTAAGTGCTGCACTTCCGCCCAATACAAAGTTATCGGTATAGCCGTGCGCCGTTAGCGTATGGTCATTATTGACAGCATAGAAGTTCATTTCGCACGTTTCAGACGAGTAATTCAAGTCAACGGGCACAGCAAAACGCAGGTTAAACCTGCCAGCT
The DNA here is from genome assembly GCA_015256945.1 of Prevotellaceae bacterium. Lineage (GTDB taxonomy): Bacteria > Bacteroidota > Bacteroidia > Bacteroidales > Bacteroidaceae > Prevotella. Next base: position 70,385 of record JABZLB010000003.1, on the reverse strand, counting down.
ACAACACTGTCGCTTCCACTGTAAATTACTTTCGAACGAGTATAGAATTTAAACGGGTCATCGGCTTCAGCACTGGGGTTCTCCTTACATGTCACAAGCTCCTTCGAATCCAACACTACTGCCGTTGCCGTTCCGTCGAAACGGGCTGCATTTTCTATATGTCCTGATACCCTCGCTACGCTGGCAGCCTTCAGCATAATGGGTGTAGAACCAACAGCCTGACCATTGATTGAGTCGACAACAATCTTCATTTGTGGCTGGTTCAACGCTATGGCGGGATCGCCGAGAAGCGAGTATTGCAGCTTGTTTGTGGTCAAATCCTGTCCTGTCGTTATCATCAGATTCTTGGCCCGGCGCTGTGCTTCACCCATCGTCATGGGCTTTCCCCCGTCCTTTCCCAGCACAAGGCGCAGGAAAGCACGGTTAATTACCTCATTGTAATTGGCCCATACGGTTCGTGTTGTACCAAAAAAGGCCACAGCTCCACCCGCTTTATTCAGCATGGCAGCCTCGCCAATATTTTCTTCTACGCCGTCAAAGGGCATAATATCGCACGATGCTGTAATCCAGAGCGGGAGATTTTTATTCGTAAATTCTTTAAAATCGGCAAGGCGTAATACGCTTTCATGCGATATTTGATCGGGGCGGCCGTGCCCGGCATAGTCCATAATCAGTGCACCATTGCGCTGTTGCTGCTTAATAATCCGGCTTACGTCAGGATAGGTACGGCCTGTTGACGAGGCTTCTTGCGTATACGCATCCCACATCACCTTTTTGATTTGATAGGCCGGATACAGTGCAGCGATGTCGTCAGCAGCCTCATCAACATCCTTCATGTGCATGTTGTTATTGCCGTCATCGCCCATGAACATCAGTACATTCTGCCATGCTCCGGCGTTTTTGTTTTCGGCATAACCGATGGTTTTATCAACCAATATGCGGGCTTCATCCTCTGTTCGTACGGGGAAACGGCCGACAGCCAAGTCTAACATGTCCGCACTCTGCGGATTAGCACCCTCTCCGTCGTCAAGCAAACCGTAGAAACCGTCGTCAACATAGCACTCAACGGTGTTGAAAGAATTTTCACTTTCATAGCAAAGCAGCAAGTCATCGGCGTTCAACGAGCTGCAATCGCCCGTGCGAAGACGATTATCCCACACGCAGTCGCCAAAGAGAAGCAGGTATCGCGGCGCCCTGCCGCCACTGCCTGCACGGTCGTAAAGCATCTTCAAATAACGGCGATAGGCATTGGCATCGGGCGTACCGCTCGAAAATTCGTTGTATAACTCATCGGCGGGAACGATGTTAACACGCATCGAATCGCGCTTTTCGTGAAAGGTTGCCAACCGCCGGGCCTGTGCCATTAGCTTCTGAGAGGTGGGAATTATCATCACCATGTCGGCCTCAGGGTCGGCATGATGGTCCTGGTTTGTGATGGCATACACATACTCGGGCGTAGGGAAAGAGCCTTTCAAATTGGGTGCAGGCTGCGGACGTTGCCATGCCATCTGCACGTAATCGAGACGTGCCGGACCACCCGATACGACCTTTATCTTCACCGTATCCGTTGTATGGAGGTTGTTTAAAGCATAAGTAGCCGACCGCTCGTTGCCTTTATCGTACTCGCCAAGATATATGGAAAGCATGCCCAAAACGCTGTCGTTCACCATCACTTGCGCTTCGGTGCGGTTGCCTGCAGTAAGGTTTACCGACAGCTTACCAGAGGAAGAGTGTGACGAATTTGTCAGAACCACGCGTTTAGTCTGTCCGTTTACAATAGCCTCCGTGTCGAAAAGGTTTCGGCCTCCGTTATACCAACTGAAGCCGTCGACCTCGTACAAACTGTGATAATCGTTCGTCGAGGGATAAAAAGAACTTAGGAAAGCTGTTGAATCAACGGTCAAAGGTGCAGCATCGTTCGACGTAAGGAAGTAGTAACCATAGTCGGAATAGGGATTGCGTGTACGCCTTGTAGCTGTATTTGTGCTCCATGTAACGGGGCCGTTGGCATAAAAAAGGCGGCGCCCGTTCACCGTGCACGTGGCTACTTCCTTTAAGTCATCAAGGGTACGAAGCTCGTTACCGTCCAGTCTCTCGTTCTGCAAATTACCGCCATAACCGTATACTTTCACCTTGCCAGGGTTGGAGAAGCCTGCCTTTCGTATCAGCGACTCCGACACTTCATATACTCCTGACGACGGCACTCTTATCTTAACCCAGCGGCCCGACGCCAGCACCGAGTGGGCAGCATAGCGCGAACCACCGACACCAGGAGCGCGACGGGCAGCCCTGCGCGCCGTACGGTTAGCCTCCTTAGCATCTACCCGCAGCATGAAACTGACCAAAAACTGATACTTCCCGTCCCTGTAAACCAACGGACAAAAGTGTATATTCAGCATGCCGCGGCCGCGATCCATCACAATTTGCTGTGTGACGGGAGGCAAAGCCGAAAGCGAATCAGACGAAAGCTCACGGTAATGCTGTACGTCGAGTGCCGTCATATCAACAAATTCGGGATATAGAATAGAAGACGAATAAACGCTGTCGCGAAAGTTTTCGCCAAGCGGAATGCTATAAGTAAAACGAGGAAGTATGGAATCGATGCTTGTTTCGTCGTACGTCAGATTAAAAAAACGCTGGGCCGAAGCCGTCAGACACAAGCAAAGAAAAGCCAAAACAACTGTTAATCTGTATCTCTTCATCTTACAATTCTGTTTGTGGGCAGATATGTATTACCTGCAATTGAAGTCGAGAACCTTCCTGTTCTCAATATATCCCTCCAGGTGATCATCAATGTTTACAGGCCCGGCACCTGCCGGTGTGCCCGTAAAAAGCAGGTCACCCGTTTTTAATGTATAATAATTGCTGATATACGAAATCAGCTCGTCAACCGTATGCAGCATGTCTCCGCTATATCCCTGCTGAGCCTCTACACCGTTAACGTCGAGCCTGAAGCGTATGCGTTGTGCATCAATAAACTTGTCTTTCGCCACCCATTCGCCTATGCAGGCCGCGCCGTCAAAGCCTTTTGCCATATCCCACGGCTGGCCGTTCTGCGACAATTGCTGCTGAAGCTCGCGCGCCGTAAAGTCGATTCCTACCGTAAAGGCATCGTAATAGCGATGGGCAAAGCGCACTGGCACCGTCTTTCCAAGCTTACAAATACGAACTACAAGCTCGGTTTCATACTCGATGCGCCCCAGATGGTCGGGAATAAAAAACGGCTTATGCCCTTTCAACAAGCTCGAATCGGGTTTCATAAAGATAACCGGCCCGTTTGTATTTAATAACGTATTACACAGTTCTTTATTGTGCTGTGCATAGTTCATGCCTGCGCAAATAATCTTCATACAGCTGAATGTTTCTTAAATTATATCGTTTTGTATTAAACCATAAACCATCATGGCAACGTGTTTACTTTGTTATTGTCGTCGTTCGACGGCCGTCAGCAACGCGTACGGCGGCCGTCGAACCATACGTATGACGGTCGTCAACAGTGCTGCTGACGGCCGCCGAACAATGACAAAGCCATCGTAAAGGCAGCTGGAATAGCGGCTAATACTATACCTATAACGACGTAAAGGACGAAATGTTACATCGCAAAGCATATTGTAACACAGCGTGTTATATTTATCAAGGCTGTTGCGACACATATTATTTCACCACTTTTCTTCCACCCTGCACGTATATTCCCCGTGGGAGTTTCGACATATCGGTTCCCACAAACCGTCCGTCAATGGTGTAGATACGCATGCCGTGATACCCCGGCAGCTTCGTCATGCCATCAGCATTTATATTTTCAACACCTGCTGCAACACGCCGAAGCACCTCCTGTAAGCCTGCATACGCATCAATTTCACCATAGCCATAGAGGTTGTTGGGGTATGTAAGCGAAGGGTCGTAACGATGGCATGTGGTGCTGAAAATGTCAATACAGTCGTGCGCCGTAAGCGTAGGGCACGCCTGAAGCCACAAGGCAATAACGCCGGCTACGACAGGCGAGGCCATCGATGTGCCTCCATTGCTCATCCAGGCATAGGTGCGACCGTTGTACGTAAAGTGGCGAATGTCGCTCGATAATGGGAATCCGGCATTGGCAGGATTGCTGATAAAGAAGGTGCTGTACGATGAAATAATATTCTGTCCGGGGGCCATTACATCAGGCTTTATGCGGCCGTCCCATGTAGGTCCTACCGCCGAGAAAGGTGTTCGTACACCTCCTGTGCCGTTGTTATAAACCTTGGTTTCGCCCAGATAGTTTACAAACCACGTGCGATAACCCGTTGCACCCACACAAATAACGCTGGGAGCACTCGACGGCGAGTTAATACTGTGGGTATTATCGCCCGCAGAAAGTGAGGGGTTAATGGCGTTATGGACGAACTCTCCCGATACACGATAAAGTTCAACATCGGCGGAAGAGCCTTTTAATTCAACCGAAATGGGGAGAAGAGAAAGACGTGAGGATGATGCAATAACCCAGTCGGTGGCCGTCAGTCCCGTGCCATAGCTGTCAGCATAGGCGGCTGCCGTGATATGAAAACTAACGGTATCGATGAGCAAACTGTCCTTTATGGTTGAGTCGGCAGCTGATAAAAGAGCCGAAAGCGTGTAGTTACGCGTAATGGGCGACTGGCCCGAGGGGTAGAATTTCAGCTGAAAAGCAAAGTCGGCTGAGGCGCGCGTAGTCACGCTCATCGTTTTTCTGGAGCTGCTTATAAATAGTCCTGCCGAAGCCATACCGACGGGTTTTCGGGCATAATTAAGCTTCTGGCCGTCGTTTCCTGCAGAAGAAACGATGATACGTCCTGGCCCAGAGAGCGAATCAAGCATCTCATAATAAAGCTGGTCGTCGCCGTGGAAGTCTTCTCTTGCGCCTTCACTGAAGTTGATTACACAGGGCTTTTGCCGTGCTTTTGCGTAATCAAATATATACTTAAAGCCCAGCGCATCCAGGGCATAAGTGTATTTATAATAGTCGGCAGGGGCGATAAGGCTGGCATCTTCGGTTGTAGCGTTTGCTACAAAACACAGTTCACTGTCATAGGCCACACCGCGATAGGGCGACATTACGCCCCCACCCTCGGCCCCGCTACCTGCTGCAATGCCTGCCGTATGGGTGCCATGGGTTTGGATAAAGCCGTCGCGGGGATGCCCTAAAGCCAATAATGTATCACGACCCACATAATCGCGACCCACGGGTAACGTGCTGTTGAGGGTATCGGTAGCCAGTTGATCCCACATGGCACCGATGCGATAGCGCGACATATCGGCCGAAAAGAAGTTGGGATGAGTAAGGTCAAAGCCAATGTCCTGCACGCCAACAACCACGCCTTTGCCTGTATAGCCGTGAGGAAGGGCGAGTCCGGCGTGCACCTTATCAGAAGAAACGATGATGTTTGTTGTATCCATCAGTGCCTGACTACGCTTGCCGGCTTCGATGCGCACGATGGAAGGAGAAAGCGATAATGCCGACAACTGGTTCAAAGGAATGCTTGCAATAGCCAGACTGCCGTTGTAATAGAGCACCTTTGCGCCGTGCAAGCGCAACACTTCCAGGCAATCATCCGTTCCCTTAACAAAGGCAGTTACCACCCTGTTTGACAGATTAAGGGCCTTTGCGCGATTAAAACGTGGCAACTGCTGCACGCTAAGGCAGGCTTCGCGCACCAACGGCGACAGCTTCTGCAAAGCCGGACGCTGGGCATCTGCATCTGTAAACTGCAATAATGCAAGGCAAATAATAAGATATTTTATAGCTTTACGCATAGGTTTTCTTCTATTATATTCCACAGAAATTTTCGTAACTGGTCTAACAATACAGCCACAAAAAAATAGGTTGAAATCAATACGACAGCACAAAACAACACTCGCGCTCCGGATGACATGGTGAGAAAGTAGGCTGAAAGGCCCTTATATAATTCGAAAAGTGAGGGTGAACAATTGAAAAGATAAACGGAAAAGCACGACGCTGCCAGCATATTGACCCGAAAATTATGGAACGACAGACGCTGGAAAAAGAGGAAAAGCGAAATAGCTGCTACAATAACAGGCAGCGAAGTATTCTTATACCAGAAGAAACAGCCATCAGCATTGTTGTGCAAAATAGCCCTACCGCCCATAAAAGCAACGGCTAAACACAATATAAAATAAATGGAAACGTATATCCATCGCGGCAGGTGAGTAATGCGATAACCATATAGCCGGAGCCAACGGCCAACGAAATACAGGAAGATAAAGGTAAAAACAGAATCGCCTTCACAGCCCCAAAGCCGGCTGTTTTCATACCATCCGAAGATACTTTGCACAAGTGCATACAGCACGATAACGATGAGAAGGGGTGTGCCTGCTGACCATTTGGCATGACAATGATGGAGGTAGTCTGTCATCTTATTGAGCACGGGCGACAGCAAATAGAGCAACAGGTAGGACTGCGCAAACCAGTAAGGGTCCATGATAATGAGGTGCGCTACATATTGTGGCGTTGGAGGAAGCTCGGAATCAAAGAATAATGACGTAAAGTAAAGCACGAAAGTAAAGAAATATACTTGAAAAATGTAACTTACAAGTCGGCATTTTCTAAACTGAATACCATACCAACCCGAAATCAAAACAAATACATCGACGGCAACAATACAAAACGCTTCGATACCCATACGGCTCCAGGCATTAACCGAATCTTGTAAAAAGTCGACGTATTCAGGTACCCTGATACCCAGGAAATTAGCGTGGAGTATCAGCATCATCACCATGGCGATGATGCGTAACAGCTCAATTTGTGAGTCGCGGACGGCAGCATGGGGCTGTATTTGTTTTGATAAGTTTGGCATATTACTTCCTTCACCTGTGACAAAAAAGGGCCATGGATGAGAATCCATGACCCTGACTTATATGTGTTTATTGCCAAATCACCACACGTTTGCATCGGCAAAATGCAGCGTTGACAACATTATCCGGATTAGTCGGCAGAAAGACTGAAACGCTTGTATGCGCAAATCTTCAAACCACCCTGCTTGGTAAGCCACTGTGCAACGCTCTCTTTATCGCCGTCTCCAAACTGGAACTCCTGGTCAACAAGGCAGTTTTCCTTAAAGAATTTAGCCATACGACCCTTGGCAATGTTCTGAATCATGTTCTCATTCAGATTTGCAGCTGCCTGCTCGCCAACAGTTTTCTTAATCTCTACGGCCTTATCAGCATCCTCTTGTGACAACCAACCCTTGGTAACATTGGAAGCAATGTGATCCTCTGAGTCAACAAGGTTTGCGTTAATACCTGCTTTTTTCAGGGCAACATTTACCTGACGCTCGATCTGTTCTTCCTTTGTCTTCTGGATAGCAACACGTAATTCCTCATCCTTTACCTCCTGAGGAACGCTTGTTTCATCCAATGCAACGGGCTTCATAGCGGCTACCTGCATGGCAATTTTGTGGCCAGCGTCTTCGTTTGCACCGCTAAGCTGAACCATTGTACCTAAGGTATGGCGGCCCATATGGTCGTAAGTGTAGATGTTTTCGCCTTCCAAGACGTTGTAACCATCCAGTTCCATCTTCTCGCCTACAACGCCAGAGCGACGTGTTACTGCTTCAGCGACAGTAGTTCCATCAGCTAATTTCAGGGCGTTAACTTCATCAAGCGTTTGCGCTTTCGCAGCAATTGCTGCATCAAGAATATCTTGTGTAAGCTGAACATAGTCAGCACCGTTGGCAACAAAGTCCGTTTCGCACTTAAGAGCGAGCATTGCAGCAAAGCCGTTTACGTTCTTAACGAGTACACATCCGTTTGATGTTGTACGGTCAGAACGCTTTGCAGCAATAGCCAAACCGCGCTCACGAACGAGCTCTACTGCCTTATTGATATCACCATCAGCCTCTGCAAGAGCCTTCTTACAGTCCTTCATGCCGGCACCTGTCATCGTGCGGAGCTTCTTGATGTCTTCAATTGTAACAGCCATAATATAATTTTCTTTTAATGTTAGATTTGTAATTTAGTCGAATTAAAAACAATAAGGTCTTATCAGATTGATGCAGGGTCTTGTCCGATCCTACCAATCTAATAAGACCCTACATCAAAATGTATTTATTCTGCCTGTGCTTCCTCAGCTTCTTTAGCCTCAGCAGCAGGAGCCTCAGCCTTTGCTTCTTCAGCAGCTACCGGCTCTTCCTTGCGAGCACGACGTGCATGACGCTTGCCCTCTGCAGCCTCTTCAGCCTGCTCTGCCGATGCTTTTTCGTCAGCCTTTTCAGCCTTATGCTCATTCATTCCTTCAGCAACGGCACCACAAACAGCATTCAAGATAACTTCAACAGAATCCTTTGCATCATCGTTTGCAGGGATAACGTAGTCGATATTCTTAGGATCAGAGTTTGTATCAACGATACCAAATACTGGAATTCCAAGGCGATTGGCTTCCTTTACAGCAATGTGTTCCTTCATCACATCAACAACGAAGAGAGCTGCCGGCAGGCGAGTCAGGTCGGCAATTGAGCCTAAGTTCTTCTCCAATTTGGCGCGCTGACGGTTAATCTGCAGAATCTCACGCTTAGAAAGATTTGAGAAAGTACCGTCGTTCATCATCTTATCGATGTTCGTCATTTTCTTTACGGCCTTACGAATTGTAGGGAAATTGGTAAGCATACCGCCTGGCCAACGTTCAATTACATAAGGCATGTTTACTGATGCAGCCTTTTCAGCTACAATCTCCTTGGCCTGTTTTTTAGTAGCGACGAACAGAATCTTTCTACCGCTCTTGGCGATAGCCTTCATAGCCTCAGCAGCATCGTCGATCATTACAACGGTTTTGTTGAGGTCGATAATGTGAATACCATTACGCTCCATGAAGATATAAGGAGCCATTGCCGGGTTCCACTTACGCTTTAAATGGCCGAAATGACATCCAGCCTCAAGCAATTGGTCAAATGTTGTTCTTGACATTGTCTTTACTTTTTAATTTGTTTACTTTCTTTTTTAATTCTAAAATTGCTCAGAACCAGCCGGCAAGTAACCAGTTTACGGGTCTTGCCGGTTTAGATACTAAACAGTCAGCTTGTGTATTTCTTCTTTCGTCATGCACAAATCATGATGCAAACCCTGCACATATATTCTGTACGCCGCCGACAAGAAGGAAACAAACACATTAACGCTTGCTGAACTGGAAGCGGCGACGAGCCTTTGGACGTCCTGGTTTCTTACGCTCAACAGCACGGCTGTCGCGTGTAAGGAATCCGTGATCCTTCAGGTTTTTCTTATCTTCAGCATTTACCTTAACCAATGCGCGTGCAATAGCCAGACGGAGAGCCTGACTTTGACCCGTATAACCACCACCGTCAAGGTTTGCCTTTATATCATATTTCTCAGCAACTTCCAGAAGCTCAAGTGGCTGCTTAACCACGTACTGCAGGATAGCTGATGGGAAGAAGTCTTTGATATCTTTCTTGTTTATTGTGATCTTACCGGTACCTTCAGAAAGGTAAACACGAGCAACAGCGCTCTTACGGCGACCAATAGCGTTTATAACTTCCATCTTTTCTCCTTATTATTTATACTGGTTAATATCGATGTTCTTCGGCTTTTGTGCAGCCTTGTTATGCTCAGGGCCTTCGAAGATAAACAGATTGTCCATCAAAGAACGACCTAAGATACCTTTGGGCAGCATGCCTTTTATTGCATGGCGCAACATCTTGTCGATACCGTTCTTACGTGTACGCAGATCGGCAGGCGTATTAAAGCGCTGTCCTCCTGGGTAACCAGTATAACGAGTATAGATTTTATCGGTTTCCTTTTTGCCTGTAAAGCGAACCTTTTCTGCATTGATAATGATTACATTATCGCCGCAATCTACATTCGGTGTGAAGTTTGGCTTGTACTTTCCGCGAAGCATTTTGGCAACCTTTGAGCAGAAACGACCAACAACCTGGTCGGTAGCATCAACTACTACCCACTCTTTCTGCACTGTTTCCTTATTTGCGGAAATAGTCTTGTAACTTAAAGTGTCCATTTTAAACTTAAATTTTACTACTAAAAAACGTTTTTATTTTGGTTTGAATGGGCAGGGACCTCGCGGCGCCTCCAGTCTAAAAGAGACCATCCACAGCATTATCCCCGGCGCTTCTACGATTCACTAACCATAATATTCGGCCATGAATATCACTATTAACACGAAGAAGCTGTGAAGATTCTAAGTGTTATCTTCACAATTCGATGTGCAAAGTTACATATTTTATTCAGGCCGAGAGGCTATCATGGCTCTGCAATGCCATTGTTTATATTTATTTAACGTTATCCCCGTACAAAATCATCGATCAAACAGACCAGTTATTTGCTATACGAAAACAAATGAGGTGTCGGAATAATCGTGCTTACATGTCGGAATAACGCATACCCCATGGCTTCAGACTCTTTTTGTTAATCCTGAACCCGAAAAACAAGTTCTTTAAAGGTGCAAAACTTGATTACGGGCTAAATGCTTCGTCATTACGGCGTAAAGAAAAAATAATTACGGCGTAACGACAGGCCAATTGTGCCGTAAAGACAAAATAGCTTTTGTAAGCTATTAATTATAAACACATTACAAAACACTGTAAAGGTCGGTCTTTAGCTATATAATCTTAAAACGATTACGATGTAATTACAACCCGATTACATCGCAAAGGCGAGTAGATTACGATGTAAAGGCAACACGTTTACATCGTAAAGGGAACACGATTACGGCGTAAAGACAAACCAAAAGTGCCGTAAAGACAAAACAACAAAAATTCAGAGATGATTTCAATACCTTTTAATGATAAAACAGCAGCATTGAAACGGTTTGGGGAATATAGTTCAACGACTACTTTCTCTCTGCATAACACAATGTAAAACCCGGGCTACTTCTTCAGCACAATGACGGTCGTTATACAACCTTTCGGCCAGCTTCCTGCCCCGTTTACCCATTTCGGCCAGCTCATCAGGGTGGTTTTGAGCATAAGTTATAGCCTCTATCCAACCCTCCTTATTATAATAAGGTATAGAGATGCCGCAACCTTCACGGTCAACATCAACAGGAAATTGCGGGTTACGACTGCATAAAATTGGCATTCCAAGCGCAAGAGCCTCTACCAATGTCGTCAGTCCGACGGTATATTTAGTTTCCTGACAGCAGATAACCACACACTGATGTTCATCTACTTCAGCAGCAATCTCTGGCACTCCCATACCCATATCATTGGTAAAACAAACGTTGATATTGGGCCTGATATGCAGCTGCGAAAACATATCCCGATAATTAATATCACCGTTCACATGGTTCAGGTAAACATCAAGCAGCGCACCCGTTTCGTTAAAAGCACCAACAAGTGTAGGCATATCACGCATTTCTTTCCCCGATGACACAAAGCCGGTTCGTTCTACACGGCGCGAAAGCAAATGGTCGTAAAAGTCAAGATCGGCTCCCCAATGGCCTAAATGGAACTTTTCAGGATTGACTTTCCCCACTTTTACTGAATCATCAATTAGCTTTTGCGAAAAAAAGAACATCTCATCTATTCCCCGATAAAATGTCTTTCCAAGCTTTTCACGCCACCAGCTTGTTGATTTCACAACAGGTTGGTGATGCCAAATAACAATGGGCTTGCCGAAAAGGCCTAACGCCCGCATAAAGACAAGTATTTCGATGCCTCTATAATGGGTAGCATATACTGCATCAATCTTGTTACCCAACCGCAACACACGCCATGCCGTTACAAGCATATTGCGCAGCCTCGATGCTCCTGTCATGAACCTGTGCCATACAACATCTATGTCATATTCTCCAAGATGGGTGGCACCATACAGCAAGTGTCCCGGAAACTCTCCTCTGGCATATCGGGCCAGTTGCATTTGTATGTCCTGGGTATGATAGAAATAAATTCTCATCGTTGCTATTTTCATGCAAATGTAATCTTTTTATTTGGATTTCTAATGGGGAAAGTATAATTTTGCAATTATGGCAAATGATACGCTGAAAGAGAAAACGGCCAGGGGACTTTTCTGGGGTGGACTGAACAGTTTGACGCAACAGGTAATAGGCATTATCTTCGCCATCATTCTCGGTCGACAGCTTGATAACGCCGACTTTGGCATGATGGCGATGATAGGTGTTTTCTCACTTATCGCCACAACACTCCAGAACAGCGGCTTCCCCACGGCACTGGCCAATATGAAAGAGCCGCGTGACGAAGACTACAACTCGGTATTTTGGTTCAATATTATTGTAGGCTTCTCAGCCTATACCGTGCTTTTCTTCTGTGCTCCGTTTATTGCTTCCTATTACAATGAACCGCGACTTGTCCCTCTTTGCCGTTATGCCTTTCTCAGTATCTTAATAGCTTCGTTCGGAACGGCACAGAATGCTTATCTTTTCAAGAACCTGAAGGCCAGGCAACAAGCCAAGGCTTCAATGACGGCTGTTATTATAGCGAGCGTCACCGGTGCCGCATGCGCTTTTTCCGGACTGGCTTACTGGTCGCTGGCCACGCAGGGATTGGTGTATGTTTCCATCAATACGCTCCTGGCATGGCACTATTCTCCATGGCGCCCGAGCCTGCACGGCATCACCTTTGAGCCTGTAAAGCGCATGCTTCGATTTTCATTTAAAATTCTGTTGTCGAACATAGCTACCATCATCAACAACAATATTCTTAACTTTTTACTGGGTCATTATTACACGGCACACGCCACAGGTAACTTCAACCAGGCTTATCAGTGGGATTCGAAATGCTTTGGTCTTGTGCAAAGTATGGTGAATCAGGTGGCCCAACCCGTGCTTGTCGACCTGCAAAGCGACAGCAACCGCCAGCTCAACGCGTTTAGAAAGCTCATGCGTTTCACAGCCTTTCTGTCGTTCCCGCTGCTGCTGGGCTTTGGCTTAGTGGCTAAAGAATTCATAGTTATCACCATCGGAGAAAAATGGTTAGTCAGCGCAGGCTACGTCCAGATACTGTGCCTTGCCGGAGCTACCATGCCTTTGTTTACGCTTTTATCGAATATGGTTATCAGCAAAGGCAAGTCGAATATTTATCTTTACTGCACTTTCGGGCTTGGTTTTGCACAGATTGTCAGTATGCTTGTTCTGTGGCCATACGGCATTATGACCATGGTTATTGCCTATACACTTCTGAATATACTGTGGATTTTTGTGTGGCTGTTCTTTGTTTACCTGCTTACGGGCTACCGTCTGTGGTTTTTTATTAAAGATACTGCACCCTTTGCCGCAGCCGCTTTTGTCGTTATGACAGTAGCCTATCTTGCTACTGTCTACATTTTTACACCGTGGTTGCTATTGATTTGCAGAATAGCCATAGCTGCCATACTCTATTATGCTATCATGCGTATGGCACGAGTACAGATACTTTCGGAGTGTGAACAGTTTATTATAAAGAAGATTCGATCACACTGACAACCCTCTCCTTTATCGTTTTAAAGGATTGTCGAATATGATTAACTGAATAAAAAACAGAGAAAATTTATGCTTCGGAACTAAGCTTTAGGCTTAAACAATGTTTTCTCTAAACACTCTGATATTCTCTCTATACTGGTTTAGGTCGCCTTTAAAGATAGAAGAGGTACCACCTACAAACAAGCTCGCACCAAGACTGCGCAAGGTTTTGCCGTGCTCAGGGGTGATATTACCGTCAACTTCCATCAATATATCCTCATGATGCTCACGTTCTAACAGGCTTTTCACTTTGGCAGCTTTGCGCAAGGTGCTCAGTACCATGTGCTGACCGGCAAAACCAGGGTTCACCATTAGCAAATTAATACCGTCAATATAGTCAAGAACTTCCTCCAATACATTGACAGGAGTAGCCGGACTTATGGCCAAAAAGCGCTTGCATCCAAACGGTCCGAGCCAATCGAGCGCACGTTGTACCTGATAGGTGCTTTCGTAATGAATGCTCACAATATCGGTAGACTGAATGCCTATCCACTGCAATTTGTATTCAGGATCTTTGACCATTAAATGCAAATCAAGCGGAATATCGGTGAGTTCGCGCAAACCACGTATGTAATCGACGCCCAAACCAAAGTTCGGAACAAACTCTCCGTCCATTACATCAATATGTAAACGCTCAATGCCTTCTTCCTTAAATATCTGTAATGTTTCCTTAAGGTTAACAAGGTTACTGCACATCATTGAAGCCGATATTTCACTTTTGTGTGTCATCTTCATAAAATTAATCGTTCCAAATCGTCATTATCTTACAATAAGGCTGGCGGTGTTCGACCATCAATTCAAGGCCGCGGGGAAGCTCTTCCTGTGAAAACACATGCGATATAAGACCTTCTACTGATACTTTTCCTTTGGCAATAGCCTCAACTGCTTCTGTCCAGTCGGAAGCATTTGGGCCATCGTACGACGAGTTCCAAGTGCCATTTATAGAAAGTTGTTTACGTAAAATGCGCCAATATACATCTTGTTGCAACTGAATATTGCCAGCAGGGTTGCCCATCAACACCAAACTTCCCGCAGGCGAAGTGGCTTTAATAGCTTCGTTTATCGCCGTCTCGCTACCCACAGCTTCCAGAACGAAGGGATATGTGCGGTTAATTGTTGTAGCATAATTGATGCCACAACCTTCAACTAACGCACGTTTGTCCTCGTGTCGACCAATAACAGTTACACTATTCGCGCCCATAAGCCTGGCCCATTGCGCTGCACTTATGCCTATCATACCCGTACCAATAATAGCCACATCGGCGCCTTTCTGCAATCGTCCGCACTTAATGGCATGCAGAGCAACTGCTAAAGGTTCGAGCATAGCGGCGGCACGAAAAGAGAAATCGTCAGGCAAAGCAATCAGATTCCATACAGGAACGGCCACATATTCTGCCCATCCGCCATCACGTCGTGAGCCTACATAATCGTAATGTTCGCACATTTCGTAATGCTTTTCAGCACATGGTGTACACTGACGACAGGGTATAAGTGGGAAAATTCCTACGCGTCGGCCCACCCATGAGGCATTAGCCTCATCGCCTACACGATGTACAATGCCTGCCAATTCGTGGCCGGGGATAGTAGGAAAGTGGTAAGTGCCCTTGCTAAATACACGTGGAATATCGGAACTACAAATGCCAGCGGCTTTGATTTTCACAATAGCCCAATCGGGAGAAGGACATTCGGGTATAGGAATATCCTCGTAACGAAGGTCGCCTACGGCGTGTAAGACGTAAGCTTTCATAAGTTATTATTATTTGATTTTTCCTGAATAAGCGTCGTGAATGTCGACAAATCTTCAGGGGTTGTTATTTTCATGTTCATGCTGTCGCCCTCAATGAGATGGATATTCATGCCTGCCATTTGGGCTATTTCGGTGCTGCCATTTATCTTTTCTAACCTTTCTTCGGGCATATCACGATGTGCTTGCAAGTATTTTCCAAAAATAAAGCTTTCGGGTGCCTGCCCTGCGAAAAGCGTATTACGGTCAAGTAAAGCATCGATATTTTTACCATCGTGACTCATATAAATCGTATCTTTCACAGGAATAACAGGTAATACGCCGTCACAAATGCGGTTTTCGTCCAGACATGCGTCAATTAACTGTTGCGAAACCAAAGGGCGAGCAGCATCGTGAATGATGACAACGTCATCGGAAGCAATACCAACAGATTCGAGCTTTTCTAAAGCATTGTAAATAGTAAACTGCCTTGTACGGCCGGGTTTACTATAAATTATTGATTGCGTTGTAACAATATCTTTTAGAGATTCTTCTACAAAAGCCCGCCACTCGTCAGCAAGACAAATAACGATTTTATCGATACGGAGATTATTGCAAAACGTTTTTACGCAATAATTTATAATAGGTTTGCCGGCCACTTTGATGTATTGCTTGGGACATGCTTCGCCCATGCGCGTACCAACACCTCCGGAAAGTATGATAGCAATGTTCATAACGCAAAGATAAGCATAAATATATATTACAGCATGCTCATGAATAGAGAATTTAAAACAAAAGGCCTTTTATTCTTATTACTTTTAGTAAATTTGCTGCATACAAGCATATCAATATGAAGAATAAATATCTTGACGAATACAAACAACAGCAACTTCGTAAATGTCAGCTCAAACAGTTGAGTATTTTATGTGAGATTGACAGGATATGTCGTAAACATAATATTGACTATTGGCTTGACGGCGGAACGCTTCTTGGCGCTGTTCGCCACAAGGGATTTATTCCATGGGACGATGATATTGATATTGCGATGACCGTAGAAGGTTTGGAACGGTTTAAGAAAGTGGCACCAGACGAGTTGCCTTCTCATCTTTTCTTGCAGACTCCTGAGACGGAAGACAATAAGGAACCGATTAATAAGATACGCGATTTAAACTCTTTTTACGTAGAAGGTGGCGATGATCTCTCTGTCAATTACCCCAAAGGCCTTTACGTTGACATATTTCCTATGGTGCCTTATCCAACAGTTTCCCGACTACTTACAAGAAGAATCACCAAAGGAATATCAAAGAGTTTTTCAATCCTTCATCACAAACATAGTTATTCTTTTAGGGCTGTCGCTGAATTTTTCTGGTTCGGATTGAAATACATTACATACCAAAGTTTTTGGTATTTATTATGTAAAATAAAGTCCTGCGGCACGTATTTCTCAAATATTCCTGTCAACAACGGCTATGGAACTCAGCATCGTCGTGACAGCATTTTTCCAGTAAAAGAGATACATTTTGAAGGAAGCTCCTTTCTTGGACCTAATAATCCCGATGCCTATCTGACGGATCTTTACCGGAATTATATGGAAATTCCTCCCGTGGAAAAGCGTAAAATCCACTCTGTTTTTATTATGCCAGAACTCATTCCGGACACAGCAGAACAAGATTAATACCAGGAAAGCTATGCTATCGTAGTAAGATATTTCACGATTAGCATACCGTTCGATACCCAAAGATAACAGGAAAGTAAAAAGATAATGCCCATCATGGTGGCATAAACTTTCGAACTCCATTGCTTGCTTCGCCTTAATAAATAGCCCAACGCAACGGGAATGATGAAAGCCCAGCCCGATGTCATTATGTAAACCTCGTTAATTCCAAAGCCTAAAACAATGTTGAGCATCATGTCTATGCCCATCCACGAAAGCAGCAACAGAAAGAATTTATAACGAATACTGCAAACCACCCCGGCAAGAAACAGCAAAACAATAACTACTTCTATGCCATATTTGTACGCGTATCGGTAATTAACAAACTTGGGGCGCGTCTCATGCACATCTTCTAAAAGATGATTTTCATGTAGCTGGAAAGACTCACCTAAGAGATTTTCAATCAAAGCGGGCCAGCGAGGCGTATCAAAATCTATCAAATTCCAGATGCCATCAGCACCCATTTGCTTCATACCGTTTCGTTCTATCCATACTTTATGTTTTGCTTGTTCTGCCTTTTCTTTTTTTACTTTATCGGGAAATTTCCTTGCCTTTTCAGCTAACATCTTATCAAGTGCTTCCTGTTGCGGTACTTCAAAAATCTCATATTGCGCACGCTGAATACAAAAAAGAGCTGCCAACGGCAACAATATGCCAACAACAATAAACTTAAACCGAAAAACGCGACGGCCATTAACAAACCAGTCGGCCAACATGGTTTTGATACCATTAGACAAGGCAATGCCAGACGTAAGGAAAAGAAGCAGTCCCGATTCCCACGCCTTCATGCAAATTCCTGCCTTTATTTTCTTCCCCGCCATGTACAATGTCATAGATAGTAACATCATCGAGATAACGAAATGGTCGGGTACCATTGTTGGCAATAGCACATGAGCAAACGAAAACAACAGCGAAACCAACAGCAGCGATTCACCTTGTGTCAGCATTAAAACCTCGTTCAGCGTTCTATATATAAAGATAACCGTGTACAGAGCCGAAAATATAACTACTACCGATACCATGAAAACAGCACAGTTTATACCCGTTATATCCATTATCCAATGATTCAACAAATACATAGGATAAAGGAAACTTAGATACAACGGGTGCCTGTCGGTCACAAAATATACTTGTTTTCCTGATACCATTATCCAGGACCAGCAATCATATCCCGACATATTGAACCAGCGTGTAAATAAGGAATAGAAACCGCCGGAGGCGCTTTGTGTACACAATTTCCAATGACTTGCCATGAGCAATACATTGAAAAATGTAAATACGACCAAAGCAACGGCAGCCAGCCATCGCTCTTCTTTTCTCAGCTTAAATAACTTAAACAGATTGCTCACCGTCTTTATTTTTATGCAACAAAATTAGTAATTTTTAAGGAAATAAGCCTAAGCTCAACAGGAAAAAAGCTATATAGCACTGCTGTATGATAGAAAAGCACTAACTTTGCGATAATAGAAAACGTGATAGCATGAAGCAACCTTATAAAACTGACATTGCGGTACTGCTCCTTTTTTTTAACCGCCCTGAAACCTTTCAGCAAGTATTCAATGAGGTAAAGAAGGCAAGGCCCTCACGCCTGTTCCTTTATCAGGATGGCATGCGTGACGAACGCGACCGCAAAGGTGTTGAAGCGTGCCGAGAAATAGCCAGTGATGCTCATATTGATTGGACGTGCGAGGTTCACCGTCTTTACCAAAACCGCAACTATGGATGCGACCCTTCAGGCTATATGTCGCAAAAATGGGCGTTCTCACTGGCCGATAAAGTCATGGTGCTTGAGGATGATGTTGTGCCGTCACAAACCTTCTTCCCTTTCTGTAAGGAAATGCTCGATCGCTATGAACATGATTCTCGTGTATGGATGGTTGCAGGATTCAATACCGACGAGATAACATCCGGTGTACCTTACGACTATTTTTTCAGCTCGGTTTTTTCTATTTGGGGATGGGCTTCCTGGAGAAGGGTGATTGATCAATGGGATGACAACTACACATTTATGAAAGATTCGTTCATCCGGCAGCAGCTTTCGTGCGTGGTAAAAGAGCGTAACTACCGCAGCGATTTTATGCAGATGTGTACCGACCACGCTGCAAGCGGAAAACCTTTCTTCGAGAGTATCTTCTGGGCCTCGATGCTAATGAACAATGGTTTGGCCGTTATGCCAACCCAAAATATGATAAACAACGTAGGAGCGTCGGCTGATTCTACCCATTTTTCGGCTCTTAATACCATGCCTTCACGCCTGAAACGCATATTCACCATGAAGCGTTTCGACGTTGATTTCCCGTTAAAGCATCCACCATACGTTATGGAATATATGCCTTACAAAGACCATTTCTACCGGGCACAGGGATGGAATCATCCGCTTATTAAGGTGGGACGGTCGTTCGAAGAGCTTGCATTGAACCTGCGATACGGTAATTTCAGCATTATCACACAAGCCTTACACAAACGCATCATGAAGTGGATGGGCAAGAATAAACACCATTAAACCCAGCGCCAACAATGAACAACACGACAACCAGCAAACGTAATAGCCGAATTGATATATTGCGCACACTGTCTATGTTCATGATAGTGACCTGTCATTTTATCTACCATGGTATCAGAAATGTGACGGAAGGCGACACCTTTCCCGACCTTGGCTTCTCGGCTTCACAAACAGGAGAGATTAACTTTTTCCTTTGTCAATTACTGGGATACCTTACTAATATTGGCCCCAATTTGTTTATAATGATTACGGGATACTTCCTGATTAAACCCCGAAACTTTCGTTATGCCACACAAAAAGCATTGCATTTGTGGCTTATTATCGTATTTTATAGTCTGACCTCACTGTTGGCAGCCTCACTGATAACCAACGGAAAAGCTTTTTCATACCAGGAATTACTCGACTGTATACACCCCATCTGGTCGCGCCAATATTGGTTCATGTCGATGTACATACCCTTATTATTGCTTTCTCCTTTCCTTGCAACAGGGGCTTCTGCGCTCGAAAAGCGCGATTATCAGTGGCTGTTACTCGTCCTCTTTATTCTGAATTTTGCAATAAGCGGCATCGGATACGGCGCTGTTTTTCTGGGTCCTGTCCCCCTTCCCTTTTATATTTTCGTGTTTCTTATTGGTGGTTATTTTCAGCTTTATGGATGTCCTGTACGATATGTTAAATACGGAATTTACATTTATCTTTTCGGTTATCTCGCACTGGCAGCCGCTGTAACCATTGCCCAACTGCACTACTTGCCTTCTGGAACTTACCCACATATTAAAGGAATGGCAAATAACAATATCACGTTATTGATGTCGGTGTTCGTTTTTGCCTGGGTTATCACACTCCCCAAAAAGGAAACACGCCTCGGACAATGGGCAATAAATATAAGTCCTTACATCCTGGCTGTTTATCTTATACACGACAATCCACTTATCAGGCCGCTGCTTTGGAATAACCTGATACGTCCGAGAGACTATATTCAACAGCCTTTTCTTATACCTTTTTGCTTGGCAACAAGTATTGCCGTCTTTGTTGTTTGTATGGGTATTGAATGGCTGCGTGCAACCCTTTCGGGCTTTCTGTCGGCTCACATCACCAAAGGCCACGTTAAATAACGAAACAGCAACGTTCCGTTATAAGCCAGAAAATAAAGGGTTAGCAAGGCTATCTGTATGTTAAGAACCACTGTTGTCCACGCCCTATGCAAAGAATAAAGTGATGATATGGCCAACGGGATGATATAAATCCAATGGGCCGACATGATAAATACTTCGTTAAGGCCGAACCCCAACACAAAATGCAGCAACAGTGTATAGGCTAATATGGCAAGCAACAGCCCGAAAAGCCGTCGGCTACTCTTACGATAAAGGCCGCACGCCATACCTAAAACAAATAACAAAACGTATATAACCTCAGCAGCATACTGCCACCACCAGTTATACCTTACGATAACAGGACGACGCGACAGTACGTCACCGAGCACGTATTTCCGATGCAATTGTATCGACTCGCCAAAGAAATTTTCATACACAATCATCGTTTTCGCCTCACTTTGATATGTGTCTTTCAGCTGACTTTCAACAGGCATCTGCCGTTGTCCCTGATGCCATTTATAAGCTTCGGCGCCACTTAACAGCAACATGGCTGGCACAAGAAAACCCGCTATAAGGAATTTTGGGCGAAACAAACTTCTGCCATTCACAAACCATACCGTCAACCCCACCATTACACCGTTGCTTAACGTTACACCCGCCGTAATGGTAAACAGCAGACAGGCCTCTCTGAGCGTAAAGTGTTTGCCCTGCTTCATCAGCATGCCACCACGGTACAAGGTTAGCAATAACAGCATCATCGAAATCACAAAATGGTCGGCAACTACTGTCGATACAAGCACATAGGCAAACGATAAAAAGAAAAATGTCAACAGCACGGCCGTTTTTCGCCCCAGCTTTATTACCTCATGCAACAGCCTGTACATAAACAACCCACTGTATATACCGCATACCAGCAGCAGTATACCCATGACAACCAGGGCGCAATTTGTCCCCGTAACACTCCAAAGAGCCTGATTCGTCAAATAAAACGGGTAAAGAAACAGTGCCAATAACGGGTGACGGATAATATCAAAACGCTCTGACCACGATGTCAGCACAGCGTAACTATAAGGGTCGAAGCCCGACATGTGGTAGTTTTTCATGAATACGGTCCACGTTGTTACACCGTAATCGGAAAACAACGACCAGAATTTTAAAATCATCAAAAACTGGAAAAAGCCCAACAATATGGCAACAGCCAGTATGAAAAGTCGCTCTCCACGTTTAATCAGAAAACTATTTTCCATTACCTGTTACAAAAGATAGGTTCCATAAAGCCAGCAGTTCCATCCTAAAAGCCAGAGCGTAAGCCCCAGTGTGAGCAGGCGCAACGGGCGAAGCCAGCTGCTGTTTCGGGCCGCCTTAAACACGAAAGCCATGGAAATGGTAAGCACAAACAGCCAGTGAGGCGACATGATATACACCTCTTCGATGCCGAAACCGAGCCCTTCGTGTATCAGCAGGTCGAAGCCCATAAACAACAATGCCAGCCACAAAAAGCGGTTACGGCGTCCGAACCACACGCCGGCAACGAACAGCCCCACCAGCAAAGCCTCAGCCACATAGTTGAAAACATAGCGGTAATGCACAATTTCGGGCCGGCGGTTACGCACGTCTCCCAACAGATAATCCTGATGAAGCTGAAGCGGTTCGCCAAAAAAGTTTTCAACCATTGAGGGCCATCGTGGCGTAGATATGTCAGTCCATTGCATAAATTCGCCTTGCGCAATATGGTGTGCCGCCTGTTGTTGTCCAGCGGCCTTGTTACGACGGGCCTCACTTATCGAGTCATCGGCCTTTATTTTAGCTTGTATAGCCACGTTGACGGCAACGGTATCGCGCAGCGTTGTCGTGTCTTTGAACGCCTGTGCCAGCCTTTCATGCCGTATATTGGCGATGCTGTCGCGCTTCAGCTGCCGCGCCACGAAGTCGGGTTTCTCAAAGTAATTCCACTCCGCCCGCGCGCCAATCCATATCAGGCACGACGGCACGACGACGGCCAGCAGCAGGAAAGCCGGACGCCAGAAACGCCTGCCGTTTGCAAATAACGCCGCCAGAAACACCTTTACACCGTTGTTCAGCGATATGCCTGCCGTCATAACAAACAGCAAAACCGTTTGCCCGATGGTAAACCGGCGGCCTGACGTCATCTTCAAGCCGGCGATATAGAGCGTCAGGATAAGCGTAAACATCGACAAACTAAAATGGTCGGGCACGCTCACGCCTACCATAACGTAGGCAAAACTGAACGTCAGCATGCCGAGCAAACGCGCATCCGTGCGCGGCAAACCTATTATTTCGCGGAATATTCTGCACAGAAAGATGAAGCTGTAAAATGCACAAAAAACAAGCAACAACGCCATCACCACGGGCGCAAAATTACGTCCGGTAAGCATCATCAGCCCCTGGTTGAGCTGGTTGGGCAGGTACATGAAGAAAGCTAACAGCGGGTGACGGAAGATGTTATACTCGGTATCCCACTGCGACAGCACCGCATAGCTCAGCGGATCGAAGCCTGAAATATGGAAATAACGTACAAAAAGACGGTGATAATTGTGCGACAACTCAAAGAAACGGTTGGCATAATGGCCGACCACCAAGGCGTTCAGCAGCCCCACATACACCAGCACGGCAAGGGCAGGCCACCGTTCTTCGCGCCTGATACGGAACAAACGGAAAACAGATTTCATAACTTTTAACCTTGCAATATTCGCAATTTTTTCTGAAATATGCAAGCAAACCGTCCATTATCCTTACCGCAGGCCCGTGCTTTGGGCATCTTAAAGCCGTACCTTGTGCGGCTGACAACACGCAGCATGCGTCATACGCGCAGCCACTGATAGAGCACAACCAAAGCAAATATCGCCAAAGCCACGAAGATACGCTTTCTTATCGAGCGAACCCGTAGGATGCGCCTCATGCTCTTCATGTCAAGAGTCGTGAGGACATTAAGTACAAAAAACAATGCCAGTGCGCCTATAATGCTTACTATTATATTAAAAATCGTAATCATAGTATGAAATGATTAAAAGTAACAAACCAAATTATTATTGTACCAAAATTCCCCAAGAACGATGAAAATCAAATAAGGTCAATATAACAAATGCGCAAAAAGCAAACACTAAAAGCAGTACAATGGCATTAGCTATGGCGTATTGCACGTCATGTCGCCTGATGCAATAAAACACCAATCTTATGCGCTTGGAGGCTTCAGCAAGTGTCCAGATGATGAAAGCGAGCATAAAAAGCTCACCCAATACATCTAATAACCTTATCAACATATACGTTAGTTTTAGTTTACAATTCAGGTTTCAACAGCCCAAAACGGGCATAAGTATTATGGTGCACACCATGTTTGTATAACCACAGCGGCAGACTGCACGTACCATGCCATCATACGCGCAGCCACTGATAGAGCACAACCAGGGCAAATATCGCTAAAGCCACGAAGATACGCTTTCTTATCGAGCGAACCCGTAGGATGCGCCTCATGCTCTTCATGTCAAGAGTCGTGAGGACATTAAGTACAAAAAACAATGCCAGTGCGCCTATAATGCTTACTATTATATTAAAAATCGTAATCATAGTATGAAATGATTAAAAGTAACAAACCAAATTATTATTGTACCAAAATTCCCCAAGAACGATGAAAATCAAATAAGGTCAATATAACAAATGCGCAAAAAGCAAACACTAAAAGCAGTACAATGGCATTAGCTATGGCGTATTGCACGTCATGTCGCCTGATGCAATAAAACACCAATCTTATGCGCTTGGAGGCTTCAGCAAGTGTCCAGATGATGAAAGCAAGCACAAAAAGCTCACCCAATACATCTATTAATCTTATCAACATATACGTTAGTTTTAGTTTACAATTCAGGTTTCAATGCTCAAAAACTACATTGAATATGATAGCGTATACTCTTCAGCACAACAGGCTACAATGCTAACGGCTATCCCATTCGTAAGTTTTTAGCCGTAAAACAGATTTATTTAGCATAAAATTAGTTTATTTTTCTTCACATATGAAAGTAATTAACGTTTTTAACATCAGCAAAACGAACAAAACCGTCAATCACCAGCCTTCGCCAGTTACCCCATTATTCTTCTCCCTTATACCCCTTATGGCTAATCGAATACGCTACCATGCCATCATCGTTACAAGATAACGCTCATCGTTCGACAGCCGTCAGCAGTGCTGTTGACGGCCGTCATACCCATTGTTCGACGGCCGCCAACAGCACTGCTGACGGCCATCGAACAATGACAAAAAGCCAGCAACGGAAGGAAAGATACTACCCAAGGAACAATACATAACGTTAGTTTGGCAAAAGACCTACGCCCTAAAGCACCCCACATGAATATACAAAAGACTATCGAAGAACGGCCCCCGTAATTTTCAATTCAACCAACTCA
Source organism: Prevotellaceae bacterium (assembly GCA_015256945.1). Classification (GTDB taxonomy): domain Bacteria; phylum Bacteroidota; class Bacteroidia; order Bacteroidales; family Bacteroidaceae; genus Prevotella. Next base: position 45,482 of record JABZLB010000003.1, on the reverse strand, counting down.
CATGATTTATTGCCCAACAACTCACTATTTTAAAAATATTTACTATATTTGCAAAGAACAATAAGAGAACAAGATTATGGGCAAACATTTTAACTTCAATTCAAAAGAAGAGCTGCTTGCACATCTTCGTGAAGTAAGGCAGCGTAAGGAAGAATGGCAGAAAAAGGCCATTGACGAATACCAAAAGCTGATGCAGGATACCGAGAAAGAAAGGAAAAGAATCCATGCGGCAGTTGTCGATTGACCGACTAAACGCCATAATCTTCACAATGTTTGCCAATGAATTTGAACAGCAAGCAGAATTATTTAAAAACAAGCCTTAGCTTATTACTGACCGTCTCTCCCGTTTTCTATTCGTTTTTTCAGCCTACCGCTTCAGGAAAAAGCGAACAAGAACAAAGTTTACAGGCACACAGATACAGAACATGGGGACGGGAGCCCAGGCCTTTGACAGCCCTATCCAGAGGAAGAAATTAAGTGTAGCCATCTGCAACAGATAGTTTACGGCATGGCTGAAGGCAAAGCCCGCACCGCGACGGGCATTGGCTTCTACCCTGAACGTAAAGTGGGTGCTGGCAAAAAAGTTAAAAATGAAACTTATTGCATAGCCTGCGGTCATACACAAACTTGACAAAAACTGTGCGCGTGCCACCGAAACCCCATCAGGAATAAATAACAAAAGGCCGCGATAAACGCCATACTGTATGAACGTGGCCAGCACGCCCACGATGCCGAAACGCAATATTTCTCCTATTTTGCGGCGGCGGTCAACGTCTGAACGGCCTGTAATGGGCTTCATCTGCATACTGTAACATTTCTCTGTCGCCCCGACTGTCGCCGAAAGCCACGATATAACAATCCTCACGCGGTGCCGGTAGCATAACACTGATACGGCGCACTTTTTCGGCCCCATAACAGTTATGACCCATAAATTGGCCCGTCAGGCGACCATCTTCGGCCTCAACCTGCGTGCCCAGAACGAGCAAATTTCGCTGTGCCGACGATGAAGAGATGATGTCACTAAAGAACGGACGCACCCAGTTGTCGACACTCGCGCTGACAATCATCACCACAGCACCCTCGTCCAAAGCCCGCCGGACGGCTTCCATACCATCGGGACGGAGCACTGTTGAGCGATATTTTTCGGCAAAAAGACGGCAATAATCATTGAACTTTTCCACCGTCATGCCACCGAAACATCTGCTGAAAACCTTTTGCTTGACGCGCCAGTTAGGGTATAATTTAAATTTCATCAGCACCAGCAGAGGGGCATAACGCACGAGCACGCTGATTAAACCCCATCGCCCGCACACAAAGCGGATGAAGAGAAGCAGCGTATCGCGCGTGGTGAGCGTGCCGTCAAAGTCGAACGTGTAAACCCTACAACACATAAATAATCAGGATAAAGGCAACGAGCCACGCCAGTACGACGAGCTGGATAAAATGGTCTTTGAGGATAACTTTCGTCGGGTTGCCGCTGTGTTTGTCGACTACTGTCACCTGAATATAGCGCAGCAGTCCTACCAAAACAAAAATACTCGTGAGATAAAGGCTGTCGTTATGGAACTGGGCTATGACCTCGGGACTGACGGTGTACATAATATAACACACCAGAGTAACGCCGGCCGTGATGGTGAGTGCCTGATTAATGAACGTAGAATTATAGCGTATGGTGTTTTTACGGGGCGGTAAACCCGTTTGCTCCATACGCAAAACGTCGTCGCGCCGCTTCGCAAAGCTCATGAAAAGCGTAATGAGAAACGTCATCAGTACAATCCATTTACTCAGCACGATGCCCGTAGCCGCTCCGCCTGCAAACAAGCGAAGCACGAAGCCAAAGGCCACAATGCACACGTCTATAATGGCAAACTGCTTGAGACGCGCACAGTAGGCCAGGTTCAGCAGCCAGTAAAACAGAATAACCGCTGCCACACTGCAAGTGCTCCAATAGCCTGATGAAGGAACTTCGGCTGCACGAAGTTGCACCGGCAGCAGGCTAACAAGCATGGAAAGCACAAACATAAGCACCATCAATCCGTAAGCCTGACGTACCGTTACCACGCCCGACGCAATAGGGCGGTGGCATTTTTCAGGGTGCCGTATATCGTCGGTGAGGTCGTGAATATCATTAAAACAGTAGATGCTTGAGGCAGCAAAGCTGAACGAAAAGAACGTTGCGAGACCCGCTAAAAGGGCTTCGCCGTTAAACAAAGCACCGCCAAAGATGACAGGTCCAAACACAAAGAGGTTCTTGATCCATTGCTGCGGACGCAGCAATCGCATCATAGCATGGAGCCGATTTTCGTGTAAAGAAGGTGTATTGGTTGCTTTCATAGATTGTCATTATAACATTATCGGGATGCTCAGGCAAACATTTTGTCGATACGCGACGAAATAAAACTGGCTGTTTTACTCAGCAACCATGCCAGTGGAAGCGTAATGGCCAAGCACAACAAGAAGGTAGCCCAATAGCCCGTGGAACGTGGAATATAATTGAGAACAAAATGAATGTGTATTAAATAACACTCTAAACTAAGTGCTCCAACCCACCGGAAGCACTTGTTAAACCAGCGGGGCGTACGCCTGAACACGCGGTTCAGGATAAGAATACTGGTTATTGTAAGGGGAATATAGAGCATTCGCTCAATAAATAACGGAAACTGTCCGTGACGAAACTGCTCCAGAAAGATACTCGATGCGAGGGCCATGACGAACATGATAAATATCATCCAGATACCAGTACCGTCTATGGTTTGGCGCTGTCGTACCATTTCGCCCATATTAATGCCTATAAAGAAGATAGGAGCACGACTCCAGAATATCTCCAAATGGCCCACGGCATTGTGCATGGGCGTAACCCACTGTACCAGAATACACCACATAATCATGACAACAGGGAGCCAACGATAAACAGGATGTCGCCTGATTAGCTCCATATAAGGCGGTGCAAAGAGGTAAAGCATCATGGTAGCTGGGATATACCAGAACGTAAGCTCATCGTGAAACCAAAAGTCCCAGTTGATGGTTATGTCGCCAATGAGATCTATCCATGACATGAAACTGCCACCATGAAAGCGAGGAATATAATATAAACAGGCAATAATAAGCCATGTTGGGTAAATACGGAGATAGCGGCGATGAAAGAACCGTCGCCAGTCGGGATGCTTCATCCATGAAAACCACAGTCCAATCCCGCTAAGAAACAAAAAAATATCGACGCCTATATTACCCATACGGCGAAGACCGAAAAACGGATTCCAGCGCGAAAGCTCCACATGAAAGAGGATGATAAAGAGCATGGCGGCTCCCATTAACTCTCCACGATAACGGCTGATATTGGCCAATTCGATGTCGGGTATTTTCATTACTGCGCGTTCATTTGGGGTGAAGGTATCTTTTTCATGATTTCGCGGAAGAGCCATGCTACCGCCAGACTGCCGATAACATACAGTAAAAGACCTGTATAGATGTCGCCACGGCGGGAGATTGGAATAAATATCTTACGCAAAACAGGATGTACAACAAACAACGCTGCTGAAATACTGCCTAACCATTCGAGCGTACTGATGATAAGTGAAGACAAGTTTTGCGAGGGGATGGCTTCGACAGAGCGGATAAAATAAATAGCATCGGCACATACCAAAGCGGGGATGACGGTCCACGTAACAAAGTTATCATTGGCCGAAACTATCAGAATTAACGTTACTACAAAACACATCAAATTAACCATTCCGTCCCTGGGGATAAGTATAATACGCTCTCCATAGCGGGCAAAAAGGATACCAAGACCAAAGGGTAACATGCTTCCCATGAAGTTATAACGATAGTAATTGAGCACCTCACCTTCAGGATTCATCAGCCATTGTAACGCCGTGCACAAAACCATTAAGCCTGCTGTCCATGCCCAATGGCGGCGATATATCAACAACCAGTACACCATGTAGAGCTGAAACATAAGGCCAAAGAACCAGAATGGGCCTGGCCAGATATTACGATCAGGGTTAAAAAAGAGGTTATTAAACATGCCAAGCTGCCCGATAACTTGCATAAACGTGTAATGCCACGGGTTAGCAGTGATGGCGTCGACGATGGTAAAGGCTACAAAACCTGCAATCATCATTTTGAAAAGCTTCAGAAAATGATAACGCGTAAAACGATAAAATCCGGTCTTTGGTATTGCAGAACCCGAGTATGTCAGGGCCTGTCCATACTTCATCTCGAGCCCGTAAGCACTTAAGAACAAAAATATGGCAACCCCATAATGACCAAAAAACGAAAGCAAATGGGCAGGATAAAGACTGTTCATACCCGTTGTTACCTGTGAAAGCCAGCTTACATTATGCTTAAGAAACTGGTATTCGTTCTCCTTTACCACCGGATTAAGCCAATGACAATAATTATGAAGCATAATGCCCATGATGGCTAACCCTCGTAAGACCGTACATTCAGTCTTTGTCAAAAGGTTGTTATGGGGATATTCCATGAAAATAATGTTGTCGGTATTACTTTGTTTTTTCTTTTCCTGTATCATGTGCACGCTCGGCATCGCGGAGCTTATCATAGTCGGCTGAATGCTTAAGTATTCGCGGTCGACGCTCATCATACAGAGGCGAAAGGAGATTATATTCGGGACGATAGTCTTTTGTTGAAATTCCTGCAAGCCATACAAGCATGTGCGGAAGGGCATCGGTCATGAATCTTTTATCCTTAGCGTCCTTAATAGTCTTGAATATTTCAGGATGGGTTACAGCATAACGGTGCGTACAATAAATCCAGAATGGAATTTCAAACTCGTAGTGAGCCAGCGGCCAATCAACGTCAGCACTATGGTTTCGGCAAATAAAGTCGCGTCCCGGCTCATAGCATTCCTCACCGTGATCGGGCATATAAATGATAATTGAGTTTGTATTTTCGAAGCGTTTTACAATGGAAGCCACTATGGAATCGTTGTAAAGGCAGGCATTATCATAGTCGGCAAGGACACGACGACGACGTTCATTGAGGTCGGGACGGCTGTCAACATAATTGGATGCTGAAAAAACACGACGGTCATCAGGCACGCGGGTATGGTAGTTGACATGCTGACCGATGAGATGAAAAATAATAAGGTTGTGACCATCAGGCAACGATTTTCGGCTGCGACCGCTGTTAATGGTAATACTTCCCGATTGATGGAGTTCGTCATAATCAGACAAAAGACCATCGTCATAACGGTGCAGGCTCTTGTTGCGCGTTGTAAAGAGAAACTTACTAAGCTCCGGATTATTCAGAAAAAAGCCACCCGAGAAATCATATACAGCCTCTTTGGCCTGGGGAAGAAACTGATTGGTAAGGAAGGTTACGTTATAGCCCGCCTTCTTAAACAATTCTGGGAACAGAGGATAATCGCACCATTCGCCTTTCTCACCAACAACGTGCATGGACAAAACGTTCTTAAAGACAAAGCTTGTCAGGTTCCAACACGACACCACATCACTGAACTTAGTCAGCAATCCGCTCCTTTCGAGCTTTAGCTGACGGGGAGTTGTAGGATATTTATAACCATAAAGCTGCGAATGAGCTTTCCCATAGCTCTCACCAATTATCAATATGATATTGGGAGAACGGTAAGAACAAGAATCAACTTTCACCTTTTTTGCTGCCGTAATACATCTTTCAACCTGCTGCGAAGCAAGATGATTGCTATACACACTAAAGGCTAAACGGTAAACGGGTAAATAGAATTCGGCGTGGTCTGGCTCCGTAAGGATATGTTCAATAGTGCCTATGGTATCGGCCGTCATGAGGCGCGTCATCTGCACTTTATTATGGAAACTCGTAATAATTCCTGCAATAAGCAACCCACAAACGGCTATACCGCTTATTAAAGTTAGATGGAATTGACGAATGAAAAGCATCATACAGGCTTTCGTTTTGTAAAGAAATAACAGATACTTTTCAGGAATAAGCCTATATAACCATCGCCTGCATACAAAAAGAATATGCAACAGAATAAACAACAAAAGTACACCAACAGGCGAGAATAATATATCGGTTGAGAGATAAGTATGAAAGAAATCACCGGCTTCACGGCTGTTGGTTTCACCCACCAACAGCAGCATGGTTGGTGTTAATGTAGATGAAAATTTCCAGAAACAAAACACATCTGTCAGTGCTACTGTATAAAACACAACGTAAAGAAAGCCGCGAACCCACCTCCTTACACAACAAGGGACGAATGTAAGCAGCACACAGGCCAGATAATCATCAAAGAAAAGCTCAAGGAAAAGATTGTCATAGAGATGCGAACCACGTTGTTCAGGCAAGGTAAGAACAGCACAAAGGACGCCCAAAGCATACATTGTAACGAAGAAAACAGCATTGAGAGCTATCGGTTTTAGCAAACTGTGTACTATCCTTTTAATAATACCCATCTTTTCTTTTCTGTGTTATGATGCAAATTTAACATAATTCCCTCGGATAACAAAGGGGAACAAAGCTTTTAATTATCGGTACAAATAAGCTGTTTTATCAAGGATAGAATCGGGAACCAGGCCTTTTATACTTTTACCTTGCCTGACCATTGCACGAATATCTGTACTGCTAAAGGGATAAAGTTGGGTTGGAACAAGCCGGACATGAGGTGGTAATGTTGCAGCGTCAACACTATAACCCTTGCGAGGATACACGAGAATATGATAATGTTGTTGAATAAATTCATGCCGCGCCCAACGGTCAAAGGCAAGCCAATTGTCGGCACCGATAATAAGATAAAAACTATATTGCGGATAATCGCTGCTTAAATGGGCAAGCGTATTCCACATATAAGACGGACGGGGAAGGCCAAATTCGTAATCAGACACTACCAATTTGTGTTCACCTTTTAAGGCTTCACGTGTAAGTTCAAGCCTTGTATCATCGGGCAGTAAGTTTGTAACATTCTGTTTAAAAGGATTTAAAGGCGACACCACAAACCATATTTCGTCTAACGATGCTTGTATAAGAATTTGCCTTGCCAAACAGATATGCCCCATGTGAATGGGGTTAAAACTCCCGCCAAAGATGCCTATGCGCTTTCGAGAAGCCTGTTCTGCCATATAAAAACAAGAAGATAGGAGGTCTGAAATAATTATTCTTTCAGAAAGTTGCTTACAATTTGATATGCCTCTGCCTTTGCCATGTCAAGATTGTCATTGACTATAATCTTATCAAACTTGTTGGCAAAGGCAAGCTCATATTCTGCCTTTTTCAAACGTTGCTCTATTACTTCAGGAGCATCGGTGGCGCGACCTTCCAACCTGCAGCGCAGTTCTTCGACCGAAGGAGGCTGAATAAAGATGCTTAATGCACGGTCGCCATAATACTTTTTAATAGTACACCCACCCTTAACATCCACATCAAACACAACATTCTGGCCCTGCTCAACCTGGCTTTCTACCTGTGACTTCAGTGTTCCATAGAATTTATCCTGATAAACTTCTTCGTATTCGAGAAACTCGCCTTGTGAAATTTTCTGCCGAAATTCATTAGGAGAAAGAAAGAAATATTCGATACCATTACGCTCTGTGCCTCTTGGAGCCCGGCTCGTACAACTTATTGAAAAAGCCAAATCAAGCTCAGGATATTCCTTCATCAGGTAATTCACGATAGTACTCTTACCACTTCCCGACGGTGCAGAGAAAATAATTAGTTTACCTTTGGGCGTTATTTCCATCTTTTTTCAATATTAAACACTTTTATTTATACCTTTAACCTATTGCCGTATAACCATTTTGTCATTTTAAAAAGCCTTTTGTGCAACAGCTCCGAAATACATCAGGGGCATACAACGCATTATAGAGCGTTTAACACCTGCTCCTTAATCTGTTCTAATTCATCTTTCATTTTGACGACAATATTCTGCATTTCGGCCTGGTTACTTTTTGAACCGGTGGTATTTATTTCCCTTCCCATCTCCTGTGCAATAAAGCCAAGCTTCTTCCCTACGGGCTGTTCTTCGTCCATTGTCTCTCTGAAATACTTCAAATGGTTGGACAAACGCTGCTTTTCTTCGCTAATATCAAGCTTCTCAATGTAGTAAATGAGTTCCTGTTCCAGACGATTTTTATCATAGTCGGCTTCGGGAATCTGCTGCAAGCCTTTTACAATACTTTCGCGTATCTTCGGCACACGGCTTTTCTCATAAGGCTCAATAGAAGCTAAGAGAGCTGTTATATTATCTATTTTTTCATGGAATTTTTTCTCCAGCGCAGCACCTTCCTGACGACGGAAGGTTTGTAAGGCACCGATTGCCTGATGTATAGCCTCACAAGCCGCAGCCCATTCTTCGTCTGAAAGTTCTTCAACTTCGGTCTTTGTAGCTACATCAGGCAGACGAAGAAGCGTTGAAAACCAGTCGGAAGGTTCAGGAATTCCCGTGCTTTCAGATATAGATTTCAATTGGTGATAGTAGTTTTCAACAAGCGACGCATTAATAGGGGCTGCATCAACAGCGGCTTCTTTTTCTACCCAAATAGCGAAATCGACCTTTCCTCTAATCAATAACCGTGCTATCATCTGGCGTATCTCCATTTCCTTTTCACGATAAAGTGGAGCTATGCGTGTTGAAAGATCAAGGGCTTTACTATTTAAAGATTTAATTTCTACATTAATTTTCTTACCCTTATAGGCTACGACCGATTTACCGTAACCTGTCATTGATTGTATCATAATATCCAAGTTAATTTTGTGCAAAAGTACGAATAATGAGGGAAAAAAGAGTAAATTTGCACCTATTATTAAGTTTTATCACAGAACTATGTCTTGTATTTTAAATATTGATACGAGTACAAACGTGTGCTCAGTGGCAGTAAGCCAGGATGGTGGTTGCATTTTTGAGAAAGAAGACCATAGCGGACCCAACCACGCTGAGCAGCTTGGTTCCTTTGTTGACCAGGCAATTTCATTCATAGATAACCATGCAATACCTCTCGATGCTGTGGCAGTTAGTTGCGGTCCCGGCTCATACACGGGCCTTCGCATAGGTATAAGCATGGCAAAAGGCATCTGTTATGGACGCAATATAAAGCTAATCGGTGTGCCTACATTGGAGATTCTCTGTGTGCCGGTGTTGTTACAAGAGAAGATTAATGAAGAAGACGCACTGCTTTGCCCCATGCTTGACGCACGCCGCATGGAAGTATACGCTCAGGTTTTCGACCGCAGCCTTAAGGAAATTCGCCCTATCCATGCCGACATTGTTGAGGCAGACACTTACAAAACTTATCTTGACGAACATCCTGTATACTTTTTTGGTGATGGCGCTATGAAATGCAAGGACGTTATTAACCATGCCAACGCCCATTTTATTGAGGGTATTCAGCCCCTGGCTAAGAATATTTTCCCTTTGGCAGAGAAAAGAATCGCCGAGGAAAAATTTGAAGATGTAGCTTATTTTGTACCTTTCTATCTGAAAGATTTTGTCGCTAAACAGCCGAGAAAACTTTTATAATACTCTCTCTTATTTTCACCACCCCACTCTATTTTTTCAGAAAACCTGTTGATTTTTTGATTATTTATGAACATCGATGGATTAGATTATAACACCCGGCGCGAAAAACTCGTTCTCCCTGAATATGGTAGAGAAGTACAAAATATGGTTGATTACGCTATTTCGCTTGATAATAAGGCCGACCGACAACGATGTGCAGAGACTATCATTTTGACCATGGAACGTATGCTTCCACAAGTGCGCGAAGGTGAAAACTATAAGCAAAAGCTATGGGATCAGCTCGCTTTGATAAGTAATTTTAAGCTTGATATTGACTGGCCCGTGGACATTTCGCAAGCTCATACCATCCATCAGAAGCCCCAACCCATGCCTTATCCCATGTCAAATATTCCGGTAAGGCATTATGGAAAAATTGTTTTCGAACTTTTTGAACAGTTAAAAACAATGAAGCCCGGCCCTGATCGTGATGCACTTGCCGCCCTTACTGCCAATCAAATGAACCGCGACCTGATACAGTGGAGCCACGGATTCAGTGACGGTGAGAAGGTAGCCGATGACCTTGCATACTATACCGACGGCGTCATTCAGCTTGATCCCAAACGTATTAAGTTTGAAAAGGTTGAAGCACGCCCCGTAGAACGCAAACGAAAAAAAAGATAATCCATGTCGTCGTTCAGCATTGAAGGCGGACATCCGTTACAGGGAACCATTACTCCGCAGGGCGCAAAAAATGAGGCTCTGCAAGTAATTTGTGCATCATTACTTACTCATGAGCCTGTCACGATTACCAATATTCCCGACATTCTCGATGTAAACAATCTTATTCATTTACTTCAGGAGATAGGCGTTAAGGTGAAACGCACCAGCCGTAACGACTATATTTTTCAGGCTGATGAGCTAAATTTAGATTATCTGAACAGCGTCGACTTTGTTAAAAAATGCGCTTCTCTGCGCGGGTCGGTGTTGATGATCGGTCCGCTTCTCGGTCGTTTTGGCAAAGCTACAATAAGTAAACCAGGAGGGGATAAGATTGGACGCCGTCGCCTCGACACTCATTTTCTCGGATTTAAAAAGTTAGGTGCACATTTCGAAAAAGACGAAACACGTAACGTTTACCAAATAAAGGCTCAACAATTACACGGCACTTACATGCTTCTTGACGAAGCATCGGTTACCGGAACAGCCAATATCATTATGGCAGCAGTGCTTGCAAAGGGGGTTACCACTATTTATAATGCTGCCTGTGAGCCTTATATCCAGCAGCTGTGCCACCTGCTTAACCACATGGGTGCGAACATAAGCGGTATAGCCAGCAACCTTATTACCATCATTGGCGTGAATAAACTCCATGCAGCAAGCCACAAAATTCTGCCCGATATGATTGAAGTAGGCTCGTTTATAGGCATGGCAGCCATGATGGGTAACGGCGTAAGAATTAAAAATGCTTCCATTAAGAACCTGGGATTAATTCCTGACGCTTTCAGAAGATTAGGTGTAAAAATAGGTATTGATGGCGATGATATGATTATTCCACATCATGCCCATTACGAGATTCCCTCGTTCTTAGACGGAACTATCATGACATTGGCCGATGCTCCATGGCCCGGACTGACACCCGATTTGTTGTCAGTGCTTCTCGTTGTCGCCACACAGGCACGAGGAAGTGTGCTTATTCATCAGAAGATGTTTGAAAGCAGGCTCTTCTTTGTTGATAAGTTAATTGACATGGGTGCACAAATAATTCTCTGCGATCCTCACCGTGCGGTTGTTGTAGGACAGGACCATCGCATCACTTTACGGGCAGGACGTATGACAAGTCCTGATATTCGCGCGGGTATAGCCTTGCTTATTGCTGCCCTCAGCGCAACGGGAACAAGCCGCATTGACAATATCGAGCAGATTGACCGCGGCTATCAAGACATAGAATTAAGGCTTAATCAATTGGGAGCACACATCACGCGAACCGACGATTAACGTGCAAAATGATTCACCTTACTGATGATTAAGAAAGAAGAAGTTTACAAAATAGGCCGTATAGGCAAGCCTCATGGCGTAAAGGGGGAGTTGTCGTTCCATTTCGATGACGATGTATTCGACCGCGTTGATGCCGATTATCTTATACTCGATATGGAAAATATTCTCGTCCCTTTCTTTATGGACGAATACCGTTTCCGTTCTGACGAAACGGCCTTGATGAAGTTTACCGGTATCAATACTGAGGAACAGGCACGCGAATTAACAGGACACGATGTATACTTTCCGCGTGCACTGGCCGACAATACCGACGGCACTCCATCGACAGCACAGCTTATTGGCTTTAACATTATTGATGCTGACAATGGAAAGGTCTTGGGAAAGTTAGAGGCAATAGACAATTCAACCATCAACACTTTGTTTGAAATTGAAACTCCCGAGGGGCAGGAGATCCTTATTCCAGCCACCGGCGACCTGGTAAAAGCTATTGATACCAACAGCCAAACCATCACCATGTACATCCCCGAAGGCTTGCCCGGCCTTTAAACACAACAATTATGAAGAAACAACAAATATGTATTCTCGGCAGTACAGGCTCGATAGGTGTACAGGCACTCGACGTTATCCGTCAGCATCCCGACCTTTACGAGGTATACTGTCTTACGGCAAACAACAGCGTTGACAAGCTTGCCGAACAGGCTCGTGAGTTTAATCCTGCAGCGGTTGTCATTGCCAATACGGCCCATTACGACAAATTGGTTTCACTTCTCGCCGACCGTCCCGACATCAAAGTGTATGCAGGAACCGAAGCTTTGAACGAAATTGTTGAGGCTCAGCCCATAGATGCCGTACTGGCTTCAATGGTAGGCTTCTCTGGTTTGGTGCCAACCATCAGGGCTATCAAGGCTCGTAAAAAAATTTGTCTGGCCAATAAGGAAACGCTTGTCGTTGCAGGAGAACTTATTTTAAAGTTAGTTGAGCAATACCATGTTGATTTATTGCCCGTCGATTCCGAGCATAGTGCCATCTTTCAATGCCTTGTTGGTGAAGACATAAACAGGGTAGACAAGCTCCTGCTCACCTGTTCGGGCGGCCCATTCCGTCAGTATACGTACGAACAACTGCAACAAGTTACAGCCAAAGATGCCCTGAAGCATCCTACATGGCGTATGGGAGCCAAAATAACTATTGACTCAGCGTCGCTCATGAACAAAGGATTCGAGGTGATGGAAGCCCGCTGGCTCTTCGGCATCCCGGCCGAACGCATCGAGGTTCTCATCCATCCGCAATCGGTTGTACACAGCGGAGTGCAATTCATTGACGGCGCAGTAAAGGCACAACTCGGCGTGCCCGACATGCGACTACCCATACAATACGCCTTCTCCTATCCGCAGCGTCTGAATCTCGATGGCGACAGGCTCGACCTTTTCAAGACGCAACACCTCGACTTTATTGAGCCTGACGTCAACAAATTCCGCTGTCTGGGGCTGGCTTATGAAGCTATCCGCCAGGGCGGAAATATGCCATGTATTCTGAACGCTGCCAACGAAGTTGTAAATTTGGCCTTTCGCGAAGGCAGATGCACGTTTACAGGCATGGCCGACGTTATCGAGAAGACGATGCAACAAGCTTCATTCGACAGCAACATTACCCTCGATACATATCTCCAAACCGATACCGAGGCGCGACGTATAGCACAATCACTGTTATCATAATTCATTAAAAAACAAGACTAAAATTCAATGGAAATATTCCTTATCAAGCTGTTACAGTTTATTCTGTCAATATCATTACTCGTTCTTTTGCACGAAGGCGGTCACTTTCTGGCCGCACGTCTTTTCGGCGTAAAAGTTGAAAAGTTCTTCATTTTCTTCGATTTGGGTATCGGTAAATGGAGTGGAAAACTGTTCAGCTTTAAGCCAAAGACCAGCGATACCGAGTATGGGGTGGGATGGTTACCCCTTGGAGGATACTGCAAAATATCGGGAATGATTGACGAAAGCATGGATACCGAGCAGATGAAACGTGAGCCTCAGCCCTGGGAATTTCGTACAAAGCCTGCATGGCAGCGCCTAATCATCATGATTGGTGGCGTGTTTGTAAACTTCGTTCTGGCGTTGTTCATTTACAGTATGATTATGTTCCACTGGGGCGAAAGCTATGTTCGCATGGCCGACATGTCGTTAGGTATGAAGTTTAACACCGAAGCCAAAAAGCTTGGCTTTAAGGATCACGACATCATTACGGGTACTAACATTCGCGAGTTTAAGGACTTTAATGTTGACGTTTACCGCGATTTGGCCGATGCTGATTATGCCGAGGTACTTCGTAACGGCAAGAAAGTGCGTATCACTATGCCGGGCGATCTGAACCTTTTAGATATGGTAAAGGTTACGCCACCGTTTACACGTCCGTTCATTCCGGCTGTTGTTGACAGCGTCCTCGAGCGTATGCCTTTGAAACAAAACAGCAAAACAACCATCGAAACACCGGCATGGAAGATGGGTTTAAAGAAAGGCGACCGTATTCTGGCCGTAAATGGCAAGAACATCGACTCGTATAATGAGTTTACTGAAGAAATAGGACGCGTTGCTAACCAGCTTACTGCCGTAAAGAGTCATAAGGACAGTTTGAAACTTCTGAACGTGAACCTCGTTGTTCAGCGCGCTGCGGGTGGCAGGAACGATACGCTGACGGCAATGCTTACGCCCGATTTGAAATTAGGATTCAATGTGGCAGACATCAACCTGTTGTATAAACCGAAGATTACGCACGACAGTTACAGCTTCCTTGCAAGCTTTCCTGCCGGTGCCAGATACGGCTGGGATGTGCTCTCGGGCTATGTAAGCGACATGCGATACATATTTTCAGCCAACGGCGCAAAGAGCTTAGGTGGTTTTGTTACCATTGGCAGCCTGTTCCCTGCTCAATGGGATTGGTTCCTCTTCTGGAAGATGACGGCTTTCTTTAGCATTATATTGGCATTTATGAATATATTGCCCATTCCTGCTCTCGACGGTGGTCACGTACTGTTTTTGTTATACGAAATCATTGCCCGCCGTAAACCATCAGAAACCTTTATGATACGTGCCGAGTATGTTGGCTTTGGTATTTTAATTCTTCTTATGGTGGTCGCCAACCTCAACGACATTCTAAGGTTACTGGGTATTATGCACTAATTAACACCTTATATATAATACGGGTCAGACAAACAGGTCATTGTACTTATGGTGCGATAACCTGTTTTTATATGCCCTATGCCTTTAGTTCTGATAGTTTACATGGGTACAGACACTCTATTATATGTAAATAAAATTCTGAATTTTTCGCACTTAAAATCTGTTCATTCTACAACATATCAGGCATTATTTTGCCATCTACACCACCATACAGGCTGGTCTCCATGCAGATACATTGCCATTACTCCTACATTACAGTACAACAATTCACGATTACGGCACTTTTGTGTTGTCTTTACGATGTAAAGGCAAGACGATTACATCGTAAAGGCACGACGATTACATCGTAAAGGTGTGACAATTACGATGTAAAGACAACACAAAAGTGCCGTAAAGGGGACTGTCTTACACTGGCATCGTTTACACAGAATAATAAAAAAACTATACGGCTGACCTGTAAAAACAAGACTTTTATACCGTAAAGACAAGTTTTTTTTAAGGAAAAACAGGAGTAAAAACGCTCAAAAACTGTGTAATGCGCTAACTAACAGCACATTATAAAAACGGCTCATTTTGCGCCATTTCAGAACTATCACCAACCTTGTTGGAAATAATCGATTCTCAGAGACATCTTTGTAAAATTATTTCAGCATCATAAAGTACTTTGCAATACCATATAAGCCCATCGTTAATTTACCCTTCCATAACATGGCACAACCCTTTAATATCGTCCCATAGCGTTTCTTTATTCAAAGCCTTGTTACGTAATTCCGACTTCCTGTTGTATATACTTTGTGTAGACGCAAACAGCAAGTTGGCCGTTTCAGAGGTGTCATTAACACCTAAACGGCAGAGAGCGGCAATACGTTCTGTTGTTGTAAGCGAGGCAACATCACGGTTTTTCGTACGATATTCAGGTAAAAGCAACTCCGAAAACTCCTCGCGGAACGTAGGATACAGTTCAAGAAAGGCATGGTCAAAATTGTTAAGAAAGTGGCTTGTTTCTTCATTGGATATGCGGTCCGACTGCAATCGCTGCAGCAAATCATCAAATTGCCGGGTCTTTAACTTACGCAACACCAGTGTTCGTTGCGCTTTGAGTTTTTCGATATACTTCGAACAGAGATGAATATAAATGGCAGCCAAATTCTCCCTATACCTGTTTGTGCTGAGCAAACGCTCGTTCAAATTAGCCAATTTGCTGTTTAACCCTGCAAGCTGATGGTTATACCGGTCCATAGCTGCCTTGTTTTTTTTCAGTGTTTTATACTGACGCAGAATAAGCCAGCCTGCCAATAACAAAGTAATGATAAAACACATGCTTCCTATCAACACATAAAAGCGGATATGTTCTTTATGAGAAAGCTGCGCCTTATAAGCCGTAAGAATAGGGATAAGCGATTGTGAAATTTCAACCAAACGCAACCGGTTGTTATAACTTTTGGCATCGTTGAGAGCAACATTAATATATTTCTCGGCCAGAATACTGTTTTCAGGGTCATCGGTAATCAGGAAATCGGCCAGCGCTTTTGATGCCGAGTTATCGAGTGTACAGGCTGCAATATCTCCACTTGCCGACATAGCCATATACCTAATGGCCGCATTGCTGTTGCCTGCATCCCATAAATTACGGGCGTATGAGAAACAGGCACGGGCATAATAGCGCTCTGACGCAGGCATACGGCGTATGGTTTTCAGAAAATATTCATTGGCAAGCTCTATATTTCCCTCCACTTCCATCAAATATTTAGCCTGATAAAAATTGTAGGCAGAATCGTCTTTACTGATATACGACATCAGTTTTGTAAGCCATCGGCGCGATTCACTGAAATACTTAGGCGTGTATTCATCGTCCTTACAGTAAAAAGCCCACCGGCGATATAAGTCGGTCATGGTGATACAATACTCTTTTTGGTTGGTAAAGGTAAGCGTATTTTCATTTACTTCGTTCATCAATCTTAAGGCTGCATCGTAAATACCTCCCGTAGATAATATCCTTGCCTTGTATATTTTAAAAAAATTTATGTCTTCGGCTCTGTTCATCTGCTGCGCAATCAACAGGCCACGCCCGGCATAGGCTTTGGCCGAATCATACTGAAAATAAATATACTGGTTTACCAGCTTGCGGCAAACAGCAAGACGGTAATGGTTATTTCGGCTACTGAAAAAGCGATAGCGAAGTCTGCTGATAGCAGTTTCCTTCTGCCGAATTAACCCTGGTTTACGAACCAGCATACTGTCAAGATGCTGTAATTCCTTCAGCGGGGCACTATTAATATTAAGTACCGTACAAATGGTGAGGACCAAAAACAAGAACGTTCTTTTCATAAAGATTTTAGCTGTACCCTGCAAAGTTAGTAAAAAAACAAGAAAATCATAATTCTACCATATCATTTTTTATATAAAATATAAACATCTGTTTTTCAGGTTATTATATAAAACTTACCTTACTAACAACCTACCATAACCATACCATCACTTTTATATAATAGGATAACTGTTATTTTTGCAAATAAGTTTAAACAAAACCCAAAATACAAAAACATACAATCTGCCCGAGAGAGTAACCAGATCATAACACAATAACAAATAAATTTATGAAAAATCACTATTTACTGATGAGTCTTTGGGGACTTTTTGCCCTTTCGCTGAGCCTTGTCTCATGTGGAATGGACGACAAAGCCGACGAAGCTACACCCCGTCTTGGCATCAGCCAGGCACGCTATGAGCTGGCCCTGCCCGGCAATTTGAACGACGGAACAAATGCTGTTGTGCGTATCACGGCTAACAAAGGGTATCGCGTTACCAGCAACCAGCCCTGGCTAAGCGTTGACAAACCCGAAGGAATTGGCCTTACTGATGTTACCATTGTTTGCGACAGTAACAAGACAGGAGTACAGAGAGAGGGAATATTAACGGTATCAACCAACGGTATTGAAGAAACCATTACTGTAATTCAGACCTTGTTTGACCCCTCGGTAATTGCACATTTACGTACGTTCTATACCGAAGACTTCAGCTGGACATTGCCTATTGCTGCGGCTAACGACCTGAAAGACCCCGTAGAAAATGGTGCAGAAGGCTATACCCGTATGAGCGTATTAGACCCCAATGCAGTTGGCAAATGGCAAACAACAGGCTTAACAGACTGGTATCAGACGGTAGTAAACCCAACAGGTGCTTGCAAAATTAACATTCAAAGAGGCTATTTAAACTTCAACTCGAACAGCTATTTCAATACGGGTATCATCCTTCCTGCAATTACAGGTACACGTAACAGCAGCGAGGCCGTGAACGCAACACTGAGCTTTATAGCAAGTCCTGACGGTGGTAGCCCCGATGATGTGCCTTTGGTTGTTGAAATAGTAGCAGGCCCCGGCTCGGTAAAAGCCGATGCACAGCAGGCTAAAACAGCTCCGAAAATTATAGGAAGTTCGGTAGCATGGAACAATATGAGCTTTGAATTATTTGGTATTACAGCCGACACACGCATTGCAATTCATACTGAAGCGCCAGGCACTCAGAAATATTGCCGTTGGTATATCGACAACATTCTTATAAAAGAGAACCAGTAAAATGAAGAATATGAAAAAACTAAATAAAATAATGTACGGCCTGTTGTTCTTGCTTTTGGCCGCTACTACGTCAACTTTTACTTCGTGTAGAGACGAAGCTTCGGTCGATCCATACTTTGTAGCTTCGGAGGCCGATATTGAATTACAATACGATGGCCTTACTGAGAAGAAACAACCAGGACAGTTTAAAATGGGCGCTAACCAGGATTGGAAACTGGTTAGCAAGCCCGACTGGGTAAAACTAAACCATGAGAGCGGCAACCGTGGACGCCAGACGATATACGTTACTGCTGAAAAGAATACAACAGGAGAGGACAGAGAAGGATACCTCGAGTTTGTACTGGCTAACGGAAAGCCCGAACAGGTATCTGTTTTTCAGCATCGCCTGACAGAAAAAGTAACGGCAACAGGATTGAGGCCCAATGTGAACATTCTGGGACTGGATGAAGAAGGCAAGGCTCCCGTGGTACACATTTCGAGCAATTACAGTTGGAAAATTACCGTTCCTGACACATGCACATGGCTCCATCCGTCGAAAACTGAGGGCGAACCCGGTGATTATGATATTACATTAAATATTGATGCCAACGGAACGAAGGCTACACGTAAAGCACATGTAACCTTTACAACAGGCAAGCTAAGCTATAACCTCACCGTTACACAGGATGCAAAGGTGTTTACTACACCTGCTACCATAATTACATTAAGCAAGGATGGTGTCAACACCATGACGGGCGAAGAGAACATCTTTGACATTAATGCCGTAGAAGGCTGGACAGTTAGCAGCAAGCCTGCATGGGCAACATGTTCACCCATGAGCGGAAACGCCGGCGATACACGCATGACAGTAACCGCAACTGCGAACAGCACGGGAGCAGCACGCGAGGGCGACATCATTCTTATTTCGGCTCACGGTGTAGAGAAAGTACTGAAACTGAAACAGGAAAACAAGCTGAAGCTCATCCCTGACAACAAGCCGGTAGGCTACGTTTACTTCAGTGAGCCGTTCGACTGGGCGCATACCTTTGCACTTGCCAATCCTACTGTATGCCAGGATCAGGTTGCAAGCGTTGGTGGTCAAAATAATAAAACAACAGGTATATATGGCAATACCGATTGCATGACAAATTTCTCGCAGAAACTTATCGACTTTAATACAGGCGGACACTGTATATATGTAGCCGACGGATACCTGAAATTAGGACGCAAAAACAATCAGGGAGGTGTTACCATCAAGGACAATCTCGATATTGAAGATGGCAAGAAAGCAAACGTTATCGTAAGTTTCGATATTGCCGACAATTGGGATGACGAAACGACTGTTGTGTTAGAAATCAGTGGCGATGGCACTATCGTTGACGGACAAAGTGCAACATTGAGCAAGATATTCGCGCCTACTAAGAATACTGACTCCTCTAAACCCTGGCAATGGACGCGTAACCATCAGGTAAAAATAGAAGGAGCTACGGCCAATACAAAAATTACCATCCGCTCATCACAGAAGGGTATCGGTGGCTATTACCGCTGGTTCCTCGACAATATCAAGGTAACCCGAACCACAACTAATAACTAAAAGAAATGAAAATGAAACATATTACTAAGGGTAACCGTATGCGCAAGGCAGCCACAGCCCTTATTATGACTGCAATTTCGGCAGCAACCTACGCAGGAAACCCCGTTACCGTAAAAGGTGTTATTACCGATTCAAGCGGCGAACCTCTTGTAGGAGCCACTATTGCAGTACCAGGAACTACAACGGGTACAACGGCAGACATTGACGGAAAGTTCACTTTGAAGGTTGAAGATGACCAGACTATACAGGTTACATCGGTAGGATTTCAGACGGTTAAGCTCAAAATCGGAAAGAATCGTGAGTTTAATATTGTCATGAAAGACGACATGCAGACGCTGAAAGACGTAGTAGTAGTGGGATATGGTACGATGGAAAAGAAGCGCGTTACCTCTTCTATTACCTCTATTAAAGGCGACAATCTGGTTACAGGTTTGGGCGGATCTACCATAGCTACTGCCCTTCAGGGTAAGGTTACAGGCCTTACCATATCGGGCAGTTCAAGTCCAAACTCGTCGAATGGCTACCAATTGCGTGGTGTTGCATCGGTAAATGCAGGACGCGGTCCGCTGGTAGTGATAGACGGTGTGCCTGGTGGAGACCTTAGAATGATAAATCAAGAGGACGTTGCTTCGATTGATGTGCTGAAAGATGCTTCTGCCGGTGCTATCTATGGTACACGTGCAGCAGGAGGTGTTATCCTTGTAACCACAAAGCATGCGCAGGAAGGAAAGGTGAAAGCAACCTATACAACTGAGCTGTCAACGGAAACAATACGAAAGAGTCTCGACATTCTTTCTTCAAGAGACTATCTGGAATACGGACTCGGACAAGACTATGGATACGACACCGACTGGTATAAGCAGCTTGTAAATGAGAATCAACTGTCGCAGAGACACGTGTTATCGGTATCGGGTGGCAGCAAGGCTCTGCAGGTTTATACCTCTTTAGTATATCAGGATTTGAAAGGAATTGTCATTGGTGACGGCCGAAAGGACTATTCGGGACGTATGAACGCCAAATACAAAATGTTTGACGGTAAGGTAGAACTTACTGTAAACGCACAATACCGTGAGGCTAACCGCGACACACGTATGGGGTCGTCGTCGGCTCAACAGGCTATAACACTGAACCCAACCATACCTGTTATGAACCCCAACGACCCAAGACAATACAACGTTAACACCATAGGTGTAGGTGGAACAACATGGAATCCCGTTGCCGATATTAAACTAAAAGACTATAAAGGTATCGACAAGTGGTTACAAGCAGATGCTACCTTGAAGATAAATCTGATGGAAGGATTGTCGGTTCAGAGCACATTCGGTGTAGATAACCGTCAGTGGCAGGAATACTCTTACTACCATCAGAACCATCTTAGCATGATAACTGCTAACAAACGCGGACGTGCTTATCACTACTTTTCAAAAACCGAGAACCGCAATGTAGAGGCTTATGCCTCATACATGCACGACTTTAATAACCTGCATCGCGTTGATGCCGTTATGGGTTGGAGCTTTTATCAAACAGGCGGTGAATCGTTTGATATGACCAATGGCAACTTTACCGTTGACGGAATAGGCGGCTGGGATATGAGTGCCGGCACAGACTTGTCAGACGGTTTAGCCAGCATGAACTCATATAAAAAGCCACGTGAGCGACTGATGTCGTTCTTTGCTCGTGGTAATTATTCATACGACGACAAGTACATGGCAACGTTAAGCTTCCGTCGTGAGGGCAGTTCGCGATTCGGTGCAAACCACAGATGGGGTAACTTCTGGGCTATTTCGGGAGGCTGGCGCATCAGTAAAGAGAAGTTTATGAAGGATATTACCTGGATAAACGACCTGAAATTACGTGCTGGTTACGGTGTAACAGGTAACAACGACTTCGGTAGTGGCTATACGGTAAGGACGTATAAGTCGAATGATATGTGGCCAACTTACGGCATCTGGCAACCAGGATATGGAAGCACTCGCAATATAAACCCTGACCTGAAATGGGAAGAAAAGAAAGAGTTTGACGTTGGTATCGACTTCTCTATATTACATAATCGTATCTCGGGTAAGTTTGACTACTATGTGCGTAAGGTCGATGACATGCTGTTTGAAGTACCTGCTCCTCAACCCCCAATGGTGTTCAGCACGATCATGAAGAACGCAGGAACACTGACAAACCGCGGCTGGGAATTTGAGATAACAGGACAAATCATTAAGAGCAGAAACTTAAATTACAGCTCTACACTGCGTCTTTCTCACAACACATCGAAGATAGACAACCTCGGTGATACCAATTCGTACCTATATGGAGGTGCTTTTCCACAGTCGATGGGATATGCTACGAAACTGGTTAACGGGTCAAAAGTAGGACAGTTCTGGCTCTTTAAATATGCAGGTTTAGACTCAAACGGCAAGTGGCTTATATATGATAAGGACAACAATGTTGTACCAGTATCAAGCGGAACAGCAAGCAACCTTACTGATGCCAACAAGCATTACGTAGGAAATGCGATACCCAAGCTTATCCTTTCTATGGATCACAGCCTGAGCTACCGCAACTTCGACCTTGGCTTGTCATTACGTTCATGGATTGGATATGATGTATTCAGCCAGCTCAACTTATATCATGGTTTAAAGAGCTCGTCACAAGACAACCTGCTGAAGATTGCTTTCACTGACAATAAGAATATAAACGACACACGTATTCTTACTGACTATTTCCTCAATAACGCAACATTCTTGAAGATAGATGCCCTTACTCTGGGATACACACTGGACACATCTAAATGGCAAAAGTACCTTTCGACGGCACGTGTATACTTAACTGTCCGCGACTTGGCACGCTTTACGAAATATCCCGGCTACAATCCTGAGGTAAATATCAACGGTTTGGAACCCGGATTTGAATATATTCGCAGCACATCTTCGATGTATCCTCAAACCATTCATTGGACACTGGGCGTACAATTATCGTTTTAACCATTAAGGAAAACAAAATCATGAAACTAAAATATACGGCTTTTGCGCTCATTGGCGCATCCCTGTTAGGATTAGAATCTTGTGACCTGAACGAGAAATTCTATTCAAGTGTCACACCCGAAACGTTTATAACTACTCCTGAAAACACCTATGCCATCATGAGCAGACCATTTACTCACTGGAAATGGTACCTTGGAAACGACCGCTGGTATTTGCAGGAACTAACCACCGATGAGATGGTATGCCCTACTCGTGGCAGCGATTTCTATAACAACGGTGAATATATTCGTCTGCACGAACACACATGGACCCCCACCGATCGCTTCATTGTCAATACCTATGAAGGTACAACAGGAGGTATTGCTCGCGCTCTCGAAGCCTATGATGACTTGTCTAAAGTTGATTACAACACATTGGGAATGACTGATGCTGACAAAGCGAACCAGCTTAATCAGCTCAATGCAATCATCGCATACTTTTACATGAAGGGCCTCGATTATTTCGGCGGAATGCCTATTTACCATTCAAATAACGACCCGGTAAAGGGACGAGCTACGGCAAAGGAAACTTATAATCACATCGATTCTTTGCTTACCGATGCTATTCCAAAACTGAAAAAGAAGAATACCATCGGCGAAAGTGAAGACGGTTACATTAAGCAAGCTGCTGCTGCTGCAATGCTAGCCGAATTGAAATTCAATGCCATCAGCTATATCGGAGAGGACCATTTTGCAGAATGTGCACAAATATGCCAGGACATTATCAACGGAGTCTATGGTCGCTATGCTCTCGATCCAACATGGAATGGCCCACACAACTTCGACAATGACAAGAGTCCCGAGGCTATTTGGAACGTTCCTTCGGCCAATGCAAAGCTTGAGTTTAAGTGGTATTACCGTTATTTCTATCACTCAAATTCGCCTAAATACTTCAACACTTCGTTCCCGGCGTCTTGCTATAACGGCTTTTGTCTTGCACCTTCACGCGAGAATGCCACATCGGGCATATACACACAATGGAAGCTTGGCAACCCATACGAGAAGTTTGAAAGCAGCGATTTGCGCAAACAACCGTATGTTTACCGTGGCAACAGTACCTATACGGGAATGTTCTGCGTAGGTATTCAAAAGAATCCTATTACGGGAGAAGTGGCAAAAGGTATCAACGACAAGGCTGGACAAGTGCTGAATGCCGTCGACTATATTAATGCAGACGGCAGAGGTTCTTCTATGCTTAACGGGTCAGAAGAGTCTGGAATACGCCTTGTTAAAATGCCAATCCCGAATAATACCGACATTTCCCGCCTCTGGGATCCCGATTTTCCTGTTATCCGTCTGACGGAAATCTATTACATGCTCGCCGAATGCAAATGGCGTGCAGGCGATAAAGCAGGTGCCGCACAGCTTATTAACACTGTGCGCAAGCGCAATTTCACTAACGGAATAGACCCTAATCCCGTTCCCGCAACGTTTGATATTTATCGCCTTGCTGACGAATGGATGATTGAATTCCTTGGCGAAGGCCGTCGTCGTACCGACCTCATCCGTTTGGGATTGTGGACTACTGAAGACTGGTGGGCGCACAATGCTACCAGCGACAACAACAAAAAGCTGTTCCCTATTCCCTCTGCAGATATTCAGGCTAACCCCTTGTTACAACAGAATCCTGGTTATTAATTTCTTCAAGACAAATATATTATGAAAAAGATCATTAAATATGTGTCGCTCCTTCTCGTCACCATCTGCATGGCTTCATGCAATGATGCCAAGTTTGCCGAGCCTTTAAGTACCGACAATGACGAGCTTACCATTCAACACAATACAGGCATGAACGTCGTAGGTCGTGTTACCGTTGACGGTGTTCCACGCCAGGGAGTCGTAGTAAGCGATGGCGTAAATGTCATCACTACCGACGAAAAGGGCGAATATCAAATGCGTTCAAAGAATCGTGATTACGTGTTTATCAGCGTCCCTGCCGATTGCGAACTGCCCACAGAACAGGGATTACCCAAATTCTTTAAAAAGCTCAATTTCACAAATTCTCACGTCCTGCAGCGTAATTTTGAGCTGAAAAGTAAGCCGATTGATTCGAAATTCACAATCGTTGCACTTGCCGATGTACAGGTTGGTGACAATGTTGACCTTTCGATGTTAGACACAATCATGCCCAAAATAAAGGCACAGACCGATTCAATACAAGGTACCGTCATCGGAATGAGCATGGGAGACATTTCCTGGAACAACACAGGCATATACGGACAGTATAAGGCACAGGTTTCACGACTGAGCTTTCCTACCCTGAATATTATAGGAAACCACGACCATAATGAGAAAACTCATGACGACATTAACTCGGATAAGGAATATCGCGATGCCCTTGGTCCAACCTATTACTCATATAATATCGGGCAGTGGCACATTATAGCAATCGACGATGTACTTTATAGCGGTGTTAGAGGACGTAACGATTACGAGGGAGAAATTACACGGGCACAGCTCGCGTGGCTCAAAAAGGACCTGGAATATGTAAGTAAAGACAAGTCGATTATTATTGGCTTGCACATTCCTACATCACGCCGTAACAACCCCAATAACCACATTACGAACCGTCAGGACCTTTACAATCTTATAAAAGACTACCACCGTGTTATCATCCTAAGCGGCCACACCCATAACAACTTCACCACCGACATCGCTCCAAACATGCGCGAATACACCCTCGGTGCGGTAATGGGTGCCTACTGGAACACTTATGGTGGCCTGGGAATATGTAACGATGGTTCTCCTCGTGGCTACGGAGTGTTCTCCTTTGACGGCAACGAACTGTCCGATTCGTATTATAGAGGTGAAGAAACACCACGCGATTATCAGGTAAAAGCTTATGCTCCGAAGGAGGCTTCCATGCGTTATGGCCGTATTGAAGGCATTTTACAAACTCCCTATCTGGCCATACCAACCCACTTCGACAACAGCAGTGTGCTCATCAATGTATTCAACTGGCACACCGACTGGACCGTACAGGTTCAGGAAGACAACGGCCAATGGCAACTTCTTACAAACTCATCGGTGGCCCGCGACCCCCTTGCCGTACGCTTTTTACAGTATCGTAACGGATGGGAAAAGCGACCGTCTGCCGATCCTGAAGACCGTAACGACCACATGTTCTTCTATAATCCTACATCATCCAACTGGCAAACCATTAATGTAAAGGCTACCGACCCCTGGGGACGCATCTATACTGCCTCAACCCATAGTGACAGATGAGACGTACATTACTTGCATGTCTGGCGATCATTCAGACAGTTTTATGTTTCGCGCAGCTGCCAAAGACCAATCCAATGGTCTTTGGCAACAACCGGCTGACGGTTATTACGCCTACCTTGCTTCGCCTTGAATATGCCACAGATGGCAAGTTTGTTGATGCCCCTACGATGTTTGCATACAACCGTTCGGCCTGTGTCCCCATATCTGAACTATCAATAAGGGAACTCGGCAACAACTGTTTTGAAATACAAACACCGGCTCTTCGTATATGGTTTCATCAGGACGGATACCCTTTTTCCACCTCAAACCTGAAGGTTTACTATAAGCTCGACGGTAAGGAAAAAACCTTTACCAACCGCTTTGTGCTTGGAAAGAACCTGGGAGGCCCCGTTGAAACCCTCGACCGTGTTACTGAAGCTATCCCCATGAACGACGGATTGCTTACACGTTCAGGATGGTATATGATTGACGATAACCGCGGAGACCTGCTCGTTAACGGCTGGCTGCAGCCCCGTGATACGCGGCATCATCTCCAGGATCAATACTGCTTTATCTACGGTAACGATTATCGTGCAGCACTTTCGTCGCTTGGAGCTGTCAGCGGACACGTGCCAATGACACGTAAATACATGCACGGCGTATGGTATTGCCGCTATTGGGATTATACGGCTGACGAGTTTTTAGCTATCGTCCACGATTACGACAAACACCAGTTCCCCCTTGACAACCTCGTCTTTGATATGGGATGGCACACCAACGACGCCACAGAGGGAACAGGACATAACGGCCATCTTAACTGGACCGGCTTTACATGGAACCGTAAACTCATACCTGATCCCGCAGCATTAATCGACTCAATTCATCGTCTTGGCGTTACCGTAAGCCTCAATGATCACCCTCATGATGGCATCCGGCCACATGAAAGCATCTATCCTGATTATGCAAAGACAACCGGATTACGACCTGGAGAGAAGAGCTTGTTCAACCTTTCTGACAGCAATTACATGCAGAACTTCTTTAAGTTTGCACACCGCCCGTCTGAAAAAATGGGTGTCGACTTCTGGTGGTTAGACTGGCAACAGAACTACCTTTACCCCTACGTTCCCGGTACGAACACAACAACCCTCTCGTGGATTAATGAGCTTTATTACCGCGAATCGGCTAAAAACAACACCCGTGGCTGCAATTACTCACGATGGGGAGGATGGGGAGACCATCGTCATCCGCTGTGGTTCTCGGGCGACGCGCAGGCCAACTGGCCCATGTTAGCCTTTGAAGTGAAGCTCTCTGCACAAAGCGGCAATGCCGGTTGCTATTATTGGATTCATGATACAGGAGGTTTTCGGGGGAAAAATAATCCGGAATTAACTACCCGCTGGACCCAATTCTCGGCACTTTCAGCCGCTCTTCGCGTACACAGTACGAAAGATGCCAGCCTCGATCGCCGCCCGTGGACGGGAGGAGAACTCTATACTCGCGCAAACCGCAGCATGTATCGGCTCCGCTCTAAGCTCATGCCCTACGTGTATAGCAGCGTATGGCAAACCCACAAAACGATGGTTCCGCTCAACCGTGCCATGTATATCGACTATGGAAATCAGCCAGAAAGCTACGAAAACGAACAAGAGTTTACCTTCGGCGACATCATAATGGCAGCCCCCGTTACATCGCCAGGTAAGGGTGACAGCCTCACAGCCTCACAAAAAGTATGGTTTCCACGTGGTGACCTTTGGTTCGATTTCTTCACCCATCAGCGCTACGAAGGCGGACAAACACGCAATATTGCCAAATCGATTATGGAGTTCCCGATGTATGTCAAGGGCGGATGGGTGTTGCCTATGCAGCCTTATACTCCAAGACCTGCAACATCACCACTCGACACGCTCGTCATGCGCGTTTATCCTGCAGGACGTAATGCCGGCAACACATACACGCTATACGAGGACGATGGCATCACGCTCGACTACGAAAAAGGCGCTTCGGCCACAACCCGTCTGCAATATACCGAAAAGGGCAGTGGCCATTCGGTAGTGGTTTTTCCGGCACAAGGTACCTACAAAGGACAGGTAAGCCACAGGGCATATCGCGTAGAGCTGGCTGCCTTTGGCCATATTGATGCAGTGAAAGTAAACGGACGTAAGGTTCGTACAAGCTACGACAAAGAACAAAAACTCAACGTTGTTGATATTCCATCAACAAGTATACGTGAGCAAATAATCATTGAGTTTTAAACGTATAAGGCTCATCAGAACCTTTTTTCATATAGTTAACCAGTCGGGGGTCCTGTGAAGAACTCCCGACTTTTTTGTTTTTATTCGTATATTCTGCCGTTCATTCCTTTCCTTATTATTGCTGCCGCACGGCCATTATGGCGATAAGGCCATAACATTACATCACCTTGCAGCCTCCTTTCCTGCCTATCCCCACTGTCGTTATGCCATAACTATCATGGTTCGACGGCCGTCAGCAACGCGTACGGCGATCGCCAAACCATGCGTACGACGGCCGTCAAACGCGCTGCTGACGGCCGCCGTACAACAAACCATACCTCAAAATTACAAAACCATAACAACCAAAAGGGCGGAGCATTACAGCTGCTTCGCTTAAGTTTTCGGCAATAAACTTCATTTGACAACAGATATATAAATAAATTTTAACATTAAGGATACTCTATGCCATCAGAATATAGCTAACTTTGTACAAAATAAACACCAAAAACCTAATCATGAGAAAATCTCTTCTTTTTGCAGTCTTGCTTACAACAGGGCTGAACGGTTTTGCGGCAAAACCACACAAAACCATAGCCAGGGAGGCTATGCCCACATTTACAGAGTGGCACGACTTAGCGGTAAACGAGGTGAATCGCTTTCCACTGCACACCCATTTTTTTTCCTATCAAAACCTGCAAGAAGCAGAGAAAGCTGACATCACCCGGTCGGCTAATTACCTTTCGCTCGAAGGAATATGGAAGTTTCGCTGGGTGGCCAACGCCAACGAGCGCCCCGTCGACTTTTATAAGACCGACCTTGATGACAGCCATTGGAAAACAATCAGCGTGCCAGGTAACTGGGAACTAAACGGATATGGCGACCCTGAATATGTAAATATAGGGCTGGCATGGCGCTACATGTTCAACGGCGAGGTTTATAAGGGATGGAAAACAGAATATGCTCCACAGAATGCAGGGCTGACCAGCATTCCCATTAAAGACAATCACGTAGGGTCGTACCGCCGTATCATTGATATTCCGGCATCGTGGGACGGACGGCAAATCATTGCTCACTTCGGCTCTGTAACGTCAAATATGTACCTCTTTGTAAACGGACGATATGTAGGTTACACCGAAGATTCGAAGGTTGCAGCCGAGTTTGACCTCACCCCTTACCTGCACAAGGGCAGCAATCTCATCGCTTTTCAAACTTTCCGATGGTGTGACGGCTCGCTCTCTGAAGACCAGGACTTCTGGCGTCTCAGCGGTGTAGCGCGCCAATGCTACCTGTATACGCGCAACCCCAAGGTGCAAGTAAGCAACATTCGCATCACACCCGACCTTCAAAATAACTATCAGGACGGAACGCTTTCAATAGGCGTCAATGTAAAGGGCGACCCTATCATCGAGTTTCAATTGCTGAATGCCAATGGCAATATTGTCGTTAAGTCGGTAGGAGATTTTCGTAAACTAAACCACGGTGTAGCCCATTTTACCCTGCGTAACGTCAAAACATGGACGGCCGAAACACCATATCTCTACACGCTTCAGGCCATTGTCAAAGACCGTCAGGGAAATATCGTCGAGGTGATACCACAGAAAGTAGGCTTCCGTAAGGTTGAAATTAAGGATGCCCAGCTCCTTGTTAACGGCAAACCCGTATTGATTAAAGGTGCCAACAGGCATGAAATGGACCCTGATGGCGGTTATGTACTGACTACCGAACGCATGATTCAGGATATAGAAATCATGAAACGCCTGAATATCAATGCTGTCAGAACATGCCATTATCCCGACGATCCGCGCTGGTATGACCTGTGCGACCAATACGGTTTATACGTAACGGCAGAGGCTAATCAGGAAGGACACGCCTACGGATACGGAGAAACAGCCGAACCTAAGAAAGAAATTTTTGCCAGACAAATATTGCAACGTAACCAGCATAACGTTGAAATGCTTTATAATCACCCGGCAATTATTGTATGGAGTCTGGGTAACGAAACGGTTGACGGACCTAATTTTACGGCTGCTTTCAATTGGATCAAGCAACAGGACAACAGCCGTCCGGTACAGTTTGAGCGCGCATTACGCGACGGTGCCAACACCGAAATATTCTGTCCTATGTATTATCGTGTACCCGATTGCGAGGCATACGCCCGCGATACCACCGCAAAGCGCCCCCTTATTCAGTGTGAATATAACCATACCATGGGCAATTCGGGTGGCGTAATCACCGATTACTGGAATCTCGTGCGCAAATATCCTAAGTTCCAGGGAGGCTATATCTGGGACTTTGTTGACCAGGCCTTGCACCGTTCACCTCATTTTGATGCATCGAGAACTGTTGCCGACTATGATGCAATAGCAGCTAAATACGAGCCTTGTACAGGCAATATTCCTCCAGAATATACTTACGGAGGCGATTATAACAGCAAAGATGCGTCGGACAATAACTTTAATTGCAACGGCATTATCGGCCCCGACCGTCAGTTAAATCCCCACGCTTACGAGGTGGCTTATACGTATCAGAACATCTGGGCCGACGCTGTTGATATGGCAAAAAATCGTATTAAGGTGAAGAATGAGTTCTTCTTCCGCGACCTTTCCAACGTTACCATGCACTGGGAAGTACAACAAGAGGGCAAGACCGTACAGCAAGGCGACATCAACGACCTCGATATAGCACCACAGCAAGAGCGCATTTTTACACTTCCGCTGAAAGATATGGTGCTGAGCAACGATATGCTTAATATCTATTTTTGTTTGAAAAAAGCCGAACCTCTCATGAAGGCAGGCCAGTGTATTGCCTATAAACAAATTGTTTTACACGAAATCAAGCCCATGTCGTCGTTCATGGCAGTTGCACCAAAAGGCAGGATAAAGCTGCAAAACCGCAAAAACGACGGACAAATTACGGTGTCGTCACCTTATGCTACCATAAGTTTTGACAAGAAAACGGGCTTTATTTCGTCATACAATGCGGCAGGACGCAACCTCTTTGCCGATGGTGGCACAATGCGTCCATGTTTCTGGCGCGCCGTAACTGATAATGATATGGGAGCCAATTTGCAAAATAAGTTCCAGGCATGGCGCAATCCGGAAATGACATTAACATCAATAACTACTCGTCCTGAAGGCAAGTCGGCAGTTGTTGTAGAGGCTCTTTACGATATGCCTGCGGTGAAAAGCCGGCTCGTTATGAAGTATTTAGTATACGAAACTGGCGAAATAGGTGTGGAAGAATCGCTGAAAACCACGCCTGGTGCATCGGTAGAGCCCATGCTTCGTTTCGGTGTGGCACTTCAATTGCCCGATAACATGGACCACAGTACATTCTACGGTCGTGGCCCTGTTGAGAATTATGCCGACCGAAAGCAAAGTCAGCTCATGGGCCTTTACACATTAACGGCCGACCAACAGTTCTATCCTTACATGCGTCCACAGGAAACAGGTACGAAGACAGATATGCGATGGTGGAATCAAACCGATGCGCAAGGCTTTGGATTACGTGTTGATGCCATTGGCACATGGTTTAATGCAAGCGCACTTCATTACAGTTTGGAAAACCTTGATGAAGGTAACGAAAAGCACCAGCGCCACTCAACACAACTTAAAAAAGACCATATAACCTGGCTTTACCTCGACAATGCCCACTATGGCATAGGAGGAACCGACAGCTGGGGTGCCCTGCCGCTGAAGCCTTACCAGTTACGATATGAGGACATGACGTTTAAATTTATGATAAGTCCTGTCAAATAAGAGAGCTGTTTCTTATAAAGTTAGTTAGCTTTCATAGAAAAAATACATTCGTAAAACGGCGAAAAACAGTTGTTACAACTGTTTTTCGCCGTTTTGCTTATAAGGTATGCGTAACGTCTCCATCAGGTTTTACAAGTAAGTTTTCGCTTTTATACCCCGATATTTTTTGTAACTTTGTAACCGTAAAAGCATATCGAGATATGGAGAATCAGTATATTAAACAGTTTCCCGACCTCATGAAGGGGAAGAAAATCATGTATAATCATGGCTTCGGATCATCAGCATCATCGGGTACTGTAAGGCTAATAGCACAAACTTTTCCATCAGCAACAGTTGTTGCTTACGACCTTCCACTTCATCCTGCCGAGGCTGTCGACTTTCTGAAACAAAAGGTAAAAGAAGAAAATCCCGACCTTATTATCGGTACTTCCATGGGCGGAATGTACACCGAAATGCTGTACGGATACGATCGTATTTGTGTAAATCCAGCCTTTGAAATGGGTAAAACCATGAAAGAACACGCCATGACGGGAAAGCAAATATGGCAAAGTCCGCGACAAGATGGTGAAAAAGAGTTCCTGGTTACAAAGGCTCTCGAAAAGGAATACCGCGAAATTACCGAACAATGCTTCACGGCTCTCGATACAATGACGCCCGAAGAGCGTAACTTAGAAGACCACCGTGTTTGGGGATTGTTCGGTGATGCCGACCCTGTTGTACACACTTTCGGCCTGTTTTGCGACCATTACACACAGGCTGCACACTTTCATGGCGAACACCGTATGGACGACAGGTCGTTCCTTTCGGGTGTAGTTCCCGTTATTCGATGGATAGACGACAGGCAGGAAAGCCGTGAACGACAGATTGTCTACATCGACGCCAGCTGTCTTTCCGACGCATACGGCAAGCCCCGTGCAAGCTTAGCAAAGGCATTTAACATGCTTATTGAGACCTATCAAGTGTATATTGTAGCATCTGCCCCAACAAATAACCATGCCAGTTTCGATAAAACGGCTGCATGGTGTGAGCAATATATCTCAACTCCTGCACATAACCGCGTGATATATACCAACCAGAAAGCCTTGCTTTATGGCGATTATTTCATTGACACCATGCCCGGCGAAAACCTCCTTGGCACCGCTATACAGTTAGGAAGTGACGAGTTTAAGACCTGGGAAGAGGTAATAACCTTCTTCAACAGGCTCACAGGGAAATAGTGTTTTCGCAATCATGTGCAAAACATGACGGCATAGTTACTGCGCAAATAAGCTGAAACGGTATTCTCCAAATAATAAAAAGAATCAATTAATATTGGGTTTTGTCGGCTTTCTCAGCCCACATTTTAAAAGCACGTTTGCCCTCTTCGGGCAACAGTTCGGCCATAGGCTTCACACGATTACCGGCATCAACGGCAATCTCTTCATAAATAAAGTTATCGCTAAATCCTATACGGGCAGCATCCTTACGGTTGTTCGAATAATAAATACGGTCGATACGTGCCCAGTAAATAGCGCCAAAACACATGGGACAAGGCTCGCAACTGCAATAAATTTCACAACCGGAGAGATCAATTCCTTTCAGTCGGAAGCAGGCTTTACGTATGGCATTCACCTCGGCATGGGCCGTAGGGTCGGTATCAATGGTCACACTGTTCGAGGCTTCAGCCAATATTATACCGTCGTGTGCGATGACAGCACCGAACGGTCCTCCCCCATTCTTCACACTTTCCTCACTCAAAGCAATGGCGCGGCGCATTAAATCCTCTCGAGTCATATACAGTTTTTATTTTTTATTTCGAAACGTGAAAGGCAAATTTACAGCTTTCTGGTTAAATTACAAGCACATGTAACGAGTTTTTACATGTCGTCAACAGGGTTTCGCTACAAAATAATTATCTTTGCCTAAGCTGAGTATGGTATGCCAACGACTCCGATGTATGAACATAACCTCTGAATAATAATAGGCACAGCATGATGGAAACCATTGAATATGGCTTCGCCAACAGCGTTTTCGGAGAGCTTATTGTTGCCCGAACAATGACAGGAATATGCCATGTGCATTTTGTAACAACCACCCGTCGTGAGGCTGTTGGCGAGCTTTGCAAATCGTGGAATGGAAGCGTGTATACCACTCCCGACAACGAAATGGCGCGTAACGTGGTACACATGATGATAGAAGACCAGCGTAACGACATCGCCCTCGATCTCCATGGTACACCTTTTCAGATGAAGGTTTGGGCGGCATTGCAGCTGATTCCGTTCGGCCATACAGCCAGTTACCGCCAGATAGCCATCGCCATAGGAAAGCCTACGGCCGTACGTGCCGTAGCCAGTGCCATAGCTCATAACCCTGTTGCCATACTCGTTCCGTGCCACCGCGTGATACACAGTGATGGCAGCGTGGGACAATATCACTGGGGAGAAGAACTGAAAAGGCAGCTCATACAATGGGAACACAACATAGCATACGATTCTGATGGCCACAGAGCTGACACCTTATTATAATAATACCCCGATAATTACATTTGTATATGCCTCGTACAACATCTGAAACCGACATCAATATTCATGTCAATGCCTCACTGCGCAACCACAGTGATGATGCTTCCGAACTGTTTTCGCGCATACATTTTGTGCTTACGACCACAGAAGTTTCCCCTGCCGTAATCAACAAAACCCTGCACGAAACGCTTGTCATTGTTTGTGCCGAGGCTTTAAAAGGCACAAATTACGGTTTCGGCGACCTTAATTCGCAAGTTGACAGTATTGTGCGCATGCTGAAAATTCCTGCTAACGAAGCAAACGCCATACAGCGTATGCGCCGGCATTCTAACCATACCGGTGCGCTTTCAGCCGACGATTTGCGATATGATGCTAAGGCATTGTCAACACTGATAAGCCGAATTTATCATGTCAGCCTGCCTGAAGACCTGACGAAACTGCTGCCACACGGACCACAGAAAAACATAAAGGGTTTGCATGTAAACGCTGCCGACAAGCGCTGCATTGTACAACAGTGGGACGACAACACCATAACAGTTGTTGTTGATGAGGAGCGTGAGCAGAATATGATGACCGTAAGATATAACGATGACAGCCAGTTTGCACGTATGGAGTATCTGAAAGATATTCTTCGTACGGGCATGCACCTGAACCTTCTGGGCTGCCAGGTTGAAGGAAATATCATTACTCCGCGCCTGATTATTGTCGAACCTGACTGTCTTCTCGACATTAGCACCATTGCATCATGCTTTAACGACTACGGCCATCACCCGCTATTCTACCTCGTCAGCCGCATGAATGAGCGGGCAAACAGTCAGGCTATACTGCTCGGTAACTTTGCAGGAAGTGCCCTCGACGATATTATCAACCAGCCATCCTTTCATGCAGGCCGCACGCTGATGCGCAATTTCAGAGAAAAAGCCCTCGAATATGCTACATGTACCGACTTTAATGCTGCAAAGTTTAAGCTGGAGGCCTCGGCACAAATTGACCATCTTCAGCATATTATAGACGAACTTCGGCACCATTATGACCTGTCAAAGGCCGTACTTGAGCCAACATTTGTATGCGAAAAATTAGGTATCCAGGGGCGTGTTGACCTCATGACGACCGACCTTCGCCTGCTGGTTGAGCAGAAATCGGGACGTAACATCTTCCTCGAACGCTCAATAAAGAACAGCCATGGCGCCCATGTGGTTGAAAAACACTATGTACAAGTACTGCTCTATTACGCTATCTTGTTTTACAATTTTAATCTTTCCGATACCGATATACGTTTGCTTTACTCGCGCTATGCGCTGCCTAATGGTCTGCTTAACGTTACCAATCTCATGTCATTGGTATTCGAAGCCCTGCGCTTCCGCAATGAAGCGGTAGCACTCGATTTCGATATTGCCAGGCGCGGACCACAGCATCTGCTGCCCATGCTGACGGCCGATACACTGAATACTGCCGGCATGAACAACTTTTTCTATGAGCAATACCTCCTGCCACCGCTGCAAAAGACGCTTCTTCCGCTCCAGAATATGACAGCTTTAGAACAGGCTTACTTCTGCCGTATGATACAATTTGTAGTTCGCGAGAACATTATGTCGAAGGTTGGAGTAAATGAAAGCATGGGCAACAGCATGGCAAACCTATGGAATATGCCCCTTGTAGAGAAGCGTGAAACAGGTAATATATATACCCGTCTTACCATTATCAATAAGGAAAAGGATGCCGACGGGGGAGAAACAGGCGGTTACGATATGATTACGCTGTCCATTCCTGAACAGGATTCCGACTTTTTACCAAACTTTCGACGGGGTGATATGGTGTACCTTTACTCGTATCCTGAGAACGAAGAGCCCGATATAAGAAAAGCTTTACTATTTAAAGGTGGTATAGCTGCATTGAACACCAGAAGCATTACCGTAAAACTGACGGACGGACAACAAAATGCTGACATCTTCGAAAAGCTGCCATACAACATAACCACTGACAAAAATGTATCAATGGCACGCCGCGGAGGCAAGAGAGTATGGTGCATTGAGCATGCCGGCAGCGACGTGGGAGGAAGTGCAGGCATACGTGCTCTGTACACGTTTGTTACGTCAGCACATAGCCGGAAGGCCCTTTTGTTAAGTCAAACAGCCCCGCGTGCCGACACGAATATCACCTTATCACGAAGCTATAACGAAGCTTTAGACCCCGTTTTAACAAAAGCAAAGCAAGCCCTTGACTATTTTTTGCTTGTTGGTCCACCGGGTACAGGCAAGACGTCGATGGCGCTGAGATACCTCGTTGAGGAGCAATTGAAAACATGTCCCAACGGTAAAATACTGCTCATGGCGTATACAAACCGTGCCGTTGACGAAATATGCGGCATGCTTGCAGAGGCTGGAATAAACTTTATCAGGATAGGAAACAAGCTAAGTTGTGCCACAGCTTATGAACCTTATTTGCTGTCGAGCGTGGTAGGAAGCCGGCCAACACTCGACCATATCAGGCAAAAGTTAAGTGAAACCTGCGTTATTGTAGGCACCACATCAACAATACAGTCGCGCGATTACATCTTCAATCTATGCCATTTCCCACTTGCCATTGTTGACGAAGCATCGCAAATTCTCGAGCCTGGCATCATAGGGTTGCTGGCTTCGCATCGTGGAAATCAGCCGACAGAAGGAGAACCTGTGTGCAACATCGACAAATTTATACTGATTGGAGATTACAAACAGCTGCCTGCTGTGGTGCAACAAAACGATAACGACAGTGCTGTAACCAACCCCCTGCTGCACGAAATAGGTTTGACTACGTGCAAAGGAAGTCTGTTTGAGCGCCTTATCCGTCAGGAAAAACAGGCCGGCCGTACAGCCTTCACAGGCACTTTACGAAAACAAGGCCGCATGCACCCCGATATTGCAGCCTTTCCAGGCAGTGCCTTTTACTTTGCAGAACAAATAGAACCTGTGCCTTTGAAGCACCAAAAAGAGCAGAAGCTGGGATACACGGCGACGTCAGAAGACCATGTTGACGACCTTCTGAAGAGCCACCGGCTGCTGTTTTTCGCTTCAGAACCCTGCTTACAGCCTGAAGTTTCGGATAAGGTGAACGCCTCAGAAGCACGTATCGTAGCCGACTTGCTGCGCCGGATACACCGTTTTTACGGCGAAACGTTCAATACAGACCGTACAGTTGGTGTTATCGTTCCGTACCGAAACCAAATAGCGATGATAAGAAAGGAGATTGAAGCACTGCATATTCCCGCGCTCAACAGCGTGAGCATTGATACCGTTGAGCGCTACCAAGGGTCGCAACGCGACGTTATCATATACAGTTTTACGATTCAAAGACGTTACCAGCTCGACTTTCTGACATCGAACAGCTTTCAGGAAGACAACCACATTATTGACCGAAAGCTTAATGTAGCCCTCACAAGAGCACGCCGTCAACTATTGCTAACGGGCAACGCCAAAACATTATCTGCTAACCCTACTTTCAGTAATCTTTTAAGTTTTGCACGATTAAATGATGCTTTTGTTACACAATACCCACTTAAAAATTTGTAAAACGGCGATAAAAGCTGTTTGAATCAAGAATTTATGCCATAATCGTAAAATCACGATTTAAACAGAATTTCCTTTCTGTTCTTTTGTATAATTTTGCCGACGCAATTACAAAGAGTAGTATTAACTAATTGAAAGATTGAAATGAAAAAGACATTAATGACACTGGCTACGCTGTTAGTAGCTGTATGCGCCAACGCACAGGTATTCATAGGTGGAACTGCAGGCATCGCAAGTACAGGCGGTGAGCATCTCAGTGACGAAACAACCTTTAAGATTTTACCTGAAATTGGTTATAACATTAACCGCAACTGGGCAGTAGGTACCGTTGTTGGCTACGAGAAAGGAAGCTTTTCAATGCTTGGAAAGGACCTTGCAAACTTTAATGATGCCAAAGCATTTGAGATTGCTCCTTATGCTCGTTACACCTTCATTCGTTCAAAAGCGATTAACCTTTTTCTTGATGGTAGTGTTGGTTTCGCAGCTGGCAGCCAGGGCAATCAAGACTTTACCTCTTTCTATGTTGGTCTTCAGCCAGGCCTTTCATTGAATATCAGCAAGCACTTCAGCGTTGTAAGCAAAGTAGGTTTCCTTGGTTATGAAGCACTTAACCCCGAAGGAGACAACAACAATGTACACGCATTTGGTCTTGGTTTGAACGGCAACAATATCCAACTTGGTTTGTATTACAACTTCTAAACTAAGTTTTTCTCGCACGAGAATATAGCAGAAGAGCCTCTTCCTCGACATCCAAATTAGGGAATTACCCCACACAATATAGGGATTTTTCCTTTCTGGATTCGAAGAAGAGGCTTATCTTTGCCACGTTTTTAAACCAAATTACAAAAAGAACACATTATATTAATCAAAACAAAACGCACAATGAAAAAGATTTTATTGACCTTAACGGTCATGCTGGCTTCAGTAGCCACTTATGCACAACATGCAGTTGGTACCGTAACTATTCAGCCTAAGCTGGGCATGAACGTCGCAGGCCTTACGGATATGAAGGGTTCTGACCCCCGCGTTGGCCTTGCAGCTGGTGCCGAAGTAGAGTATCAGGCTGCGGATATAGCAAGTGTTAGTGCCGGCGTTCTTTACTCAATGCAGGGTGCTAAGTACGAAGGTCAGGTATCATTCCTTGGTTTTAACCAGGGCGGCAAGATTACATACAAGCTGGATTACATCAATATCCCCATCATGGCCAACGTATATGTAGTAAAGGGACTTGCTGTAAAGTTTGGTGTTCAGCCCGGATTTAATATACACAGTGCAGTAGAAGCATCTACCAGAGGCACGGCAGGAAGCGGCTCACAGGCTGTAAACATCAAGGCAAATACCTTCGACTTCGCTCTCCCCGTAGGCTTATCATACGAATATAACAACGTCGTACTGGATGCCCGCTACAACTGGGGCTTAACTCGTGCTATGGAAAATTCAAAACATAACAACAGCGTTTTCCAGCTTACATTAGGCTATAAGTTCGCCCTTTAAGGACGAGCACCATACCTCTACACAGCCCACCCGGGCCGAAAAGGGGCTTTTTACAGGACAACCATTCCCTATTGTTCATGCAATTAGGAATGGTTGCTTTGTTTTATACAGGCTTTTGTTCGTTGTTCGACGGCCGCCGTACGCGTGTACCACGGCCGTCAGCAACGCTGCTGACGGCCGCCGAACAAGATGTATGGCGACCGCCGGACAATGACCTTTACATTGTTTTTAAAGTGGAAGGCTAACGAAATAGCATGGCTAAAACATCAGAATTATTTTGCCAGAAGCATGTTTTTACGATAAGACACAAAAAAAGGGGCTCCGCCGAGTCCCAACCTTTGTTAACCTTAAATCTAATACTATGAAAAACACAATGCAAAATTAAAAGCATATATATACGCTGACAATTATTTTATTACATAATTTTTATGCGCCCACTGTTTATTGATATAAATCAACCCATATATGAAAATAAACGCTAAAACATTTGCTTTATCAAATTATAATTCCTACCTTTGCAACGAAAGAGGACAATATTAAGGATTCAGAATTCCGATATTCATCAATGTGGATTTCGGAATTCTTTTTCATTTTGTCTGTAAAAAACTACGATAACACATTAAATAATAGCATTATGGCATACATGTCACAAGAAGGCTACGACAAGCTCGTAGCTGAAATTCACAGGCTTGAGGCCATTGAACGCCCTAAAGCATCGGCGGCTATCGCCGAAGCGGCCGACAAAGGAGATTTGAGTGAGAACTCAGAATACGACGCAGCGAAAGAAGCTCAGGCCCATTTAGAAGCAAAGATTGTTGAGCTGAAACGAACCATAGCACAGGCAAAGATTGTTGATACAAGCCGTTTATCGACCGAAGAAGTGCAAATTATGTCGACCGTTGAGCTGACAAATCTCAGCACAAACAAAAAGATGGTCTACACGATCGTTAGCGAAAGTGAAGCCAATTTGAAACAAGGCAAAATATCAATTAAGACTCCTATTGCACAAGGACTGCTGAACAAGAAGGTGGGCGACACCGTAGAGATTCAGATTCCACGCGGTACAATCAAGTTGAAAATTGATAAAATCAGCATTCAGTAAACCTTTAAGACGAAAGGAAACTTAGCTTATGACACTGTTCAGCAAGATTGCAGCCGGTGAGATTCCGAGCTATATGTGTGCAGAAGACGACAAGTTCTATGCGTTTTTAGACATCAATCCGGTTGCCAAAGGGCACACACTGGTTATACCCCGCAAGGAAATTGACTACATATTTGACATGAACGATGACGACCTGGCACAGTTTGAGCTGTTCGCCAAAAAGGTAGCCATGGCTATTCGTGCGGCTTTTCCCTGCAAAAAAGTGGCGCAGGTGGTTCTGGGTTTGGAGGTAAACTACGCACACATACACCTCTTGCCCATCAACACTGAGGCTGATGTCGACTTCCATAAGCACATCAAGCTCCCGGAAGAAGAGATGAAAGCTACGGCAGAAAAGATTTACAGTGAGTTTAAGAAGATAAGAAACCTGTAACAGACAGCCCGCAGAATTATTCTGAGAAAAACCTGATTGCGTTTTATACACGGCATAAAACGCTTTTTAAATAAACAAAAATGCAAGGCCCCTGCTCCATGATGCGAGCAGGGGTCTTGCACAATATATCAGCTATAAGCCTCGCCTTTCTTAAACTGCACTTCGTTAACGTATTTCCTAATTAGCGCCGACGAATCTTCTTTCTTGCAAATCAGCAACACGTTTCCTTCTTCGGCCACGATGTATCCTTCCAGTCCGTTGATGACAGCAAGCCGTCCGCGTGGAACTTTTATCACATTATTATGACTCTCTTCCATCATAACGTCTGAATCGATTACGACGTTATCATCCATATTTTTAGGCAGTGCC
Source organism: Prevotellaceae bacterium (assembly GCA_015256945.1). Taxonomy (GTDB): domain Bacteria; phylum Bacteroidota; class Bacteroidia; order Bacteroidales; family Bacteroidaceae; genus Prevotella. The sequence continues at coordinate 4,062 of JABZLB010000003.1, read as the reverse complement.
TCATATATTCCATGCCATGTTCCCAAGTCGGCCCAGCCAAAATCGCACTTCATGACACACGTAATACCCGTCTTTTCCAGCACTCCTGATTCGATGGAAAGGTTGGGATATACGGGGAAATGCCTACGAATAAAATGCTCTTCCTGACTTGGAGACAGTGTCTCGGCTTCAGTATCCAGGCTACTTAGCACATCGGGCAGAAATTCAGAAAAGCACTCACGAAGATAGGATACATTGCTAAGGAACAGGCCTGTATTCCAAACAAATTCGCCACTATCCACAAACATACGCGCAAATTCGCGGTCGGGCTTTTCGGTAAACGTCTTTACCTTGTAAATATTACCGCATACATGGCTGTTGATTTGGATGTAACCATATCCGGGTTCAGCACGAGTAGGCACTATCCCCATGGTGAGAAAGTAATTGTTTTGCTGCACGAAAGCCATACCATCGAGCACATTTTTACGGAAGGCATCGTCGTTGATAATCATCTGATCCGTAGGAACGGCAATGAGAGCAGCCTGCGAATCGAACATCGAAATGCGATGGGCTCCCCATGCTATGCCCGGTGCGGTTCCGCGACATACGGGTTCAGCCATGATATGATCGTCGGGAACATCGGGTAATTGTTCCTTAATAATGTCAATATAATTTACATTTGTGTTGATAAATATATGCTCTCTGGGCATAATTGCTGCCATACGATGATAAGTTTGCTGCAATTGTGAACGTCCCGTACCAAAGAAATCGACAAATTGTTTGGGCATATTTTCCCTGCTGCAAGGCCACAGACGGCGCCCCTTTCCGCCGGCAAGTATAAGGCAATAGTTGTGATTAGTCATAAGATTCATATTAGCTTGGGTTCTGTGTAGCCAAGATACGAAGATTAAACGGCACGCCAATGGTTTTAGTACCTTATTTGTTCATTTTTTAATTTCAAAAACGTTTTTTGAACATTTCGCTGTTGCGCTTACTTCTTTTTTGCTACCTTTGTAACAATTTACGTAAATTCATGAAGACAAGACAAATTCTGCTCATCAACGATATGGCCGGCTACGGCAAGGTTGCCACGGCTGCCATGCTGCCCATTCTGTCGTACATGGGGCATCCTACCTACAATCTTCCTACGGCATTGGTGTCGAATACGCTCGACTATGGGAAATTCAACATTCTCGATACTACCGATTATATTAAAGGTGTATTTCCTGTATGGAAAGAACTTGGTTTTAAATTCGATGCCATTTCTACCGGTTTTATCGTGTCAGAACATCAGGCAGCCATCGTTTCGGCATACTGCCGGGAGCAGGAAAAGAACGGAACGACCATCTATGTAGACCCAATTATGGGCGACGAAGGGAAATTATACAACGGCGTTACGCCCGCAACGATAAACAGTATGCGGGAGATGGTAAGCGTGGCTGACCTTACATTCCCCAACTATACTGAGGCTTGTTTTCTAACCCATACGGCGTATAAGGCAGATGGCATAAGCCTTAACGAGGTACGTGAACTGCTTGACAAGTTAAGGAATATAGGAACTAAGTCGGTTCTTATCACCTCTGTTTGTGTTGACGGACAGCATTGTGTGGCAGGCTTTAACCATAAAACAAACCAGTATTTCGAGCTTCCCTATACCGAAATACCTGTTCATTTTCCCGGCACGGGGGATATATTCTCGGCTGTTCTCATCGGTCATCTGCTCGATGAAAAGCCTTTAAGCGAGGCAACAAGAAAAGCCATGGACGTGGTTTACAATTTCATCGACCTGAATAAAGACAATATCGACAAGAACCGTGGCATACCCATTGAGAACTATCTCAACCTTATTTAAAATTCTTCATACAGCAGAGTGACATGAACTGGCTTGATCATTTATTTACCATACACTCATCAGTGCAGGCTGTGGTGGTGGTTTCTTCCATCATTGCACTCGGTCTGGCACTGGGAAAAATACGTGTAATGGGAATCTCATTAGGCGTAGCATTCGTATTTTTTGCCGGTATTATGGCCGGAAACTTCGGTTTTAGTATCGACCCTGTGACGCTCGACTACATGGAGAACTTCGGTTTGGCTCTGTTTGTATACTGTCTGGGGCTTCACGTAGGGCCGAACTTCTTTGGTTCTCTGCGCCATGAAGGAATGGCTTTTAACCTTTGGAGTTTTGCCATTATTGCGTTCGGCACCGTCTTTTCCCTTATTCTTATACCACTTACAGGCATCAGTTTGCCCGACATGGTGGGCATATTATGCGGTGCTACCACCAATACGCCTGCACTTGGAGCCGCTACACAGGCCCTCAATCATATGGGATTGCCAAGCGGTAGCGTCGCTCTGGCTACGGCTGTAACCTATCCTCTGGGTGTGATTGGCGTTATTTTGGCCATGGTTTTCATAAGAAAACTATTTGTTAAACCCCATCATCTTGAAACGTCAACGCTGAATGAGTCGGACCATACTTACATCGTCCAGCTTAAAGTAGTCAATCCAGCCATTGCCGGTAAGAAGATAGAGCAAGTAGCTAACATGACACACCTGAAGTTTATCATATCCAGAATATGGCGGGGAACGCAAGTAATTGTACCACTTGCCAACACCGTCATTGAGCAAAATGATTCACTTCTGGTTGTAACAACGAAAGAAGATGAAGAGGCTTTGGAGCTTCTTTTCGGACAAAAAATAGAGAAAGACTGGAACAAACAAGACGTAGACTGGAACCATATCGATTCTAATGTCGAGAGTCGCACATGTATTATCACAAGGAAAGAGCTTAACGGCAAGAGGCTTGGCAACCTGCACCTGCGTGTTGCATACGGTATTAATGTGAGCCGTGTGCTGCGAGGCGACGTAAAATTGCTCGCCAGCGATGACCTTCGGCTTCAGTATGGCGACCGGCTTACAATTGTTGGCAAGCACAACGACCTCAATAACGCTGAACATTTCCTGGGCAATTCGGTTAAAACACTTGAAGAACCCAACATCGGCAGCATCTTTCTGGGCCTGGTTTTAGGTCTTGCAATAGGAACCATTCCTATTTCATTGCCCGGAATGGACTCTCCTATCCGCCTCGGAATAGCAGGCGGACCTATCATCATGGGTATTATCGTTGGCGCACTTGGTTCCAGAATGCACTTCATCAGCTATACTACACGTTCAGTAAATCTGATGTTACGTAAGTTAGGTCTTTCCCTTTATCTCGGCTGTTTAGGCTTGGGAGCTGGCAAGAATTTTCTGTCAACGATTATCCGTCCCGAAGGAATCGAATGGGTTGGCATAGGTTTTCTCATCACCGTTGTGCCTGTAATCATCGTCGGAATCATCGCATTGAAAACCAATAAATACGATTTTGGCACCATCTGTGGCATTATGTGTGGAAGCATGGCCAACTCAATGGCACTCGATTATGCCAGTGATACCTTAAAAGATGATACGGCAAGCATCAGCTATGCCACCACATACCCATTGGGAGTATTCATTAGAATAGTTATCGCACAAGTGTTGATTATGTTCCTTGCCTGAATAGTCAGAAGGGGCAGGGTGCGTGAAAGGTTACCCTTTCATGCGTCACAGGATGCAAAAATGAGAGTTCTTCAGCATGAAGATAGAGCCTGTCGGCCCGCTTTCCATACAGTTCGTCGCCTTTAATAGGATTATTTAACCCGTCGGCATGGGAGCAATGCACGCGCAACTGGTGCGTACGGCCTGTATGAGGATATAAGTTTATGCGGCACTTACTGATGGTTTCGCAAGCAGTTTCAGCGTCATTCTGTGAAGTTTGTCCAGCTGCTTCACAGCTGTTATCGATGATTTCGTAAGTGGTTTCGGCCTTTTTGCCGTGCACAAAATCAACGATTTGCCGTGGCCTGTCGTTTAAATCGGGCCTCAACGGCAACGTAATTTCCCCCTTTTTACGATTTTCTTCGTGCGAAAGCACAGCCACATAACGCTTCCTTACCTCGCGTTTGGCAAACTGTTGCTGCAGGCAACGGTATGCCTCCATACTTTTTGCAATCACCATCAGGCCGCTTGTTGCCATGTCTAAACGATGCACAATAAGCGGATTTT
>JABZLB010000031.1 GCA_015256945.1 Prevotellaceae bacterium | reverse complement strand
CAACGACCCCGAGATTACAAATCACGTGCTCTGGCCAACTGAGCTAAAGAGGCAGTTCTTTGCAGCCGTTTGAGGCTTACACAGACTCGTTATAAAACGGCTGCAAAGATACTACATATTTTCAAATATCCAAAACTTTTCGAGAAATTTTTTAGCGTTTTCTCGATTTTTCCTTAAACTTCTCGAGTTGTATTCGCATTGCATCTACGCACTGATCAACGCTTTCTTCAAAGCTGTCACATGTCTTTGTTACGAATAAAGGATTTCCTCCCGGTACAGTAACAGTAAGATTGGTTTCTTTATTGAGTGCGGATGCCGGCTTTACAACCTTTAATTGCACCTCTACTTTCTTAATATCTTCGAATGATTTTTCTAACTTGGCAGTTTTCTTTTCGATAAATGCCTGTAACTTTTCGGTAGCGTCAAAATGAATCGACTGAATTTTCACGTCCATATTTACCTCCGTTTTAAAAGTTAAACTTATGTTTAAATATTGAACCTAAGCCCTTGGGTGGGCTTCATTATATATTCGTTTAAGCTGTTCAAAAGTGGTATGCGTATAGATTTCGGTTGTAGAAACACTTTCGTGTCCCAGTAATCGTTTTACGCTTTCGATACCAGCTCCATGATTCAGCATCGCCGTGGCAAAGGTATGTCTAAGCACATGAGGCGACAGCTTTTTGAGAGTGCATACCCGTGACAGGTGTTTTTTCACCTCTTCACGAACCTGACCTGAGGTCATTCTGCAACCTTTTTCCGTTAAAAAGAAAGCATTGTCCAAACGACCTGTTTCTTTATTACGGACAGACTGATAATTTTTCAAACTCTCTGCCAGCTCTTTACCGAACGGAATAATACGTTGTTTATTGCCCTTTCCTGTTACTTTCAGCTGATTTTCCAGAAAATTGACCGACTCATCATTCAGCCCTGTCAATTCTGAAAGGCGAATACCTGTTTCATAAAACGTCATAATGATGGTACGGGCACGTACATCTTTATAATCGTTTCCCCACATCTCATCGTCCAAAAGCCTGTTTATCTCATCCTCTTTCAGAAACTGAGGAAGAGGCTTGCTTTTCTTTGGAGGTTCAATATTGTGCGCAGGGTCGTACTCAACAAGCCGATGTGCAAGAGCAAAACGGTAAAAAGAGCGAACCGCTGAAAGCCTGCGGCAAACGGTAGCAGCTTTATTTCCCTTATCAATCATGCTCTCCATCCAGTCACGAATAATATCACTATCAACCGTGTTCCAGTCGAGCTGATCATCGAGTTCCTTAAAAAACGCTTCAAAATAACCCAGATCAGTCCTGTAATCATCAACTGTCAGGGATGAGCGTCTAAGCTCATATTGAAGGTAATTTAAGAATTCTTCTACCATCATCAGCTTTGCTCCTTACCGAGTATTTCCTATATTCCCGGCAACGAATATAAACAAAATTCCTTTAACTACCAAATTTTGAAGAAGAAATTGTTATTCTTCTTCGCGACGAAGCTTCTGTACGTAGATAGCGTGCTCCATCTTGAGACGTTTCTTTACAGATGGTTTGTCAAACTGCTGACGTGCACGCAGCTCTTTAACAACACCTGTTTTTTCAAACTTTCTCTTGAATTTTTTGAGAGCTCTTTCGATGTTCTCGCCATCCTTTACTGGTACAATAATCATTTTGTTTTGGTTTAAAATTTTAATGTTACACATATTTTGGAGCACAACACTCCAATTTGGGATGCAAAATTACATCTTATTTTTTTAATATCCAAATCTTTAGATTGCTTTTTGTCTATCCTTCTTACCTGCACTACACATGCCTGAACAAGGCTTCGTGCACAGCTCTGTTTACAGGTTACCTCACTAAGGATACCGCTTATACTGGCTTTCTGTCCGTGTTTTATGATGTATGTTTCCCCCGATTATACCATAAGTTATATTGTATTAGAACGATATGTTTGTTGTTCGACGGCCGCCAGCAGCGCTGTTGACGGCCGTCATACACAACATTCGACGGCCGCCGTACGCGTTGCTGACGGCCGTCGAACAACAAACTTTACCTCAGCTTTTCCCATTGAACAAATTGTACAGTATTCAGCTTAATTGTGTAATCAGACTGTTGTTTTGCCATAAACCTCAGCTCTTTTAAAAATAGCTACGGCAAAAATATTATATCCAACATGATGCCAGCCGTCAGAATATTTATATATTTGCAAATATTACGAATTAGCTTAAGTGTTATGCAGATTATTCTTGCCAACGCCAAAATAATGAATTCCCAATGGGAAACAGCTGTTCCTATAACCACAGAGCCTCGCTTTAAGCGTGAGGCTGAGGCGTTTGCACGTGAGCTTGGTACATACGCGGTTGAAGAATTGGCCGCTATTTTAAGCTGTAACTCTAAAATTGCGGCCGGAAACAGACTCCGATTCCAATCGTTTACGGTTAAGGAAGAGCTTGTCCCGGCCATTCTTGCCTATAATGGTCAGGCTTACAAATACCTGAAAGCCTCTGAATTTAATACTGAAGATTTTACATTCGCACAGCAGCATCTGCTCATTCTGTCGTTTTTATATGGCATGCTTAAGCCTTTAGACCTCATACATCCCTACCGTATTGAGGAGCGTTCACAACTGTTAAGTGCCAACGGTAAAAGCCTTGCCGACTTTTGGAAAGCCCTGCTTACCGACGTGCTCATTGCCACAGTAAAGGCCGATGACGGCGTTCTGGTACATCTTGCTACCGCAGAATACGAACACCTTTTCAACTGGACGCGCGTATGTAGCGAAGTAACCGTAATACGACCGTTGTTTATGGTTGACAAAGGTGTTGAATTAAAAACCGTAACTGTGCATGCAAAGAGCTGCCGTGGAGCCATGGCACGCTATATTATTTGCAACAGAATAACAGAGCCAGAACAGCTGAAAGGCTTCACGCTTAACGGATACAAATATCAGTCTAACTACGGGGATGCACTGCATCCTCATTTTATAAGTAAATAGAAAATAATATGGAAACAGGACAAAAACTACCCGAAAACCTGGGCTTTGACCAGGACGGCAAGGAGTGGAAGACCAGCGAACTAAAAGGAAAAAAGGTTGTACTTTATGTTTATCCGAAAGATTCTACACCAGGTTGCACCAACGAAGCCTGCAGCCTGCGCGATAATTACGAACGCTTTCTTGCACAAGGGTATGTAGTGATTGGGGTTAGTGCACAGGATGCCAGGTCGCATAAGAAATTCATTGAGAAATATAAGCTTCCATTTCCCCTCATTTGCGATACCGAACATCGCTTAATGGAAGAGCTGGGTGTGTGGGGAGAGAAGAAGATGGCCGGCAGAACCTATATGGGAGCCTTTCGTACAACTTTCATCACTAACGAAGAAGGTACCATCGTTCAAATCTTTCACCCGAAAGAAATTAAGGTAAAAGAGCACGCCACACAGATTTTAGGTGAATAAGCCGGCGGCGTAATTCTGTAACCCCAACAGCCGTAAAACAAAGAGTCCACAATACTCATCAGTAGTATTGTGGATTCTTTGTTATATCCTTATACGTGGGAAGGGAGAACAACAACCTCTTTTTACGGTCTTTTTTGTAACGTTGTCTCTTCAGCAAATAGCTGGTCTAACGTATCGTACAGTGCTATACCGTAATGTTTGCATGTTATACGGACATTGTCGTACCGGTAGAAACCGCGCGGACATACAACATACATCTTGCCCGATCGCGCAAAAAGTCCCATCTCAAGCAGTGATATTGGCGACTTGCTCGTTTCTAAAATATTCATAATAATCAGGTCGGAGGCTTCCAAATGCTCTAATTCCCAATTCACCTGATAGTCGATTTCGCCCGTCTTTGACGCATCCCAGTGTTTTTGTCGCGGGTTAAACAGCAGCCACTTTCCACCAACAGCCTCGAATCTTTCTGCCACCTTCGACTGCCAGTCGCTGCTGTTTCCCATATCAATGGTACCAGCCAGGAAAACCTTTTTAGCATGTAAGGTGTCAGCACTGTTGGCTATTATTTCATGCGGATGAAGCATAACCACCTGTGCCCACGACCTGCTGGCAGGTACTGCTGTAAGCAAAAGTATTCCTGTTATAAAGGCCTTTATTCTTTCCACGCCCATAAACCTCTACACCTTATTATATATAGTAACGGGTATTCATAAACCTTGCCTTATTCCTTACAACCGTACAGAGCGGAGCATACTACATAGCGTATCGATAAAACTTTTGCAATAAGCTAACCCATTAACCTATATTGCCTGCTTTTACAAGGTATTCGGCTATCTGAACAGCATTTAGTGCTGCTCCTTTTCTAATTTGATCGCCCGTAAGCCACAGTGTATTGCCATTGTCATCACTTAAATCTTTACGGATACGGCCCACATAAATGTCGTCCTTTCCTGCGCTTTCCAAAGGCATCGGATAAACATAATTCTGAGGGTCATCAACCAGACTGACACCCGGTGCTTTCCTTAAGGCCTCGCGAATTTCCTCTACACTCAACGGGCGTTCGGTTTCAAACCATACACTTTCCGAATGACTCCGGAGAGAAGAAACACGTACACACGTTGCCGATGTTCTTACATCAGAGTGCATAATCTTCTGTGTTTCATGAAACATCTTCATTTCTTCTTTCGTGTAATCGTTGGGAGTCATCTTGTCTATTTGTGGAATAACGTTGTAAGCCAGCTGATGAGGGAATTTCTCAATGGTGCTGACGCGCCCCTCTTCCACAATTTCCTTATACTGTTGCTCCAATTCTTTCATTGCTGCTGCACCAGCACCCGATGCACTCTGGTAGCTTGCTACACGCACTCTGCGAATACGGCTCAACTTGTTAATGGGGTTAAGCACAGTAACCATCATAATAGTGGTGCAGTTTGGATTGGCTATTATGCCGCGCGGATGGACGAGAGCATCCTCCGAATTAATCTCAGGGACAACCAGAGGCACATCATCTTCCATACGAAACTGGCTGGAATTATCAATCATTACTGCCCCGTACTTTGTAATCGTATCGGCAAATTCGGCTGACGTTCCACCACCGGCAGAAGTAAAGGCCAGGTCAATATCCTTAAAATCATCATTATGTTGAAGTTCCTTTACGGTGTAATCCTTTCCCATGAAGGTATATTTGCGTCCTGCACTACGCTTTGAACCAAATAAAACAAGGTCGTCAAGTGGGAATTTTCGTTCTGCAAGAATGCGCAGAAACTCTTGTCCTACAGCTCCGCTTACGCCAACAATTGCTACTCTCATAAGCTGTTGTATTTATAAATTTATATGTAAAACTACAATCAGGTTGCAAAAATACAACTTTTAATCCGATATTACAACAATATGTAATTGTTTTATACCTCCTGCATATAGGAAAGTTATTTCATGTTTACAGCCTTATACTATGTTTTTTTAGTACCTTTGTGCCTGATAAGAATACACTTACACGCCATGCCTTACATTGCATCATATTTCCCCATTACCAACCCTACGCTCATCTTTTTTGTGGTAATGCTCATTATTCTACTGGCACCTGTAATCATGGGTAAGTTGCGCATCCCGCATATTATAGGCATGGTGCTTGCAGGTGTAGCCATAGGACCCTTCGGCTTTAATATTCTAACACGTGATGCTTCCTTCGAGCTCTTCGGGCGTGTAGGCCTTTATTATATTATGTTTCTGGCATCGTTGGAAATGGATATGGAGGGGCTTAAGCGTAATAAATACCGCACACTGTTTTTTGCACTGCTGACCTTTGCAATACCTTTTGCCCTGATGTACGCAGCAAGTATCAGTCTTTTACATTACGTACCTATGGCTGCACTGCTGCTGGGCGTCATTATGTCGTCGAACACACTGGTATCTTACCCCATTGTCAGCCGCTACGGACTGCAGAGCAAGGACAGTGTTACACTTAGTGTAGGCGCTTCTATGCTGAGCTTACTGTTGTCATTAATATGTCTGGCCATTATTGTAGCATCCTGTAATGGTACCGGCGACTGGCAGTTCTGGATTGTTTTTATTGCCAAATTTGCTGTTTATTGTGTGGCTCTCATCTATTTTGTACCACGAGTTACACGATGGTTTCTGCGTCGTTACAGCGATGCCGTTATGCAATTCATATTTATTATGGGCATCCTTTTCCTTAGTGCGGCACTGGCTGAGCTTGTAGGATTGGAGGGAATATTTGGTGCATTCTTTTCAGGTATTATCCTGAACCGGTTCATTCCTCACGTATCACCACTGATGAATCGTATAGAATTTATCGGCAATGCGTTGTTTATCCCCTACTTTCTCATCGGCGTGGGAATGCTTATCAATATAAGATTACTCTTTCAGGGCGGTGGAATTATATGGACAGTACTGTGTATTGTTGTGTTTGGTACGCTGGGAAAGGCTGTGGCTGCCTACCTGTCGGGATGGCTTTTCAGGTTGCCACGAGCAGCGTCGCACATGATGTTCGGGCTCACTTCTGCCCACGCTGCAGGCGCAATAGCCATGGTAATGGTAGGTATGAAACTAAAAACGGCAGAGGGGATGCCTGTTGTTGACGAACGAATGCTGAACGGAATAGTCATCATGATTCTGTTCACCTGCATCATCTCTTCTCTCATTACAGAGGCTTCGGCCCGTATGATTATCATCCGTGATAAAGAATTACCGGCAGAAGATAACCGCAACGATGACGAGCTGATGCTTATTCCTGTTAAATATAAGGAATATGCCTGCCACCTGATGGACATAGCCCTGATGATGCGCAACCCTAAATTGGGAAGAAATCTTGTTGCACTAAACGTAGTTTACGACGATGACCACATGCGACAGCATCAGGAGGAGGGTATCAGATTGCTGGAAGAGGTATCCGAATATGCTTCAAGCTCTGACGTAAGTGTACAAACTCAGGTTCGCATTGCAGCCAATATAGCCAACGGTATTAAGCATGCCTTTAAGGAATTTCGTGCATCTGAAATTCTCATTGGCATGCACATGCACGATAAAGTGTCAGCAAAGTTCTGGGGAGAGTTTCATCAAAGTCTGTTCAATGGCCTCCACAGGCAAATCATGATGGCTCGTCTTTACCACCCTCTTTCAACGTTAAGGCGCATCGTTGTTGCCGTACCCTCCAGGGCACAGTATGAGCCGGGCTTTTACAGATGGCTGGAAAGGTTGAGCCGTATGGCCGAAAACATAGAGTGCAGAGTGCAGTTTTCAGGACGTACCGATACGTTACAAATCATCAATCAGTTCATAACGAACCGGCATCCCAATGTGAGAGCTATTTACCAGACTATGGAACATTGGAACGAATTGCCTCGTCTGGCAACTACAATAGCAAACGATCATTTGTTTGTTGTGGTTACGGCCCGCAAGGGTACTGTTTCATACAAAACCGCAATGGACCACCTTCCTGAAGAGCTTACAAAATATTTTAAGGGGAAAAATCTCATGATTATTTTCCCGGATCAATATGGAGACGACAAAACCACAATGACTTTTGCACAGCCTCAGCACACTGAAGAACGCTCGGCATATGAGGAAATAAGGGAGTGGGCAAGACGAAAGAGACGATTAATTATGAGGAAGTAAACTTCATGGTATTGCCGGTGCATGTACAATTCGTTTATTTTGTTGTATGCCATAATCATAAAGATGTAACAACTGGCTGTAAAAACAAAGAAAACAATATAAGAAAAAATGATAGATATTAAAGGTATAACCAAATCGTTTGGTACATTACAAGTGCTTAAAAATATTGATTTGCATATTGATAAAGGTGAGGTTGTTTCTATTGTAGGGCCTTCCGGGGCAGGAAAAACAACACTGTTGCAAATTATCGGTACGCTCGACAGACCTGACAAAGGCTCTGTTTTAATTGATAATATTGACGTAAGCAACCTGTCTGAGAAAAGATTGGCCGACTTTCGCAATCAGCATATCGGGTTCGTTTTTCAGTTTCACCAGCTCCTTCCCGAGTTTACTGCTTTGGAAAACATTATGATTCCGGCTTTCATTGCAGGTAAAAGTCGGAGCGAAGCAAAAGCAAGAGCCGAAGAACTGCTGGCTTTTATGGACCTTTCTGACCGCGCAGGCCATAAGCCCAATGAGCTGTCGGGAGGTGAAAAACAACGCATTGCCGTAGCCCGTGCTCTGGTAAACAACCCCGATGTAATTCTTGCCGACGAGCCTTCAGGTAGTCTCGATTCAAAGAATAAAGCCGATTTACACAGTCTTTTCTTTGAGCTCCGTGACAAATTCGGTCAGACTTTTGTTATCGTTACGCATGATGAGAGCCTTGCTTCCATCACTGACCGCACCATTCATATGAAGGATGGGATGCTCACTAATACGGCATCCGGTGACAACGACGCCACTGTATGATTTGCTTTCCGATTTTAATATTCAGCCTTATTTTAACTTACACATCATGACTCAAATTAAACTGGGTGACTATAACATCCTCAAGATGGTAAAAATAGCAGAGCGTTCCGACTCTCATGCGTTTGGAGGAAAGGAAGTTTTTGGCATTTATCTCGACGGAGGTAAGGAGGGAGAAATTCTCATGCCTCAGAAATATGTGCCGGAAGGCATAAAAGCGGGCGATGAAATAAGGTGTTTCGTATACCTCGATCAGGATGAAAGACCTGTCGCTACTACCGAAACACCATTAGTAAAAACAGGTGAATTTGGATACTTGGAATGTACATGGGTAAACGAGTACGGTGCTTTCCTGAACTGGGGACTAATGAAAGACGTGTTCTGTCCGTTCAGAGAGCAGAAGCGAAAGATGGAAATCGGTGAACGATACATTGTTTATCTTTACATCGATAAGGAAAGTTACCGCATCGTTGCTTCTGCCAAGGTTGAACGCTTCCTGCAGGATTTGACAACCGATAACTCAGAAAGTGACGGCAACGAGAATCGCAATAAATTGCAAGTAGGCATGAAACTGCCTATCCTTATATGGCAAAAGTCGCCGCTTGGCTTTAAGGTTATCATCGATAACCGGTATCAGGGACTCATCTATCAAGACCAAATATTCCGCCTTGTGCATACCGGCGACCGTATGCAAGGCTATATTCAGAACATCAGAAAGGATGGAAAAGTTGACGTTAGCCTGCAACCCGCAGGACGTCAGCAAACTGAAGACTTTGCAGAAATACTGTTACAGTATCTCAAAGACAATGCCGGCGTTTGTAAATTAGGCGATAAAAGTGAAGCCGATGCTATTTACAACCAGTTTCATGTGAGCAAAAAGGTGTACAAACGGGCTGTTGGCGACCTGTACAGACGCAGGTTAATCTCTGTGGAACCCACTTGTATAAGGTTAGTTTAACTGCAATAACAGTTCTTCTCTATTACACAAGTGATTATTATCTGCCACACCATCAAATACCCTTTGTTACATCAGTGATTATTATCCACTGTATCATCAATTGTTATTTACCGCATCATTAATCGGAAATAAGCTCATATCTCATCCATAATAAAAAAGGATACTCTGCACTTATGCAAAGTATCCTTTTTTTCATGATTATAGTATGATTTGTTCTAACCGATTTAGAACTCCGCATTTTTGGGTGTACGCGGGAATGGAATAACGTCACGAATATTCTGCATTCCTGTTACAAAAAGTATCAATCGTTCAAAGCCAAGACCAAAACCAGCATGTGGACATGAGCCATATTTGCGCGTATCAAGATACCATGAATAGCTATTCTTGTCCATTCCACGCTGTTTCAGCTCACCAAGAAGCTTCTGAAGATTTTCCTCGCGCACCGATCCACCAATGATTTCACCTATGCGAGGGAACAGCACATCGGTACCTTGCATGGTACGTCCGTCTGGATTCTTCTTCATGTAAAAGGCTTTTATCTCAGCAGGATAATCAGTCATGATAACAGGTCGCTTAAAATGTTCCTCTACAAGATAGCGTTCATGCTCGGAAGCAAGGTCCATACCCCACCCTGTTATCGGGAACTCAAACTTGTGTCCAGCCTTTACAGCGTCCTCAAGAATGTTGATTCCTTCAGTATAAGTAAGTCGGACAAAGTCTTCGTTTACAACCGATTTCAACGTATCAATAAGCGTTTTGTCAATCATCTTATTGAGGAATTCCAGATCGTCCTTGCAATTGGTTAACACCCAATTTACACAATACTTAATGAAATCTTCCTCAAGATCCATCAGCTCATCTTTATCCATGAAGGCTACTTCTGGCTCTATCATCCAGAATTCAGCCAGGTGACGCGGTGTATTGCTGTTTTCAGCACGGAACGTTGGGCCAAATGTGTAGATAGCCCCTAAGGCTGTTGCTCCCAGCTCTCCTTCAAGCTGACCCGACACGGTAAGGCTTGTTTTCTTTCCAAAGAAGTCTTTATCATACTCAACCTTGCCACCCTTTGCCACACGTTCAAGGTCAAGGGTAGTTACCTGAAACATTTCTCCTGCTCCTTCTGCATCGCTGGCTGTTATCAATGGCGTATGGAAGTAGTAGAAACCATGTTCATGAAAGTAACGGTGAACGGCGATAGCCATGTTGTGACGTATGCGAAAGACGGCACCAAACGTATTTGTACGCAGGCGCATATGAGCATACTGTCGCATATATTCAAAGCTCTGGCCCTTCTTTTGCATAGGATAATCGCTCGGACACAGACCGTAAATTTCGACCTCTTTCGCCTGAATCTCTACGCTCTGCCCTGCTCCCTGGCTTTCAACAAGCGTACCAGTAGCCCTGATACATGCCCCTGTGGTAATAGCTTTCAGCTGTTCAGCATCCATTACTTCAGGACTAACTACCACCTGTATGTTCTTAATGGTTGAACCATCGTTTAAGGCAATAAAGTCGACAGCTTTACTACTGCGGTGCGAGCGCACCCATCCCTTTACTGTTATATCCTTTCCATAATCGGTGCTAACAAGTGCATCGACAACCTTTATTCTTTTCATAATTACTTGTATGTTCTTATTTGTCATACCCGTTGTTATCCGGTTTTATTCGAACATGCCGCTACGGAGCATATCAACCTCCTGTTCTGTAAGGAAGCGCCAATCGCCACGACGAAGGTTTTTCTTTGTCAATCCGGCAAATTGCACACGGTCAAGACGAATAACACGGTAACCAAGACTTTCAAAAATGCGGCGAACAATACGATTCTTGCCGCTGTGAATCTCAATGCCTACTTGGTTATGAGCCTCATCATTGGCGTATTCGATAGCATCTGCATGCACTTCTCCGTCCTCAAGTTCGATGCCTTCGGCAATCTTCTGCAAGTCGGTCATTGCCACATTCTTGTCTAAGAATACGTGATATACCTTTTTCTTCAAGAACTTCGGGTGTGTAAGCTTGCTGGCCATATCGCCGTCATTGGTAAGTAAAAGCACACCAGTGGTGTTACGGTCAAGGCGTCCTACTGGATAAATACGCTCGGGACACGCACCCTTAACGAGGTCCATTACGGTTTTACGCTGTTGTGGATCATCGCTTGTAGTAACATAATCCTTCGGCTTATTGAGCAGAACATAAACCTTCTTCTCAATAGAGACGGGCTGATCATGGAATTTTATTTCATCAGAACGGAGCACCTTTGTACCCAATTCTGTAACAACGTTGCCATTTACACTTACTACACCAGCCTGAATAAACTCGTCGGCCTCACGACGTGAGCACACACCGGCATTAGCTAAGAACTTATTTAAACGGATGGGTTCATTGGGATCGATATGTTCTTCCTTATATTCGATACGCTTTTTCAAACTATATTTTGCGTTGGGATCGTAGCCAGGACGTTGTCCGTAGCCTCCCTGACGGGGTTGATAACCGCCTTGTGGGCGACCATAACCACCCTGCTGTGGACGACCATAGCCTCCCTGACGGGATTGATAACCACCTTGCGGACGACCGTAACCGCCCTGACGAGGCTGGAAACCGCCTTGTGAACGACCGTAACCACCCTGACGAGACTGATAACCTCCTTCGCGAGGCTGGTAACTTCCCTGGCGTTGCTGGTAACCTCCACCTTCATTATTATTACCGAAACGCGGACGAGCATAACCTCCCTGGCGCTGTTGGTAGCCACCTTCGTGCTGGCCATATCCTCCCTGACGAGGCTGATAGCCTCCTTCACGCTGCTGATAACTACTCTGACGAGGCTGGTAACCACCCTCTTCACCATTATTATTATAATGAGGGCGCACATAAGAACCCTGACGAGACTGATAATTTGGGCGCGACTGATAACCGCTATACTGTGTATGCGACGTATCATTGCTTTGCTGAAGACTGGCTCCAAAGCCCTCAGGGCGGAAGCCACCCTCTTCAGGTTTAGCACTACGGTCGCTACTATATGCACGTGTTGTATGGATACGCGGGCGCTGTGGGCGACCCATTCCTGACGAATATTCTCTCTGATAACCTGAAGAACGTGTATAACCTTCACGGCCGCCTTCTGCACTCTGGCTCTGTTGCATCACAGAATCCTGACTTTTATTCTCTAACTCTTCTGACATAATTAATTTGAATTTTAGCCTCTCGGCTATGGTCAATAAATGTTATCTAAAATTTTAAATGAAATTATTTATTACTTTTTCTAAAATATTATTACCCCAACTTACGAACAAACGCTTTCACGAAACTGTGGCAGACTGTTTATATACCTGTATAGTTCAGTGGCGAAATAGCCATCAGTTCGGCTTTTACTTCATTGCTTACATCAAGCTTACTGATAAATTCATGAATAGTTTCTTCATCCATTGCCTTGTTTGTACGTGTAAGCGCCTTCAAAGCTTCATAAGGATGCGGATAGCCTTCGCGCCGCAAAACCGTTTGAATAGCCTCAGCTACCACAGCCCATGTGTTTTCAAGGTCAGCCTTTATACGCTCGTCATGCAGAATAAGCTTACGCAATCCCTTCAATGTACTTTGAATAGCGATGACACTATGCCCCACTGGTACACCAATATTACGAAGAACAGTAGAATCAGTTAAATCGCGCTGAAGTCTGCTTACAGGCAACTTGGTCGACAAAAACGTCAGGATAGCATTGGCTATACCGAGGTTACCCTCTGAGTTTTCATAGTCGATAGGATTAACTTTATGAGGCATTGCACTCGAACCTACTTCACCAGCCTTAATCTTTTGTTTGAAATAGTCCATTGAAATATACATCCAAAAGTCGCGATCGAGGTCGATAATGATCGTGTTAATTCGGCGAATGCCATCGAAAACAGCTGCCAGATAATCGTAATTACTGATTTGGGTTGTCCATTGTTCACGTGCCAGCCCCAGTTTATCGTGTACAAAACTATTACCAAAGGCACGCCAGTCATACGAAGGATATGCCACATGGTGAGCATTGAAATTGCCTGTTGCACCGCCAAACTTGGCTGTAAGCTTCGAAGCCTTCAATGTTTCAAGCTGCTCTGTAAGGCGGTATACGTAAACCATTATCTCCTTACCAAGACGTGTGGGCGATGCAGGCTGTCCATGAGTTTTAGCTAACATTGATACATTTTTCCACTCGTTGGCATACTGTTCCAATTGGTCTATAAGTTCTTCAACCTGTGGATAATAAACGTCATGTAAAGCTTCTTTCAACAATAACGGAGTAGCAGTATTGTTAATATCCTGCGAAGTTAATCCAAAATGAATAAATTCTTTATAGGCTTCAAGCCCGCCTATCTTGTCAAATTCCTCTTTCAGGAAATATTCAACAGCTTTAACATCATGGTTCGTAACCTTTTCTATATCCTTTACACGTTGCGCACTTTGCTCATTAAAACGGATATAAACATCACGCAAGCGTTCGAACAGACTATGATCAAACTGTTTTAGCTGAGGGAGAGGAAGCTCACAAAGAGAAATAAAGTACTCTATCTCGACCCGTACACGATAGCGTATGAGGGCATATTCTGAAAAATAATCGGCCAGTGTTTGTGTTTTGCTACGGTAACGGCCATCGATAGGCGAAATGGCTGTTAATAAATCGAGATTCATAAACGATAAAATATAATGCGTTTTACTATATTGCAAAATTACAAATTATCTTCGATTCGTCATTCATTGTTCGTAAAAATTTAGGAGATAATAACAAAAATCTAAAGAAACAGAAGCAGCAAGGTTTCGCTGCTACTATCCAATGTAAAATAAACTGACAACATTTTAACATTTCTCCACAGAGTGTTCCAGAGTGGACAATATAGCTATCATATCCTCTTTTCGGCACAATTGTGACGACTACACATCTCCATACACAAACCATTAAATTGACAGAGAAATACCATTTAGGCACAATTGCATTATCTTTACGATGTAATTACGGAACATTTACAACGTAAACGCGAAGCCTTTACATCGTAAAGGCAGCGACTTTACGATGTAAAGACAAGTGGATTATGCCGCAAAGGTAAAACCGCCAAAAGTCAGAGACAAACACTTTACATCAGTCCACCTTATAAAATACTGAATATCAACATACTATAAAACATGTTCTGTTTTCAGCTTTTTACAAGCAAGATGCTCCGTCGACGAAAATATTGTGCTCACAACACACTTGTAGTAAAGTTTTTTCGCAAGCTTTAACATATAGCATTCTACAACAATTGTCATATCAGAAGAGGTCTGCCACAGACCCATTCTCCTCAAAACTCACAATGGAAATAGAATATCCAAAAACAAAAAAGCTTCACAATCCAATTGAATTATGAAGCTATCTTCTAACGTGGGCGTTGACGGATTCGAACCGCCGACCCTCTGCTTGTAAGGCAGATGCTCTAAACCAGCTGAGCTAAACGCCCGATCTATCTCGGATTGCGGGTGCAAAGATAGTATCTTTCCTGCATTCCACCAAATTTTTATATATATTTTTTCGATATTGATCAGGAAATATGATGAAAGAGCTACGTAATACCAAATGAAAAGACTGTTATGTCCATCTTTTTTAAGTAAACATAAAGAGCTTTTTTCGATAAGATATTCCTTTTCTTCAATAAAATTCTTGGTGTTTTTACGACAGCTTCATTATACAAAATCATGCAGTATTGATTGTTCTTATTATGAGTTGAGTGTCATCTTTGATAAGCCATACGGTGTTTTTACAATAACTGCACTATACGAAAACAGATGGAAAGATATGTTTTTACAGCAATATTCTTATTTTATCTAATAAGGTACTTCGCATTTTCATTACAACTTTCTTACACGGAAAAATAAAGAACTGGCTTATCCTTCTACTAAAAACCTTCCACCTTTTACAGCCCACAGGTTGGTTTTAGAGCTTGTTCCTCATGGTAATTTACAAAAGATATACTGTATTTATGAAGTAATCCCTACCCTGCAGGGTAAGGATTACACTGATTTTACAAGTAAGATACGATGAAATACCCAGTACCTCCAGCAGTACCAGTATAGGGAACACACCAGTCTTACAAACAAGTAACGATAGTTTTTTATATTCTGTTTCGCTATCCCTTAGTTCCAAAGAACCTTTACTGTATTATGCTTTTTACCATGATACACGGTAATTACGTACACACCTGAGGGAAGACCATTAAACGGAAGCAGATAAGTGCCATCCTTTGCTCGCTCACAATAGCTCCTCCTCACAATGTTTCCCGACACAGAAGCTATCTCAAAACGAACGTTTTCTTCTTTATCCGATTTCAGAATTACCTCAGCTCCTCTTCCTTTAACCATTCTGACAGCAGCATTATTGTTACCATACGACATCATATTAAAGATACCTGTTGATACCTTATTATATATAAGGGCAAACTGTTTGATGTCCATCGTATATTTTTTTTGTGCCACCATACCTTCGCGATCAATCGAGAATTGCATAAAATTAAAGTGTAAAGGATAGGCTCCACGATCAGCAGGATGCTCCATCAAGTCAGACAAAGCCAGACAAAGGGTGTTGTCTTTATTTTTTACAAACCCTGAGAAATCCCTGTTAATCGTACTGATTCCGCCATTATTCTCCTTAAAGCGCAAGGTTAACTTCTTTATATTTATATCACCAGGGTTAAATATTAATTTTATACTGTCGGGCAAACTGTACAATGCTACATCATTCGTATAGGCAAAATTGCTGTTTCGTCCCGATTTATATGTAAAACTTGTTTTTACTGATTGTTCCTGCTTTTGGTTTACCATATCTTTCAAATTCGACGATGTGGTAATATTCCATGAAGCATCAGTAAAAGGGTTTACAACCAGGTAACTTTTGTCTGCCACTTCTATCTTCACCTTAATCTGGTCTCTGTATGTACCCAATGTGCCCGTAACGACAGCCGTTCCACTTTTTAATCCCCGTAAAACACCATTTGTAACCGTACAAACCTCAGGGTTATCTACTTCCCAGCTCAATGCTCCAGGATATAAATCCAGCAAATTTCCTTCAACCTCCGTTTGCACTTCTATCGGATAGTTTACCTGATTGTCGAGCAAAACAGAATCTAATCGAATGGAAACTGCGCCCTCAGCCCATCGCTCTACTTTAATTTTTGCCGTAGCTCCATGGTATGTTGCAGTTATCTCTCCACCTTTTGTACCTGATGCCAGGAAGCTGCCGTCATCCAGAATCTGCCCTACTGAAGGGTCAACCGTTTGTGTAACACCCTGAACATCTTTCGATACCAGCACGCCATATTGGTTATATCCATAATATAACGGCTTGTAAATGCCATACCGGGGCAGCCGTACACGCTCCTTCACGCATCTTATTTCGCTCACGTTATTATCAGAGGGAGCTGTTGAAACCACATAAATTCCATTTGAAACAGCTCGTTCCTGTCCATCGCTCACCTTATTCATCGGACCGAAATCTTTCAGAAACAAGCAACTCGAGCCGCCCCCATCTAAGTTGATGGCATCGCTGGCACCTACAAATTGCATAATTTCGGCCAGGTCTTTTGTAGTTGCACCTGTCGAGGCTGTGCTGCGACCGTCTACCACACATTGAATAGCCGTCTTCCTGTCAGCCGTATATCCAAAGCCCGTACGCGGGTGAAGCTCTGCCCATACGTCGCCAGTGCTTACTACTCCATTCTTAATTATACAGCTACGAATGTCGCCACCAATCACCTCTGAGAACGATTTGGCAACGCCATCCAATGTCATATTCAACGTAATTTTAACCTTACTACCAACCGTTAATGCACCTAATGCAGCAGCTGTTGCGCCGTTAGCCGACAGCACTGCATAGCCAGGGGGTATAAGCATATTGCCTTTACCCGTCTCTATTTTTTCAACTTCGGCCTCCAAAGGCTTGTTTACGCCCCACGTATTACCCGCTGTCAGCTTTACCAAAACTTCGGTACCGTCGTTCTCCGTGTGTGTATATTTCCCGTTAAGCTGGTTATAAAGTACCAGTTCTCCAGCCTCTCGTACATGATTCACATGCGCTATCGAATAGCTGTTGCTGCCTATATTCAACGTGCCTGTATAGCTCATGGCACCCGCATACGGTGTTTTGGCATCATCAAAAGCCATTACCATCCTGTGGACCGGGTCCGTAGGAATGTCGGCTATCTCATGGTTTACCATGGTAAAACCAGTGGGAAGACCCACATATCCCGTTGTATGATAGAAGTCGCCATTGGTTCCTGCAATATACACTTCGCCCTCACGGCTCTTGCGCGCCGCCACACGGGTGGGCTGTTCGCCGCCGTATATAGAGTCGTTGCTGATGGCAGCGCGATAGGTTACGTAAGGGTTCATCAGGTCAACCTTTAGTATAAATGCGTTCATACGCCGGGGACCTCTAAATTCAAGCGCCATATACTGTACGCCAGGACCCGCTTTAAACAGAGCCGTTGTATCAACAGTATAGCTTTTTTCGCCTATCAACACATTGCCTGCCTGCGCAGTAATGCACAGCATAAGCAGGAGGAAGCTTTGAAATATCTTCTTCATCGTATTGCCTTGTAAAAATCAAATTACGAAGAGCACATGATTATTTTGTGTTCAAGAAGAGAGAAACAGCGGCTCTCCGCACTGTTCTCTCTCCCGTTCTACGTTAATCTGTTACTATCTTCGTTGTTTTCCTGCTGCCGTCAACTTTCTGAATAGCCAGCATATAAACACCTTTTGCAGGTACGTTTACGGTGTGGCCGTCGGCCGACGACGCCACCTTTTGCCCGTCAACAGAATAAATATCAATTGTCTTTACAGGGCCATTAACCGTTACCTTGCACCCGTTAACCACAAAGTTTATACCGTCAGCGTTCAGTGTTTTCACGCTTGTGGGGTCATCATTTGTAAATTCATAAATACCGTATCCGTTGCGATAGGCATAAATATTAATCCTTGCCTTTTTCTTTCCACCTGTTCCTTCAACAATCTCCACACGTGGAAGGGCCGTTCTTACAGCGTTAGCCACACTGCCTAAACCCGCCTCAGGGAAACGGTAAAGCAGCTTCATGTCAGCAAACGAGCGGCTGTCGTCTTTGAATTTAAACAAGTCGAAAGCCTGAGGAGGGTCGTTATTGGTATTTGTTGATGCTACTATCAGATAGTAAGAACCGTTAAGTTCAAACTCGGCAACACCGTTCTGGCCTGGCGAAGCTGGCGACAAGGGTTTGTTATTCTGGAAACCGTCAACCACGTTGCCGTTCATATCATAGAGCATGGGCAAGGTTGTAAAACCGTCATGATAAAACAGTTCGTCATCAACAATGTTGATACGGGGAGCTGCTCCTGCGCCCGTGGCCGACTTTGGATTCAATTCAGACAGAACAATTGTTTGAGGATTGTCAGCATCGGCAACCCCATTCGTTACCGTATACTTTAATACCGTATTACCCGCGCCAGGCTCAACACCACTGACCGGCAGCATAATAATACCGTTACCGTTCAGTATGTCACCGTAAACATCATAAGTATCAATTCGCATTGCCTTTTCCAGGGTGGCAGGAAGTGAGGTGTTTAGCACCGTCTTAAAGGTTACAGGGTTCTGGGTTACATCCACATAGTTTACCCTGAACAGGTGTGCAGCACCCGTGCCGCGCATGTCAGTCGACATGTTTGCCACAAAAATGTGTCCTGCATTATCGGCCTGAACATCATTAGCCACGAAACCAAGCATAGTTCCTTCTTCCTGCCACATCTCCTTCGGCAACTCTATTGTACGAAGCAATGCGCCAGTAACGCCGTCCAATTCAACAAGCTGGGAAACACCTCCTGCACCACGATTGCACACATACATTTTGCCATTGGCAACGGCCATGCCTCTGGCATCGCCCGCAATACCGCCCGGATATATCGCAGCTCCGCCATGAAGCACTGACGAATTAAGATAAAGGTTGGTAAGTTGCTCACCTGCTTCCGTAGCCGCATAAACAGCAGGATCCTTGTCTTGCTGTGCACTTGCTGTCACACCACAAAGGCCAATAATAGCCATACTAAGTAAAAATTTTCTCATATGTTTTAGGTTTAAATAATTATTTATGCGTGTTTTTTCTGCCTTATACCAACACCACACACACGCTTCCGATAAAATAAAACGTCAATGGTTACATGATACGACATAGGCTTCGACGGGCAAATATACTCATTAATTTCATATTCCTCTATCTTTTTTGAAAAAAATCGACATATTTATTTCTGTTTCTTCCTGCTGTTACATTTGTATCTCCTGCCCTTTACGTTACTTTGCCCTTTACAATATTACCATTTGTTCGTTGTATGACGGCCGCCGCATTGCTGACGGCCGTCACACCCGTTGTTCGATGGTCGTCAGCAATGCTGTCTGCGGCCGCCGAACTATAACCATATAACCCATATGGCACAAACCATACGGCAGAAACGAACAGTCGTTATGTTAAAAAAGGAGATACAATACAGAATAAAAGCAACATTACATAACAATATGGACGTAATTTTGTACTTTTGCAAGCATATTGACAGGAAAACAACAACGTAACTTGCAAATGGGTAAGAAAGGATTATACAATAACATTTATGAACACGATGCCTGCGGCGTGGGCATGGTAGTAAATATAAACGGCGAAAAAAGCCATCAGCTTGTTGACGATGCACTGCAAGTTTTAGAGCACCTTCGCCACAGAGGCGCAGAGGGTGCTGACGGTAAAACAGGCGACGGAGCAGGCATTATGCTCCAGATTCCCCACGAATTTATATTGCTTCAAGGCATACCTGTTCCCGAGAAAGGGAAATATGGTACAGGGCTTGTTTTTCTTCCCAGGGACGAAAAAGCCCAAAACGACATCCTCTCGGTGATGATTGAGGAGATTGAACGCGAGGGAATGCAGCTGATGCACTTACGTACTGTTCCCACCTGTTCAGAGTGTTTGGGAGAGGCTGCGGCCGAAACCGAACCCGACGTACGACAGATTTTTGTTACTGGTACAGCAGCAGGACAACCCGATAACATTGAACGCACGCTGTATCTTATCCGTAAAAAAATAGAGAAACGTATCTGCAACAAACAGTTTTACATTTGCAGCCTGTCGTCACGCAACATTGTTTACAAGGGAATGCTGTCGAGCTTGCAGCTACGTCATTATTATCCCGACCTCACAAACAGCTATTTTACTAGTGGCATGGCATTGGTTCACAGCCGGTTTTCAACCAATACGTTCCCTACATGGGCCTTGGCTCAGCCCTTCCGTCTGCTGGCACACAACGGCGAAATAAACACCATTCGCGGCAATCGCAGCTGGATGAAGGCACGCGAGGCGGTATTATCGTCAGAGGTTCTCGGCGATATTCACGACATAAGCCCTATTATTCAGCCCGACATGAGCGACTCAGCAAGCCTCGATAACGTCTTTGAGTTCTTTATTATGAACGGTATGTCGCTGCCTCAGGCGTTGTCAATCATGGTTCCTGAAAGCTTTAACGACAAGAATCCATTGTCTGAAGACCTCAAGGCTTTTTATGAATACCATTCCATTTTAATGGAACCGTGGGACGGTCCGGCGGCTTTACTCTTTGCCGATGGGCGCTACGCGGGAGGTATGCTCGACCGCAACGGTCTGCGTCCGGCCCGTTATACCATCACGAAAAGCGGCACAATGGTGGTGGCTTCCGAGGTAGGCGTGATGAATTTTGACCCGTCAGAGGTTATCGAAAAAGGGCGATTAGAACCCGGTAAGATATTGCTTGTTGACACAAAAGAAGGCAAAATATACTACGATGGTGAAATAAAGGAGCAGCTGGCACATGAGCATCCTTACCGCCAGTGGCTGAACACGAATCGCATTCAGCTCGAAAAAATTCATAGTGGACGAAAGGTAAGCAATGCCGTTGAACACTTAAATGCCAAGGAAACAGAGTTTGGCTTTGGCAAAGAAGACATAAACGATACGCTCATTCCTATGGCAACACGCGGCCAGGAGCCAACAGCCTCAATGGGAAATGACACGCCTCTGGCTGTGCTGGCAGGCGAACCGCAGATATTTTTCAACTATTTCCGACAGCAATTTGCACAGGTTACCAACCCCGCTATCGACTCAATACGCGAGCAATTGGTCATGAGCCTCACCGAATACATAGGTCGTGTGGGCACGGGTATTCTTAATCCCGACGAAACCAACTGCAAAATGGTGCGGCTTCCACATCCTATATTGACGAACGGTCAGCTCGATATTCTTCAGAATATACGATATAAAGGCTTCCATACATGCAAGCTGAGCATGACCTTTGAGCCTTACACCCATGAACCTTTATCCAACGAAGAACAGGAGGCAAGCCTTGCTGGTGAAGCTCTTCGCGAAGCAATCGACCAGCTTTGCAAAGCAGCAGAACGCAGCGTTGACGATGGTTACAACTATATTATATTAAGCGATCGCGACGTCGACAGCCAACATGTTGCCATACCTTCGCTCCTTGCGGTGAGTGCTGTACACCATTATCTGATCAACGTTGGCAAGCGCGTGCAAACGGCTCTCATCGTAGAGAGTGGCGAAATACGTGAGGTTATGCACGCGGCACTGCTGTTAGGGTACGGCGCTTCTGCCCTTTGTCCGTATATGACATTTGCTATTCTTGACGACCTTGTGCAAAAAGGCAAGATACAAGAGAACTATCCCACGGCCGAAGCCAACTATATTACTGCGGTGAAAAAAGGCTTGTTGAAGATTATGGCCAAAATGGGAATCTCGACAATACGCTCATATCGCGGTGCCCAGATATTTGAATCTATCGGACTTTCTGAAAGTCTGCTGAAATCTTATTTCGGTACAGATACATCGACTGTGGGCGGAATCGGACTTGACACCATCGCAAACGATGCCATTCAATTGCATAAAAAGGCCCATGCCATTATTGAAAACAACGAAGAAAAGCCCCTTCCAAACTTAGGACAGTTCCACTGGCGTGCCGACGGTATTAAACACTCGTGGAACCCCGACACCATAGCTGCTCTGCAATTAGCCACACGAACAGGCAACTATGAGACGTTTAAGCACTTTGAAAAGCTTGTAGACGATAAGCCAGAACCCTTGTTTCTGCGCGACTTCCTCGACTTTAAGCGCAACCCTATCGCTATTGACGAGGTAGAAACAGAAGCTGAAATTGTAAAGCATTTTGTGGTAGGGGCCATGTCTTTCGGCGCTTTGTCGAAGGAAGCACATGAAGCTCTGGCCATGGCTATGAACAAATTGGGAGCACGTAGCAACACCGGCGAAGGCGGAGAAGACGCAGAACGCTTTCACGCTACGGCCGAAGGCATATCGCTTTCAAGCAAAACCAAGCAGGTTGCATCGGGTCGTTTCGGTGTAACAACAGAGTATTTGGTCAACGCTGACGAAATACAGATAAAGGTTGCACAGGGCGCAAAGCCAGGTGAAGGCGGCCAGTTGCCAGGCTTTAAAGTGAACGAAGTTATCGCGAAAACGCGGCATTCCATTCCCGGGATAAGCCTTATTTCGCCACCACCCCATCATGATATTTACTCGATAGAAGACTTAAAGCAGCTTATTTTCGACCTGAAGAATGTGAATCCGCGTGCTGCCATCAGCGTGAAACTGGTTGCAGAGAGCGGCATTGGCACCATTGCGGCCGGTGTTGTAAAGGCCAAAGCCGATCTGGTTGTTATATCAGGTGCTGAAGGTGGCACCGGTGCTTCGCCGGCTTCCAGTATGCGTTTCGCTGGTATTTCGCCAGAAATCGGCGTCGCAGAGACGCAACAGACGCTGGTTAAAAACGGTCTTCGATCGCTTTCACGATTACAAGTAGACGGCCAAATGAAGACATCGCGCGACGTTATCATCATGGCTCTGCTTGGTGCTGAGGAGTTTGGTTTCGGCACAGCACCGCTAATTACGTTAGGTTGCGTCATGATGCGCAAGTGTTCACAGAATACTTGTCCCATGGGTGTGGCCACACAAGATACAAAATTACGGGGCTTTTTCCGTGGAAAATACGAATATGTTGTTAATTATTTCACTTTCCTTGCCCGACATATACGTGAGTATCTTGCCGAGATGGGATTCAAATCGCTGAACGATATTGTTGGCCATACCGAGCTTTTAACCCGTCGTGATACTGCCTCCTGCTGGAAACCGGCATCGGATGCCGTCAGAACCAAGTGGGAAAGCTTAGATTTTGGCAGGCTCACCACATGTGAAACAGGCGACGTTTCAACTTATTGCACACGCACACAAGACCACGATTTGTACGACATTCTGGACGAACAAATCATTGACGCCGCTGCTCATACCATAGAAACAGGCGGTGAAATTGATCTCGATTATCCGATAAAGAATACCAACCGTGCCGTTGGTGCTATGCTTTCGGGACATATCGAGTGGCTGAAATCAAAGGAATTACAGAAGATTGCCGATGCCGGGATGGCTGACAAAGCCTCTGAAAGCAATACGATAAAAACAGAAAACAAGAACCAGCCCACCATTAACGTGAAGTTTAAAGGCTCGGCAGGTCAGAGCTTTGGTGCATTTTTGGTGAAGGGTGTCAACTTTAAGCTCGAGGGCGAAGCCAACGACTATTTTGCGAAAGGCTTGTCGGGAGGACACATTTCCATCCTTCCACCCAAGCGAAGCAACTTTAATGCCGAAGACAATATTATTGCAGGCAACACCGGTTTGTACGGGGCAACGACAGGTGAACTGTATATCAACGGCAAGGTTGGCGAACGATTTGCCGTTCGTAACAGCGGTGCCATTGCCGTTGTAGAGGGTACAGGCGACCACTGCTGCGAATATATGACGGGCGGACGCGTTGTTGTACTCGGACGAACAGGCCGTAATTTTGCTGCCGGTATGAGCGGAGGTGTAGCCTATGTATGGGATAAGGACCACGATTTCGACTATTATTGCAACATGGGTATGGTTGAAATTAACCTCGTTGAAGATACTACCTATCGTAAAGAACTGCACGAACTGATACGTCAACACTACTTATACACCGGCTCTAAGCTCGCAAGAACGATGTTAGACGACTGGAATCGCTATGTCGATGAGTTTATACAGGTTGTGCCTATCGAGTATAAGCGCGTGCTTCAAGAGGAGCAGGTAAAGAAACTTCAGCAAAAAATTGCTGACATGCAAAGGGAGTATTGAAAAGTAAAAGGGTAAAAAAGGAAAAAGGTAAAAGGAAATTTTGAACGATAAAAAGGTAAAAAAGGAAAAAGGTAAAAGGAAATTTTGAACGATAAAAAGGTAAAAAAGGAAAAAGGCAAAAGGATAAAAGTTTATGGAAAAGAGCAATTACAAGCTGCCTGATACCTGGCTTTACAAACTGTTACCGATTAACTTCTGTGCCCTTTACCCCATGCGAGAACAAACATTACTGAATTTTTATATTATCATTATTATATATGGGTAATCCAAAAGGATTTTTAGAGGTCGAGAGAAAGGAAGCAGGCTACCGGCCTGTACACGATAGAATACACGACTTTGGCGAAGTAGAACAAACCCTTAACAGCAACGACCGCCGGCAACAAGCGGGCAGATGTATGGACTGTGGGGTGCCATTCTGCCACTGGGCTTGCCCACTCCACAACAAAATACCCGAGTGGAACGATGCCCTTTACCGCGGAGAGTGGCAGGAAGCTTATGTGCTGCTGTCGCAAACCAACGATTTTCCTGAGTTCACGGGGCGCATTTGCCCGGCCCTTTGCGAAAAAGGGTGCGTGCTAAACCTGATGAATCACGAACCCACAACGATACGAGAGAACGAGGCTGCCATTGCCGAGCATGCCTATCAGGAGGATTATGTAAAGCCCCGCATACCAAAACGCAACGGGAAAAAGGTTGCCGTTGTGGGTGCCGGACCTGCCGGACTAAGCACTGCCACACAACTAAACCAGCGTGGTTACGAGGTTACAGTATTCGAAGCACGTGAAAATGCAGGAGGCTTACTGCGCTTCGGTATACCGAATTTTAAGCTGAACAAGGATATTATAGACCGCAAGATGCGCATCTTAGAGGCCGAAGGCATACACTTTGTTTACCATACGATGCTCGTAAACAACAAGCAAACCGATGTTGATATTCAAAACGACGATACACTTTCAGGTGCTAAAAAGGTGACCATTGAGGAACTTTCGGAGCAGTATAATGCCGTTGTCGTATGCACAGGTACACCGCAAGCCCGCGACTTACCGGCACCGGGCAGAAACCTTAAGGGCGTTTACTTTGCACTTGAAATGCTGGCACAACAAAACCGCGTGCTGGCAGGGAACGAGTTTGACAAAGCTGCGTTGGTAAATGCACGTGGTAAAGACGTGCTGGTTATTGGCGGTGGCGATACGGGGTCCGACTGTATTGGCACCTCTCACCGTCAGGGATGCAAAAGCGTTACACAAATAGAGATTATGCCACGTCCCGCAGACGGACCTGACGACCCGCAGAATCCGTGGCCCAACTGGCCTCGAACACTAAAGACCAGCTTCGCACATGAAGAAGGATGTACACGCAGATGGAACATCAACACGCTGGAATTTCTGGGTGAAAACGGCGTACTTACCGGCGTTAAAGTACAGGAAATAGAATGGGTTCCAAACCCTGAGGGCGGACGTCCACTGATGAAACCAGCCAAAGAACCAGAAATAATAAAGGCAGATATGGTGCTTCTGGCCATGGGATTCCTGCCCCAGCATCTGCCCGAATATCCCGAAAACGTATTTGTTGCAGGCGATGCAGCAACAGGAGCAAGCCTTGTTGTGCGTGCTCTGGCAAGCGGAAGAGACGCTGCTGCAAATGTTGACCGTTATCTGCATCAATAAATTTTTATAATCATAACTCTCTTTATATTAAGGCAATACGCTGATATGCGGGTCGCCTTTTTCAGTAGTTCTTTCCACGTGATGACAGGTATTATATTACAAAAGCACCATTTGGTTACTAATTTATAGCTGTTTAACCCGTGATTTACAATGTACCGGCCATACTTTTATTTTAATATGTTCATCGTTTGGCGACCGCCATCAATGCTGCTGACGGTCGTCATACACATTGTTCGGCGGCCGTCGTACGCGCTGCTGACGGCCGCCGAACGATACCTCCATGCACGTAATGTCACGTCTAATACACCGCAAATGGCTTTACTTTATAGCATAAACAGCAATACAACATGATGAAAACATATTATCCATGAATAGGGCAAGGACTGAAATTGCCCCATTAACCATCCTTTTTATCATTAATTTATTTTAATATATTAGGTTTACGACCCAAATATAACTATCTTTGCTACCTAACTATTTGTATCTAAACGTCATGTTATTGCTCCGCATTCTTAAGAAATATCTTTCCACTTTCGGCAGTTATCTTTCCCTGATGGGCCGCACATTTTCGCGTCCAGAGCGTTTCAGAATGTTTTTCAAGAGCTATGTTAAGGAAATGTCGCAGCTGGGTATAGATTCAATAGGCATCGTGTTACTGATTAGTTTTTTCATCGGTGCCGTCATCTGCATTCAGATGAAAGTGAATATTCAAAGCCCGTGGATGCCGCGATGGGTAACAGGTTTCACTACCCGCGAGATTATGTTACTCGAATTTTCCAGCTCAATCATGTGCTTAATTCTGGCCGGAAAGGTTGGTTCGAACATTGCCTCTGAGCTGGGAACCATGCGTGTTACACAACAGGTTGACGCACTCGACATCATGGGCATAAACTCAGCAAGCTATCTTATATTGCCGAAAATTATGGGATTGGTAACCATTATGCCTTTCCTCGTTATCTTTTCATCGGCTATGGGTATCGTGGGTGCTTATGCAACGGCGTACATCGGGCAGATAATGTCGCCCGAAGATTTGACTGAAGGCATGCGCCATTCGTTTAATTCGTGGTTCATGTGGATGAGTATCACCAAGAGTTTATTCTTTGCCTTCATCATCGCCAGCGTGTCATCGTTCTTCGGCTACACTGCCGACGGCGGCTCTGTTGAGGTTGGAAAGTCGTCGACCGATGCGGTAGTGTGCAGCAGTGTGCTCATATTGTTTTCGGATGTATTCCTGACACAGCTGCTGTCGTAAAGGCCGTTCTCGCCCCCTAAGTTAGGGGGATGGGGGTCTGAACAACAGTATCATCAGTCAACAATGTAACAAACTCTCAAAAAATGTCCTACTCTAACCCCATAGAAAGCAAAGAATTCAGGCAACAGTTGCGAAAAGAGGCAACACCTTGTGAGAGGATTCTGTGGCACTATCTGAGAGGGAGACAGTTGGATGGGCTCAAATTCAGACAACAACACGGCTTTGGACCATATGTAATGGATTTCTATTGTGCAGAGCTTAAATGGTGTATCGAAGTAGATGGAGAGATACATGATACTATGGAACAGAAAGAAAAGGACGATGATCGTACTTGTTTTTTCGAACAACATGGTATTACAATAACAAGGATTCGCAATGAATCCATTGAAAAGGATGTTAGAAGAGTAATAGAATTGCTTAAACAGAAAGCCTTGACAATAGCAGGAAGAAGAAAGATTAAGCTACCGCTTGCAAGAGAAGACAGACGGAATAAGGATGAAATGCTAAAAGTGAAATAGGCTGATAACTAAATTTTTTAAGCATCATATTAAAAGAAATATAGAAACAAAAGCATAAACCGGGTTGGGGATAAAAGAGGCAATTGGCCTTGATTTGATTTAAATTTCATTCTCTTTCGATAATACATTGAGAAGGATACTGTTCAGACCCCCAACCCCCTAACTCAGGGGGCTAAAATGATAGAAATTAAACACCTCACAAAATCCTTCGAGGACAAAACAGTTCTAAAGGATATTAATGTTACGTTTGAAACAGGAAAAACAAACCTTATCATCGGACAGAGCGGTTCAGGAAAGACGGTTCTGATGAAGAATCTTGTAGGATTACTCTCCCCTACCGAGGGTGAAGTGCTCTATGACGGACGTAATTTTGTAACCATGAAGAAGCACGACCGTGTGATGATGCGCCGTGAGATGGGAATGATATTTCAGGGTTCTGCACTGTTCGATTCGCAAACAGTGCTCGAGAATGTCCGTTTTCCGCTCGATATGTTCTCAAATATGACCGCCCGTGAGCGCGACAGGCGGGCCATGGAGTGCCTCGAGCGCGTTAAACTTAAGGATGCAGGCAGTAAGTTTCCTGAAGAAATATCAGGCGGTATGCAAAAAAGGGTGGCTATTGCACGGGCTATTGTACTGAACCCCAAATACCTTTTCTGCGACGAACCTAACTCAGGTCTCGACCCGAAAACATCATTGGTAATAGACAATTTGCTCGCTGAGATTACAAAAGAGTTCAATATTACCACCATCATTAATACACATGACATGAACTCGGTAATGGGAATAGGAGAGAAAATTATATTTATTTACAAAGGTCATAAGGAGTGGGAAGGTTCAAAGGACGATGTAATGGACTCAACTAACAAGAAGCTTAACGATTTTGTTTTTGCCAGCGACCTCTTCCGTAAGGTAAAACAGGTGGCCACAGAAAATGAATAAGCGACAGGTCGCATGATGTAGAGCCACGATAACTGTTGTATCTTCGTAACAGGTTAAAAATGAATATCGGCGCAAAGGGTTGTCCTTTGCGCCGATATTCATGATGTTATAACTGTGTCTGCTCACCGCATATACCATACTCCTTTATGCTCAACCATCGGCACTATCACCTCTTCGGCCGTACCATTACCATATACAAACTTAAGAAAAACATCGGCTACATGCTTCGATGTGTCTGCTTTGGCACTGACATACTTCACCTCTTTAATGCCGTCATGACCGTCTTGCTGCCCCAAAAACATCTTAGCGTTGGCTACTAACTGCTCATGATACGAGGCGGGTATTGAGTCGGGCTGATACCTTCCTGCCACAAACGATTCGAAATCGCCATGCAGAAGCTGATCATAATAAGCCTTAGCTGCCTGCCCTGCCATCTCAGCCGATGTATCTTCACTGGCTTTTTTGCCACACGACGAGATAGAAAAGATACTGAGACATGCAATAATCAGGTAAGCCCACAATTGTATTTTCATCTTATTTCTGACGAATAAACACATTTACAGGGCAGCCGTGCAGTTGCCAGTTCTCGCGAATCTTATTCTCCAAAAAGCGCCGGTAGTTCTCCTTTATATACTGAGGGAGGTTGGCATAGAACACAAACGATGGTATTTGCGTATTGGGAAGCTGCGAACAATACTTTATTTTGATGAACTTTCCTTTCGTAGAGGGAGGAGGTGTCTGTTCAATAATAGGCAGCATAACCTCATTAAGTTTGTTCGTACCAATATGTGTAGTGCGGTTCTTATAAACGTCCTTGGCAGTTTCAAGAACCTTAAAGATACGCTGTTTTGTAAGTGCCGACGCAAAGATAATCGGGAAATCAACAAACGGTGCCATTCTGTTGTAAATGGCATTTTTAAAGGTATCGATGACCTTCTGGTCCTTATCCTGTACCAAATCCCATTTATTAACAACTACAACTAAGCTTTTATTGTTCCGCTGTATGAGCTGAAAAATATTCATATCCTGTGCTTCGATACCGCGTGTAGCATCTATCATAAGGATGCATACGTCGCTATTTTCGATGGCCCGTATGCTTCTCATCACACTATAAAACTCTAAATCTTCGGTCACTTTGTTCTTACGACGAATACCTGCCGTATCAACGAGGTAGAAATCGAAGCCAAATTTGTCGAAGCGTGTGTATATACTGTCGCGCGTTGTACCTGCAATCTCGGTAACAATATTACGATCTTCACCAATAAAGGCGTTGATAATACTCGACTTTCCTGCATTAGGCCTGCCTACAACAGCAAAGCGAGGCAAATCGTCATCGATTTCTTCTTGCTGCTTTGATGGCAGTTTCTCAAGAATTAAATCCAATAAATCGCCCGTCCCGCCACCAGTAGCTGCACTGATACAGTGCGGATCGCCAAGGCCAAGACTATAAAACTCGGCCGCCGAATAAGCCATTCCGCTGTTGTCTACCTTGTTAGCGACGAGGATAATAGGCAAGTTTGCACGACGAAGAATTTGTGCAACGTCTTCGTCCCAGTCGGTAATGCCTGTCTCAACATCTACCAAAAACAGTATCAAATCGGCCTCTTCGGCAGCTATCAACACTTGTTTACGGATAGCATCCTCAAATATATCATCCGACTTCACAACCCATCCGCCGGTATCAACTACCGAAAATTCCTTACCGTTCCATGAGCATTTCCCATACTGACGGTCGCGAGTGGTACCCGCTACCTCGCTAACGATGGCACGACGACTTTGTGTCAAACGATTAAAAAGCGTAGATTTGCCCACGTTCGGGCGGCCTACGATTGCTACTAAATTTGCCATTTGTGTTTGTTTAATTACTGAAGTTACATTCTTCGGCCCTCTCGATAACGAGAGAGTACACCCTCCATACAGTCAGGGCCGTATATAATTATCAATCATTTATTGTGGATTGTACCCGAAATGGTCTAATTCACGGTCGGAATTACGCCAGTCCTTGTCGACCTTTACAAACACTTCGAGATACACCGACTTACCAAAAAATTTCTCCAAACTGCGACGAGCCTCTGTTGAAACTTTCTTCAAGGCCATGCCCTGATGGCCTATAATAATGCCTTTTTGCGAATCGCGCTCAACATAAATCACTGTATTGATGTGAATATGATGTACGTCTTCCTTAAAACTTTCAACAACAACTTCTACCGAATAGGGGATTTCCTTATCATAATAGCGCAGTATTTTTTCGCGAATAATTTCAGAAACAAAGAACTTTGCCGGTTTATCCGTAAGTTGGTCCTTGTCGAAATAAGCCGGACTTTCAGGCAAAAGTTCCGTTATTCGTTTCATCAAGAGGTCTACGCCAAACTTGTTTTTTGCCGACAATGGCAGTATTTCGGCATTGGGTAACAGCTTATGCCACTTTTCAACAAGCTCACCAAGTAATGCCGTCGGGTTTATTTTAGCAGTATCTTTATGCCCTTCTTTTTTCGGTTTTTCAGCCGGAGTTACCGATGTTTTCTGCCCTATCTCATCTATTTTATTGATAAGAAGCAGCACGGGTATTTTCATTTCGCGCACCTTTTCCAGAAAATCGATATTCTTTTCAGGGTTTTCAACCACATCAGTTACATAAAGAAGTATATCTGCATCAGCAAGAGCCGACTCAGAAAAAGCCAGCATCATTTCCTGCATTTTGTAGTTAGGCTTCAGCACGCCCGGCGTATCCGAGAACACAATTTGCATATCAGGTGTGTTCACAATACCCATAATCCGGTGCCTTGTAGTTTGTGCCTTAAAGGTAGCAATGCTTATTTTTTCACCAACAAGCTGGTTCATCAGTGTTGATTTACCAACATTGGGGTTACCTACTATATTTACAAATCCTGCCTTGTGCATGTTTTTATAAGATTAAACTTGCGGTAAAGGTAACAAAAAAAACGCATTCCCATGAACATGCGGATGCGTTTTTCTGAAGTGTTTATTCTATTTATTTACTGTCTGTAACGCCTGAGCCATCGTATCCCCATTTGTAATAAACAGCTCCGTGCACAAATCCTGCACCAAAGGCAGTAAATATCACGTTGTCGCCTTTCTTTAATTTCGACTCATTATCCCATATAGCCAGCGGTATTGTAGCCGAGCTCGTATTGCCATAATGTTCGATATTAATCATTACTTTATCCAAGGGGAAGTCGGCACGTTTGGCTACTGCTTCAATAATACGGAGGTTAGCCTCATGAGGAATAATCCAGTTAAGGTTATCCTGATTCAGCCCGTTGCGCTGCATAACTGCAAGAACGTCATCGCTCATATCGGTAACAGCATGACGGAATACATTACGTCCTTCCTGGTATACATAATGAAGACGATTATCTACTGTAAAATGCGAAGCAGGACAAACGCTGCCTCCTGCCTTCATATGAAGGAAAGGAAGTCCCTTGCCATCTGTAAGGAGCATTGAATCCTGAAAGCCTACACCCTCTTCTTCAGTAGCTTCTACCATGACTGCACCTGCACCGTCACCAAAAAGAACACAGGTTTGACGGTCGGTCCAGTCGACAACTGACGACATTTTCTCTGCCGAGCAAACAATAATCTTCTTGTATCGCCCCGACTGTATCAAAGCCGAAGCCGTATCGAGCGCGTAAATAAAGCCGCAGCAAGCGCAGCTTACATCGAAAGCGAAAGCGTTCTTCAGTCCTAACTTACCCAGCACAATGCTGGCTGTTGAGGGGAATGGGTAATCGGGAGTAGTTGTAGAGACGATTAATGCGTCAATACTATCCGGATCAGTACCCGTTTTTTTAAGCAGCTGCTTGCAGGCTTTTCTTGCAAGATAGCTTGCTCCGAGACCCTCTTCTTTCAGTATTCGCCGTTCAAGAATGCCGACACGTGTTCTAATCCACTCGTCGCTGGTATCAACCATACGCGACAATTCCGCATTTGTAAGAACGTAGTCGGGGACATATCCGCCAACGCCAGTGATAACAGCGTTAAGCTTTCCCATTACTCTGCAGCTTCTTTTACAATAGCAACCTTACCGCGATAGTAGCCACATGTGGGGCAAACGGTATGATAAACATAGTAAGCGCCGCAGTTAGGACATACTGCAAGTGTAGGAACAACTGCCTTGTCGTGGGTTCTTCTCTTCAGTGTACGAGTCTTTGACTGTCTTCTTTTAGGATGTGCCATAATGCTTTAATCGTTTAATTTTTAATCTTTTAATTCTGAATTCTTTAATTTTTCTAAAGCTGCCCAACGCGAATCCATAGAATTCTGCGCACTCTCCTCACCGCTTCGGGCGGCTGAATGCTCCTTAAGAACATCCATCATGGCAGGGTTGCATTTTCCAGGTGCATGCACATGCCGTAGCGGAATGCGAAGCTCTACAAACTGATAGATGAACCATGACACGTCAAGTATTCCTTCGTCCTTGGCTACTGTGATAAGGTCATCGTCTTCAGAATAGGCAGTTCCAAACTTAACTACAAGGTGATCGTCGGCCAGAACTGGTTGTTCCATATCGTCTAAGCAACGGTCACACATAACGGTAACTAAGCCTTCAGTGTGGAAATCGAGATCGAAGAAATCGTCGGTCCGGTGTATTGTCAAAGTAGTTTGTAACCGACCATGACGAATCAACGGAGCATCAACAGCTTCGAAGAAAGCATCATCAATGGTAAAGCTCAAAACGGTATCGCCCTGGGCCAGGCCTTTTAAATCTATCTTAAACTGCTCTAACATAGACATATCTACACTTTGGCTTGCAAAGTTACTATTTTTTTCTTATATACGATTGTTTTTAAAGGAAAAAACGATGCAACGGTATGAATATTACACGTAACGGCTGGTTTTTGAAATATGGGGCTGCAATATTGCTACCCCCGAAAAACTGGCCCATTTTACACAGGGAAGCGGAATGTGCTTAATAATCAATCTGATGAGTTTTTTCACGACACGCCAATGAAGGAAAATTACTTTTACCCGCAAAAGGTATTACAATGGCAACGTTTTTCATAATGCTTTTAACCTAAAGGCAATGCACACAAAAGGCAAAACGTCATTGTTCGGCGGCCGTCAGCAGCGTTGCTGACGATCGCCATACGTGTTGTCTGACGGCCACCGTACACGCTGCTGACGGCCGTCGGACAATAAGAAATACGGTATAAACCCGAAAGGTTTACTTCGCCAGGAAATATGCTTTCTTGCATAAACCAATCAGAATAAAGGGGTATGTTGAATATCTAAGTCTTCTTAAGTTCAATCCTGAACGTTGTACCTTTCATAGAATCGGAACTTTTTACAAAAATCTTACCGCCGTGATACTCTTCAACAATACGCTTAGCCAGACTGAGTCCGAGCCCCCATCCACGCTTCTTTGTTGTGAACCCGGGACGGAAAACATTGCCGATGTCTTTCTTTCGAATGCCTTTTCCTGTATCCGATACCTCGACAACAACTTTATTTTCAGTTTCTTCAACATGCAAAATAATACGTCCCGGACCGCCTCCCATGGCATCAACAGCATTCTTACACAGGTTTTCAATAACCCATTCGAAAAGTGAGGCATTAAGATTTACAATAATATCGTTCTGCGGAAATTGTTTTTTAATTTCAACGCTCTTGCTTGTCCGCCTGTCCATGTAATCAGCAACATGGTTCAAAACCTCTTCTAAATTTGACGGAACAGGCTCAGGAAAGGAGCCTATCTTCGAGAAACGATCGGCAATTAGCTGAAGTCGCTTAACATCTTTATTCATTTCAGGAATAAGCGAATC
The DNA here is from genome assembly GCA_015256945.1 of Prevotellaceae bacterium. Taxonomy (GTDB): domain Bacteria; phylum Bacteroidota; class Bacteroidia; order Bacteroidales; family Bacteroidaceae; genus Prevotella. The sequence continues at coordinate 1,490 of JABZLB010000031.1, read as the reverse complement.
GTCAGGATATTCTTCTCTTAAAACTTCTATCCAGGCCATCAGACTGCTGATTGGTGTACCCAATTGGTGAGCAGTCTCCTTTGAAAGGCCCACCCAGACTTTATTTTGTTCGGCTTTTTTTGCCATGAGAAGCGCAAAAATAGCAATGGCTACAAATAGCAATACTACACCAAGCTGTACATAGGGAAACCACGAGAGGCGCTTAAGCATCAGCGAATCTTCGTAGCAGACATCGATATAATCATGATGCCGGCTGTCAAGAAAAATACGAATATTACGGTGTTGCGCCAATAATTCATGTCCAAGCGCCTTTACACAGGCCATACTATCAGCACGAGAGGAAACATGTAAGGTAAGATTTCGGAAGTCGCTAACCTGTCCATGTCGGTTCAATACAATAACAGGAATTGTGTTATTGTCGTTTAAAACCTTCAGAACAAGATTTAAATCGGTATTGTCATCGGCCTTATTGAGTGATCTCATAGCCTCGGCCCACACTGCCATACGGCTATGTTCCTGTACCTTCAGGTCACTGGCAAGCTTATGCGATACCACAAGGGAAACCACTGCTATACATAAAGCCATAGCAATAAGAATTATCTTAACTTGTCTTGTCCTGTCTGTCCAGTGCATATATAAATTATAACGCGCCAACAAGCCGATTATTGCACAAAGGCTCATGTGGATGAAAAGGAGAGCCAAACGGCATCAATTGTATTACAAAAGGTAAATTGCACAAACTTAAACTTCAATATATGTTTGGGAGAACTGCATATGTCTTTCTGTGTTTTTATTGCTCATTCATGACTGAAACTCAAATATATATATGAAAAAACTGCATATAACAAGTAAGTAAGCTTCCATATAAAGGTGCGAAACAATAAGAACTTACCTTGCTTATTAACTCTGCTGAACGACAATAATAACGGTAGCAATATTAAACCTCAACCTTACCTTCCCTACCTATTAATCTTGTCCCATATTGATAATGTCGTTAACGATATTGGTGCAAAATCTTATCTCATCCTTGTATCAACCCTAACCAGTAACATTCCTTTCCTTAAATATTTCCTGTTACCAGTTAATATTCCTGTTCTAAGCGTCAAATTGTATTCAGTTTCTGAAAACAACACATAAACTGCACTACATACACAAAAGACAAAGGAAATGAAAATATAGTCCTGAAATGAAACTATCCAATCAAAAATACAAAACAACGGTTGCCTAAATGCAAAATATATTTATTCTATACACAAAACATACTTTTTCTGAATACGAAAAGATCCCTTTACAAATACGAGAGGCTCTCCTTACAAACACAAAGAAATCCTCCATAAATACAGAATGATTCCTTCACAAATACGAAGAAAAAATCTTCACAAACACAGAAGATACTCCTTACAAACACGAAAAAGCCCTGAAGACATTTCTGTCCTCAGGGCTTTCGTCTGTAAAAGAAGGCGGCTACCTACTCTCCCGCATTGCATTGC
>JABZLB010000030.1 GCA_015256945.1 Prevotellaceae bacterium | reverse complement strand
AGAGCAACAGCCTTCTAAGCTGTGGGTCTTGGGTTCGAACCCCAACGGAATCACCCTTTAAATAGTAGGGAACTTTCGAAAGGAAGTTCCCTTTTTTGTTGTTTTATGCAACGAGACTTGCGTTTTACTTGCACAAAATCGATGTTTGAGTATACGGGCGTCGGTTTTATCGTATGGTTAGATGGGTTTTGTCATAGATGACCCCCGACGCCATCACACTTATTGCGGCACGGGAACTTAATGGCATAGTGGTGAAAAGACAAAACGCTAATATTTCAATTTGGGATAGTTGTCGAAGTTATTCCATTGCGTAAAGGGCTTAGCCAAATTGTCTTTCCCCCAGTGATGGGGATCGTCTTTGCTGACACGGTTGCCGCTGCCTGCCATAATGGCCGTATTGACAGGTTTGATTTTGCACGCAGAAACAATGTAGAGGTATTTCGTAAAAATCATATCCGGTTATATATTTAAGGATTTAAGGCGCTATATAACGTACATGCGAACCTATGAAACTACCATGCGTTTGGCAATTTCCTATGCAGAGGACCGCATCTTTACAGGTTATTTTGTTTGACAACTCAATGGTTCCCGGCTGTGATGAGGTAACTGGCTTTTGAAGAAGATAGAACAAAACGGGAGAGAAAACTGTAAAATAGAATACAGTTTTCTCTCCCGTTTATTTTGGTTATGAGCCTGAATGCCCAGACTTAACGCTTAATTGCCTACGAAAATAGGACGTATGCAGTACATGATACGCTTGGGATTCAGTTGGTTTGCCGGCATACCTACCGTAGGACATAAGAATTGTCCGTCGTGGCGATAATAGCCGGTGAATGCCGTTGCTTGTGCATCGTTGCTGCTGTTGCCGTCTGCTGTCCAGTAAGCTGCCTGATTACCCGGCTGGCTTAACTTCGGCATGCCGTCGTTATAGTTATTGTACATTCCGGCAAACGGGAAGAAAACGCCTTTCTTTATTTCCTCTGACGTAAACTGTCTCAGCTTAGTATTGGGATTGGTATATTGCAGAACCTGAATGCCTCCTGTTGTATTCGAGTTCTTAAGCGGATTGTTATTCTTGTCAATTATTTTGCCCTTCAGTCGACCATCGTTTGTAGGGACAAACAAAACACCTATAATATCGTTAGTACCATCGTTATAATAGCCGATATATTGTGCCGTATTGTTCATTAAATTCTCAAAATCAGTTTGGGTAGGAAGCTTCCATTTTCCTTTTGATGCAAACATGGCGAGGTCGCCTGTACGCTGGTCAGCGCTTACTTTTCCCTGAATATTACCCTTTGTTCTGTCGTAAGAGGTCTGTGCGCTGTAACTGTAATCATGTGCATTGGCAATGTCGCCCCAGCGGAAATGGTCAAATTTGTCGGTCGTAAAATGGCCTGGAAGCCGGCTGCCTTCGGGATACATAGGATCGTCTTCTGTGTAAAAGTAATCCCAGGGATGCTTTGCAAGCTGATAGCCTGCTACCCAGCCGTCGTCGTTTACCGACGGGTCGTACTGCAGATTATAGCGTGACCATCTTGTGCCGTTGATGTCAATCCATGGCGTATTTTCTACAACCTTAAGGGTTACAGGCAAATATTCGGCACTCTTGATGCTCTTGCCGCTTACAGTTAGCGAATAGCTTTTGCCGTCGGTAGTTTCAATTGTGAACGTCGGACTGAAGTTATTGTCGGGGAAAACGGCTACGTCGAACTCGCTGCGCGGAGCTGACGGTTCGATGACAATCCTGCCGTTTTCACGGTTTTTCAGTGTGCCATCGTTTAAGTCAAACTCTGCTTCTTCCGTAACATTGTCGAGAACGAGCTTGCTGATATTCTGTACAGCCGTGCCGTTATGCGTAAAATCGAGGTGAAGAATGGCATATTGCTTCAGTAATGTAGTGCTGGCTGTGGCCACTCTGCCCTCTACCTGTGCAATGGATGTGCCATAGCTGTAATCGAAATAGCGCAGATTCTCTAATGTTCCGTTCTGCTTTTTAGCTACGATATTTCCGTTTTCGCTGATTTCGCTCGACTGCATGCTCACCAGAACATGACTGCGGCTGGTACCCGTATAATTGTATTTCAGCGGGAAAAACATGGCTATCTTGTCACCCTGCTTGCAATTTACCTCACCTTCGAGTCTGGTTTCCGTGCCGCTTCCTTTAGCCGAAAGATAGTCGAAACCGCTGGGACTTGTAATATTATAGGCAATAAACTTATCACCCTGCACCCATTTGTTACCGTTTATCATATCTACGGTCGAACGTGTACTGCCGTTAGTGGCTGCCACGCTGAGCGTACGCTTTGCACTGATATTGGGATTTGTGGTATCGTTATTGTCGTTGTTGATTTCGTTTGAACATGCTGCCAGGCCTGCTGTAACGGCTAAAAGCAGAATGCCGTATATCTTTTTTATGGTCATTTTTCAGTATGGTTAATGTGTTTTTCTGCTGTTATTATTCTCCATCTTCAAATAAAGGGGTTACCCCTTCTGGTAAATCTCCGGCTTTTGCACCCCACGATTCATGGGGACGCTGCTGGTGATTCTGGTTTGCAACAGACATGCCGCTCCCTGCTAACAGACAACATTGTGTATTCATCCTGATACACTTCACTTGTGGTTTTACATACTTTTTCATTTGTAAATCAAATAATTGTTGAAAACTCCTGATTAAACGTTATCCTGATATTTGCTTTTTTCGTCTTATATATTGTAGCGGGTACCGTCGTATGGTTTTTATAATGTTTCTGCTTCGCAAAGCAAGAGTATGTATACCCGGTAATAAACTTGATTAAACGTATGAACAGATGAAACCTGAATACAGCCTTTGTTGAAAGGGGATGCAAAGTTATAACAAATTTTCAGGCTTTGCAAGAGAAACGAAAAACAAAGAAAAAGATTATATATAACGATATGTAACTACCGTAATTACGCTGTATAACAAAATGTAACTCTACTTTATAATACCTTGATTATGAGCTTAATATAGGCCCTGTATACCTGCGTTTGCAAGGTTATGCGGTTTAATGTAGAAATAAAGCGGTAATACCGGTTGTGCGTTTACATCTTCATGGAACGGGGCTGCGTACCGAATACGCGCAGAAAGAGCGAGTTATAAAGCTGGTCGGTGGGTGCAAGTTTCAGCTTGCGGCGTATGCGTGAGCGGATGGTGGTGATGTTACCTTTCGACTTTCCCGTCATGGTAATCATCTCGCTGAGCTGAAGTTTCATCAGAATAGCCTTGGCAACCTGCAGCTCGGTTGTTGTCAGTTCGGGAAGATGCTCGGCCAACAGCTGTTCGTTGATTATTTGCTGGCGTACAACGGCCGATACATTCTCGTTGATGATATGTTGTGCACCGGCTCCTGTTGCACGCAGCAGCTGCTGCGTCTCCTCCGGAGTCTGGTTCTTTTTAAGTCCTAATTTGATGAGTGCATTGAGCTGGTCGTGGGTCATGTGCTGCATGGCGTGCATCATGTTGCGTTCTTCGGTGAGGTCATTATAACGTGCAATAACATCTATAATGCGTTCTATTGCGAAATATCCGTATAGCGTTGCCGCTGCAAATATAACGGCGTTGATGACGTAAATGTCCCAGAGGTCGCCCTTTACAATCAGGCAAATAGCGCTCCATGTAATGAAAACAATGCTGCCTGCAATGGCAACTACGCGCTTGTTAAGACCTGTAAGGCTCAGCAATATGATGCTGAGGGCCTGCGTTGCATCGGCCGATATGTACAAAATAGCATGGTATGAGCTTTGGGTTGCCAGATAAACCATTTCGCCCGAAAGTTCAATGGCAAACACGATGATACATAATGACAGCAGCGTTGCACGTGATATGCGGCGCAACAGTGCCAGTGTGGCCCCCGAAACAGTCAGCAAAAGCAGCATGATATTGAACCATTTGGGCACAATGGTCATTGTAATGCCAAGTATTGACAGCGTACTTCCTGCTATGAGAAGTGCGGCAAAGGTTACGGCCGTGAAGTTACGGAGCACGTAAAGAGAACGTTTATCTGTATTCTCTGTAAAATTATCCATGGATTAAAATTCTGTATAATCAGCAAGCAGATAGGGTTTTATCATCAACTTCCAGCACAAAGTTAGGAAATATTCCGTAAATATGCAACTGCATACCTTGCTAAAAGCCCGGTCGTTTACAATTTGTTTCAATGGCTATGGCTTCGTACCTGCCGACTTATAAAAAAATAAGACGCAAAACCTGTCATCACGACAATTTTTGCGCCTATAAAGAGAGAGTTGTAAAAATCTATTATATTTCAGTATTATTTTTTCCTTATTCTGTGTCTGTCCGGCCGTTCCCTGCTTGCGTTTGCCATACGGTGGGTGTAGATGAACGGCTTTCGGGATGTTCAGCCTTGTTTGTTTTGTCAGGCGGCACAGATGGTAATTGAAAGACAGTTGTTTGTAAAAACAATTTATTTACATCCTTCTTTTCACCTCTGTTTGCTGCCTTTGTCGTTTTGCTGCATCTTTAAGGCATTCCGCTTGTAGTGTTTCTTATTTCTGATGCAAAGGTAGGGGTTTAAAGCCATGTATACAAGCAAAAGCGTAAATAAGTTTCAAAACAATATGTAACTATATATAACGCGTTACGTTTGCTCGTGTAACAAAATGTAACAACGTTGATTATGCCGGTAGAATATACGCATTTCATACGAATATGCTGCAAATATAACAATGGGTAAAGGTGGTAAGGGCAACAGCCTGCCTATATTCTTCTTTGTTAACTATTCTTTCTTTTTGAGACTTTGCAGCCGGGGTCTGGTTAGGGTAACATTGTGCTTGCTGCGGCTCTGCGGTTTTGCTCCCGTTGTTTTCTCTTTTTGTTTCCTTTTGCCGGTTTCAATAGTTGCAAAGGGCGGTGCAGGATGGTTTTCAGGTGCCTTTAGTAGATTACGGCGTAAAGGGTTTGTCTTTTCGCCGTAATCTTTCTGGCTTTACGGCATATTAGAATGCACATTGTGCCGTAATTGTATTTTTATATCTGTAAAATGTTGTATATCAATGTGTTATAACAGACGTAAAGGGGGTGCCTTTACGCCGTAATGTTGTTGGCTTTACATCGTAATCGTGACGCCTTTACATCGTAATTGCAAGTAAATTACATCGTAATTGTACCCCCCTTTACATCGTAATCGTTGCGCCTTTACGCCGTAATCTGATCGCGATAGTGCCGTAATCTCAAATTGATGGTGTTTATCTGCCCAAAGCGTCCTGTTTTCTCTTGTCTCATGATGTGCTTTTTTGTTCCATGCTTTGCCGTGTGAAGTTCTTCCCTGCATACTTTTTTCTGTTTTCAGGTAGCTCCTTTTTTATACCTTATTATATAGTATGTGCTAAACTACTGTGTTTTTTTGCGTCATGAAATATACGATTATATTTCAGTTCGTATATTGTATAGTCGACAATTGTATTTTGTTATTCCAGCCTTTCTGCCCTCGTTGCCTCCTTGTTTTTTATTTTTATCGGTATTTATTGTCTGTTGTGATATTTACTGTTATTACGGTAATTGGTTTTCGTTGGCAGAGTATCGGGGCTGGCATGACATAAAAAAGGCTGGAAGATTGAATACTCTTCCAGCCTTTCTGATATTATATTTGCGTTGTATTAAAATACTTTTTCGGCGAAGCTTCTGCCATATTCTATGCACTGTTGGCGTGCCTGGCCGTCGGGAGCCCACTTAACTGTTATGGGGTCGGCAAGCATTTCGAAACCAGCTTCTGTAAGTCTTTCCTGTATTCGCTTCTCTGCACCGCCGCCCCAACCAATGCTGCCGAAGGCTGCTGCCTGCTTATTTTTGAAGCGCATACCGTGAATTAGTTCTATAATACCGGCTATGGCGTAGGTCATTCCCAGATTAACCGTGGGCGAACCAACCAATATTCCCTTCGACTTAAACACCTCAAGCAGTATATCATTCTTGTCATCGTGTGCGGCATTCATAAGTTTTACCGTGATGCTATCGTCGTAAAGGCGAATGCCTTCGGCCATAGCTTCGGCCATCCAACGGGTGGCTTGCCACATGGTATCGTAGACAAGGGTGATTTGTCGTTCCTGATAGTCGCTGTCCCACTGTTGATATTTCTCAAGAATATCTTTGATATGGCTGCGCCATATTGCTCCGTGCGATGGGCAAATAAGCTTAAGCGGGAGATTCATGCCAATGATTTCGTCGACCTTTTTCTTCACCATTTTGTTATAAATGTTGAGGATATTGGCATAGTATTTCTCGGCTTCGTGGAACATATCGTTCAGATTTACCGCATCGTCGTACAAGCTTTCAGTAGCGAAATGCTGGCCGAAGACATCGTTTGAGAACAATATCTGCTCCTTGTCAGCATAGGTTACCATCGTGTCGGGCCAATGACACATGGGACATTCAATAAAGGTGAGCGTGTTTTCACCTAATGAAAGTGTGTCGCCTGTTTTGACATTGACAAAGTTCCACTCCTCATGATACAGACCTTTTATTATATCTTCCCCTTTCTTTGTGCAATAAATAGGGGTGTTGGGTATCTCACGCATTAAGGCTGGCAAGGCACCACTATGGTCGTTTTCGTTGTGGTTCATGATAATGTAGTCAATATCGTTGAGGTCGATAACCTCTTTTAGCCGACTGACAAACTCCTTATCATAAGGTCCCCACACGGTATCGAGAAGAGCAGTCTTCTTGTCACGTATCAGGTATGAGTTGTAACTCGAGCCCAGTTCGGTAGACAATTCATCACCATGGAAGTGTTTAAGCTCCCAGTCTATTTTGCCTACCCATGAAACTTTTTCTGTTATTTTCTTTGCCATGTTATATAATTAATTATTCATCGACAGGACTAAAGTCGTCTTTGCCGACGCCACATTCGGGACATGTCCAGTCATCGGGCAGGTCTTCAAATGCTGTTCCAGGTTGAATACCATTATCGGGGTCGCCTACTTGTGGGTCATAAACCCAGCCACAAACGTTACATTCGTACTTCTTCATAATGATTTGTCTTTTTAAAATTATAATAATTACAAAAACTATATATGGTGCAAAGATATGCTTTTTTTCTAAAAGAAAGTGAGTGAACGATATATTTATGAGTTAAAATTGATTAAATAAGGGCGCATTTACGGCGTAATTGTAAGGTTTTGTTGTTTTTTTTGATACTGAATAATTTTGTTTTTTCATCGGGATTATCCTGTCTTTTGAATGAGATTCTTCTACCTTTCCATCAGGGTAGCCATGACTTTTAAATGTGATTTTCCTGCTTTCTCATCAGTGCAGCCATGATTTTTGAATGAAATATGGATACTTTTTTATCAGGACAATTATGCCTTTTTACCATGATAACGTTGCTTTTTGAATGGCGTTTTGAAATAAGACAGGTATTTTTAAGATGAAGAGAAGGAGCAGGTAAGGTGTTATTTCGTCTTTTGTGTGATGTACAGAAGGGAATGATAAGGCGTTTGCGTGATGGCTATATGTCATATTTATATGTTCTTTATTGTGTGTCGGTGAACAGGAACGGTAGTTTTGCATGCCGGTTTATAACGTAATGCCGACAGTTTGGACTTGTCTATAAAATAGAAGTATGTTTTTTTGTTCATGGGCATAGGCAGGAAAAAGCAAAAGGGCACGGCAGTTTTATGCCGTGCCCTTTCCTTTTTTTGGGAAGTATTATTCACTCAGGCAATACCCGAATGACTTACTTCATAGCGTGTCCCTCCTTATTTTGGAGAAGTATTGTTCAATAAAGTCTTATTTTTGCCACAAGTGTGGTGCTACGGTCCAGCCGTACAGGTCGTAGATGCGGCGGAAAGAGGTTGCACGTTTCTTAAATGCATCGAAGCTCTTTTGCTTTTCAGGCATCCACTGTACTTCTGAAAGGGCAGCCATACGAGGCAGTATCATGTATTCAACCTGCTCGGGACAGCCGATATATTCTGTCCAAACGTTAGCCTGAACACCTATAATATGCTTTGCAGCTTCGGGCGAAAGGCCGTCGGCAACAGGCTGCATGGCATACACCTTTGCTACATCGAGGAAGTTGCCAATAGCCACAGGCTCGTTGACAATATCCTTCGACTGGTAGAAGTCGAAATAGCAATGGGGCATAGGTGTCATAATAACGTCGTGTCCAAGCTTGGCTCCTTTGGCACCGGGTTCGCTGCCACGCCACGACATAATAGTTGCGCTGGTATCTACATCACAGTCGAGAAGCTCGTCCCATCCAATGACATCGCGACCCTTACTTTCCAGATAGGCTTGTACTTTACGTGTGAAAAATCCCTGTAAAAGCGCCTCTTTGCTCTTGCCGTCTTTTGCAACAATGCCTTCTTTAGCAATTACAGCCTGACACTTGGGGCACTTTTCCCAGCGTGTGCGTGGTGCTTCGTCGCCGCCAATATGAATGTATTTACTTGGGAAGAGGTCGCAAACCTTGTCCAAAACAGCCTTTACGAAATCGTAAGACTTGGGGTTTCCTGCACAAAGAATATCCTCAAATATGCCCCATCGCATAGCCGTTTCGTAAGGACCACCCGTGCATCCCAGCTCAGGATAGGCAGCAAGAACGGCCATCATGTGGCCAGGCATGTCAATTTCAGGTATGATTGTGATGTGGCGATCGGCGGCATACTTCACAATATCCTTAATTTCGGCATCGGTATAATAGCCTCCATAGGGTGTGTGATCAATGACATTGGCACAGTGATTCACCATGGTTCCGTTGCGTTTTGAAGCTATTGTAGCGAGCTTGGGGTACTTGTCAACTGCAAATCGCCATCCCTGGTCGTCGGTTAAATGCCAGTGAAAGCGGTTCATATTGTGCAAAGCAATCATGTCAATGTACTTTTTCACGAAGCTTGCAGGGAAGAAATGACGCGAACAATCGAGGTGCATGCCGCGGTATGCAAAGCGCGGTGCATCGTTAATATTGGCTGCAGGCATTTCTATAACAGCGTTGGCATCGTTGTTTTTCAGCACTGGGAGCGACTTTCTAAGCGTCTGACAGCCATAGAAAACGCCGGCAGCTGTCCTGCCGCGCACCACAATACCCCTGGCATTAATGCTTATTGCATAACCTTCATTGTTGTTGATGCCTTTGGCTTTCGGGTCAATTACCAGGCTGATAACGCTTTTTGCCTTGCCTTTTGCTGCATCAACGGCAGGCTTAATGTGCGTCATTTCGTTTATCCACTGACTTAAGAATGCCGCGTTGCGCTGCATATCCTCACCAGCCGTGTAGGTAATGACGGTAGAATTCTGCAACAGGAACGGTGCTCCCTTTTGCATATTAATGCTGTTGGGTTGTGGAATAACCTGAGCATAATCGGCTTTTTCTGCTCCGCGTGCAATGAAACACGAGAGCAGTAACATAATAGATGTTAGTAAACGATTCATGAAATTGAAATTTTATATGACATTAAAATTTTATGATTCTTGTTTAATGCGCTGCAGGGAAGCATGCCGGCAGCTGTCTGTTCTGCTTATATCAGCCTGCTATTCATGCAGAGCGTTCTTGCGTGCAACCATGCAAGCTCCAATCAAACCGGCACGATCTTTCAGCTTCGATAGCACGATGCGCGTGTCTTTGTGTACCAGACTCAGCGAATATTTGATGACAGCCGACTTGATTGCCTGCAAAAGGTATACGCCGGTAGCGGCCATACTGCCACCAATAACAACAAGTTCCGGATTGAAAATATTGATAAGGGCCGATATTTGCAAGCCTAATTTATGACCGATACTGTCGACAACGTCAATACATAACGAGTCTTCGTTGTTCACAGCATCTATTAAATCCTGAAAGGTAAAGCTGCCGTCTTTGCCGGTTTTTACCGTCGACGCCTCTCCTGCACTGATGCGTTCCTTCACAATTCTGAAGAAAGCACTTCCCGACGCCTCCGTTTCCAGGCAGCCTTTCTTGCCGCAATGGCATATCAGTTCGTTGTCGAAAGCATGGATGTGTCCTATTTCGCCCGAGAAACCTGAGCATCCTTTATACACCTTTCCATTCTGAATCATGCCCATTCCCAGCCCCCAGCTGATATTAATAAACAATACATTCTTTTCGCCTTTGACGCAACCGGCAATGTATTCGCCGTAAGCCATGGCACGAGAATCGTTATCTATGGTGGTGGAAATGCCGGTTTTCTCTTCGATGAGCGTGCTTAGCGCAACCTCAGAAAAGTTAAACAAACTGTAACTGTAACCCATATCCGGGTTTACGCGCCCTGAAATGTTGACGTTAAGCTTCAGTATTTTCTCTCGCGGAATATCAATATTGTTCGTAAAATCGGTAATAATGGAACACAGTTCATCCAGACTTTCCATTGTATTTTGCTGGATGTAGGGCTTGCCTAACTGCATATCCACAAGGTGACCAGTGAAGTCTATCAATCCGATATTGACGGAATCCTGATTAAAATCTGCACCAAGGAAGTAGCCTGATGAGGGATTTATGCCATACAACTGGGGCCTTCGTCCCTCGTCTGTTTCCAGTTTCCCATACTCATTAACATATCCAGCTTCGCAGAGTTCGCCTACAAGTTTCGATGCTGTGGGCATGCTTACGCCAGTAAACCGGGCCAGATCGTTGACCGTTGCGTTGCCGTTTTGTATAAAATAGTCGATAATGCTTAGTTTATAGGCGTCGTTTTTATTCCCGTCTTCAGTATTAAAGATATGAGTCATGGTCTTGATGTTTTTCAGATGACAAAGATACGAAAAAGTTTATATATCGGAGTGTATTATCGATAATAATGGGAATATGTATATTTTTTTTGCTTTTACCGATGTCTTTTCCTTGTTTCCTGCTTCCCAGTCAGGTTTTCCAATACCATTTTAAGCGGCTGCACGCCATGGCAACAGCCATACTTGGCACCGTGAGTATTACGCCACGGGCAAATCCCCACCATGGTGTTTGTGCCATATTCTCAAACAAAGGCCACAATCCGGCAAGCGTAACGATGGGAATGACAACCATCGACGATGCCACATAAGCCACCATAGGGCTGCGCCCCGTCATTTCGAGAGGCCGCGAAATAAACGTAATGTGATAGTGGTCGCACAATATGGTGAAAAACAATAAACCGTAAACTGCCAGTGCCGATGTCGTAAACAGGTAGCTCATTGTGACGTCATCCTTTCGTATTCCTCCTTCAAAGGGTTCTGTCAACAGGCCGATAAGCAGCAGCCATGCCGCCGTAACGGCCAGTCGTCGCCAATATGTCTGCTCGCTGTTTACGGGCTTAAGCATCACAATTAACGACGTAGCCATGACGGCTGAAAGCAGAAATCCTGCCAGCAGCCAGCGGTTATACAGCGTAACCACATTCGTAACGATGAGCAGAAAACCAAGCAGAGCGGTCCACATGGCCTTGTTGCCTGCCGTTCTCTCCTGAACAACAGGCTCATGAAGCCACCGCCATAGCATGTCGCCAACAAGTGTTCCGGGAATTATTACCAGCAGATATTCCTGATAACTACTCTGCCAGAGCCATGCCGCCGGGGTGAAAGCCAGCAGCTGTTGTTGCCACGAGCCATCGGTTTTAGCTCCGAGAAACAGAGCCATAATAACAGGAATAAGTGCGATGCGCCACACAGGCTTGTCGGCAGTAAGCAGAAAAACAACCGAGCCGGTGACAACAGTGTTGGCTAAAATAAGGATAATGATGTCGCTTTGCTGCAAGCTGAACACTTCGCCATCTACATAAGGCTGCAGCCACATCCATACAACGGCTATGACATAAGCACCTGCATTAACCATGCGTGCATGCTTTTCGTCCAGCCTGAACGGGTTGCGCATGAACAAAACAAACAGCAAACCAAAGGCCGTCAGCGGCACAACATAGTGCAAGGCCTCTGTTTTGTACCCCATCATAAAGGGGAACATGTGGTAAATAAAAATGGCAAAGAACGTCAGTTTCAGCCATCTGACGATGCTCTTCCATAACAATTGCCCGCGCGTTGTTCCCTTTTCCATCTGCCTCCTGAACGACAACGGTATGGCTGCACCCATGGAAAACAGAAAGAAAGGGAAAATAAGGTCTACCCATGTAATGCCATAGATATGCGGATTAAAGGCATGATAGGGTGGCGGTACCTGCGCATGATACATCCATGGCGGCAGAATGCCGAAGGCTTCAGTGGCCGAAAGTATCATCGTCATGATGGCATAGCCTCTCAATGCGTCAAGTGCGTGCGACCGGTTCATGGGTAAACAGCTTGTTTAATAAAGGTATGCGGGTTTTGTTATCAAAGCCTTTGCAGAGCATTATTGCTTATCTTTCGTCCAGTAGCGTTCAATATCTTCGAGCGACATGCCCGCCGTTTCGGGCACAAGCTTCCACATAATAAGAACGTAAGGCACGCACATTACGGCAAATAGCGTAAAGGTGCCTGCGGGATACAGGTGTTCAAGCATCCACGGTGTGAGCTGACCGATGAGGTATGTGCCCGTCCAGAGGGCCAGTCCGGCCACTGACATGGCCAGTCCGCGGACGTTGTTGGGATACATTTCCGACAGCAGCACGAATACAACTGCACTGATTGATATGGCCGTTGCAAAGACGTAGAGCAGGAAGAAAACCAGCATGAAGATGAACGACAGGTGCAGTTCCTCATGGAACACAAAATAGAAGGCTATGGCCAACAGGCATACAATCATGCCCGATACACCATAATATATGAGCTTTTTGCGGCCAACGCGGTCAATAATGAACATGGCGATGACGGTTGTAAGCGTATTTACTATACCTACAAGCACCTGAGCGAAGAGCGGATCAGCAAAACCGGCATCCTTAAATATGCTTGGACCGTAATAGAGAACAGCGTTAACGCCCATGAACTGCCCCAGTATGGCAATGGCCGAACCTATGATGACGGCTTTGAAAATGCCTGGTTTGAGCAGCGCTTTCCACTCTGATTTCACCTCCCCGGCGATGGTAGAGCGTGTGTCGGCCACCTGTTTGGCAACGGCTTCAGCCGTAGTATAAATCTTTGCAAAGATGCCTTGTGCGCGCTCTTCCTGCTGTTTGACGATGAGCCAGCGCGGGCTTTCGGGTATAAAAAAGATGATGGCGAAGAAAAATAACGCCGGCAGCGTCTCCATTCCCAGCATGGAACGCCATACCTCGGTTACGAAAAGGGTTTGCATGAACCCTGTTTCGTATGAAGCGGTATGCGAGTTTTTAAGCAGCAGATAGTTGACAAGGTAAGCCGCCAGAAAGCCAACGGTTACGGCAAGCTGATACAGCGAAACCATCTGTCCGCGGTAACGGGTAATGGAAATTTCGCTAATATAAATAGGTGCAACAATGGAAACCACGCCAATGCCTACGCCACCCACGATGCGATATATCACAAGCTCGGTCAGCGATGTAGCTATTGCGCAGCCAATTGAGCCGGCAGTAAACAGCACGGCCGATATAAGCATGGTGGGACGACGACCCAGACGGTCGCTCAGCATGCCGGCAACGGCCACACCGAATATCGATCCGATGAGAGCACAACCCACATACCACCCCTGCATAATGGAATCGAGGTGGAACTGTTCCGTAACCTGGTCGATGGTTCCAGATATTACAGCCGTGTCGTAACCGAAGAGAAGGCCCCCCAATGCTGCTACGAGGGCCAGAAAAAATACGTATCCAAGACGGTAGTTCATGATGATAAGCTAATATAATAATGGTGTCGTGATGCCTGCTTAACGGTTTGCAGGAGTAATCTCAAAATACTCACAGTAGCGGTCGTACAGGTGATGGGCCTGGAAATAAGCCGACTGAGGGCTGAGGAAATGAGAAAATTCGAACGTAATTGCCTTGTCGTAGCCGCAGCGTTTAGCGGCTTCGAGCTTCATGCGCAGCTTGTCAAACTTGATGGGAAGGAAGTGAATGGGCATGTCTCTGTCGAATGTTTCGGCGTTCGTCCAGCACTGCATGCCGTACCTGTCGGCCAGTTTCTTGTTCACTGAAAAGAACGCATCCAGCTCGTCATAGTCGATATGTCCGTCCTGAAAGGCGCAACAGTCAACCACATCATGTATGCCATCGAATATCTCATTCCACTCACGTTCGTGCTGTTGCACGCTTACGGCCTGGTCATTCGTCATTTTTCCCGTGCCCATAACAGCCTTTTTGCCGTCAATCCACGGCGATATGAAAACGGGCAGTCCGCCTGAAATATCCTTGCATTGCTTGCCCATGGTATGGAAAGTATTGATGGCTCCCTTTGTCTGTCGGCTTATTTCGGTACTGATATACCAGCCTTTGAAGCTCTTGTGATGGCCATATCGCTGCCACGCCTCTTCGATAACATACTTGTTGTCTTCCAGTTCCTGCGACATATCACCCGTATCCCAGTAGTGGCCCGAGTCGTAAAGGCCGAAGTAAAACTTCATATTGTATTTGTCAGCCAGCGTGCAAAACATCTCGATAAGGTCGACCGAGGGCATGTAGCAGCCTTTTTTCAGCAGATAGGGAGAGGGGTAAGTAAGAAACTTACGGTAGCCGGAGCGAATGTCTATCACCGTATCGATGCCGATAGACTTCATGTAACGGAAGTCCTGATCCCATTCTTTTATCCCCCAGTTCTGATGTGGAATATCGTGCGATATTTCGTCGAGGAAGGTGCCTGTAATGGGTAATCCGGCCTTTTTAGGCACTATCAGGCTGCCTGCAGCACCGCCTTTTACAGGTTTCTGCGGTGTTGTTGGTTCGTTGATGACGCGTATGTTCTCGCCCTTTGTGATGATGGGCGCAGCTGCTGCCGCAATACCTGCTGCGGTAATCTTTTTCAAAAAGTCTCGTCTGCTTGACATATTGTTTTTAGTTTATTGGTGCGTGATAGCGCTTATGTTTTTAAAAATTCGGCTGCAATTTACGAAATATTTTTGTAAGTACAAAATGAAATGGTGTAAATTTGGATTTTAAGGTTTTTGTAAGTATGTTTTATGCAGGGCTGCCAGTGTTGCGGCTGGTTGCCCGATGCGTTGTTTGCGTAGCATGTTTATGCGTTTCTGTTCTGTGCCTGGGCGTGGGATGCGAGGGCGAAAGGCCACTTCCTGCGACTTTGTAACAGGCTAATGTATAGACGTTTATTGCTGTATGTATGCAGCTCTGCACTGTAAGGGGTAAGCGATTAGGCTTTTATGTTCATGGTTCGACGGCCGTCGTACGCATGGTTTGGCGGTCGTGGAACGCGCTGCTGACGGCCGTCGAACGGTGAGCTTATTGTCCTTAAGGGCGGGGCTGAGGGCCGTAATGTGAGCGGCATATAGGCGTAATCTGTATGGCGTTGGCTCGAAAAGTGCCTGCCCGAGGCATGTAAGGTGTGGGTACGGGCGTTTGTAACCTGTTGAGGTATCAGGCTGTTACGAATAAATTGTACCTTCGGCCATGACGGATTGCAGGGCTCGTGTGCTATACCTTATTATATACGTAGTGTTCAAATATTTTATGCGAATCTTCTCAACACAATTGATGGTACAATATAAAGCGTAGTATTAAAAAAGTAGTTAGGTTATATGATATTTTTAATATAATCGGGCATTTTTCTTAAAATAATTTTGGAAGTTCATGCAAATTATACTAAATTTGCTGCATTAAAACCGAATAATTAAAAAAATAAAACCGTTTAACTAAAGGCTTTTAACTATGACGAATGTTAAGAAGTTAGGAACAGCGTCGGCCATTCTGCTGGGTGGTATGATGCTGTCAGCACCACAGGAAGCGTTTGCAGCCCGTGGAGTACCGTCGACGACGGAAGTCATCCAACAGCAGAAAACCGTAACCGGAACGGTTGTTGACGAGAAAGGCGAGCCCATTATCGGAGCAAGTGTGTTTGAAGACGGCACGCGCAACGGTACAGTAACCGATGTCAGCGGCCATTTTACGCTGAAAGTGAAACCCGGTGCCACCCTTACGGTGAGCTATATAGGCTATGGCGACAAGATGGTTGCCGTGGACGGGAAGAACGATTTGAAAATATCGATGAGTGCTGAAGACAATGAGCTGAATGAGGTTGTGGTAACGGCGCTCGGCATTAAGCGCGAAAAGAAGGCGCTGGGCTATGCACTTCAGGAGGTGAATACAGCGGGACTTACCGAGAACAAGACAACATCTGTGGCCAATATGTTGCAGGGAAAGGTGGCCGGCGTGCAGATAACGCAGTCGGGAACCGGCCTTGGCGGTTCTACTCGCATAGTAATGCGCGGCTTGAATTCGCTTGGAGGTAACAACCAGCCCCTTTGGGTTGTTGACGGAATACCCGTAAATGACGAGTCGGCACAAACGGCAAACCAGTGGGGTGGCACCGACAGCTATGGCTCTGCATCGCAAATTAACCCCGAGGATATTGCCACTATATCGGTGCTTAAGGGAGCCAACGCAGCAGCTCTCTATGGCAGCAGGGCACAGAACGGCGCCATTATTGTAACGACAAAGAGCGGCAGTTACGGTCAGCCGCTGACGTTCGAGTATAGCGGTAACGTTGAATTTACAAGTATATATAATAGTTATAAATACCAGAATGTGTACGGACAAGGCTCAAACGGCCAGTTTGACGTGCGCGCTTCAGGCAGCTGGGGCCCGAAGATGGAGGGCCAGGAGGTTGACAACTGGCGCAATGTGCTGTATGGAGACCCCAATAACCGTACCTACAAAATGCTGCCGCAGAAGGACTTTATAGAAGAATTCTACAATACAGGCAGCCAGATTAACAACTCGATCATAGCGTCGGCAGGCGGCAAGAACGCCCGTACGCGCCTCTCATTTACCGATTCCCGCAACAAGGGTGTGACGCCAAACCACAAGCTCGACCGCCAATATTTCGGTGTAAACAGTGAGATGAACAACGACTGGATTAGCGTAGGCATCAAGGGTACTTACATGCACGAGGTTACTCGCAATGCTCCGGGCATGGGCGAATACGGCATCATGCAACGCTTTGTGCAAATGCCGAGGAGCATTCGCTTGCAGGATCTCGACCACGATTTTATTATCAACAATCGCTCTATCAACTGGGCGGGGCCGTCAAATGCCAATTCTAACCCATACAGTCAGATTATGAGGGAGAACGGTAAC
This sequence comes from Prevotellaceae bacterium, assembly GCA_015256945.1. Lineage (GTDB taxonomy): Bacteria > Bacteroidota > Bacteroidia > Bacteroidales > Bacteroidaceae > Prevotella. The sequence continues at coordinate 20,263 of JABZLB010000030.1, read as the reverse complement.
GAAAGTGTTCGCGACCGTTTGATGGGTCAGGCCAGCGCAACGCTTACGTTTACCGACTATCTTAAGCTCACTGGGCGCGTAAGTTTGGATATGTATAACGACAAGTACAGGAAATATGTGAAGTATCTAGCCGACGGTTCGAACGATGCTACACAATATGTTCAGAGCCGCAATACAACCAAAGAGTTCAACTCTGACCTCATTCTTTCGTTCAATAAAGGCTTTGGCGACTACGACGTTAACGCCAATCTGGGAACCTCTCTGTACAATATCTCGCACGACGGACTGGCTGGAAATGCAGGCTTGCTGCAAATACCTTTGTTCATTTACATGGGCAACGGACAGAAACGCGAAGCTTCAGAGTCGTACTCGAAGAAAGAAATTCAGAGCGTTTTCTTCAGCGGAAGCCTCGGATATAAGAGTATGCTCTACCTCGATGTGACGGGACGTAACGACTGGTCTTCAACATTGCCGAAGAGCAACCGCTCATATTTCTATCCCTCGGTGAGCCTTTCGGGCATCATTTCTCAAATGGTTAAGCTGCCTGAACAGATTGATTACATGAAGTTGCGCGCATCATGGGCACAGGTTGGTAACGATACCGACCCGTATCAAATAGCTTATACCTACGCAACAAGGGCAAGTAATGTGAACTCGCTGCTCGAAATGCAGCTGCCTTCAAGCTATCCTTTGCTCGACTTAAAGCCAGAAAAGACCGACTCCTGGGAGCTTGGCCTCGAATATCGCATGCTGAAAAACAGGCTCGGTATTGACTTTACGTATTACAATACCAAAACACACAACCAGATATTATCCATTGGAACTGCTGCATCATCGGGCTATACGGCACGCATGGTAAACGCAGGGGAAATATCAAGCCACGGTGTTGAGCTGATGATTAACGGCACACCGCTGCTCAATAAGGACTGGAGATGGGATGTAAACTTAAACTGGGGTTCGAACCGTACGAAGTGCATCAAACTGACTGACCAGATAAAGCGTTACACATTAGGCGAAACTCGCGTGGCGTCGGTGGTGGTAAACGAAGGCAGTCAGTTCGGCGACATCGTTGCTAAAAACGCTTATAAGCGCGACAATAAAGGCAATGTGCTCGTAGGTAACGATGGTTTGCCACTGAAAGAAACCGACAAGGTTATCGGCAATATGATGCCGAAGTGGACCGGTTCGGTAGGCAATACCGTAACTTATAAGGATTTTTCGTTCACCGCACTGGTTGATATGCTCTACGGTGGCGACTTTATTTCGATGACAGATGCCTATGCAAGCACGGCCGGTAACTCGAAACGCAGTCTGGATGGCCGCGACGGGATGGTGTTTAATGGTCTGGTTGAGGCAACCGGACAACCGAATACCACAAGCGTTAAGGCCGAAGCGTTCTACAATTCCATAGGTGGTTCGTCGGCCGTTGCTGAAGAATTTATGTACAAGCGCACCTATGTGAAGATGGCTGAACTGGCTTTTGGCTGGACGTTGCCAAAGCAATGGCTCTCGAAAACTCCGCTTCAGGCTGTGAAATTATCGTTGGTAGGCCGCGACCTTTTCTACTTCTTTAAGAACGCTCCCGTCGGCGCCGAGTCGTCTTTCTCACGTGAGGACTATGCCCAGGCGTTTGAATATGCCTCGCTTCCGCCCACACGCGCTATCGGTTTCTCTGTGAATGTTAAATTCTAAACACTACGAATCATTATGAAAAACCTCAATAAATTCATCGGATGCTGTGTTATCGCCATGCCTTTGCTGACGGCATGTACAGGCGACTACGACAGTATGAATACCAATCCTGCCGCTGTAACCGACGTCAGTCCGGCGTATACGCTGCCCACTGTCATCGAACTGGCAACGAATGTAGACTGTTTTGCCTATCAGGTTGGAGAAAATTTGTATGCACAATTCTACGCACAGTATTTCACAAATACGCAAACAGGCTGGGCCACCGACCGCTACGGATATAACGATGGCTGGGCAGTGGCAGGGTTCTGGAACCCATATTTCAGTGCCCTTAAACACTTAAAGGTATTGAAAAAGGAGGTAGCCACACACCCTTCATACAGTAATATCTACCAGATGATGCGCATTATCATGGCCGAGCGCACCGCTGCCATGACCGATATATACGGTGATATGCCTTACTCTGAGGCGGCATTGGGCAACGACGGCCCCGCTTACGATGCTCAAAAAGACATTTATTACGATGTCTTTAAAGAGCTTACCGAGGCTTCTGACGCCCTCGGACAGAACCTTTCCAATCAGGAAACCTGCACCCAGGAGCAAGATTTGATATACGCCGGCGACATACAGAAGTGGAGAAAATTTGCCAATTCGCTGCGCCTGCGCTACGCATTGCGCCTCGTTAACGTCGATCCTGCCAAGGCAAAAGCCGAAGGAGAAGCAGCCCTTGCGGCAGGAGTGATGAACAATGAGGACGAAAGTGCCATGGAAAAAGTGTTTGCAACGGCTGGCTGGGGCCACCCATTGTACATGATTTGCGCTTGGAACGGCTTTGTAATGAGTAAGACTATGGAGAACATTTTCAAGCATGAGAGTACGGTTTTTGACCCTCGAATGCCGATGTGGTTTGGCAAAACGCAAGGCTATCACAATGCAGAGGCAGCAGGAACACTGGCTTCTTTCCCGGGCTCCGAGTTCCAGGGAGTGCCCAATGGCGTTACCGACCAGATGCTTCTGGCCAAGGATGCAAGCGGCTATGCGCAATACGGGTTCGAGAATAACTCTTTCCCCTGGGGACTTCAGGCCTTTCCTGAGTGGAACGGTGAGAACAAATCGCTCAAGACTACCGTGCTAACGCTTCCGCTTAAAGTCATGGGTTATTCAGAGGTTTGCTTCTTAAAGGCCGAGGCTGCCGTGCGCGGCTGGGCAGGAGCAGGCAGTGCACAGGCCAACTATGAGGCAGGAATACGCGCCTCTTTCGCCGAAGCACGTGCCGGAGTAGACGCAAGTTTATACTCTACTGCGAACGATAATACCTACATTACCACCGGCAACGTGGCATGGAACAGCGCTGCTTCCAACGACGTTAAGCTGAAAAAGATCATCACCCAGAAGTGGATTGCACTGTATCCTGACGGTATTGAGGCCTGGGCTGAGTTCAGACGTACAGGCTATCCTGACCTTATGCCCGTGCAGAAAAGTGATAATCCCGACATCAATCCGGCAGCAGGCGAGTTTGTCAAGAAGCTTCGTTACCCCGATGCAGAGCGCAGAGACAACCCCAATGCTACGAAAAACACGCTCAATGGCGGTAAGGGCGACGGTATGAATATACGAGTATGGTGGGATACAAACAGTCATTAATACTCTTCTTTACACTGATGCTTTGCGCGAACCTGCAGGTAAGCGCAAGGCATCTGCTTGTAAAGGGCAGTGTCATGTCAGAAGGGAGGGGCATCGCCGGCGTTGTTGTCAGCGATGGCTTTCGTTGTGTAAGTACCGACGATGCGGGCCGTTTTGAAATAGAAGCCAACGACGACGCACGTTATGTATTCCTGTCTGTACCGTCGGGTTTTGAAGTATCGCGACGCGATGGTACCATTCCCGAGTTCTATCAGCTGCTGAATCGCAAGCTCGATGTGCAGCAGTGCGACTTCCATTTGCGTGCGCTTCCGCACGGAGGCAGTCATTTTCGCTTTCTCGCACAGGCTGATGTACAGGTAGCTGAGGCCGCCGACCTGACCAAAGGATATGCTGAAGACGTAGCCGACATGTCGAAATTAGTGGCTCCCTGGCGCAAAAAGATGGATGTTTTCTCCATCGATTTGGGCGACATTGTGGGTAACGTGCAGTCGCTTTACCCCGATTATATCCGCACCATAGCCCCGCTCGACATGCCCGTTTACCGCGCAATTGGCAACCACGACATGGAAATGCCGCCGAGCCGCACCTTTGAAGGCTCGATGAAAACGTTTGAAAGCTATTTCGGTCCCGTCACTTATTCGTTCAACCGTGGCAAGGCTCACTTCATCATTCTTGACGATTGTTTCTGCACCGGCCACGATTATCAGTATATTGGATATATTGATGAGCGAACGTTCAGGTGGTTAGAGCACGACCTCAGCTATGTACCGAAAGGCTCTTTGGTATTTGTAGCCATGCACATTCCGTCGAACCCTACGAAGAAAATAGCCTTTAACACGGCCGATATGGAGTATATCAGCAACGCCGCTGCGCTGTATGAGGTGCTGAAACCTTACCAAACGCACATCCTTTCAGGTCATACTCACTGGAACCAGAACATTGTTTTTAACGACAATCTCTTCGAACACAACACGGCTGCAGTGTGTGGAATATGGTGGAAAGCGGATGTTTGTATGGACGGTACGCCCCGCGGCTGTGGCGTTTATGACGTAAATGGCGACAGCGTTACGTGGTATTACCACAGCTTCGGCCGCGATGCCGGTTACCAGCTGCGCACGTATCCCGTGGGCTCGTCGAAGGAATTTCCCTCGGACGTTATTGCCAACGTATGGAATTATGACGAGGCATGGCGCGTAGAATGGCTGGAAAACGGCAGGCTCATGGGGCAGATGAAGCAGTTTACAGGCTTCGACCCGATGGCCTCTGCGATATGTGCGAACAAGAAACAGGTGGTTTACGACTGGATAAGTCCCGTAAAAACCGACCACCTTTTCCGCTGTACACCTACACGTAACGATGCAAAGGTTACGGTTCGCGTTACTGATCGTTTTGGAAACGTGTATCAAAGTGTGGTAAACCGTTAACTATTTTCATAAGTTCGTGGCAGGGGACCGGCAAATATTTTGCTGATTCCCTGCTCTCTTTTTTCTCCTTTCCTGTTTCCCTCTGGCAGTAAATCTGCTGTGGTGCCAACCGTTTTTTATTTGCATGGGCTTGTATTTCTGTCTGGCACACGATGCGAATGTTTTTGCATGATGCCCTGTTGGTATTTCGTTTTCGTTTATCTTCAGCCCCCTTTACACCTTATTCCTTTCCCCTTTGTTGCTGTTTCCTGATGGTATGGCGGCCGCCGTACGCGTTGCTGGCGGTCGTCGAACATGCTGGCTGACGGCCGCCACACAATGGGTATGACGACCGCCGCACGATGACCTTTTGCACAGAATATAAAAACGTTTCAGGCGAAAAGCGGTGACCAAATCATGCCAGAGACGCATACATCATGTGGGAAAGGACAGACACTGCTTCAGGCTGGAAAGAAAAGTTGTGGCATTATCGTTTTTTTATTACCTTTGTCACATCGAAACATAAAAGCCTTATGATAAAACATTTTCTGCTTATTCTCATGCTGTCGGCGAGCCTGTCGGCCACAGGTCAGACGCGCCAGATAGTCCGTTCAACGCCCGAAGCCTGCGGCATTCCGTCGGCAGCCATCGCCAATTTTTTCGATTCGCTGATGGTTATTCCCCGTACAAGCATCCACAGCGTGATGATTTTGCGCCACGATAAGGTTGTGGCTGAAATGTATCCCAAGCCTTTTAACGAAGCCTGGTCGCACACGCTTTACAGTTGTTCCAAAACATTTGTAAGTGCCGCTGTGGGCATTTTGGTGGGCGAAGGCCGTTTGAAGCTCACCGATAAAGTGGCTTCTTTCTTTCCCGAAAGCCTGCCCGATACGCTCTCTGACAATCTTAAGAGTATGACCGTACGCGATTTACTGACCATGACATCGGGCATTGAACCCGACTGGAACATGCGTTCGGTATCGACAACGTGGGTGAAAAGTTACCTTTCGAAACCAGTAAGCACGCCCGGCCGCCTGTTTAAGTACGATTCGATATGTACCTATCTTCTTTCGGCTATTGTGCAGAAGGTGAGCGGCCAGACGCTTCTCAGCTTTCTCCAACAGCATATTTTCATGCCCCTTGGCATTAAAAACGTGCAGTGGCAGGTCAGTCCCGAAGGCTATAATACGGGTGGATGGGGCCTGTATCTGCAAAGCGAGTCGATGGCTAAGTTCGGTTTGCTGTTGCTTCACCGCGGTGTTTGGAAGGGCAAACAGCTTATTCCGGCCGCGTGGGTAGACGAAATGATGAAGAAACAAACCCCCGAAGGGCAAGCCTCGTACGGCTATCAGATGTGGCCCTGCCCCCGTAAGGGGTCGGCAAGAGCCGATGGAGCCTACGGCCAATACATCTTTGTTATACCCGATAAGGACATGGTTGTGGTGTTTACACAAAGTTCTACCTTCGACGGTAGCCGCGAACACCGCCTCATCTGGGATTATTTAATGCCACGAGTAGGCGATAAAGTGTTGAAAGCTAATCGCAAAGCCTATGGCAGTCTTGTGCGTAAGTCGCAACGATGCTTACCAGTTGTGAAAGGCATTTCAAGTATTAGTCCGGCCCTTTTAAACCATACGTTTGAGCTATCGGCCAACCGTTTACACTGGAAATCGATAGCCATTACAGGTCGTGAGGGCCGTTACGCGCTGCGTGTAACCAGCGAAGCGGGCATTGTTACGAATATAGCACTGGGGTATAAGCGCTGGTTAACAACGTCAACGAAGGCTTATCCGGCCTATCCTATATGGCCAAAAGATGTTTTTAAAGGCATTGACGAACGGTTTTTAGTTAGCGCATCATACGGTAGTACGGGCGACCGGTTAGACGTTGCCCTGCATTACGTCAACTGGATAACGCCTGTTGAGCTGAGCATTGAACCAACAGTTGAAGGCCTTAGCATCAAAGCGCGTATGAACCATGAGGACAAACCCTTTGTGCTGACACCGTTACCCGACAGGGAATAGCACATTACGGTGCCGCAGGTATTGTTCTTGATAGTGCGAATACGGCTTTTTTTACACCTTCAGTATATAGTTTTTCTCAAAACCTGCCCCCATATCGGATATATTGTTTACCTTTGGCGACAGATCTATACCTATTAAATTCAATAATGAAGACTAAAAACTTGTTTAAGGGTATGTTGCTAACCCTTCCTCTAATAGCAGCACCTCTGCATGCGCAGAACTTGAAATTGAATGCAAATAACATCGATGCCATTGTTAAAGCCATGACATTAGACGAGAAGGCAACGCTGTTGGTTGGCGGTCCTCAGGACCGTGTCCCGGGTGCTGCAGGCGCTACACGCGCTATCCCGAGGCTGGGCATTCCGCAGGTTATCCTCAGTGATGGTCCTGCCGGATTGCGTATCGACTGGACGCGTAAAGGCACATCGGCCACCTTCCACACCACGGCTTTCCCTATTGGCTCATGTCTTGCTGCTTCGTGGAACACCACATTGGTACACGATGCCTGTGCAGTGATGGGCGAAGAAACCCGTGAAATGGGTGTCGATGTGCTGCTGGCTCCGGGAGCCAACATCCATCGCAACCCGCTTTGTGGTCGTAATTTTGAGTATTTTTCAGAAGACCCCGTGCTCGCCGGCAATATTGCGGCCGCTTATATACAGGGTGTTCAGAGCGCAGGAGTAGGCACAAGCCTGAAGCATTTTGCAGCCAACAGTCAGGAAACTAACCGTTTAGAGGTTGACGCTATTGTGCCAACGCGTGCCATGCGCGAACTATATCTTAAGAACTTTGAGATAGCAATTAAGAAGTCTTCCCCCTGGACGGTGATGTCTTCATACAACCGTTTGAACGGCCCTTACGCACAAGCCAGCCGCGAATTGCTCACTGACGTTCTGCGTACCGACTGGGGTTACAAGGGCATTGTGATGACCGACTGGATAGGTCGCCGCAATACAACTGAACAGATATATGCCGGAAGCGACTTGCTTGAACCGGGAGAAGACATACAAATAAAGGATATTGTTGAAGGTGTAAAGAACGGAAAGCTCAACATGAAGGATGTTGATATAGACGTTAAGCGCATGCTTGAGTTTATTGTAAAGACTCCTTCTTTCCACAATTACAAATACAGCGGGAAAATTAACTTTGAAAAGGGTGCACAGGTAGCCCGTGAAGGTGCTGATGAAGGCATGGTATTGCTGAAGAACGATGGCGGCGTTCTGCCACTTCGCAACGTTAAAACCGCAGCCTTCTTTGGCATGGGTTCATATCGTACGCTCGGTACAGGCTGGGGTTCAGGCACTGTTAATCCTGACCATTGCGTGAATATTGTTGACGGTTTCAAAGCAGCGGGCATAGCATGCACACCGGCTTTGAAGAACATTTACGAAAAAATGGTCGAGTTTGCCGACGTTCGTCAGGAGGCAGAACATGAGAGCGACTGGGGCTGGGGCTTAGGACGTGCACAGTATCCTGAAATAACGCTTAATGAACGTGCAGTTACTGATCAGGCTAAAGCGGCAGATGTTGCAGTGTTTACCATCACGCGTCAGGCTGGAGAAGGCTGGGATCGCAGTGCCGGTGGCGACAAAGGCTTCAATCTTACCGCTGACGAGCAGCAGCTTCTTGAGCGTGTAAGCGACAAGTTCCATAAGGAAGGCAAAAAGGTTATCGTTGTAATCAACTCGGGAAGTGTTATTAATACGTCATCGTGGAAAGGCCTTGTTGACGGCATTTTACTGGCCTGGCAGCCCGGCGAAGAGGCAGGACACTGCGTGGCTGACATCGTAACGGGTAAGGTAAATCCCTCAGGAAAGCTGCCCATGACATGGCCAAACGACCTGATGGACCACCCATCGAGCAAGCAATTCCCTACTACTGCTCCCGACAATGATAAGGTATGCCGCTACAAAGAGGGCATAAACGTGGGCTATCGCTATTTTGAAACAGCCGGCAAAGCAGTGTCATACCCCTTTGGTTATGGTTTGAGCTATACCACATTCAGCTATCGTGACCTGAAGGTAAAGGCGTCGGGCAAGGGCTTTACGGCACAGGTAACCGTTATCAATACGGGCCGCGTGGCTGGCAAGGAGGCTGTACAGCTGTATGTTACAGCACCTAAAGGCAGCATAGAAAAGCCGGCAATTGAGCTGAAGGCTTTTGGCAAAACCCGCCTGTTGCAGCCGGGTGAGAAGCAGACGCTTACCTTTACCGTATCCGATTATGACCTGGCTTCGTTCCATGAAGCAGGCAGTGAGTGGGTTGCTGATGCAGGAACATACACGGTTAAGGCTGGTGCTGCTGTGGATGATATACGTGCTCATGCAACCTATAAGCTGAAAAAGGCCTTTACCCAAAAGGTAACTGACGTGCTTCATCCCAAGCAGGCTCTTTAAACGCTGACAATATAAAGAAATAACAATCCCGTTCCTGCGGTGTAATAACCATTACATGAGACCGCTGGAACGGGATTGTTGTTTGTATTTGCTGGTGTTGAGGCCCGAGTATAATATGGCCATCTACCATCATATATGTAGAAAAATGGCCTACTTTAGCTTTTTACCTTCGCTGTATGCCTTGCCAACGTACGAACCAAAAGCCACATACGATAGGCGGGTAGGGTCGAAACTGATAAGCTGCATCTTCTCAATGTCGGGTTTTCCATCGGCTGTAAGATATTTCTCGTCAACCAGAATGTTCAGCACATCGGCTATCAGGTAGCAGCCTGTATGGCTTTTATCGAGCACTTTGCTGACGCTGCATTCGAACGTCATGGGCAGTTGCTTGAATAAAGGAGCATTGACGGTTGGTGCCTTTTCGGGAGTAAGCCCCGACTTTTCAATCTTCATCGGCTCGTTACGACCACTTACAAGTCCGACGTAATCGGCAGCAGCCATTGTTTCCTGCGTAGCAAAGGCAAGGGTAAAATGAGGGTTCGACTCGAGGTTAACAGTTGTCTGGTGATTGCCAAGCGATATAACGATTTGCTTCATATTCCATGTTCCTGCCCACGCAGCGTTCATGGCGTTGGGTTTTCCTTCGGTATTGTAGGTGCCGAGAATAAGTACAGGCTGTGGCAAAAGCCAGGGTTGGGGATTAAAACTTTTCATATGCTCTATTGAATTACTGGTCGCAAATATACTAAAAATCATATAACAGGGTAGCGTTTGTTAGGCTTTTTTAAACGAACACCAGGCCAATAAAATGCTAAAAACAAACGTTTTCTGGATATAAATGCCTAATTTCGTGAACTGTTAACAAGCTCGTTGAGTAGCATTTATTTACTTAAGCATTTATAACAATGACAAAAACAGAGTTATATATTCTCATAGCCGTTTTTCTTTTCCTTACAGTAGCTCTCGTGTGGACGGGCGCGAAAATGTGGTTGGACGTGCGTAAGCGCAGGCAAAATAGTGGCCATCGGGGTAAGAGAACGGTTTAACAACTAACACTTTAAATCATCATGAAAAAACTTTTATTGGGTTTATCGGCTCTCACACTGTCGGTATCGGCTATGGCTGGCGACGAATTGAATATGGTTGTAGGCACTTATACCGATACGGGAAGCACAGGACTTTACAGCTTTAGCTTCAATCAGAGTACAGGAAAAGCGCGGCTTCTTGATTCGCTTGCCATGGTAAATCCGTCGTATCTTACCTTTGGACGTGGCGGACGGCTGCTTTATGCCGTAAACGAAATACCCGAAAAGCACGCTACGTTAAGCGCCGTTGCCTTTGATGCAGCCTCTGGAAAGATGACGTTCCTGAACAAACATTATACGGGTGGCGCCGATCCCTGCTTTGTCGAAGCCAACGATACGATAGCCGTTACGGCTAATTATTCGAGCGGCAGCATGACGGTGTTTCCTGTTTTAAAGGATGGGAGCCTGGGTCCTTGCAGCTTTATTTATCAGGGTAATGTAGAAAAAGGCGGCAGAGTACCGCAGAATGTGGCACATATTCATACAGCACGCTTTATGCCCGACGGCCATATTCTGGCTACCGACTTTAGTGCTGACCAGCTCCTGCTGTACAAAAGAGAGGGAGATAAGGTAATACCGCAGGGTGTTGCCGGCCGGTTACTGGCCGGCTCAGCACCACGGCATATTGAACATTCGGCAGGCTGGCGTTATGTTTATGTAATGAGTGAGCTGGCCGGTACGGTTACGGTGTTTAGTAACAAAGCCGGAAAGCTCACACGAATACAGACCATTGCCTCCGACAGTGTGGGCGGACGTGGTGGTGCCGACATCCATATGTCGCCCGACGGACGCTATATTTATGCCAGTAACAGGCTGAAAGCCGATGGTATTTCCATTTTCAAAGTGAACACGATGAATGGTAAACTCAAGAAGACAGGCTACCAGTTGACGGGTATCCATCCGCGTAACTTTGCTATTACACCCAACGGAAAGTATCTGCTTTGCGCATGTCGTGACAGCAATACCATCCAGATATACGAGCGAAATCAGGATACAGGCATGCTCACATTGCAGTCAACTACTATTGATCTCAAAAAACCCGTCTGCATAAAACTGCTGGAAGTAGAATAAAAAAAGTTGTTATGAAATATCCTCTCTATTATAATAAAGGTGTAAAACTGGTGTGCTCATTGTACCTGTTGTATACTATCGTTGAGCATCCCTTATATAATTAAGGTGTAAATTCATAACACTGCAGAGACCATAACGCTGAGGTTCAATTTGAGAAAAGTTACAAATTGAACCTCTTTTTATTGGGTATTTTTTCAGAAAAGGCTTAAAAATTGATGTAAAGCAAGTTTAAAAACTGTAAACAACCGCTTTTTACCCTTACGTTTACCCCTACTTTTGGGGCGTTTACACCTACATAAAGCCATCGGCTTTCAATCATCGACGATGTTTCGTACCTTTGTGATACAACAAACATAACAAAAGAAATGAAGAAAGCCATCATCATCATATTCGCCACAATACTTTCAACAGTTGCCTACGCGGCATCGCCATCGACACCACGTAACGTCGAAATTCCCGTGAGTGAAGCCGAAGCTCTTTTCTCGGTTACGGGAGAACAGATTGTTGCTCAGGCCCAGCAGTATCTTGGACGCCCCTATCGTCGTGGCAGCAAAGGCCCGTCGGCTTTCGACTGTTCTGGCTTTACCTCGTATGTTTATAAAAGTTTGAATATACGCTTGAACAGCTGTTCGCGAAGCCAATACACCGAAGGCATCAGCGTAAATAAAGATGAAGTGCATACGGGCGACCTTGTTTTCTTTTCAGGTCGCAACAGTAAGGGCGGCGTAGGACATGTTGGAATAGTAACCGAAGTGAAAGAAGACGGTAGCTTTAACTTCATACATGCGTCGTGTTCGCAGGGTGTAACCGTATCGAACAGTACAGAAGCTTATTACAATAATCGCTATCGTGGTGCACGTCGCATACTGGATGATTACAGTGATGTGTTGGCACTTAACAAATAGATTTATATAATTACTGACTCTTTGTATCCCGCAGCCGGTGTTCCGGTTGTGGGATTTTTTGTGTCATAGCCTTATCAGGTTGGGGATAAAGGCCAGAATAACATTTTTTGGCTTGCATATAGTAGTTGATATAATATAAAACAGGTACATTTGCCATATTGTAATTATATTGCAATTCAGGTATTGGTTTTTATATATTCAGGTGTTAAGTTTTATGTATATCGAAAACATCAATAGTCCGAAAGACTTAAAAGGACTAACCATTGAACAATTAAAGGTGCTGGCCGACGAAGTGCGCGCCGGAGTTTTAAATCGGGTAAGTCATCACGGAGGGCACGTAGGTCCCAACCTTGGCTTTACGGAGGCAACCGTTGCACTGCATTATGTGTTCGACGCTCCACAGGATAAGTTCGTCTTTGACGTTTCTCATCAATGCTATCCACATAAGATACTTACCGGCCGTAAGAGCGGATTCCTTGATGCTGACGGCATGGACGCTATTTCAGGATATAGTTCTCCACGTGAAAATGCAGAGTATGACAACTTCGAAATTGGCCATACGTCGACATCAGTAGCATTGGCGTCCGGGCTTCAGCACGCCCGTGATCTTCTGGGTGAACACTATAATATAGTTGCCATTATTGGCGACGGGTCATTGTCTGGCGGCGAAGCTTTTGAAGGATTAAACACAGTAGCCGAAGCCGGTACAGGCTTTGTGGTTGTATTTAACGACAACGAGATGTCGATAGCAGAGAACCATGGGGGCATGTATCAGTCGATTTCAGAGCTGCGTGCCACTGGCGGAAAGAGCAAAAACAACCTGTTTCGTGCACTCGGATTCGATTATATGTATGTGGAACAAGGCAACGATGCAGGTGTCCTTGTTGAGGCTTTTCAGAAGGTGAAGGATATTGACCATCCTATTGTAGTGCATATTCACACTGAGAAAGGCCACGGATACAAGCCCGCTACCGAAAATAAGGAAGCGTGGCACTACAATATGCCTTTCGACCTTACAACGGGAAAACTGCTCAAACAGCCCAATCCTGCGCATGAAAGCATATACGATATGCTGGGCAAATACCTTGTAGAGAAGAGCCAGAACGATGAAAAGCTGCTGGTTGTACAAAGTGCTGTGCCTGCCATGAGCGGGTTAAACAAGGAACGTCGTGAGCTTTTGGGCAAGCATTATGTGGATGTAGGCATTGCCGAAGAAGAGGCAGTTGCACTTATTTCCGGTGCAGCGAAGGGCGGAGCACATCCTGTTTGGGGTACGCCTGCAACGTTTATACAACGTACATACGACCAGCTTTGTCAGGATTTAGCCGTGAATGGCAATGCCGCTGTGATTAATGTGCTGGGGGCGAGCGTTTATGGCATGAACGATTTTACACATATTTGCTTCTTCGATATACCCATGTTAAGCCACATTCCCAACCTTGTTTATCTGGCTCCAACCACTTGGGAAGAGTTTGTTGCAATGGAAAACTGGGGCATTGATCAAACCAAGTACAGCGTTGCCATACGTGTTCCGGCCATGGGTGTGGTACACAGCAACGAGGTTTACGATACCGATTACAGCGAACTGAACCGTTTTCACATGGCCCATAAAGGCAGTAAGGTTGCTGTTATTGCCGTAGGCGACTTTTATCAGAAAGGTGAGGCTGTTGTTGAATGCCTTGCAAAAGAGGGCGTTGACGCCACACTGATTAACCCACGTTATCTTACAGGTGTTGACGAACAGATGTTGATGGCCCTGCTTGACGACCATACGTTGGTAGCAACACTTGAAGATGGCTGCCTTGATGGGGGCTTTGGTGAGCGCATTGCGCGCTTTTACGGCACTACAAATATGCGTGTAATGTGCTTCGGTGTGAAGAAACAGCTGTATGACCGCTATGATGTGAACGAGCTGTTACGTGAGAATCACCTTACCGATGAGCAGATTACGGCCGATATTTTAAATATCATTCAGTAAGTATTTTTGTGATAAAGCGGTATGGCTGCCTCTATATTTCAGACCATAGACAGCCTGTCGGAGCTGTTTTGATACCGTTTACATAAACCGAAATAAGAAAGAGGTTACTGCCTTTGTGCAGTAACCTCTTTTTGTTTGTGTCGTGCTGTGTGCACGAAAGTTTTGTTTTGGATTTACTTTTCGTTCAGAATGTCCCAGCGTGTATTGTTGGGTGTATATTCGGGAACAATCTCTTTCATTTTACGAACAATAGCCATGTTGTCAAAAGTCTGGGCTATTTTGAACAGCTCCTCAATTTGACGGAGCACCGTTTCATAGTCTTTCGGGTCGACTTTTGCAATACGAATCTTCTCGTTTGCGCTGGGAAGGGTGCTCTCTTTGTCTGATAACAGCTCTTCATACAGCTTTTCTCCTTGTCTCAATCCCGTGTATTTAATCTCTACTCCTTTCGCACCGCTGAGCTTAATCATACGTCGTGCCAGAGAGGCTATTTTGACAGGCTTGCCCATATCAAACACCATGATACGGCCTCCTTCGCCATGAGTTCCCGCCTCAAGCACCAAACGGCAGGCTTCTGGTATCAGCATGAAGTAGCGAATAATATTGGGATCGGTAACGGTTACAGGGCCACCGCGCTTAATTTGTTTCTCAAAGATAGGAATTACTGAACCATTACTTCCCAGAACGTTACCGAAACGTGTGGTAATAAACTGTGTGGTTTCCTGATGACTGTTGAGCGACTGGCAATAAATTTCGCACAAACGCTTTGAACATCCCATCACATTGGTGGGATTTACAGCCTTATCGGTAGAAATCATAACAAAGCGTTTCACGCCATATTTCACACTTAGGTCGGCTATAATCTTGGTACCGAGCACGTTGTTATAGATGGCTTCGCTGGGGTTGTCTTCCATCATGGGCACGTGTTTATAGGCTGCAGCGTGGAAAACATAATTGGGACGGTAGGTGCTGAAAATATGTTCCATTCGCTCTTTCTGCACAATACTGACCACGATAACGTGACTTTTGACATCGGGAAAGCGCTCACGCATCATTAAACGAATGTTATGTTGCGGCGTCTCTGCTGAATCAATAAGAATCATTTCACGCGGTTTGAACACGGCAATCTGTCGTACCATCTCCGAACCAATGCTGCCAGCCGACCCTGTTATCAATACAGTGCTGCCGCTTAACATCTTTCCTATGGCATCCATATCGACCTTAATCTCGCTGCGTGGCAGCAGATCTTCGATATTAATCTCCTTAAAGTTGTTTACCGTAATGTTGCTGTCTACCTTCCATTCTTGCAGATCGGGCATCATCAGGATATGTACTTCGTTGTCGATAAGCAGCTCCTGCAGCTCGGTATCTTTGCGGAATTTCTCACGTTGCAAAGGTGAAACAATAACGGCTTTGATGCCTTTCTCGGCTATAATTTCTGTAATGTTCTTGTCAGGAGCATATACATGCTTACCCATCAGGGTATGACTGCTGGCCGATGGTTCTGGTGAAATAAAGCCCTCGAAGGTATATTTCCATGAGTTATCGGCGCGCATGTTCTTGGCTATGGCAACGCCGCCTTCCTGAATACCGTATATCAGTGCACCCTTACGGTTCATGGAGTTGAGCGAAACATCAAAAAGCGCCTTCACTATTAAGCGCATTGTCCACATGAGAACGGTGGCAAGGAGATACATCAGCAGGATTTGCCGGCCTTGAAGACGTACAAAATTCAGGGGCGCATGAAAGATAACGTAATGCACTATTTCTGCAATGCCACAGCTGAGAAGCTGTGCAAGGGCCACGCGTTGCAGGTCAACGAACGACGAATAGCGCAGAATACCGCTATAAGTGCGAAATACACGGAATCCGATAAGGTTGAAAACCATGTAAATGGCAATCGTTTTCGAGAGCAAAGCAATATTACCAAGCGTTACCGCACCACGGTAATAGAACCAGAAAACAATTATACCTGACAGATAACAAATAGCGCTATCAGCGAGCAATACGCACCAATAGGGCAGAGAATTTTTACTGAAATACCAGTTTAATAGTTTGTCAAGAACGCGTCCCATCTCTAATTTTATACTAAAAGATAAATATTGTGAGTTGAAGAAACAATAAATACAGTTTTGATAAAAGCCTATGGAAGATCTGTCACCGGGACAGTATCAATAGATAATTACTTTTCGCAAAAATAAAGAAAAATTAATAACCGCACAATAAAAACTACATAAATTTTGCCCTTTTGGTACATAAAGAACCTGCTTTTTGCACAATACGGCCTGCCGGAGGGCTTTATATGTATGATAACAGATTACGGATACCTTATATTAAGGTAACGTGAAGAAGGGTTAATTGTTGGTTAAAGCCTTGCAAAGATTGCGCTGAAGGACGTGTGCATCAAGCACCGACATGTCGCTGTTCAGCAATACAAAGGCAAGCTCATGACCGTCGTTGCCACGACAATAGCCTGCAAGCGAACTGATTCCATAGGGATGTGACAGTGTCCCTGTTTTGCCATGTATGCGGCCTCGCATGCGCGGGTCGCTCACTAAATGGCGCAAGGTGCCGTCAACACCTGAAATACTGAGGTTCTGCATCAGCTGTTTGTAAATAT
Source organism: Prevotellaceae bacterium (assembly GCA_015256945.1). Classification (GTDB taxonomy): domain Bacteria; phylum Bacteroidota; class Bacteroidia; order Bacteroidales; family Bacteroidaceae; genus Prevotella. The sequence goes on along the minus strand of JABZLB010000030.1, from coordinate 3,448 downwards.
CTTTATGCTGATAACCGTAAATAAGTACAGCACCGAGGGCCTCAGGCGACAGCCTGTTCTGGGTACAAAGTCCGCATCCGTCGTGAATAACAAGGGAAGTATCGCGCTGCCCTAAGTCAATGCGCAAGAACTGATTCAGATAGTTTACACCAGCAGCTGCAAGGTTAGCGTTGGATGGTTCAACCGTATGGCCAAGGGTATAAAGCAGCGATGTAGCCTGCGTGTTGCTACTGTTCTTCCACATGAGTTGTGTAACACGGTCGACAGAGCGGTAGAAACGGAAGATGCAGTGGGCGCCACGAGGAGTTGTTGCGCTCACCATCTGGCTGTCGGCCACAGTTATTCCCTGTGCCTTAAAAGCCTGCCTGAGGGCCTGTTTCACTTTATCCTCGCCCTTAAACAACAGTCCATAGTGTGAAAAAGCCAAGTCCCAGGGGTACCAGTGTGCCTCAGCCTTTACCTTTTCACGCAATACAAGGTCAAAAATTAAACGGCCGTCAAAGCGTGTTATACCTTTGTGGCGCAGGGCTTTGGCAAACATATTCAGCCCCTCGGGCTGTAAAAGAGGGTCCAGACCTGCCTTGAATATAACGTCACCATGCAATAAACCGTTGCTGATGGTGCCGCGTGTATAAAGTGATGTTGCATATTTGTACCGGGTGCCGAGCCTGTGAAGGGCTGCCACTCCTGAAAGAAGCTTGGTATTTGAAGCAACAGGCTGTGAAAGATTCTCATGATCGGCAAACACCAGTTTGTTGGCAGTGAGGTCGTAAACATACACACCGAAGTTGCCTTTGGGTCGTCGTGCTGAGGCAAAATCTACCAAACGCTGTTTCAAAGCTGCATCAACAGGCAGCGACTTTTCAGCGGCTTGTGAAGTTTTGTCTGTTGTTTTCTTTCCTCCTCCGCAGGCTGCAAGCACTGCAAAAGCGGTGAGAATAAAAACAGTTTTACAAAAAAAATGTAGCGTCTTGACGCCCCGACAGGTGTTCATTTCAATCATGGTTATGGTGTGAAAACGCAGGCGAAATTACAAAAAATATATGCCATGGGCGATAGAACGGCCCAATATTAGTGTTTTTTAATGTGGCAGAAATCCCTTGGCAATGGGGTAGAAGCGGTATGGTTGTAACAGGGTTAGCTAACAGGTACGGCGAACCGTATGCTTCGCCATCGTGCAAAGTTACTATTATAATAAGGTGTAAACCTGCCCGTAACGTTTTTTCCTATAACAGATACTTATTGACAGCCTGCTCCCAGTCATCAAAATTTTTATTTTGAAAAGCCGTGATGCCTGCACTTTTTGCGGCCTCACAGTTTTCGGCAAGGTCGTCAATGAAAAGTGTTTCTTCGGGCTGGATGCCTGCCTGGTGTAATGCTTCATGAAAAATGGCAGGGTCAGGCTTTTGTAAATGCAGCTCCTGCGAGAGGAAAATACGGTCAAAATAGTCGGCCACCGTGTAGCCCTTGTAGGGAAATAGCTGTTTTGAACAGTAGTCCCAGTGTATGGAGTTGGTATTGCTAAGCAAGTAAACGTGGCACCCCTTTGCCCTCAGCTCGAGCAGCCGGCGCTTCTTTCGGTCGGGAATTTCAACAAGCATGGCATTTGCAGCGCGGTAAATGGCCTCGTCGGAAGCCTGCGAACCCGAAAGGTCGCGCGCCTTCTGGCAGAACTCTTCTGCCGTGATAAGCCCTAATCCCAACTGGTTAAGTATTGTGCGGGTTTCGTTATTGCTGCGTTCGACAAGCGTTCCCATGCCGGCTTTCTGAAATGCCCTCCGGCACGCTTCGGCGTCGAGCCGTACCAATACATTGCCCAAATCGAAGATAATATGCTTCATATATGATGCAAAATTACACATTTCCTTTCTTTATGTGCAAGTATTTGCGTAATTTTGCAGCCTAAGTTCATCAAAAAAAATAGACGAAAATGGAAAAGACTATCATCAATTCTTATGAAGAATTTGCCTCTTATGAGGGTAAACAACTCGGTATTTCAGAGTGGCTTACTGTTGATCAATCGCGTATAAATGCCTTTGCTGATGCGACCCTTGACCACCAATGGATTCATGTTGACGTTGAACGTGCCAAGGCAGAAAGCCCTTATAAAAGTACGATTGCGCACGGATACCTTACCCTTTCTCTGCTGCCCTACATGTGGAATGAGATTATTAGTGTGAACAATTTGAAGATGATGGTCAACTATGGCATGGATAAGATGCGCTTCGGACAGCCTGTTCTCTCGGGAAACCGTATACGACTGGTTGCCAATTTGGCTAAAATTGAGAGCCTTCGCGGTATATGCAAGGCCTATATCGACTTTACCATTGAGATTGAAGGCCAGCGTAAACCTGCTCTGAAAGGCGAGGCACAGTTCCTGTATTATTTTGAATAGAAGGGCGAAGAGCTGCGTTTGGACTTGCCTGTAATCCTGATTCCAAGTTCATTCTGCTTCAATCAGCAATATTTTTTATTTAGGATATTTGTATGTTTCATCATGCAAGAAGACAGGGTTGCCGTTAAAAAGGCAGCCCTGTTATTTTATGGGACTGTTGCCTGTACGGTCGGGATTGCGTCATGTCATAAGCTTTTTGCCATTCTTTTCCGGCTTTGTTAACTCGCCTTTTCTGTTCTTTATTCCCGTCTGTCATCCCTGTTTTCTCCTTCTCTCTTTTTGTCTTCATTTCCCATTTTGTCCCCATCCTTCGCCATAAAAACGCCGCAAAGGTGTAAAAAACCTATATAAAAGTTTGGCAAAACAAAATAATCTATATATCTTTGCATCCGCATTCAAAAAGGATGCTGGAGGTTTACGATACCAACGTAAGGGAAGTTTGGGTGAGTGGCTGAAACCAGCAGTTTGCTAAACTGCCGTGCGCTTTTCGCGTACCGGGGGTTCGAATCCCCCAGCTTCCGCGTAACGAAGCCGTAAAATCAGAATAGACGTTTCGCAAAACGGTCGGTTCATCTAATGGTTAGGATACAAGATTCTCAATCTTGGCATAGGGGTTCGATTCCCCTACCGACTACTTTAATCTCGCTTTACATAGCGAGATTTTTTTTATATCCATGTTGAACTGCTGACATGCTACTTCCTTTTCTTCTGTTTTATTTGGTTTTTGGTTCTTCCTTATTATACCGATAGCAGGTAATTCTTTGCTTCTTCTATACATCCGGTTCTTTACAGGTGCAAGTTATGTAAAGATATTTCTGAAAATTTTAAGACTAAAAAAAACTTGAAATAGAAGTAGGGTGTAGAGGTTTTCGGCGTAATTCACATGCCTTTCTTTCATGAGTTTTTGGCTTTACGGCACTATTGTGTTGCGTTTACATCGTAAAGGTGCAACGATTACATCGTAAAGGTTTGACGATTACGATGTAAACGTCTGACAATTACATCGTAACTAATCAATGAAAATGAAGAAATATCGAAATTGATGTAAACTAA
>JABZLB010000029.1 GCA_015256945.1 Prevotellaceae bacterium | reverse complement strand
TATTTGTACAACAACAAAAGAGTACAAAGGAGAGATACATTATTAATTTCATTTCTTTATTTGCCATTTTGCTTCTATTGTTATTTTGTCATTACCTCCTAAAACGTCATGATACATGGAACCTAACACTTGACAAGCAGTATTATAAGCATCAGTTCTACCAGCCGTGGGTCGCAAATCAAATTAATCATGTAAATTAACGTGAGTACGACGAATTATAAGTGTCTATAAATTTAGTGATTAGCGAAATTTATTGTAATTTTAATATACTAACATACAAATAGTTACAAACAAAAATCGCTATGTTCACTGAAGACAAAATTACTGAAATATTTTGTATGCAGATGACTTCTGCAAGTTTTTTGATGCTATGACAGCAAAATATACGCTAAAACCTACCGGGAAAAGAAAATATCATCGTAGTTCCACGATGTCAAAGGCCGAAGTCATGCTGATAATGATTCTTTTCTTCGACTCCGGTTATCGCTGCTTTAAACATTTTTATCATGAAAAAGTATGCAAGCATCTTCACCATCTGTTTTCCAATGTTGTTTCTTATAACCGTTTAGTAGAATTGGAAAGGGAGGTAGCCGTACCCTTAACCTTGTTTATCAAGAAGGTCCTCTTGGGCAAATGCACGGGCATAAGCTTTGTTGACAGTACACCATTGCGTGTCTGCAAAAACCAGAGAATACATATTCACAAAGTTTTCAAAGGCATAGCCCAAAGAGGAAAATGCTCTATGGGTTGGTTTTTCGGTTTCAAATTGCATTTGATTTGCAATGAGAAAGGAGAACTTCTCAACTTTATGATAACGCTGGGAGATGTTGATGACCGCAAGCCTTTGGAGCACAAAGCTTTTGTAGAGTTCATACAAGGTAAACTGTTCGGGGACAAGGGATATATCAGCAAGAACCTCTTCCAAAGGCTTTTCGTTGACGGCCATTGATCATAATAGTATGAGTCTTGACTTTAATCGCAATATTCTGTAAACGTCTGCGTGCCGGTCGTATCTACTACTTCTAAGTAAACATAATAAAAACCATAATATTACTCGCTATGTATCAAATTTAATACGCAACCATTATTCTTATTCATGGTCATAAATACAACGCCTCCTTTCGATGTATGCAATGTACCCTCTATCGTCCAATATTTATTATTGACAAGTGTTATTTGAAGTGGCAACTCCGATTTTAATTGTTGTTCTCCATACACTGCTTTAATAATGGGAATTGCTACTTTGCATGCTGTTTCGGCATCAGGTATGATACCTTTATCAAATATGCTTTCAATATTTCCTGATTTTGCCGAATCAGAATAATTTATACCCTGAAACGAATCTGTATTTTCTCTTTCCGTAGCTGTCCCTTTATAAACAAACAAAGTTTGTTCCTTATGATTATAGGTGCTATAATAATTTCCTCCGAGGAAACATAGTATTGCTAATATCAAAGCAAAAACATATTCTTTCTTCATGATTTGACAATTATATTTATGCTTTCCTTAAACTTTTATGGTGTTTCTTCCGCGATAAATAAGTGACATATTTTCTATATAACTTGATGCTGGTCCCATCTTGTTTGAACCTCTATGTTTATTTGGCATATTATTATGATAGTGTTTTTTAACGACAGACTTGCCATTCGCGTTAATTATGTATCAGATAGTTATTCGTTGTCAGATAAAAATCGCATTATTCATGATAGTCAAAAGTTGCAATCTTTGCCGGATTAGAGTCCTCGAAGTCTTCAACGAAATTAGAGTAATACAATAGGGTCAGAATATTATTTTTCAATTTCAGTTCTACTGAATACATCATAGGAATATCAAACATAAAAATAGCCTTTTTTTCTTTTGTGGAAAAATTGTATGTAAACAATGTATCTGCGCTAATGTACAAACAAAACAATCCACTATTGCTAAAACAAACGGCCTCCGAATTTATAAGATTCTTCTCTATACAATCTGATACCAACTCGTCAGTATCAAAGCATAGAATTTCTCCTGTCGTAGAAAAATAACCTGCATTCTGATCTTTGGTGATTGGAATAATAATTCTTGTAGTCTTCGAATTGTACTGAATTTTTCCAATAGATATGATGCTGTCTATTACGCATACTGTATGTTTATCTTTGTTTATTTTTAGTCGAAAGTAATTGTTTTCTTCCTTATTTGATGTTGCGACAGGCTGTAACATACAACTTATTCTTTTATTGAGATAGATTATCTTCTCTTTATTTAAATCAGAATACAGTATACCAAAGGATTTCAGTAGCGTATCCTTTGCCACCGACTGTCGAATTTTGACGGTAGGATCTTGGTGGAATGAGTTACAACATAGGCAACATATCATTGTCATAATAAACAACAAGTGTTTCATCATAGATAAAATAAGAACTTTTGTTTTTATCCTCCTTTGAATTATATAATTGTATAGAGCCATTTGGCGTAATGAGCAAAGGTATTAACTATAATCTATTAGACTTGGCTTCATAGGTATGAATATAGGTAACTATATTACTATTTATTCTCCTTGCGCGCGTCATATTACAGGCTTGTGCTGCTTTTATCGCGCCGCCATTACGGCTGAAGTTGTGACCATTTACGTAGTTGTCATTGTTCTAACTACCTGATGTGATGCCAAAAGTACGATAATTTTCTTTAATGACTTGCAATAGATTACCATATTTTTCTTGTTGTATATCACCGAAGAAATGTTTTTTACACAAAAAAATAAACAGCAAACTCAAAATCTGATAAGAATTCTTTTTGTGAGTTTACAATGGTACTATGAACGATTACAACAGGGGCATGCAAAACAAATCGTGTAAACTGCTGGATATTAGTTTCCCCAGCTATGGGTCATTCTGCTTGTGGCATGAGGAAAACAGGAAGTAAGAGTATATAAAAAACGTTACTGAAATATATTTACAAAACGCTCTTCGTGGTTGCGATATTCTGAACTCCATGGGGGTTTGCTGGTGTATATCGCAAAAATGAGCAAAGCTGTAACTGGTTGATTTGTAGTAATTTACATAAAAACACCATGTCTCTTTTGGCCTTTTATATGCCTTTTTGCGTGCTATTTCTCCCAAATGATGGTGCTATTTTAGTAAAATTACTTCAAAATTTTTGATGCAATACAACACCTCGCTACTGTCTGGGCATACCATTTTCGGCACAATTGTGTTGTCTTTACATCGTAATTGTGAGACGATTACGTCGTAAAGGCGTGACGATTACATCGTAAAGGGGAGACGATTACATCGTAAAGGCAACACAAATGTGCCGAAAAGGCAAATATTCCCTTGTTTTTCAGTGTGAGTTTGTAGATATATTCGTTATTACCCTATTCAATATTGCAGAGCAGATTATTTTGTTTTGCCGTTCTCTTATAAAAAGGGCGTAATTGGCAAAATTTCGTTCTAAAACACCCTGTTTATAAGTGTTAAATTTTGACCAAATAATTTTACAAAAATGTTTCTGATGTACTTTTGCCGATATACTTTTAACCAGATATTGGTGATACGGTTTTATTTAGCCCTCTCCGAAATGAAATAGTATAATCTTTATAGAACATTTTTAACGTTTATCTTCTTGCAGGAAACTCGCATAACATTGTTTATTACCTTTCATAAGAAGACTATCAGTACTACTTCATCAGGAAGAATTGCTTCATTAGATTGAAAAATCAAACTATTAACCAGCATAAACCGAAGATTTAGAGTCAAAAACATGCTAACGATTTCGCCAGATTAAATTTAATATTTATATTTGCAAAGCAATGATTATTAACCGAAAGTAGAAAAGGGGAGAAGAGAAGGTAAGAGAAAAATGGACATTGTGCCCCCTCGGTTTTATCATTCATACCACAAGCCTGTATGGTACATAGGCATAGATACGTTCATGTCTCCTTCGCAATATAGCATGTAATTCTTCTGATTAACAAACGAAAGTGATTCTTATGACTCTCCAAATGAAAATAAAGACAGCCCTGCAATTATTCGTGTTATGCCTTGTGATTACTACGTTTTCTCAATGCACACGAGTAGATATGGAGGATAGTGGAATACAGAAAACAGCCATTTTTAAGCACAATTATATTGCCATTGCAACTAAAGATAATCTCCCGGGCAGGGTAGAAGTGCAGTATAGCGTGGTGGGGAGCGATGGTAAAAACGAAGTAAAGACACAGATACTTTCTACCCCCTGCCTGATAGGAGGCGAAGGAGTTGTAGTAGTTTACGATAGCATTGTAGGTAAACAGTCGGGTAAAACGTCTTTCAGCCAGCTTGTTTTAAAGCGGAATTACGGAGAGCAGGGGGCTGATTTCCTTTCAATAACGAATCTGTCTTCATCGGTTATAGAATATGCAGTAATAGGTAACCAGCCTTTTATATTCTACCCCATAGCAGAATTAACGCGCTTTCATCATTTTACCAATATTGAAGAGATAGATAAGGGCAGGGTTGTTAAGGAGTGCCCTACGCCCGTTTCTCGAAATGGTGTGCCTATTCTGTATTTGTTACGACCAGATCTTTCTCCTTTTAGTGATTTCTATGCCATGCTAAGCGTTGGGAAATGTGAGGATAATCGGCTGACATCAGTTTCGGAAACGTATGCGAAAAAAATAGAATTGAACCAGCCGACACTTTCTATTCGTGAGATAATTGACCTGTATAAGACCGAATATGACCATGGAAATACGCTTTTTATAGACTATGAAGACTATGATTCGAAATGCAAAAATAGCAGAGGTTTATCTCATTTGAGCATGAAACACTATGGTGAAATTAAATCCTCTCAGGTCTTAAGAAACTCCGGACAGATATGGTTTGTTAATACAACATTGGGCATAAGAGGGCTTGATACTTATATGATATATCAGTAAACAGTTCCTTCTTCTTATGCTTTTTCTTTTATATCTTTGCGGATAAATGAAGGTTTATACACATTATTTTAGGGACAGTGCAACAGGCATAGAGTGTCGTTGGCGTACCATTCTGCAGTTAGGCGACAGCTGGAACAGCATAGGCTGTGTGTATATGAAGAACCCGGGTTCGTCTATTTATCAGGAAACCGACGGTGATGGCAGCCCTGTTGCCATTACCCATGCCATTACCCTTTCGCATTTAAGGGCGTTTACGCACGAAACGGATAACGATGTGTGGTATGATTTTCGGGCCGATTCTACGATGTATGCCATAGAAGCCTTATTTAAGGAGTATGCAGCTTATCATCGTCAGCCCGCTGAAGGCATTATACAGGTGTTTAATTTGTTTAATGTCAGGGATGCAGACCTTAGGAAAGCTCAGGGTAAACTAATCGATTCGTTGCACGAAAAGACTTTCACTATTGACGAAGACGTGCAGTGTTTAAAAGGGCCGGTATATATCGGCTGGGGTAATTTGTGGAAAGATAAGCTCCATAAGCCGAATGCTGTAAAGGTGTTGGAAGCATGTGAAATGTTGTGCAATTATATTGATACAAGCAATATAGAAAAGAATATCTACTATCATCCACAATATTTAATGCTTTACGGCAAGAACAAAGAGGAAGTGATTAGGCATAAACAATATTTTTTTGAAAACCGTATTCTGGTAGAGAAATAGAAGTTGCCAGTTGCATATTCTGAACAAGCATGTTGTCATACCATCGCCATAATGGTGTAATTTATTCGGAAAATTTGAAGAAATGAAGAATTTTGCTGCAATCGATTTTGAGACTGCCAACTTTGAACGCACAAGCGTATGCAGCGTAGGCGTGGTTATTTATCGTGATGGCAGGAAAACAGATGAGTTTTATTCGCTTGTCAAGCCAGAACCCGAATATTACAATTACAAGTGTTCACAGGTTCATGGGCTGTGTATGGAAGATACCGTGATGGCGCCGGTGTTTCCCGATGTTTGGCGAAAAATAGAACCTTTGATAGCCGGTTTGCCATTGGTTGCACATAACAAAGCCTTTGACGAAAGCTGTTTGAAGGCCGTTTTTCGCTGTTACCAAATGGATTATCCCGACTATGAGTTTCATTGTACACTCATACAGTCGCGCCGCGTATGGCCTGAAGGCCGGCATAATCTGGATATTATTGCTGCACGTTGTGGTTATAACCTTACGGCTCACCACCATGCTCTGGCCGATGCAGAGGCCTGCGGGGCGATAGCTTTGCAAATATTGTAGTTACAGTTTGTATGTAAGTAGAGGAGGATAAAATAGCGGAATGAATATAATAAGGTGGTTACAATCTGGTTTTGTCAGGCTTCGCCGTATGCCTCGAACGCGTGGTTTCGGTGTACAATCGCCGTCGGCGTATCGATTTCTGCGTGATGTAGTTTCATCAAAAGGCCGATATGCTGTTATTAATATGCCACTCGAAACAAGGGATGCAAGCGAAAGGAGCCGGCTCATACTGTTTCAATTCTATGCCCGTTTGGCCCGTTTTACACAGGCTAAGCGCTGGTTCGTCAGCAAACGGCTGGTATCTGACGCATTAAAGGCGTATGTTTGTGCCGGACACCAGGCGGCGGTGGTGTCGCCGGTATTGGATGACAGTGGGGTTTATGTAGTGGATATAACCGAAGAATACGTTGTAGAAGCAGTTCTGAATCAGGCTTCAGCGTCAGACTTGTTGATTGTAGAGGGTATACATCGTTCTGCTATCGCTCGCAAAAAATGGCAGCAGATTATGGCCGACAGGCGCACAGGCGTATGTTTTGACCTGTATAAGGCTGGTGTTGTATGCTTCGATTTGAAGAAGTTTAAGACGAGCTATCGGGTTAATTTGTAGCTGCGAATACAGAGCGTGTAATATGATTGCAGATAAACGGGCTGGTTTTCTGTTGTTGTTGACAATTTTATGCAAAAAAGTTTATAAAATATTTGTGAATACCGATAAATTGTTTATTTTTGCGCCACACAATAAAAAGTAAACGTAAAATTATGTATTGGACACTTGATTTAGCCTCAAAGCTCGAAGATGCACCCTGGCCGGCAACAAAGGAAGAGCTGATTGATTATGCGGTTCGTTCCGGTGCCCCGCATGAAGTATTGGAGAATCTGCAGGAAATAGAAGACGAAGGTGATGTATATGAGCGCATAGAAGACCTTTGGCCAGACTATCCTACAAAGGAAGATTTTCTGTGGAATGAAGATGAATATTAAAATAAGGTAATTCATATAGAGCCGTTCTTTGTTATAAGAACGGCTTTTTTGTTTGCCAACAAAATAAACGATACGTAAATATCGTTATTCGGTTGTGTATATACGCAGATTAATTATAGTGGGGTTATTGCTGAATTTTGCTGGAGAAATCAAGGCCCAGTACGATCCGTCGTTCAGTCATTATTTTGACATGGAAACGTCGTTCAACCCCGCATCAGCAGGTAAGCAGCCTAAAATTAATGTTACGGCAGCCTACGCTATGGACATGGCCGGGTTCGAACACAACCCGCAGACGGCTTATGCAGCCGCTGACATGCCTTTTTATGCGCTGCGAAGCTATCATGGTGCCGGCGTACTGTTTATGAATGACAGGTTGGGTTTGTTTACCCACATGAGGCTGACGGCACAATATGCTTACAAATTCAAGCTTCTTGGAGGGCAGCTTAGTGTTGGTCTTCAGGCTGGCTTAATCAGCGAAAAGCTCGATGGAAGTAAGGCTGATCTGGCCGATTCTGGCGACCCGGCGTTTAACTCGGCGCAGCTTTCGGGCAATGCCGTTGACCTTGGTGCAGGTATTTATTATACCTTAAAAGATTTTTATGCAGGTATTTCCGTCCAGCATATCACATCCCCATTGGTTAAATTAGGCGATAATAATGAGTTACCGATTGACAAAACGTATTATTTGTCAGGAGGATACAATATAAAGCTGCACAATCCGTTTCTTACAATAAAACCGTCGGTGCTCGTAAAGACTGATATGGTAGCCTGGCGTGCCGACGTGACGGGGCGCTTAGTGTATTCGCATGACAACAAATTGTTGTATGGCGGACTAAGTTACAGCCCCACAAATTCGGTAACCATGCTCGTTGGTGGCAGCTTTCACGGTATTGTACTGGGGTATAGTTACGAGTTCTATACATCGGGCTTGAATCCGGGCAACGGTAGCCATGAGTTGTTTGTAGGCTATCAACAAGATATTAATCTGGTAAAAAAAGGAAAGAATAAACATAAAAGCGTAAGAATTCTTTAGATGAATAAGTATTTGATTACGGGCTTGTGCCTGCTTGGTTTGACAACCCTGCTGTCGGGATGTTTCAGTGCAAAGAGTGCTTCTGCATCGGGACGTGGCGGAGAGGTTGTCGGCGTGGGTGGTAAAGGATTCGCCGAACCTGCACCTTATGGCATGGTAAGGGTGAATCGTGGTTACCTGCGCATGGGACTTGAAGGTCAGGACAGCCTCTGGGGAAAGAAAACACCGGTTAAGGATATTTCAGTAGATGGTTTCTGGATGGACGAGACTGAAATCACAAATTCGCAATATAAGCAGTTTGTTAATTGGGTGCGCGATTCTATTTTACGTACCCGTCTGGCCGACCCTTCGTATGGAGGTGACGAAACCTACATGATAACTGAGGATAAACAGGGCAATCCTGTAACACCCCATATCAATTGGGACAAGCGCCTTCCGCGCAAGCCTAACGAAGACGAACAGCGCGCCATCGAGAGTCTTTATGTTACCAACCCTGTTACAGGAGAGAAGTTGCTCGATTACAAACAGATGAATTACAAGTATGAGGTTTACGATTATGTTACGGCGGCTTTGCGTCGTAACCGTCTGAATCCGTCAGAACGTAACCTGAATACTGATGAAACGGTCGACCCTAATGAGGTGGTGATGATCAGCAAGGATACGGCATATATCGACGATAACGGTAAAATTGTGCGTCAAACCATCAATCGTCAGCTTACAGGACCGTGGGACTTCCTGAATACCTACATCGTAAACATCTACCCTGATACTACTTGTTGGGTAAACGATTTCCGCAATTCAGATAACGAAACTTACCTCCGCAACTACTTTTCAAACCCAGCTTACAACGATTATCCGGTTGTAGGTGTTACCTGGGAGCAGGCCAACGCCTTCTGTGCGTGGCGTACCGACTATTTGTTGAAAGGCCTGGGTGGTGAAGCTCGCTACATACAGCGCTATCGTTTGCCCACAGAAGCCGAGTGGGAATATGCGGCACGTGGAAAGAACCAGAACGAATTTCCCTGGGAAAACAAGGATGTGGCCAACGGTAATGGCTGCTATTATGCCAACTTTAAGCCCGACCGCGGTAACTATACCAAGGATGGAAACCTGATAACGAGCCGCGTAAGCAGCTATTCTCCCAACTCTAACGGCTTGTTTGATATGGCAGGAAACGTGGCCGAATGGACGAGTACGGTGTACACTGAGGCTGGCGTTGATGCCATGAACGACCTGAATCCGCAGCTCGAATACAAGGCAGCAGCCGAAGATCCCTATAAACTGAAGAAGAAAAGTGTTCGTGGAGGTTCATGGAAAGATCCTGAAAGCTATATCCGTTCAGCCTGGCGAACCTGGGAATATCAAAACCAGCCCCGTTCTTATATTGGCTTCCGTTGTGTTCGTTCGCTTGCAACAAGCACAACAGCAAAGCAAAAACGCAAATAAACATTTAAAGAAACCAAGCTATGTCTGAATATAGTAAGTATAATATTGTGTACCGCTTGCAAAAGTGGATAGATACAGTAGCCGGACAAACATTCCTGAATTATGCGTATAGCTGGGGCGCAGCAATTGTAATTTTGGGTGCGTTGTTTAAACTTACCCATCTTCCCTGGGCTAATATTGCATTGTTTTTGGGTATGGGTACTGAGGTTCTTGTGTTCTTTATATCGGCTTTTGACCGTCCCTTTGACAAGACAGCTGATGGCCGTGAAATCCCAACGCACCTTACTGAAGAGTATCTTGCCGATGGTAAGGTAACCTATTCGAACGAAAGGGCTGCCGGTAATGTTGTGTCGTCTTCGGCTGCTGCCGCTCCGGTTGCTGCATCAGCAAAACTACCACAGGGTGCAACGGCGGCATCTGATCATCAGGACGTTACTGTAAAATTGGCAGAACAGCCCCAGGCTGCTTACGTTCCGCAGATGTCGGCAGAGGAGGCAGAGAAGCTGAATGAGGCGCAGGGTAATTATGTTACGGAGCTTCAGGAACTGGTAGAAACCTTAAAACGCGTGAACGAACAAAGCTCACGTCTTACCCGTGACAGTGAAGAGATGGAGAATCTAAACCGCACATTGACCGGTATTAGCAAGGTTTACGAAATACAACTCAAAGGAGCCAGCCAGCAAGTTGGTACTATTGATCAGATTAATGAGCAAACACGTAAGATGGCTCAGCAAATAGACCAGCTCAATAAAATATATGCTCGTATGATTGAAGCGATGACAGTGAACATGCATGTCGCTGCACCTGGTGCTGCTCCATTAAAAGAAGAATAATCAATGGCAATTAAGAAACGACCTGTTTCTCCCCGTCAGAAGATGATAAACTTAATGTATATCGTCCTTTTGGCGATGTTGGCCCTGAACGTGTCAACCGAGGTGCTTCATGGTTTCTCCATAGTAGAGGAGGGCTTAAACCGCACGACTGCCAACTCTTCGGCCGAAAACGAAGCACTTTATGGCAACTTCAGAGATCAGATGGTATCGAATCCAGAGAAGGTTAAGGCCTGGTTCGCGAAAGCTACTGAAGTAAAAAACATGAGCGATTCGCTCTATAACTTCGCCCAATCCTTAAAAATTGCCATTGTGAAAGAGGCCGATGGTAAAGACGGTGATATAAGAAATCTGAAGAATGCAGATAATCTTGATGCCGCAGGTACAATTATGCTGGCACCGGTTTATGGAAAAGGCGACCAGCTTTTCCGCGCTGTCAACTCGTTCCGTGAACGCGTATTGACTTACGTTACCGACCCGCGGCAGCGCCGAATCATAGCCAGTAACCTCTCAACAACGGTGCCACGTCGCGAGGGTACGCTCGGTAAGAACTGGCAGGAATATATGTTTGAGAACATGCCTGTGGCTGCAGCCATAACACTTCTTTCCAAATTGCAGAACGATGTACGCTATGCCGAGGGCGAAGTTCTGCACACATTGGTATCGAATATCGACATGAAGGATATTCGGGTCAATAAGCTTCAGGCCTTTGTTGTTCCTGAAAAAACTACCCTTTACCCCGGCGAGCGCTTTACAGCCAATATAGTAATGGCTGCCGTCGACACCACACAGCAACCGCAAATATATGTAAATGGTTCGCGCGTAAACACGTCGAACGGTACATATAGCTTCACGGCTGGAGGCGTTGGTGAACATCAGTTCGGCGGATATATCCTTATGCGTAATGCCAATGGCGATGTACTTCGCCGCAATTTCTTGCAAAAATACAATGTCATTCCGGTACCGGGCAACGCCACTGTCGCTGCCGACCTCATGAATGTACTCTATGCAGGCTTTGCCAATCCGGTTAGTGTCAGTGTTCCCGGCGTCCCGCAGAATGGTGTTAGTGTAAGTATTTCAGGCGGCCATCTTACGTCGAAAGGGCCCGGTCGCTACGTAGCCGTACCATCAGCAGTAGGCCATGACGTCACATTCCGCATTACGGCGCGCGACAATGGCAAGGTACGCACGTTCCCTCCCTTTACATTTAAGGTGCGCAAACTGCCCGATCCTACGGCATATATTGCTTTAGGCTCCGACCGTTACAAGGGCGGTAATCTTTCCAAGGCAGGCTTAATGGGTGCCAGTAGGCTCAGTGCAGCCATTGATGATGGCATATTAGACATACAGTTCAGGGTGACATCGTTCTCGGCTGTCTTCTATGACAACATGGGAAATGCCGTGCAAATGGCATCGACGGGCGACAATTTTACCGACCGTATGCGTGAGCAGTTCCGCCATTTGTCACGTGGCCGCCGGTTCTATATTACCGAAATCAAGGCCGTTGGCCCTGACGGCATTTCACGCTCGCTGCCCGGAGCCATGGAGGTAAAGGTGAAATAAAGCAGGCAAAATTCTATAATCAGGAAAAGAAACTTTTATGAAGCGAATACTCTTTATATTATTTATAGGTGGCCTTACCCTTACGGTCACGGCACAACCCAGGGCAAGACGCCAGGAACAGGAGGCTGCTGCCCAGCAGAGTAACAAGAATAACATAACTCTTCGTTCCCAGTTGTCGTTTCCTACTGAAACTAAAATGAACGAAGATGTGGTGTGGCGGCGCGATGTTTATCGCGAACTAAATCTCAACGATAATGCCAATGCCGCGCTCTATTACCCCGTAGAGCCTTTGGGTTCGCAAATGAGCCTGTTTACCTATTTGTTTAAACTGGTGATGTTAGGGCCGAAACATGGCGGCGTGGCTGCTTACAGCTACGACGTAAATACGGGTAACGAACGTTTTGTTGACGCGTTACGCATTAACCCTCTCAAGTTTCTCGACGACTATCACATATTTTATGAGCGAACCGACAGAGGCATACATATTGACGACAGCGATATTCCGTCGGCCGAAGTAAAAGGTTATTTTGTCAAGGAGAGCACGTATTACGACCAGAATACAGCTACGTTCCACACGCAGGTACAGGCTCTTTGCCCGGTAATGTACCGCGAAGACGACTTTGGTGACGGCGTAACCAAATATCCTTTGTTTTGGGTAAAATATGCCGATCTGGCCCCTTTTCTTGCCAAGCAAACCATTATGACGAGCAATCTTAACAATGCTGCCACAATGAGCATTGACGATTATTTCACGATGAACGCCTATAAGGGTAAGATTTACAAGACTACAAACATGCTCGGTAAAACGCTGGCGCAGGCCGTTGGCAACGATAGCGTAAAACTTTCGCGTGAGCAACAGCGCATTGAAAGCGAAATAGAGCAGTTTGAAAAAAGCATGTGGGGCGATGCTGCACGCAAGGATTCACTGGACAGTATTGCCAAACTCGACCCCAAAGCGCTCAAGGCTGAACGCAAAGTACACCGTAATCGCCGTTCGGGCGAAGCTGCAACTACCGTCCGTAACCGCCGTGCCCGCACGTCTTCCTCGCCTTCTTCGCCGGGAACAGCACGTGTAACGGTACGTCGCCAGCGCCATTAATGGTTGTAAATTCATGGTATAAACCATTTGTTTATATTGCAGACTGGTGTTCAAAACCAAACTTTTGTTTTAGCTTAAAAAGGGATGAGTATGAAAAATTTTTTGTCAACGGCCTTTGTTGCCGTCATGCTGATGCTTGCTTTGCAGGCACAGGCTCAGATAAAATTCGGTGTAAAGGGTGGTCTTAACGTTACAACCATGAAGTTTAACCGCCATGTTCTCGACAAGTCAAACAGCGAAGGATTCTACTTTGGTCCTACAATGAAGTTCACTTTACCTGTTGTTGGCCTGGACGTTGACGCGTCAGCGCTTTTCAGTCAGCGCTCAAGCAAGTTTGTTGCTGAGCAGGGAAACGAACAGATTATTACAGATCGTGCAACTACGCTCACGCAACAGGCCATATCAATACCTGTCAATTTGCGCTACGATGTTAGCCTGGGCGACGACGCCAGCATTTATTTCTTTGCAGGTCCGCAGGCTTCTTTCAGTATAGGCAACAAGAACAGGGACATCAATTGGAAGTGGAACGATGCCGATTTCTCGATAAATGTGGGCTTAGGTGTAATGCTGTTAAGCCATCTTCAGGTCAATACCAACTATAATATAGGTATTGGAAAGACCGGAGAACTGAAGTCAAAATCGATCTTTACCACGCTCGACAAAGGCTTCCATGGCCGTGCAAGTACGTGGCAGCTGGGCCTGGCTTATTATTTTTAAGACATATTTCCCAAACGGGGCTTACCTGAACGTAAGCCCCGTTTTTTGTTTTCCCCCTCCGAAAGCGGCAAGTTAGGCTTGTCTTTACGCCGTAATCACCAATTATTTTCTTTATCTTTGCACGTCATGAAGTATGTAGATGTCATTCTTCCCGTGCCTCTTGAGGGGACTTTTACCTATACCGCCTCCGACGAAATAGCCGTGGCGTGCACTACGGGCGTGCGTGTTCTGGTGCCTTTTGGCAAGTCGAAGACGTATGCCGGCGTTGTTGTGCGCGTGCATGATAACGGTGCACCTGTTGACGAAAGCAAGCTGAAAGAGGTGCTGAGCGTGCTCGATGCGTCGCCCGTACTGCTACCTCATCAGTTGCGGCTGTGGCAATGGATAGCCTCTTACTACATGTCGCCCATAGGTGAAGTGCTCAATGCCGCGCTGCCAGCGGGCTTAAAGGCCGATACGGCTTACCGCATAAAGACTGAAACCTATCTGAAACTTGCCCCCTCTTACCGCTCCGAGCAGGCCCTTCACGTAGCGTTGAATATGCTTTCGCGTTCGCCTAAGCAGCACGAAACCTTTTTATGTTACCTTCGTCTTGTGCATTTTGATGAGGCTTCCCCTTCTGACGATGTCTCCTGGCAGCCCAAAGAGGTTACCCGTGAGGAGCTGATGAACGATGCACGATGCACTTCTGCCATCGTAAAACGCCTTACAGAGCAGGGCTTCCTCGAAGTTTACGAAAAGGAAGTAGGGCGGTTGAACCACGCAGGGCAGCCGCATCCTGAAAACATCCACCCGCTTAGCCGTCCGCAGCAACAGGCTTACGACGCCATTTTAAAGCAGTGGCAAACCCGTCCCGTGGTGCTTTTGCACGGGGTAACATCAAGCGGAAAAACCGAAATTTACATACATCTTATCCAGAAGGCCATCGATGAGGGCAGACAAGTACTTTATCTTCTGCCCGAAATTGCGCTTACCGTGCAGATGACGCAGCGGCTGCGCCGCGTGTTTGGCGACCGTCTGGGTATATACCATTCAAAGTACAGCGATGCCGAACGCGTAGAAATATGGCACCGTCAGCTCTCTGCCCGTCCCTACGATGTGGTGCTGGGGGCGCGCAGTGCCGTCTTTCTGCCGTTCCAAAAACTGGGTCTTGTCATTGTCGATGAGGAACACGAGTCGAGCTTTAAGCAGCAAGACCCCGCGCCCCGCTACCATGCACGCAGTGTGGCTATTGTGCTGGCGCGCATGTTTAACGCCCAAACCGTGTTGGGAACAGCTACGCCGTCGATGGAAAGTTACTACAATGCGCAGACCGGAAAATACGGTCTTGTGTCGCTCTCCACACGGTTTAGTGGGGTAGAATTGCCCGAAATAGAGGTGGTTGACATCAAGGATTTGCGACACCGCAAGCTGATGAACGGCCCCTTTTCGCCCCAGTTGCTGAAGGCTATGCGCGAGGCTTTCAGTGAGGGTAAGCAAGTTATTCTGTTCCAAAACCGCCGCGGCTTCGCACCAATGGTTGAGTGTCGCGTGTGCGGATGGGTGCCGAAGTGCAAGAATTGCGATGTGTCGCTCACCTATCATAAGCGTCTGAATGTGCTCACATGCCACTATTGCGGCTACACCATGCCCGTGCCCCATGTGTGTCCCAACTGTGAAAACCCCAACCTTTCGGGCCGCGGATACGGCACTGAGAAAATAGAAGACCTTATTGCAGAGCTTTTCCCCGAAGTTCGTGTGGCGCGGATGGACCTCGATACCACGCGCACGCGCAATGCCTATGAGCGTTTGATAGGCGAGTTTGGCGCGGGGCGTACCAACGTGCTCATCGGTACACAGATGGTTACCAAGGGCTTAGACTTTGACAAAGTGGCGGTAGTGGGCATTCTCGATGCCGATTCGATGCTGAATTATCCCGACTTTCGTGCCTACGAACAGGCGTTTATGATGATGAGTCAGGTAAGCGGCAGGGCAGGACGACGCGGTAGGCGCGGGCGGGTTATCCTGCAGACACGAAGCCCCGGGCTTCCTGTTATACAGCAGGTAGTGCATAACAATTACGCCTCCTTTTACAAAGACCTGCTTGCCGAGCGTGAAATGTTCCGCTATCCGCCGTTTTATCATCTGGTGTATATTTACCTGAAGCACAAGCAGGACGGCCTTGTTGAGATGGCTGCACAGGAGATGGGGGCGCAGCTCAGGCATGTTTTTGCCGACCGTGTGCTCGGTCCCGACAAGCCTTCGGTGGCTCGTGTAAAGGCGATGAGCATACGCAAGATAGTGATTAAGCTCGAAAACGGCATCGACCAGCACCGTGTCCGCGAGCAGCTTATGTGCATACGTGAGCAGCTTGTTGAACAGAAACCCTACCGCACACTGCAGGTCTACTTTGACGTTGACCCCGTATAGCTTCAGCTATTACAGCCTTTTTTATCTTAAATTATGGGGTTGTCCTACCATCTTTATTTCAGTTTCGCCATTGTTCGACGGCCGTCGGCAGCGCGTACGACGGCCGTCACACCCATTGTTTGGCGGCCGTCAACAACGCTGCTGACGGCCGTCGAACACTCACCCTTACGCAATAAAGGGCCATTCATAGTGCCGTCAATGATGGTGCAATACGCCGTAAACCCTGAAACTATTCAAAGTCAATAGCTCTGCACAGGCAGTTCGGTATGTTGCTGACACATCATCAACCATGAAACAAAACTCTGTCAACATTGATATTACGCACCATCAACCATGAAACAATTTATGGCCAATAACGATGCAGCCCCTTGTAATGTTTATTCTCTATATCTATAAACTCTTTGCAAAATATACGTCTGGAAATTCCCCTTACAACATATTCTTTTTTATAATCTTTTTACTTTTTGCAATTTTTAATCCTTTAATTTTTTAATCTTTTAATTTTTCTCCCTACCTTTGCGCCCGTGGAGGGTTTAGCAGTTACATATCAAGGCTTTAGCGCAATGCAAGAAAATACAAATTTTCTTGCCATTTTTAGTGCATTATATTTGGCTGTTTCAGATATTTTGCTAACACACACACACACACACACACAGGCGCACCGTCGCTAACATCTCTTTAATTTTCTTTCGCGTACGCGCGCGCGAAGCGCATCGCAACCTTAATAAACAAAGGGCTTTTCGAAGTTCCCTTTGTTTGCTTTTTTATGACCTTTTGTAAGGAAATATAATAAGGATATAAACCTAATTTATTATAAATTTTTCAATAGATTAATTCATAGATAACAATGAAAAAAACATTTCTACTCTTTTTTATGGCCTTCGCATGCTTGGTCGCGTCGTATGGTCAGATGCTTTTTAATTATACAGACGCCTTGGGTACAACGTGGAAATTTTCTTTGGAAACTGACGGAGCGTATATTATAGATGCCACGCAAGGGAGTAATCATTTTAGTGGGGTTTTGAATATTCCTGGAACAGTAGAAAAAGATGGACAAAGCTATCCTGTAGCAGGTATTGGATATAAAAATAATGCTATTTCCTCAAGTAATTCTTTTTTTAATAATAATGACATAACAGGCATAACTTTTCCACCAAGTCTTACGTCTATTGGGTCTTATGTTATGTTTGGTTGCAAAGGTCTTACACATGTAACTATTCCAAGTACAGTGAAAAAGATAGGGATACGTGCATTTGGTTCATGTACTGCATTAACTTCGCTAAATATTGAAGATGGCGTTGAAACAATTGGGAATAGTGCTTTCCAAGGTTGTACATCTTTACATGGAGACTTAACGATTTTCCCTTCAGTAAAGTCGTTTGGTATCTATGCCTTTCAGGGTTGTCCTTTAGATGGTACGTTAACTGTCTTAGCACAAAGTACTATTGATAAGCCGAGTATTTTTGAAACAAGCTATAATGATATTTATGATTATTCATGGGGTTTTGGCTCTTTTAAACACATTGTATTTGGTGGACCTGCACCGACTCCTCTTTATGCTTATAATAATAAACCTCGTCATTCGGTTCTAAATCAAACAGCCACAATAGTATCTATTACTTTTTTGCCAGAAGTAAAGAAGATAGCACCATATACCTTGATGGGAGGTTATACATTGCGACTCTTATCTAATACATCTACATTGACAATTCCTGAAGGAGTTGAAGAAATTGGAGAAAGAGCATTTGCCTTTTCTGGTTTGTCAATTCCTGTTTCTATTCCTACAACCGTAAAAAAAGTAGAGAGAGGTATATTTGAGCATACAAATATTTCTAAGCTAACAATTCCACAAGGACATTTAACAGAGGTTCCAGCTTCGATAGCTAAGGATTGTCCCAATCTTACCCAGGTTAGCATACCTTCTAATATTACATCATTGGGTAGTAGTTGTTTCAGCGGATGTACTGCACTACCTAATGTTCAGCTGCCTGCTGGTTTGAAAGTAATTGGCGACTCTGCATTCTTAAGTTGTAGAACATTTGTCTCAGTATCTATTCCTAATACTGTTACTAAAATAGGTGACAAAGCCTTTTATGAATGTGAAAACCTTACTGACGTGTTGCCTTTCTCTACTAATATTAAATATATTGGTGATGAAGCTTTTAGGGGATGTTTAAAACTAACAGCAGATGCTGCAACCTTGTTCCCTTCTTCCCTTGATACATTAGGTTCGGCAGTATTTGTTAATTGTCGTGGAATTACGGGTGAGGCCGTATTGCCATCACCATATCATGATGTATATCATAAATTAATGCAAGGTGAGTATCGATTTGTAACCAATCCGGTTGTAGGTACAGGATGCTATGGTATTAAGATGGGACCATTTGCTAACTTTTTCCAACCAACAAAAACATTTAATCAACTTGGAGACTGGAAGGGCTATGATTATCAAACATTGCTCTATATTGACGCCCGCGAATGCACAGTGGCATTAACTAATGGTAAGAACTTACCAAACACTTGTTATAAGTTCTCGCGAACGCCTGATTTGTCAGAAGAGGATTTTATATACTGTAACTTTAGCAACTTAGCTATGAATGCTTTAGTTTACTTACCATCAGAGAGTGCATTTCAGGATGCGAGCTTGCCACAAAAGAGTTTTGCAGAACGTTTCGAATTTGATCATGAATATCCTGCTGATGTATATGAATCTAATGGTGAGAACTTCATTATGGGTGATAAGTGCCAGCGCTTTTATGTACAGGACGGTCTTGATTATCGTGTACCAATTGCTTTTACAGCAATTGAAGCAAGGTGTAGCCGTATTTTCAGCAATACAGCAGGATTAGCAGTAAGCACTCTATATTTGCCTTATCCTACGGATCTTCCTGATGGTATGAAAGCTTATTCGTTAAGCTTTAAGGGCCTTGACATAAATGGTGATAAGGCTTTCCATTTTGCTCCTGTACCAGCAGGAACACGTCTTGAGGCCAATCATCCTTATTTAATACAGATAACAGATGGACAGAGTCACAGGTTGCCTACGATGCACAATGTAGAAGTTCCTGTTTCACCTAATATGGAAGCGTCTGCCGTTATGGCAACTTCCGATGCTGACTGGAAGTTCTACGGTACCACAGAACGTCTTGATAATGCAAAGGCCTACGATAAAAAAGCTTATTATTTAAGTGGAAATAAATGGTGGGCAATAGAAAACGGTGTAGAAAATAATTTTATAGCTTCTTTCCGTTGTTTCATAACCAGCCCTACTGGAGCAGTTCCTGCCAAGAGCTTCATTATGGTTTTGGAAGATAATACGGCGACAAGTGTAAACAAGTTAGAGAAAGATACTGAAAGTGATATACAGAGTGGTCGCTATGAATTTTATTCTGTTGACGGTTTACGTATGGGTAAGGATTATGACAAACTGCAATCAGGACAGATTTATATTGTAAACGGTAAGAAGTTCTATAAACTTTAAATAACAAAGAAAAAATAACGATGAAAAAGAATATATATAGCCATCCTGTAACTCGTGTTGTTATATTAAAGTCGGAGAACTTTATTTGTCTTTCAGTTCCTATTGGTACTGGTGCCGGCCCTGGCGGTGGAGGTGATGCCAAACGAGGCTTTTTTGAAGAGGAAGACAATGATGAGGATGTTTCAACACATAAGTTTTCCTTATGGGAATACTAAAAAGCAAGTTGATTATTTACTGAGACAATGAACAATAAAAGGACCGTAAAGCGGTCCTTTTATTGTTAAATATGAAAAACAGAGTTATCTGTCAAGTTGTCCAATGGCCCATAATCCAGTATAGAAATAAGTGAATGATATAATAAAGCCGCGTGCCTTTGTTTGTCAAACATCTGGCACACGGCTTTATTGTATTTATGTATAGCACGCTTATGTACGCTTTAAGCTAATATTTACAGGTCAATATCGAGACTTGCTCCAAACACATTGTTGCTGCGTGTAAAGTTGGCTGTGTAGGCAAGACCGGTGTTAGGAGCGGTAACCGACGTCTTCTTTGTTCCGTAGAATGTGTGGAAATAGGCTAAGTTAAGTTTCATTTTCTCACTTAATTTAACTTGTACACCGCCACCAATTGAGTTGGAATTAACCACAAACGACTTGTCGTCCATGTACGATGTGGTAAGTCCGTAGTTGGTTCTCTGGTAGCCTGCACTAACGGTTACGGCTTTTGTAGCTTCATATTCGGCACCGAAGCTGTATTCGAATGAGCCTCGTGTCAGTTTCTTTTCCTTGTGGTTGTAGGCTGTTGCCTGCTTGTCGAAGTAATAATGGAAACCTGCCGTAAGCTGTAATTGGTCGGTAGGCTTGTATCCTGCACCTAATGAAAGAATGCTGGGGAGGTCGGCAGGCACGCTTTTGCCATCAGCAAACTCGCCCGTTGCTTCCTGAAGACCTTCGTCAAATTTCTGTTTCAGCACTGCCATTGTTCCTTGTACGCGGGCGTTACCCATCACGTTGTCGGCTTTTGTTGCTGCTGCAGCCTGTGCTGCTGTTTCGGACATGCCGTGCTGTACCATCTGTTGTTGGAAGATAGTTTGCATGCGTCCCTTAAGATTATTGACGAGGTTACCGCTTAATTGTCCGTTTTGTTCAATTACACCAATACTTGGAAAACTGTTTACGGCAGAGTTTTTCATACGCAAACGCGTTTTAAACTCATACTTTGCAGCAAAGTTCCATCGGTCCTTTTTGTAGTCGATGCCGATGATTGGTGTAAAGCCGATGCCATTCTGGTCACAGTTAAGTTCGATGTCGGCAGAAGTAGTCTTTGACGGATCAAGAACCGTATACAGAGCAGTGTTACCCACCTGTATATTGCGTACATAGCCATAGTAGTTGGCTATTGCATAAACGCCACGTACTCCGGCAAATACACTTAGCTCGGGTTTGATTTTATAGGCTGCACCTAACGACAGGCCATAGTAATACTGACGTCCGCGCATATAACTTGTTGCACGGTATTTGCCATCAGTACCGAAGCCTGCCGGACTCGAAAACATTTGTACATTATTGCCGATAGCTGCATCGACGGTACGTGCCAGGCCCGAAGCGGCAAGAGCAGTTTCGGATACAATGCGCTCAAAACTGCCAAGACCATCATCGAAAGTGCACTTTCCGCCACCACCTCCAATGCCAAATCCTGCCTGGAAGGAAAGCTTATCCCAGTTGTATGCAAACTGGAACGTAGGGAAAACCGGTGCTAAAGCCTTTCCCATGAACTTGCGCTGTGCAGACGAATTGTCGAGATTGTTTTTAAAAAGAGGATATTCATTGTTGATAGTTCTGCTCTGCCAGATAAACTGCCAGTTCAGAGAAAAGTGAGCGCCATTGGATAAAAAGGCTACTCCGGCGGGGTTAAAGTAAACACCGTCAATGCCAATTGCCCCATCTCGAGAGGGGTTTCTGATGAAGGCTGCGCTCATGTTTGAATTGGTGTTAATGCCACCGGCAAATGCTGTTGATGCTGTTGCCAAAGTGAATGCGGCAAAAGCTACTCTTAATTTAATCATATTAAATAGTTCTAAAAGATTGGTTGCAAAGGTAGGTAAATTGTTCGAAATCTCCCTTTGTGTCGAAATGCTTTTAGAAAACGTTAACAGTACTAAGATTTTGCCGTTGGATACTGTATGCGAGTATGGTATATGGCTTTCAGGCGTTCGATAAGAACCTGTTTGGCTACTGCAATATCGTAGAAAGTAATACGGCATTCAGTAAAGAAACCGTTGGCTACTTGCTGGTCAATCAGCGTATTAACAAGATTGCTGATGCTCTCTTCCGTATAGTCGGATAGCGAGTGGGAGGCAGCTTCGCACGTATCAGCCATCATTAAAATAGCCTGTTCACGAGTTGAGGGATTGGGGCCAGGATAGGTGAAAGGTTCTTTATCGATAATTTCATCAGGATGTTCATTCTTATATTTTATGTAGAAATATTTAACCAGTCCCCGCCCGTGGTGGGTGAGAATAAAGTCGCGAATAACAACAGGAAGAGCGTTTTCCTCGGCCAGTTTCACCCCGTTTGTAACATGTGAAATAATAATTTGTGCACTCTCTTTGTAAGTAAGGCTGTCGTGAGGGTTAATACCGCCCTGCTGGTTCTCGGTAAAAAACGCAGGAGCTAAAATTTTACCTATATCATGATACAGCGCACCTGTACGTACAAGTGTGCTTTTTGCTCCTATCTTGTTGGCTATTTCAGAGGCCAGATTTCCCACGGTGATTGAGTGTTGGAACGTTCCGGGTGCCTCCTCGCTGAGCTTACGTAATATACCTTTGTTTGTATCAGAGAGTTCTATAAGGGTTATGACCGAAATGAAAGAAAAAGTTTTCTCCACGATAAACATCAGCGGGTAAGCCAATAATAATAATACGCCGTTAATGAGGAAATGGTAGTACATGCTGCTTTCAAATTCAAAGTCTTCTGTACTCTCCATTAACTTAAGTGTAAGATAGGTGATGCAGGTAGTAATGAATACCAGTAATGCCGTGCGAAATACCTGTGCACGCGATGACATTTCGCGCAGTGAGTATATGGCAACAAGGCCGGCTACGGTTTGAATAATGATAAAATCGAACTGGTATCTGAGCGCACAGGCACAGATAAGCACCATAATAACAAGGGCTATAAAGGCTGTACGCGAATCCATAAAAACGCGTATGAAAATGGGAACAAGGGCAAAAGGCAGTATGTATACGCTGAAATTGAAGTATGTATGCTCCATCATCAACGATACTAATATGGGGAATATGGTTATCAACACGTAAAGCATGGATATGTTTCGCAGCTTTTCGAGATAGTCGCGACGGAACAATCCCAAATACATGGTAAAGAGAAGTACCAAGATAAACACGTAGGCTGTGTTACCAATAAGATTATATGTAAGCTGAGTTTTGGAGGCACTGCGGCGCTGCATCTCCTTTTCCATGGAGTTTAATACGCGGGAACTGTATTCGGTAACAAGTTCTCCCTGACCGATAATGCGTTGTCCGGCCATTACAATACCGCTTGCAGGCGATATGCCGCTGAGCAAATCGTTTCGTGCGCTTTCTGTACGCGCTTTGTCATAAATAAGGTTAGGGACTATGTAATTGTTGAGATTCAGACGCTGTAACAGGTTACGCTCCTGAGCTAAATGTTCATTACTGAGCAGTTGCTCATAGGCCGACATGGTAGAATAAATAAAATTAATGTGTGCACTTTCTGCATCTTTTCCAAAAATAATGCGCACTTGTCGTGTAGTATCAGCGTGAATTTTGTTATAAGCAGGCGTTTCCATGATTCCCGACTGATAGAAACGATGCAGCCGGTCAATAATAATTTCCTTATATCCTGCTGGTATTTTTAAATTGCTGTTGGATAAATCGTGTCGGAGCCTGGCAATTTGTTCAGGCTCAACGTTGCTGTTGTAGTCATAATAAGGCTGAAATTGCTTGAGCAACGAGTCACGTTCTTTCGCAATTGCTTCTTCTGTTTTATATACAGGAAAATCATATTTTGCTATGATTGTACCATAATGCCAGGGTTCGCCTATCTCATAATCAAACTTTCTATCCTCATTACGTGGCAGAAACCAAACGATAAGGAGAGTAGTAAGTAGAACAAAAGCTATTCGGATAGAAAGATTACGCCAGAAAAAATCGTCCTTATTATTAAAAATGTTCGTAATGCTCATGAAGATTTATCTTTGCTATTTACAGTGCGAAAATACTAAAAATATAGCTAAAGTCGAAATAAATATATTAAATTTGCAAAAAAATAAAATCAGGTATGCCCGAAAGAAAAGTAAGGGTACGCTTTGCACCCAGTCCAACAGGACCTTTACACATAGGTGGTGTGCGCACCGCTCTCTATAATTATTTGTTTGCACGTCAGCACAATGGCGAATTAGTCTTCCGTATTGAAGATACTGATTCGAATCGTTTTGTTCCAGGAGCCGAAGATTATATTCTTGATTCGTTCCGTTGGTTAGGAATAAAGTTTGACGAAGGCGTAAGTTTTGGTGGTAATCACGGGCCGTACAGGCAGAGCGAGCGTCGCGAAATTTATAAAAAATATGTACGTCAGCTTTTAGACGAAGGCAAGGCATATTACGCCTTTGATACGCCGGAAGAATTGGAAAAAGCGCGTAACGAGATAGCCAATTTTCAGTATGATGCCCACTCTCGCTTGCAAATGCGCAACTCGCTTACGTTATCTGAGGAAGAAGTTAAAAGGCTTATTGACGAAGGAGAACAGTATACTATACGTTTCAAAATTGAGCCGGGACAGGATATTCATGTCGTTGACATGATTCGTGGAGACGTATGTATAAAGAGTGATATTCTGGATGATAAGGTTCTTTACAAAAGTGCAGACGAACTTCCTACCTATCATTTAGCCAATATTGTTGACGATCATCTGATGGAAATAACCCATGTGATTCGTGGAGAAGAGTGGCTTCCCAGTGCCCCGTTGCATGTTTTGCTTTACAAAGCTTTCGGTTGGGAAGATACAATGCCTCGTTTTGCCCATCTTCCGCTTCTGTTAAAGCCCGAAGGTAAGGGAAAACTGTCGAAACGAGATGGCGACCGTTTAGGTTTCCCTGTGTTCCCATTGGAGTGGCATGATCCTAAGACTGGCGAGGTCTCGAGTGGCTATCGTGAGAGTGGTTATTTCCCCGAGGCAGTAGTAAACTTCCTTGCTTTGTTGGGCTGGAATCCGGGAACAGAACAGGAAATTTTCAGTTTGGACGAACTTGTAAAGGCTTTTGATATTACCAAATGCTCGAAGAGTGGGGCAAAATTTGATTATCAGAAAGGTATTTGGTTCAATCATGAGTATATCTTACGCAAGAGCGATGAAGAAATTGCCCTCCTTTTTGCTCCAATTGTAGCAAATAATGGTGTGGAAGAAAGCTTTGAACGTGTTTACGAAGTTGTCAGAATGATGAAGGATCGTGTAAACTTTGTCAAGGAACTCTGGCCGTTATGTTCGTTCTTTTTCATTGCGCCTACCGAGTATGATGCGAAGACTGTGAAGAAGCGTTGGAAAGAATATTCTACACAGCAAATGACAGAGCTTTGTGAAGTATTGCAGAATATTGATGATTTTTCGATAGAAGGGCAGGAGCCTGTTGTTGAAAAATGGATTCTGGACAAGGGTTACAAGATGGGCGATGTGATGAATGCGTTTCGTCTTGCCCTCGTTGGAATTGGTAAAGGACCGGGTATGTTCGATATTTCTGCATTCTTAGGTAAGGATGAAACCATCCGTCGTCTGAAGAAAGCCATACAGGTATTAGGACAGTAAAAATTGTAATTATCTCTGAATTTCGCGAAGACGATAAGTTCATGTACAATATTTCAATATGCCTTTATTCTTTTGGTGTATGGGTTGCATCCCATTTTAGCGAAAAGGTTAATAAAATGTGGAAGGGTGAACACGACGCCTTCCATGTTCTTCGTGAGAAAGTTGAGCCTGGAACAAAATATATTTGGTTTCATGCTGCTTCTTTAGGAGAGTTTGAACAAGGCCGTCCTTTGATGGAGCGTATTCGTGAAAGTCATCCCGAATACAAGATATTGCTGACCTTTTTCTCTCCTTCCGGCTATGAAGTACGAAAGAATTATCCTGGTGCTGACATCTGTTGTTATCTTCCTCTCGACACAAAGTGCAATGCACAACGTTTTCTGGATATTATTCATCCGTCGATGGTGTTCTTTATTAAGTATGAATTCTGGTACAATTACCTGCATATTTTAAAGAGCCGTAACGTGCCCGTGTATAGTGTTTCAAGCATCTTCCGCCCTGATCAGGTATTTTTTAAATGGTATGGTAAACAATATGGGCGCGTCCTTCATTGCATAAGCCGTTTCTTTGTACAAAACGAAGAGAGCCGTAATCTTTTGGGCAGATTAGAACTTAACAATGTCAGCGTGGTAGGAGATACCCGCTTTGACCGTGTTTTAGAGATTAAAAAAGAATCAAAAAAGCTTCCTTTAATCGAAGCCTTTATAGAAGGGAATAGCGTTTCTGCTGACAGTGAGGTATTAAGAGAACAACCTAAGGTTTTCGTGGCAGGCTCGTCATGGGCACCCGATGAAGATATATTTATCGACTATTTTAATCGTCATCCTCAGTGGAAACTGATTATAGCGCCACATGTTATCAGCAAAGACCATTTAGAACAAATCATGCAGAAGCTCAACCGTAAGGTTGTGTGCTATACACAGGCAAACGAGAATGATGCCCGTAATGCAGAGTGCATGATAATTGATTGTTTTGGTTTGCTGTCAAGTATATACCATTATGCCGATGTCGCCTATGTGGGAGGAGGATTTGGTGCAGGCATTCACAACGTACTCGAAGCCGCAGTATGGAGTATCCCTGTTATCTTTGGTCCTAACAATAAACATTTTAGAGAGGCACAAGGCTTGCTGAAAGCAGCCGGGGGATTTGAAATAACCGACAGCGAAAGTTTTGAAAAAGTGATGTCACGTTTCCAGCAAGACAATCATTTACTGGCTGAATCAGGCCGGAAGGCAGGTCAGTTTGTTGACAGTTTATCAGGTGCAACGGATAAAATTTTGAAAGAAATAGGTTTATAATATACCGAAAAAAGTCCCCTGAAAGCATGATGTTTTCAGGGGACTTTTATTTTTTATCCTTTCAAAACGCCAGTTATGCGTTGTATACCTTCTTTTAAAGTAGCCCTGGAACAGGCCAGATTAATACGTAAAAAGCCTTCTCCTGCCTCCTTTCCGTATAGCGTTCCGCTACTAACAAAAACCTTTCCTTTGTGTAAAAGCTTTGTTGTTGCCTGGTCACTTGTAAGTCCTGTATTTCTGATGTCAACCCAGACCAAATAGGTTGCTTCCAATTTTATTACATCAACTTGCGGTAATTCTTTTGCAAAGGTTTCCTTTAGCAGGTTATAATTTTCCTGTATGTAACCTCTTAACTCGTCTAACCAGTCTTCACTATCGTTATAGGCAGCTTTCAATCCTTCTACACCGAATGGATTTACATCACATACTTCGTATATATTTATCACGCGATTAATTCTGTGTCGCATCACATTGTCACTGCAAATCAAATAAGCATTCTGCAGTCCTGCTGTATTGAAAGCCTTTGATGGTGCATTAAGGGTAACCGAGTTTCTCAAGTTTTCTTCGTTAACGGCAGCAAAAGGAATAAACGAATAGCCAGGCATCGTCAGCTCACAATGTATTTCATCAGATATAACCCTGACATTATGACGCCGGCATATTTCTCCCATCCGTTCCAGTTCGTCACGTGTCCACACACGCCCTACGGGATTATGAGGGTTACAAAGCAAAAATACGGTCGTACGTTCATCACGGCATTGACGTTCAAAATCGTCCCAGTCGATGATGTAAGAATCGCCTTTTCTAATCAGCTTGCTTTCGGCTATTTCGCATCCCTGGTTACGTATTGACGAGAAAAAACAGTTATAAACTGGTGTCATTACAACCACCTTGTCGCCAGGTAACGTCAGGGCTTTTATACAACAACTAACCGCAGGAACTACACCACTGGTGTATAAAATCCAGTTACGTTCAATTTCCCACTGGTGACGGCGTCGTTGCCATGATATAATGGCATCATAATATTCTTCGTCAACCTCTGTATAGCCAAACACACCGTGTTCTACCCGCCGTGTAAGAGCCTTTTTGATGGCGGGCGATGCTTCAAAGTCCATGTCGGCAACCCACAATGGAATAACACCGTCTTCTCTTATTTCATCCCACTTATACGACCCCGACCCACGGCGGTTTACCTGTTTGTCGAATATGCTCATGTCCTCTTACTCGCGTTTCATAATTTTACAATCGTGCCCCTTTGCATACTCATTATAGGTAACAGAACCTATTTCGTCAGCAATAATCTGTCCTGAGATGGGGTTTTTAATATTGGTAATAGCCCCCTTTATGTTGGCATTGATGTTTGTGCAGTCTTCAAAGGCTCGGTCGCAAGCCTTGTCAAAGGTACAATCTTCGAGTATAATGTTGTCAGCGTAGCAAATAGGCTGCTCGCCTGCAATATGGCAACGTACAAGTTTTATGTCCTTAGAGTGCCAGGCCAGAAACTCTCCGTCGAGCTCTGAATCATATATTGTAACATTCTCACACTCCCAGAAGGCATCCTTAGTAACAATTTTTGCATGATGAATCTCTACATTCTTACAATACTGAAAAACATATTTGGCATCAGATACCAGTTTGTCAACGTAAATATTGTTAGAGAACATAAAAGGATATGTACCCTCATGTAGTTCAACGTTCTTCAGTTTCAGCCCGTCAACGCGCCAGAAAGTTTCGTCGGCATCGTTTATTTTCACGTTTTTGAGTTCCAGATTCTTCATCTCTCTAAAGAATTTAGGACCGTCAATAATACAGTCTTTCATCACCATATCGTTGCTGTACCATATGGCCGAACGGCTGCCTTCGGCGAAATAACAGCTTGTAATTATACTGTGGTCAACATGCCACCATGGATACTTTCCATAGAATTTACTGTCGTAACACTCTATATTGTGGCAACATTTTATACCCGACTCACCGTCGGTAATGGTTATATTCTCAAGTCTTACGTCGTGTGCGCCAAAGAGAGGACGTTCTCCACCAAACGTCAAATCGTGTATTGTATCCATAAAAACAATTTATGATGAAAACTAATAATATTGTACAAACTACAAACTCTATGCCAAATTGCTTCTCCTTTCAGCCTCAGTGAGGTTACCTTATAATAGAGGTATGCTGAAATAAAAAAATAAGTCCGGGGCCTGTACAGGCTCCGGACTGTATTTTATAGTTTGTAGGCGTTAACCTTTTTAGAGGTTAGCATTGTCTTCTTTCCACTTATCAACTGGAGGTACAATGCCTAAGTTGATAACTTCCTGACGCATATCGCAGAGGTGCTTGTACGACTTCTGCAGGTCTTCCATCTCTTCCTTTGTACCAGTAGGCTCTGTATAGTGAACACCAGTAGCGTCAATGGTTGTAGGAAGTGCCATCATCACGTCCTTAATACCCAGTCCGGGCAGATTGGCATAGCAACCAGCGGGTAACGTAAACTTCTCACCGCCCATAGCTGCCTCAATCATTTTCACTGCGTTATAGGCAGGACTTTGGAACGAACTGCGGCCGCGGAGCTTGATAATACGTGAGCCACCCTGTGTGGTTATCTGCTTAATCTCAGCCCAGCGTTCTGGCGACAGACCCATTTCTGAGAGGGGTTTACCGTCAATTTTTACCTGAGAAGCAAATACTGCCATCTGTTCGCCGTGACCACCAAAGGTATGAGCACCGGTAACCTTATCCTGCTGTACACCAAATTCGTGTGCAAGAGCCTGCTGTAAACGGGTCGAATCCAATGCAGCAAGAGAAGTAAGCTGGTTGGGTTTCAGGCCTGAGTGGATAAGAGCTGTAAGTGCTGTAACGTCAGCAGGGTTGAAAATAACAACAACATGCTTTACATCGGGGCAGTATTTCTTGATGTTTTCACCAAAGTCGGCAGCAATCTTGCAGTTACCTTTCAGCAGATCCTCACGGGTCATACCGTCTTTACGTGGTGCTCCACCTGAAGAAATAATATACTTTGCGCCAGTGAAGGCTTTCTTCGCAGCCTCAGCAACTTTCTCAGGATTGTTCATATCCTCAACAGCTGGTGCATAATAAGAAAGGTTTGCACCGGGGAAAGCACACTGCTCCATTTCATCGAACACGCCGTGTACACCTGGTTCGAAGATGTCATACAGGCAGATGTTAGGGGTAAGACCGAGCGAAAGGGCAGTCTGTACCATGTTAGAACCAATCATACCGCCAGCACCGACGATAAGCAGTTTTTCGTTTGTTAAATACTTCATAGCTACGTAATATGTTTAAGAAATGTATGAATTTCGTTTAAAATATACTGTCGGTATAGCGTAATAGCGCTTGTAACCTTCAGCATTGCAAAGTTAACAAAAAAAGAATATATAGGTTTATTTACGCCCAATTTAATTTGTTGTATATTCTTAAAACGTGTATCTTTGCTAAGTCGGTTTAGCAATTTAAATTTCTATATGAAAGTAAATATGATTGATATGAAAGAAGACACAGCACAACGATTAAGTAATTTGCGCGATATTATGAGGCGCGAGCATCTTGATGCTTTCGTTTTTCCGAGCACTGATCCGCATAATAGCGAGTATGTTCCCGACCATTGGAAAGGGCGTGAATGGCTTACAGGCTTCACGGGGTCGGCAGGAACGGCCGTTGTTACCATGCACGAGGCTGCTCTATGGACCGATAGCCGCTACTTCCTTGCGGCCGCACAGCAGCTCGACGGTACCGAATTTAAGCTGATGCGTGAGCGTGTTGAGGGTACGCCTACGATAGCTGAATGGTTGGGTTACGTGCTTGGCAATATAGAAGGAGCACAGGTTGGCATCGACGGCATGGTGAATTGTGAAGCTGATGTTGAGGCACTCATAGATGCTTTACGCCGTCAGGGTGGCATCACTGTGCGCACCAATTTCGACCCTCTGGCCATTATCTGGAAAGGAAGGCCCTCTGTTCCTGAAACAAAAATAGAAATACAGCCTCTCGAATATGCCGGCGAAACAACCGTTTCAAAGCTGTTACGTATCAGGAAATCGCTGCGTTTACAACACGCCGACGGCATGCTGGTGTCGGCTCTCGACGATATTGCCTGGACGTTGAACCTGCGGGGCAGCGACGTTCATTGCAATCCGGTATTTGTTTCCTACCTGTTAATTAGTCAGAATACTACGACTTTGTTCATCGATGACAACAAACTTACGCCCGATGTGTGCTCATATCTGTCGGCCGAAGGCGTACAAACGGCACCTTACAATAGCATAAAAGAGGCACTTCGACGCTATGACGAGTATAACATTCTGCTTGATCCGTACGAAACTTCCTACACGCTTTACCATCAGGTACATGTGCAAGAGGTAATCCGTACATCGTCGCCTGTTCCGGCTATGAAGGCTATTAAGAATGAAATTGAGGTTGAAGGCTTCCGCCGTGCGATGATACGTGACGGCGTTGCCATGGTAAAGTTTCTACGATGGCTGCCTGAAGCTGTTCGGACGGGCCGCGAAACGGAGATGAGCATAACCGAAAAACTGACGTCTTTACGTGCCGAACAGCCGCTGTTTCGCGATATTAGTTTTGATACAATAGCGGGTTATGAGGCCCATGGTGCTATTGTTCACTATGAGGCTACGCCTGAAACCGATGTGCCTTTACAGTCTCACGGCTTTCTGTTGCTTGACAGTGGGGCACAATATCAGGACGGAACCACCGATATTACACGCACTATTGCGCTCGGACCGCTGACACAGGAACAGCGCGAAATCTACACATTGGTACTGAAAGGACATATACAATTGGAACTGGCTAAGTTTCCATCGGGTGCCAGTGGCACGCAAATTGATGCGCTTGCACGTGAGGCTATGTGGCGAAAAGGGCTTAATTATATGCACGGTACCGGCCATGGGGTTGGCTCTTTCCTTAATGTTCATGAAGGGCCTCACCAAATAAGAATGGAGTATAAGCCTGCACCGCTGTTGCCTTTTATGACTGTTACCGACGAGCCGGGACTGTATTTGGAAGGTAAATTCGGCGTGCGTATAGAGAATACATTGCTTATAAAGCCTTACCTTGCAACGGCGTTTGGCAGCTTTCTGCAAATGGAGCCATTGACGTTATGCCCCATTGACACGGCCCCTATAGTGCGCGACATGCTGCTTCCCGAAGAAATTAGCTGGCTTAACGACTATCATCAGTATGTCTTCGAAAAGCTGTCGCCCCATCTCGTTGGTGCCGACCTCGAATGGCTGCGTGCTACAACGCGTGCCTTTTAAGTTTTCGGAGCTTTTGAGAAAATAATTATTCACGTGCCTTTTCCTGCTTAACTGTGCAGGGAAAGGCATTTTTTACAGGTGGTTCAGAATGTAGTCGACAACCGCCGGCATCAGCCTGCGCGGAGAACGCGGTGCTCCTCCCAGTCCGTTTTCCATCAGCAGGCCGAACGTTAACGCCTTGCAGTCCAGCTCTTTCAAAAGCGAAAAGCGCACGTAACGGCTCTGTTCGCGATGGCTTACCCATTGGTCGTAAGCCTGTTGTGAGATAAAATAGGCACTGTCGTCGGCCGATTCGTGCCACGATAAGTCCGTAGCCGTTACCTCCATCATAAAGGTAAGCCTGCTCTCAGGGGCGGTAGCGTACAGAAAAACAATGTCGCCCACCTCAAAATGGTTGTGCATTCCCCAGTCAATAAAGCCGTGGTCGCGAATAAAATCGGCCACACGGTATTGCTGGTGATTGTATGCTCTTATCCAGTATGTCATATTACAGCGTGTAAAATTAAGTATTTTGGCCCGATAAAGAGGTTGTTTTTTCTTATTTCTGTATAAGTGTATGTTGTGCCAAACCGTTGGCTTGTCGGTCTTATTTAGACGTACCGGTCAGCCGATTATGTTTTTATGTAAGGCAGAATAGGGGCTGACCGACTTGCTTTTATTGCCTTTTTCTCATTGTGTGACGGCCGTCAAATAATGAAGATAACACCATAAACCGACGAGCAGAATATCGTAAACTATTTCCAATATTTTGTAAATATCTGCAGTATTATATGCTTAATTTTGTACCCGTCAATAAAAGACGCAGTTCTTTTCTGTAATATTCAGTTTTCAAATTTATAAATACAGCCTATGCTTAAAAAGCTTATTGCTTATTTTTTGTATAACCGTGTAGTTACAACCGTGCTGTTGCTGGTTATACTTCTCGGCGGACTGGTAACCATTCCCTTTAACTGGACGGGCGACATGCTGCCGCGAAATCCGGTGGCCGTTGATGCAATTCCTGATATAGGAGATAATCAACAAATTGTTGCTACGGAGTGGATGGGACGTTCTCCCAAGGATATTCAGGAACAAATTACCTATCCGCTTACCACGGCTCTGCTGGGATTGCCGGGCGTAAAGACCGTACGCTCGTCGTCAATGTTCGGTATGTCGTTCATCTATATTATATTTAATGATGATGTTGACTTTTATTGGAGCCGTAGTCGCATATTGGAAAAGCTTAACTCGCTGCCGTCAGGGCTGCTGCCTGAGGGCGTAAGGCCGTCATTAGGACCTGATGCAACTGCCCTCGGACAGATATACTGGTATACCCTTGAGGGGCGTAATCCCCAGACAGGCAAGCCTGCTGGCGGATGGAATCCGGAGGAATTGCGCACACTTCAGGATTATTACGTGCGCTATCAGCTTAGTTCGGCTGAAGGCGTAAGCGAAGTATCGTCGGTGGGCGGCTACGTAAAGGAGTATCAGGTTGACCTGAATCCTGAGGCCATGCGCAGCTATGGGGTTAACCTTATACAGGTAATGAAAGCCGTTAAAAACTCAAATATTGATGTGGGTGCAGGCACTATGGAGCTGAATAAGGTTGAATATCTGATTCGTGGACTGGGCTATGTGAAGCGCCTTTCCGACCTTGAGAATGCGGCAATAACCTCAAATCATGGCGTTCCTGTGCGGGTAAAGGATGTGGCTACCGTTCATTTTGGCCCGGGTGATCGTCGCGGAGGTCTTGACAAAGAAGGCCAGGAGGCCGTAGGTGGCGTTGTTGTGGCGCGGTATGGCAGCAATCCTATGGACGTTATCAGCAACGTAAAGGAAAAGATAAAGGATGTAGAGAAAAGTCTTCCTGAGAAGAAACTGAAGGACGGCACGGTGTCGAAGGTAACCATTGTGCCTTTTTACGACCGCACACAGTTGATAAAAGAAACCATTGGAACGCTGGAAAGCTCGCTCTCACACGAAATACTGATTACCATTATAGTGGTATTGATATTGGTGTTAAACCTGCGCTCGTCGGTCGTTATTGCCGTTATGCTGCCCCTTGCAGTGTTGTCGACCTTTATCATTATGAAGTTAACGGGTGTAGAAGCCAACGTGGTAGCCTTGTCTGGTATAGCTATTGCCATTGGCGTTATGGTTGACGTGGGTGTGGTTTTTATGGAGAATGTAGTGCGAAGAATGGAGCAGGGGGAGTGGAATGACGATGCAAAGCTTCCTGCAGAAGCACGTAGCGGCATTGCCTTACAGGCCTCTCCGGCTCCCCGTGGCAAAGTGCTCGAAACACTTATATTGAGTGCAGTAGACGAAACCTCGTCGGCCATTGTTACGGCCATGAGCACAACGATAGTTAGTTTCTTGCCTGTTTTTGCCATGCAGGCACAAGAAGGGAAGATGTTTCATCCGCTAGCCTTCACCAAAACATTTGCTTTAATATCTGCCTTGTTGTTGGGGTTGGTCATACTTCCTACGCTTGCCTATTGGATATTCTCTTTGCGTCTGCCCCGCTGCATAGCGATGAGGCTGATGAAAAACGGGCGTCCGCGCACATTTAAATTATATAAATGGCGAATAAAAGGGAATCATCTTCTCATCGGTATCGTTGTGTTGACGGCAGTATACCTGCTTGCCGGAGCATGGTTGCCGCTGGGACCTGAAAACGGAATGGTGCTCAATACGCTGTTTGTAGCGGCTTCAGTAGGAGTGATACTGGCCTTGCTTTGGGGGCTTGTCATCTATTACGAGCGTATTCTGCGCTGGTGTCTGGCCAACAGATGGAAATTTATGCTGATACCTTTGCTAACACTTGTAGCAGGTGGATGGATATGTTATCACACGGGTTCGGAGTTTATGCCGTCACTCGACGAGGGAACGTTTATGCTGATGCCCTCAAGTATGCCTCAATCGGGAGTGGAATCGAATATCGATAACTGCAAACTTATTGATACTCGATTGAAGTTAATCCCCGAGATAAGGATGGCAGTTGGGAAGTGGGGCCGCACAGAGAGTGCCTTAGATCCCGCTCCAATACAGATGTATGAGGTTACAATTGATTACTATCCTGAGTATATGCTTGGTGAAGATGGACAGCGAGAGCGGTTCAAAACTGACTTAAGGGGACGCTTTGTACTTAAAAACGGCAGTACTTATGACCCGTCGCGCGAGTTCCGTATTATACCACGTGACAGCCTTATTGCTGATAGTCGCGGTGAATATTACCGTCTCTGGCGAAAGAATATCCGTTCAGAGGACGATATTTGGAACGAAATTGTGAAGGCTTCAGACGTACCGGGCCTCACGGGTAGCCCTAAACTGCAGCCCATTGCTACCAGGCAGGTAATGCTTTCAACGGGTATGAAGTCGCCAATGGGGCTGAAAGTTTTCGGTCCTGACCTCGAATCCATCGAGAAAGCAGGCTTGCAAATGGAGGCCGCACTGAAACAAATACCCGACATTGACGCTAAATCGGTTTACTATGATCGTAGTACAGGTGCGCCCTATATTGAAATAAGCCTCGACCGTGAAAAGCTTTCGCGATATGGAATACAGGTAGGAGACATGCAGAGTGTGATTGAAACAGCCGTAGGTGGCATGGCCGAGGGTACCACAGTAGAGGGTAGAGAACGTTTCCCTATTCGCGTAAGGTATCAGCGTGAGCTGCGTGACGCCCCTGAAACATTGGGTAACATTCTTATCTCTGCATCAGACGGAACGCAGATTCCTCTCAAGGAGCTTGCCGCAATTAACTTTGAAAAGGGCGCAACGATGATACAAAGTGAGAACACTTTCCTTGTAGGTTATATTACATTTGACAGGCAGGGTAATGAGGCTGAGGTTGAAGTGGTAAACAAAGCCAAGGCACACATTGACCATTTACTCAAACATCATGAGATAAAATTGCCAAAAGGAGTAAGCTATGAGTTCGCAGGCAGCTATAAACAACAGGAGCATGCCGCCAAAAGACTGGCGATTGTCATCCCGGCTGCTTTGCTGTTGATATTGCTTATACTTTATTTTCAATTCAAGAGTGTGACGGCATCGCTCATTCATTTCTCCGGTGTTTTCGTGGCTTTTGCAGGTGGCTTTATCCTCATTTGGCTGTACGGACAGCCCTGGTTCATGAATTTTGATGTGGCAGGAGTGAATATTCGTTCGCTCTTTGGCATGGGACAGATTAACCTTAGTGTCGCCGTCTGGGTAGGATTCATTGCTCTTTTCGGTGTCTCTACTGACGATGGTGTGCTCATGGGCACGTATATTCATCAGGTTTTTCAACGTAAGAATCCGTCAACGCCAGAAGAAATTCGTGAGGCTGTTGTCGAAGCGGGCATGAAACGCGTACGTCCAGCTGCCATGACTACGGCTACAACCATCATCGCTTTGCTGCCCGTTTTGTCGTCAACAGGTAAGGGAGCCGACATCATGGTGCCGATGAGCATTCCTACTTTCGGCGGTATGCTGATACAAATCATGACTATGTTTGTGGTCCCGGTGCTGCAATGCTGGTGGCGTGAGAGTGCATTACGAAGAGAAAACAAACATCAGGTAATGGTAAAATCAGAATAATAATATGAGAAAAAAAATATTAACGGCATTACTTTTCATGCTAACGAGCCTTACCGCAGCCGCAAACGATACCGACAGTTTGCAAGTATACATGCTTGCTGCCATCCAGTCGAACCCTGCAGTAAGTGCAAGTTACAACCGCTATAAGGCACAGATGGAAGCCAGTACGGGCGCAGGACAGCTGCCTGATCCCGAGTTTGGCATGAGTATTTACCCGCAGGCCATGCACCATTCAAACAGCAAGCAGATACTTACATTGTCTGTTATGCAGATGTTTCCATGGTTTGGAACATTAAAATCGGTCCGTATGGCACAGCAATGGCAGGCTGAGGCAATGTACCAGAGGTTTAGAGAGGAGGGCCTTTCCCTTGTGTTTGATGTACAAAAACAATGGTACGATATTCTTTTGACGCGACAACAGCTGAAGAGCGTGCGCGAAAATCTCAAGACATTGAAGGATATTGAGCAGGTAGCACTGGCACAATACCGCACCGCACTGGGTATGAAGAACAGTAGAATGAGTGACCAGCTTCGTCTTCAGGCAGAAGAATTGCGTCTTCAGGAGCAAATAGAGAGCTTGCGTGATAAGGAAAAATTGCAGTGCCGGCAGCTTAATTTGCTCATGCACCGCGATGCCGACAGCAAACTTGTGTTGCCTGACACCATGAGCATACGCCCGTTCCCTGTTGTCGACTGGGGAAAGCTTGAAAGTGCTTCTCCGCGATTACAGCAGCTGAGTGCACAGGAAAAGATGTATCGTTCACAAGCCGATGCAGTACGTGGACAGGGTTTTCCACGCATTGGTATTGGCCTGGAATATATGGTTAACGGCAAAATAAACATGCCCGTAATGCCTGATATGAACGGGAAAAACATGGTAATGCCCATGCTAAAGGTAACATTGCCCATATATCGTAGCAAGACTCGTGCCGGCATAAAATCGGCACAGCTGATGCAGCAAAGTGCCAACGACGCTTATTTGCGCCAGCAAGATGAGCTTCATGCACAGTATCTGTCTGTTGAACAGCGTGCCGAAGATGCAAAACGGCAAGCTTCTCTCTATGATAATGAATTGAAATTGCTGAACCAGACCTTGCATTTGATGGTTACAGAATATGCCAACGGTACAACGTCTCTGACCGATATTCTGCAGACTTCGCGTGAAAATATTGATTATTCATTGAAGAAATTTGAGGCCCTTGCACGCTATAATACCATTGTTGCCGAGTATGAGAAACTGGCTTCATTGCACGATTATGCTGTGAAATAGGATTTCTTCCATTGGAAATATGTCATACGGAAAATTCGTTTTAGCTTATGAAAGAAAATAAAATCAGGAGTTTTATCAGTTCTTACCCGCTTTTAATAGTCGTCATTGTACTTTTGCTGGGGTTCTGTGCCGGCGCTTTTGTGTTTGGACATCATCATGAACACGATGCCCAGGCGAGTGAAAGTGGTAAGGAAATCTACACATGCAGCATGCACCCGCAGATAAAACAGGATCATCCTGGCAAGTGTCCTATCTGCGGTATGGACCTTATACCTGCTGCAAAACAGGGTTCACAGGCATCAATGACGATGGATAGCGACCCCTCGCAGGTGCAGATGTCGGACGAAGCAGTGGCTTTAGCCAATATCCAGACAGAGGTAATCGGTAGCGGTGCAGCCCGTCATGAGGTTCGGTTATTAGGTAAAATACAGCCCGATGCGCGTACCGAACAGGTACAAAGCGCTTATGTTGCCGGGCGAATTGAACGTTTACTTGTAAACGCTGTGGGCGACAGGGTGAGCAAAGGGCAGACATTGGCTATTATTTACTCGCCTGAACTGTATGCCACTCAGCAGGAACTGGTAGCGGCTTTAAGCTATCCCGCATCGCCACAACGCAAGACTCTTGTTGAGGCTGCTGTGGAAAAGCTGCGCCTTCTCAACGTAACGCCGGCACAAATAAGCCAGATTCTGAAAACCCGTAAAATCAGTCCCTTCTTCCCTTTAAAGGCTAATACCAGCGGAACGATAGTTGAAAGATTGGTTGAACAGGGCGATTACGTACAACAGGGAGCACCTGTATTGAAGGTGGCTAACCTCAATACGGTGTGGGCTGTATTTCAGGCCTACGAGTCGGATCTGCCCTTTTTGCACAAGGGAGACGAGGTTAACTTTACTACTGAAGCACTGCCAGGGCGCACGTTTAAGGGGCGCATCAGTTTTATTGACCCTGTTATCGATGCTGCTACACGTACGGCAGGTGTGCGCGTGGTGATGTCAAATCCCGGCGGTTTGTTCAAACCCGAGATGCTTTTAACGGGTAATGCCTCAGCCAGTATGAGCGGATATAAAGGCGCTATTGTTGTACCGAAGAGTGCTGTTTTGTGGACAGGCCGGCGCAGTGTGGTGTGGGTGAAAGAGGATGACACTGATGTACCCACTTTCGATTTGCGTGAAGTAACACTCGGACCATCGTTAGGCGACAGCTATATCATTACGGACGGACTGGCCGAAGGTGAGGAAGTTGTTACGAACGGCGCGTTTGCCGTTGATGCCAGTGCCCAGCTGGCTGGCAAAAATAACATGATGAATCATTAAAATAAAGTTGTTTATCAATTATTTTATCACTTAATATGAAAGTAAAATGAAAAAAAAGTTATTATTATCGCTGGCTATGATAGCCATGGTTATGGGCTTACAGGCCAAAACTGTCAAAACAAGTTTTAAGGTAAACGGGGCATGCGACGAGATGTGTAAACCACGCATAACGAAGGCTGCCAGAGGTGTGAAGGGTGTTTTAGCGGCTTCGTGGAACTCGAAGACGAAAAGTTGTAAGGTTGTTTACGACAGCGACAAAACCAGCGTTGCCCAGATTGAGAAGGCCGTTGCAGCTGCGGGACATGATGCTGGTGATGTAAAAGCCTCTGCAGCTGCCTACAACAAGCTGCCATCATGCTGCAAATACCGCAGCGGTAAAAGCACCTGCGACAATATGCATGGTGCTTCATCGTGCAAGATGTAGGCGGCAGACGATAAATTCTTCGATATAAATTAACAGTAAAGCCTGTTGACGACAGAATCGTCAACAGGCTTTTTAAGTTCCGTTTATGCCGTACAGCTGTTAGCTTACTGATGTAACGTATATGCCCTTTCGCCCAAAAGCATTGGTAATTTGGCTTTTAATGCCATTGTTCGACGCTTCTGAGGGTAGCAAAAGAACCTTTTCACGAATATAGTCGTCCATG
>JABZLB010000053.1 GCA_015256945.1 Prevotellaceae bacterium | reverse complement strand
CTGCATATAATGAATATGTTATTTCTTTGCGTTGCATGCAAAGTTACAATATTTTATCGTAACTTTGCAGCCATTATTTACATTATTCTATATGTTAAGGGCAGCGTTATTTGATTTGGATGGTGTTGTTTTAGATACTGAAAGTCAGTATACTGGCTTTTGGGAAAGGCAGGGATTGTTATATTATCCTGATATAAAAAACTTTGCACAACGCATAAAGGGTATGACCTTAACACAGATTTTTGATCAGTTTTTCGCTTCTGACGTTCAGGCTCAAAAGCAAATTACCGATGCTCTTAACGCCTTTGAAGCCGAAATGTCTTACCATTATATTGCGGGTTTTGAACAGTTTGTATCAGACCTTTCAAAGTTAAACGTGCGTACAGCCGTTGTAACGAGCAGTAATTTACATAAGATGAAGAAGGTGTATAGCGCACAACCAGGACTGAAAAACTATTTCGACGCGATACTTACAAGTGAGGATTTCAAATACAGTAAGCCTAATCCCGACTGCTATTTAGAGGCAGCCCGCCGCTTTAATCTACGTCCTGACGAGTGTATTGGCTTTGAAGACAGCATCAATGGCTTAAGAGCGTTGCAGGCTGCACGTATGTTTACCATTGGCCTTGCAACAACAAATCCGCGCGAAATAGTTGCCAAGTATGCCAATTTAGTTATAGACGACTATACAAATATATCGGCAAGCCAGGTTGTTAATTTAGTATAAGCTGAAAGAATGGATACACAAAACGCTCCCATGCACATTAAATTGTGGCATCGTAACTTCTGGAACATAGCCTTATCCAATCTGTTACTTACCACATCTGTTTACTTGTTCCTCCCCGTTTTGCCTTTGCAGATGTCGTTAAAAGGCTATACGGCATTGCAAATTACAATGTGTATTGCTGCCTATATTGCAGGTTTGTATGTGCCCGGCTGCCGTGTAAACTATTTCGTTGAGAAGTACAGACGTAACCATGTCTGTACTTATTCGATACTTTCGCTGGCTGTTATTTTCGCCTTTCACTACTTCTTTCATATACATAGTATTATCTTAACAGCTGTTTCCTGTTTATTTGCCGGTTGTTTTTTCAGCCTGGCCGAGATGGTTTTGCGAAGTACGCTTATTGTTGATACCTGTGAATCGAGCCACCGTACAGAGGGAAACCATGCCGTTTCCTGGCTTGGCCGCCTGTCGTTAGCCCTGGGACCGTGCGCAGGATTGATGATATTTCATTTCCTTGGTTTCAGAATGGTAATTGCCGCAGCGGGTATAGCCTCACTTCTGGCCATGTTATTAATAACCCTGATAAGCTTTCCTTTCCGCACTCCTGAGGATGAAGCTCCGTCCATCAGCCTTGACCGTTTCTTCCTTGTTCGCGGTTTTCCCTTGTTTTTTAATTTGTTTTTGGTTATTGCCGTGGTGGGAATGCTGCTGTCTACCGTCCATGCTCCCATATTTTATGCCCTTATGC
This sequence comes from Prevotellaceae bacterium, assembly GCA_015256945.1. Taxonomy (GTDB): domain Bacteria; phylum Bacteroidota; class Bacteroidia; order Bacteroidales; family Bacteroidaceae; genus Prevotella. The sequence goes on along the minus strand of JABZLB010000053.1, from coordinate 6,292 downwards.
TGGCCGGCTTTATGATAGCAATAATAGCCGAAAAGTATGTGTTTGCCAATGCTGAACTAAAGAGTGAGGCTGTGGTAGGCTTTATATGTCTTATTCTCTCGCTTGTTTTGCTGCTGTTTCGTCATGAGCCAGCGGCAGTAATTGTTGCCTCACTGCTTACCGCTTTCGGTACAGGGCTTATGGGTTCGCGCTTTCTTTTGTTCTTTATAAAACTGGCAAAACACTGCCAGCGTGGTACAACGCAGAGCACATATTTTCTGGGATGGGAGACCGGGCTGATGTCGGGTTTAGCCTTTGGTATCTTTCTGGGCAACCGTTATGAGGTTCTTGTTGTTGCCCTCGTGCTTGTTGCAACGGCCTTTATCATTTACAATTACCTTATACACCCCTGGTATCTGCATAATAAAAACCGCTGATTGGCGTTATATTATGTGATGATGAAGATATTAAAACCTTGTTTTTGGTTGTTGTTAACGGTGCTCACCCTTGTTTCGTGTGCCGATGACGACAGTTTTTCGCTATCGCAAGCCAGCCGGCTTACGTTCTCAACCGATACACTTAAGCTCGATACCGTATTTTCAAATGTGCCCGGTGCCATGCGAAGTATGTGGGTTTATAACTACTCGGGCGATGGCATTCGTTGTAAAAGTGTACGTCTGGCCCGTGGAAGCAGGTCGGGGTTTCGTGTTAACATCGACGGTATTTATCTCAGTGACCGTATGAATTATACCACAACCGAGGTTAGCTTGCGTAACCGCGACAGCCTTAGGGTGATGGTAGAACTTACTGCTCCGCTCAACTCACAGACGGGACCGCAGGCTGATGACGACGAGTTGATATTTACTTTAGAAAGTGGAGTAGAGCAAAAAGTGGCCTTAAGGGCTTGGTCGTGGGACGCAATGCTGCTGCGTAATGTCCGTGTAAGCCACGATTCGCTTATATCTCTCTCTTCAAAACCGCTGGTAATTTATGGCGGTATTACCGTCGACAGTGCGGCAACGCTTACTATTGCTGCCGGAACAACGCTGTATTTTCATGCCGATGCAGGGCTGAACGTTCACGGCCGACTGCTTTGTCAGGGCACGCCTGCGCAAAATATAACATTGCGTGGCGACCGTATCGACCGTATGTTTGGCTATCTTCCCTACGACCGTGTGCCGGCACAATGGAAAGGTTTGCGCTTTTACACATCATCGTATGGCAACGAACTCAATTATACCGACGTGCACAGTACGCAGGATGGCATTGTTGTCGACTCGTCAGATGTGTCGCGTCTGAAGCTCACCATGGCCAATAGCACTGTACATAACTGCCAGGGGTATGGACTAAAAGCTGATAATGCACAGCTAAAACTTACCAATACGCTGATAACAAACACGCTGAACGACTGCCTTCACCTTAATGGAGGCCGGGCCATTGTGAACAATTGTACACTGGCTCAGTTCTATCCCTTCGATTCAAACCGGGGTGCAGCCATTGCCTTTACGGCGCGCTACCCGTTGCTTAGCCTCGATGTGCGAAACACAATCATCACTGGTTATGCCGACGATCAGCTTATGGGAACTCCTGGCGACACCGCCATACCGTTCAATTACAGCTTTGATCATTGCGTAATTCGTACACCGAAGATTGTCACTGCCGACAGCATTCATTTTACAAACGTGCTTTATGAGGATGTGAAAGACACGGTAAGTATGGGACTAAAGCACTTTGTGAAGATTGATTCGAATAATCAATATTACGACTTCAGGCTTTCAGACAAGTCGGCTGCCATTGATAAAGCCGACCCTCTGACGTCTGCTCCCGTAGACCGTAGCGGCTTGCCGCGTGACAATAAGCCTGATATTGGAGCCTTTGAATACAGGCCTTAGCCATAAATTCAACCAGAAACAGTATGAAACAAGTTAAGCTTGAAATAGAGATGGAGTTCTGCTCGATGGACGAATTAACTGCCAACGAGCAAGCTGTTGTTAAGTGTGCCTGTGCAGCTACGCGCAATTCGTATGCCAATTATAGCCATTTCCATGTAGGGGCAGCCGTAATGCTCGAAAACGGTAAGGTTGTTATCGGAGCCAATCAGGAAAATGCGGCGTTCCCTTCAGGACTGTGTGCCGAGCGAACGGCTATTTTTTCGGCTCAGGCTAATTACCCCGACCAGCCCGTAAAATGTCTTGCAATAGCTGCCTGCGACGCAAAAGGGCTGCGCCAGAAGCCTGTAACTCCCTGTGGAGCCTGCCGACAGGTTATTCTTGAAATAGAAGAACGATACCATCAGCCCATCGAAATTCTGCTGTATGGCACTGATGGCATATACCGTATTAAAAGCATAAAAGACCTTCTTCCGCTTTGTTTTGTCGACAATGATATGCGATAAGTAAATCCCGTTACGTCGTATTCATCCCCCCTTTACAGTGTAAGGCTGGGAGCTTTGCTTGCTTAAGGTCATTGTTCGGCGATCGTCAACAGCATTGCTGACGGCCGCCGAACGTATGGTATGACGGCCGTCAGCAGGGCTGCTGACGGTCGCCATGCCATAAACCTATGCCCGTAATTTTTGGTGTACGACAATGTATTGCCAGGGAGAATACGTCATATTGAAAGTAGCATTTGGTTTAAAACAGGTGATACAATTGTTTGTTTATTTGAAATAAAGATGCACGTTCGCTCGTGTTTCTCAAAAAATAACATTACTTTTGCTGCAATAAAATGCAGGTTTGCATGCAATGCCATATGCTTTACAATATGGATATTCAGCAGCATGCAGGTTGTAGAAAATTTATTTAACAACGATAAGATATGAAAAAGTTAATTGCCCTTCTTTTTACATTATGCGTGACACTTACCGCAAATGCGCAGTTTGAACAGGGAAAGATGTATGCCGGTGCATCACTTTCAGGCTTTAATCTGAGCTACAATGGTACCGACAAGCTTAATCTTGACATTCACGGGCAAGGTGGTTATTTTGTAGATGATAACCTGATGCTGTTGGGAAATGTGGGCTTTCAACATTCTTCGAGCAGGAGTGATGCCTTTACAGTAGGTGCCGGTGGCCGCTACTATATTACACAGAACGGTATTTTTCTTGGCGCAAACTGCCAGCTTGTACATGCCAATGGCGGCTATAACGATGTACTGCCCGGTGTAGAGGTGGGCTATGCGTTCTTTATCAGCCGTACGGTAACTATTGAACCGGCCTTATATTACCAGCAAAGCATAAAGAGTCATTCCGATTATTCTACCATCGGTTTGCGCATAGGCTTTGGTATTTATATTGATAAGGACTAATGGAACAATACCCGTCGGTGCTGCTTGAGCGCGCAGTGGGTGAGTTTAGTAAGCTGCCAGGAATAGGCCGTAAAACGGCATTGCGTCTTGTTTTGCATCTTTTAAAACAGTCGGAAAGCAGTGTAGATGGCTTTGCCGATGCCGTATCGCATGTGCGCAAGGACATAAAATACTGCCGTGTATGTCATAATATCAGCGACACTGAGGTGTGTCCTATCTGTTCTGATACCCGCAGGGATACAACAACTGTATGTGTTGTAGAGAATGTTCAGGACGTGATGGCCGTAGAAAATACGCAGACGTATCGAGGTTTGTACCATGTTCTGGGTGGTATTATATCGCCAATGGACGGCGTAGGGCCTGCCGATTTGGAGATAAACTCGCTGGTAGAGCGTGTGGCCGGCGGCGATATTAAAGAGGTGATACTGGCTTTAAGCAGTACGATGGAAGGTGATACGACCAACTTTTACATATCGCGACTGCTGAAACCCTATCAGGTTAAGGTAAGCGTTATTGCGCGGGGTATATCGGTTGGCAATGAATTAGAATATACAGATGAGGTTACACTAGGGCGCTCTATTGTGAACCGTACACCTGTTGACAAATAATAACGCCCTTGTATACATAGCGGATACGAATATTTATGAAAGATATTCTTAAACTTTTACCTTTAATTTACTGGCTGTCGGTAGCTATATGTGTGCTGATGGTTGTTGTGTACGAGAACGAACTGTTGCTGCCGGGCTGGCTGGCTGTTGACAAACAGTATGATTTTCTGGCCTCAACCATTATGGAATGCTTAACCATTTGTTGTATTCCCGTGGCCTTCAGGCTGTTTAAATTTTCAATACCCGGGCGTACCATAAAGTATAATGCAGAGGGCTATGTGCGTTGGGCGTCGGTTCGGTTAGCCCTGTTTGTTGTACCCATGATGGTTAACACATGGCTGTATTACCAGTTTATGAATGTAGCTTTTGGATATATGGCTATCATAGACATGTTGTGCTTGCTGCTTGTTTATCCTACCCGTGCACGGTACTTGTACGAAACAGGACAGGAGAAATAGTTGTGGGTTGCAGGTTATGAAGCTGTCGGTAATTATTGTTAATTACAATGTAAAGTACTATTTAGAGCAGTGTTTGCGCTCAGTGCAGAAAGCTCTTTGTGGTATTGAGGCTGAAGTGATAGTGATTGACAATCATTCACACGATGGTTCAATAGAATATTTGTCGCCTCGTTTCCCTGATTATACTTTTATCAGCAGCAATCATAATCTGGGGTTTGCCCGTGCCAATAATCGTGCTATCGGGCAGAGTAAAGGCGAATATGTGTTGTTGCTTAATCCCGATACGGTAGTTTCGGAGAACGCTTTGCACACGGTTGTGCACTTTATGGACTGCCATCCCGATGCCGGTGCGGCAGGCGTCAGGATGGTTAAGGTCGACGGGAGCGATGCCTTAGAGTCGCGACGTGGTGTGCCTTCGCCCATGACGTCGTTCTATAAAATGAGTGGACTTTGCCGTCGTTTCCCAAACAGCCGTCGTTTTGGCAAGTATTATATGAGCTATTTGTCGTGGGACCAGCCTGAACAAATTGAAATTGTAAGCGGGGCATTTTGCATGCTACGGCGCAAGGCACTGGAAGAGGTTGGTCTTTTAGACGAAGATTACTTCATGTATGGCGAGGATATTGACCTGAGTTACCGCTTGTTGAAAGCAGGATGGGCTAATTGGTATGTGCCGGTACGGGTGTTACACTACAAGGGTGAGAGCACACAGAAGTCGAGTTTCCGCTATGTGCATGTCTTTTATGAGGCTATGCTCATATTCTTCAGGAAGCATTTCGGACATCTTAGCATTCTTCTTACATTTCCTGTACAGCTGGCTATCTACACAAAAGCATCACTGGCGCTTATACCTATGGTGCTGCGTAAGATACGAAGGTCATTGGGGTTTGTAGACAAAACGTTTAAGTCGGACCCGCTGTATATCTTTTATATTGCATCGCAGCATCGTAAACCATGTGAATTGCTCATCAGGCGAAAGGGACTTCGCGCAAAGATATTTGACACCGATACGACAATTCCTGAAGACATGTTTGATGTATCGGGAACCAACAGACAATATATTGCCTTTGACATGTCAAGCTTTTCATATAATGATGTTTTGGGTTTCTTTTCACAACATCGTCATTCAGGGGCAGTGATGGCCATGTATTATCCTGACGAGGGAATAGTAATAACTGATACAGATGTTCTAAAAGGACAGCCCGTAACAGAAGGTTTGAAATAGCAGGACATAACAATGGTGCCAACTTGTTTTTTAAAGACCTGACAACATGTGTAAGAAGTTGGATACAAACGGCCGGGAACTTCCCGATGTTACTTTAAGAGCGATGGAGCCTGAAGACCTTGATGTTCTCTATACGATAGAGAACGATATGGAGCTTTGGGATGCAGGTAATACCAATGTACCATATTCTCGCTACGTGTTACATGAATATATGTCGAATGCTTCAGGCGATATTTATGCTGACCGACAGGTACGTCTTATGATTTGTAACCGGCAGAAAGAGATAATAGGCATGGTTGACTTAATTGATTTTAATCCTCGTCACCTCCGTGCTGAGGTGGGAATTGTTATTCAAAAGCCTTATCGGGCCATGGGATATGGGCAGGCTGCCATGGAAAAGCTTGTAAGCTATGCGCGTAAGGTTTTGTGTATTCATCAGCTTTATGCCTTTGTTGATGCTGACAATACGTTTAGTATCCGGTTATTTAAGCATGCTGGTTTTCAACCTAATGTCCCACTTCATGATTGGTTATACGATGGAAGTAAATATCATGACGCTGTTTTGATGCAACTTTTTTTATAAAAAACTATATAAAAAGTTTTGTAATGCAGAAATAAATACATACCTTTGCATCCGCAAATAAGTAATGAGCATCCAAAGATTGGTGCGTTAGTTCAGTTGGTTAGAATGCCTGCCTGTCACGCAGGAGGTCACG
>JABZLB010000028.1 GCA_015256945.1 Prevotellaceae bacterium | reverse complement strand
ACCCGCGACCTCGACCTTGGCAAGGTCGCGCTCTACCAACTGAGCTATTGCCGCGCTCTTATTCCATAAAAGGAAGCATTTCGCTTAATGCGTGTGCAAAGGTACTAATTCTTTTTAAACATCCAAACTTTTTATATAGTTTTTTTTCAAAAACAATGGCGAATCGCTATTCTGTTCTTATATCATATATGAGACTTTAACGGTACACCTTTCCATAAACAGATATAAGTTCGAACAACAAACAACCATGAGGTTCCCAAGAAGCAGCAATGGTGTTACAATAGTTGTCAATATACGGAATGTCTACACAGAATATGGCATTAGCCCAGTACATCAGGAACTTTACATTTACATTATAATATAAAATATGCAGCAGCTATGCTACAATATCACGTTTTGTTCATCATTCGGCGGCCGTCAGCAGCACTGTTGGCGGCCGTCATACTCATTGACCAACGATCGCCGTACGCGCTGCTGACGGCCGCCGTACAATGAACCGCAAGACGTAAAGGTGCTTTGAAATCAACTTAAAGTAACCAACTATACGAAATAACCGGACAAGACAATGCCCGTCTTCTGTTTCAAAAATAAAAAGACGGGCACAGCCTGGCAACGGTAATGCTAATCCATACGCAACTTGTAGTCGTCATAACCATACTGACGAAGAATTGTCAATTCACCATCCGGAGACGCCAATGCTATTGCAGGATGGTTGATTCCGTTAAACATATTGGTTTTAACCGTAGTATAATGAATCATATCTTCAAAAATAACATTCTCTCCCGGCTGCAATTCATGGTCAAACTGCCAATAGCCCATGAAGTCACCACTAAGGCAAGAGTTTCCTCCCAAACGGTATACATGCCTGCCTTTTGCTTCGTCCAGCTTCACGGCATTACGCACATCGGGCTGGTAAGGCATCTCTAAACAGTCGGGCATATGGCAGGTAAAGCTTACGTTCAGTATTGCTGTTGTGATACCTTTATCTTCAACTACATCGACCACCTGGCTAACCAGCGGTCCTGTTTGCCATGCAAAGGCACTGCCAGGCTCAAGTATAATCTTCAGATTGGGGTACTTTTGATGAAACTCTCTCAATGTATCAATAAGCAAAGACGTATCATAGTCTTTACGTGTCATGAGATGCCCCCCTCCGAAATTAATCCATTTGAGTTGTGGAAACCAGTTTGCAAACCGGGCTTCTATATGCGCAAGCGTTCGTTTAAACGCATCAGCCCCACTTTCACAATGGCAATGACAATGAAAGCCATCAATATATTCAGGAAGCGTTTCGGGCAGTTTGTCACAGGAAATACCAAAACGCGTGCCGGGCGCACAAGGGTTATAAAGCAAGGTTCCCACTTCGCTGTACTCGGGATTGATTCGTAAGCCGAGACTCACTGACGGATTCACCCGTCTGGCTTGTTCTGCAAAGCGAGTCATCTGTGAGAGTGAATTAAATGTGATATGACTTGAGAGACGTGAAATTTCGTCAATCTCATCATCCGTATATGCAGGCGAGAAAGTGTGCGTAGAACTGCCAAACTCTTCAAATCCCAGACGTGCCTCGTTCAAAGAACTGGCTGTTGTCGCACCGATATACTGCCTGAAAAGCGGAAACGTTTTCCAGAGCGCATAGGCTTTAAAGGCCAGTATAATATCGATACCGGCTTCACGGGCTACACCTGCAATCAAATTAAGATTATTACGGAGACGTTGTTCTTCCAAAACATAAACAGGATAGTGTATCTGCTCAAAGGTTGTAAGATTCACTTTCATACAGCGTTGTTTTTGCCTGCAAAGGTAGTTTATTTTATAATATTATTGCTTATATAGATGATTTTTCATACTTTTGCAGCCGTAACGGAAACCACACTTTTATTATATAAAACGCAAACAAAATGAGTGACGAAAAAAACTCTTTCTTAGTATTCTCGGGAACCAGCTCGAGATACCTTGCAGAAAAGATCTGTGCAAGCTTAGAGTGTCCGCTTGGCAACTTAGTTGTTACCAGATTTTCGGATGGTGAATTTGCCGTTTCCTACGAAGAATCAATTCGTGGACGCGATGTTTTCCTCGTGCAAAGCACCTTTCCCAATTCTGATAACCTCATGGAGCTGTTGCTTATGATTGATGCAGCCAAGCGTGCTTCGGCGCGACATATCATAGCTGTAATACCTTATTTCGGGTGGGCACGTCAGGATCGTAAAGACAAACCAAGGGTTAGCATCGGCGCTAAGCTCGTTGCCGATTTGCTTAGTGTTGCAGGAATTGACCGCTTAATTACGATGGACCTCCACGCTGACCAGATACAAGGTTTCTTTAACGTGCCTGTTGACCACCTCTATGCAAGCAATATCCTGTTGCCTTACGTCCAAAGCTTACACCTTGAAGACCTTGTTGTAGCATCGCCTGACGTGGGAGGCTCAAAGCGTGCCAACACATACGCTAAATATTTAGGCTGTCCTCTGGTGCTCTGTAACAAGACACGCGCCCGTGCCAACGTTGTAGCCACAATGCAAATTATTGGTGACGTGAAAGGTAAAAACGTGGTTATTGTTGACGATATGGTTGATACGGCCGGCACCATAACGAAAGCTGCAGACATCATGATGGAGGCAGGAGCCAAGAGTGTACGGGCTTGCGCATCACACTGCGTGATGAGCGGACCGGCCACTGAGCGCGTACAGAACTCGTCATTGGAGGAGATAGTATTCACCGATTCGATACCCTACACACAACGCTGTGCTAAAGTAAAACAGCTAAGTGTAGCTGATCTTTTCGCCGAAACAATCAGAAGAATTGTCAACAACGCAAGTATTTCGTCACAATACTTAGTGTAGAACACAAAAAATAAAATACTAAGAACGCATCAGAATTTCCTCATTCTGATGCGTTCTTTTCGTTTATCCCCTGCTTCTGTGAAATGCTGTTTAAACAAAACAAATAAAAAGCCATCCAAAGCAAATGCTCTGAATGGCCTGTTAATATGAATATCTGTATTTCCTTACTTAATAATACCCTGCTCTACAAATATCTTTTTAAGAGCCATAACACCACGCTCAACCTGCTCTGTGGTATGAGTTGCCTGAAGGGCAAAGCGCACAAGTGTATCCTGAGGTGCACAAGCAGGCGGAATTACCGGATTAATAAAGACACCCGCATCGTATGCTAATTTAGTAATAAGGAAAGTTTTAGTATCATTACGCACATAAAGTGGAATAATAGGACTCTCTGTATCTCCAATCTCAAAGCCTTCTTCACGGAAACGTTTTAAAGCATAGCGGGTTACATCCCACAGCCGTTCTATGCGCTCTGGCTCTTCCTGGATAATGTGCAACGCCTCAATGGCAGCAGCGGTAGCCGCTGGTGAATCACTGGCAGAGAAGATATAGGTGCGCGATGTATGCCTGAGATAGTTAATAATATCCCAGTCAGCCGCAATAAAGCCACCAATAGAGGCAAGACTCTTAGAGAAGGTACCCATAATCAAATCGACCTCATCCTGAAGCCCAAAGTGGTGACAGACGCCACGTCCCTGCTTACCAAAGACACCCAGACCGTGAGCTTCGTCGACCATAATCGAGCAATTGTACTTATGTTTTAGCTCAACTATCTCGGGAAGTTTACAAAGATCGCCCTCCATTGAGAACACACCGTCAACAACAATTAACTTAATAGCTTCATGTGGAAGCTTCTTAAGCACACGCTCCAGGTCAGCCATGTCGTTATGCTTATAGTGTAATTGTGTGGCAAAACTTAAACGTCGACCGTCAACAATTGAAGCATGGTCACGATCATCACATATTAAATAATCGCCGCGACCTACGATAGCAGGGATAACTCCTGAATTAACCGAAAAACCTGTTGAGAAGCAAAGCGCGTCGTCCTTTTGTTCAAAAGCAGCCAGTTCCTTTTCAAGCTGTACGTGAATATCCAGTGTTCCATTTAGGAAACGGCTCCCGGCACAACCCGATCCATATTTATCCAATGCCGCTTTTGCTGCATCAATAACACGCTGGTCGCCCGTAAGGCCCGTATAAGCATTGCTGCCGAACATAAGAATCTTACGGCCGTCCATAATAACTTCAGGGCCTTGCTTGCTTGTAATCTCTCTAAAATAAGGGTAAACGTCCGCTTCAATAAACTTCTGAGGCGCACGGTAACTTTTGTATCTTTCTGTTAACTGTCCCATGTTTAATTAGATGTAGTAGAACTACATTTTGTATTGATTAGGCTGCAAAGGTACAAAAAACAAGTTATATAGACATATAAACCGTTAGAAAACTTCAAAACGTCAAAAAAAAATAACCGTCATCGGGAGATTCGAATAAAAAGGACTAAATTTGCATAAGATTATAATTGGTATGAAAAAGAGAATCCTGTTCATTATTAATCCTATATCTGGTACTGTAAGCAAAGCACGTATACCCGAAGCTATTGACAAGTATCTTGATAAAAATCAATTTGAATATCAAATCAAAGAAACCCGCTATGCGGGCCATGCCACGGAACTTGCACATCAGGCATCATCAGAGGGTTATGATATTGTTGTGGCTATTGGCGGGGATGGGACAGTAAACGAGGTGGCACGCGCCATTGTTCATACGCAGACGGCATTGGCCATTATTCCCTGTGGTTCTGGTAACGGACTGGCAAGGCATCTTCTTATACCCATAAATGTAAAGAAAAGTATTGCCATGATTAATGCCTGTAAAATTCATGAATTAGATTATGGCATTATCAATGAGCATCCCTTCTTCTGTACTTGTGGCATGGGATTTGACGCATTCATCAGTCAGAAATTTGCAGAAGCAGGTAAAAGAGGTCCAATTACTTATGTAGAGAAAATATTAGAAGCAGGTCTTCAATACAAACCTGAGACATACAGGATTGAGGCTGACGATGAAAGCATGAACTATAAAGCCTTCTTAATATCATGTGCAAACGCATCACAATATGGCAATAATGCTTATATCGCCCCACAAGCATCAATGAGTGATGGTTTGATGGATGTGGTAATCATGGAACCTTTCGATGTAATAGAGGCATCTCAGATTGCAATAGACATGTTCAGTAAGACACTGAACAAAAGTTCTAAAATAAAATCGTTCAAAACAAATCACCTCCGTATACACCGCTCTTCACCAGGAGTTATACACTTTGATGGCGATCCGGTAATGACTGGAGAAGATATTGATATTAAACTTATTAATAAAGGTATTCGGGTTGTTGTAAATCCCAGTGGCAATATAGCGGCCAGAAAACCCAACTTTATACAAAATAGTGCTGCCGACCTGCTAAACGAACTCAACGCAATACGCCATGATATACAACGCCGGACACGCAGAGGTATCATCCTTACGCGTTTGCTTCAAAAGAAAATTGGGCGCAAGTTGCCCAACTTATAAAAATAATGGAATTAAGCTGCCAAATAAATGCTTGAATATTAATTTTTTCCATGGATTTTTTAATCATACAAATGGAAAAAACACATAATAAATTTCATTATCACGTAAAAAACATGTAATTTTGCAAACTCGAAATTAGGAGGCAACTATAATAAGTTATAAACCAGAAAGATATTTACCCAAAAATGACAAAAGCAGATATCATTAGTGAGATCACAGAACAAACAGGGTTACAAAAAAAAGAAGTAGCTGTTGTGGTTGAAAGTTTTATGAATACCGTAAAAAGCAGCATGCTCGATAGAAAGGAAAATGTTTACCTCCGTGGTTTTGGTAGTTTTATCATCAAGCATCGTGCGGCAAAGACAGCACGTGACATCGGCAAAAAGACCTCCATTACCATTGAAGCACATGACATTCCGAGCTTTAAGCCGGCAAAGGCTTTCATTGATGAAATGAAAGGCTAACAAAAAGAATACAATATTACATTATAACATTATTAAATTATAAAAGCTATGCCAAACGGAAAGAAAAAGAAGGGCCACAAGATGGCTACGCATAAGCGTAAAAAGAGATTACGTAAGAACCGTCATAAGAGCAAGTAAGCCCAGGAGACTGTTCTGAAAGGGGGCGTGCCTCACAATGGCGTGCCCCTTTCTTTATGATGAGTAATAATGGGAATATAATTATATTCTCAATAATAATCAACAAGAAATGACAAGCGAAGTAATTATCGACGTTAAGCCAAAAGAGATTTCTATTGCCTTGCTTGAGGACAAACGGCTGGTTGAATATCAGAACGAACCACGTTCTGCTAACTTCTCCGTGGGCAACATTTACATTGCCAAGGTAAAGAAACTTATGCCTGGTCTCAATGCCTGTTTTGTAGACGTGGGCTATGAACGTGACGCTTTCTTGCATTATCTTGATTTAGGAACTCAATTTAACTCATACGCAAAGTATCTGAAGCAGGTGCAAAGTGATCGTAAACGACTTTATCCTTTTGATAAAGCAACACGATTACCCGAGCTTCAGAAGGATGGAAGTATACAGCAAACATTATCTGCTGGTCAGGAGGTTCTTGTACAGATTGTCAAAGAACCTATCTCAACGAAAGGTCCCCGACTTACAGGAGAGCTAAGCTTTGCAGGGCGTTTTTTAGTTCTTATCCCCTTTGGTGATAAGGTATCAGTTTCATCTAAGATTAAAAGTGGTGAAGAAAGAGCTCGTCTTAAGCAGCTTATCCACAGTATAAAACCTAAAAACTGCGGTGTTATTGTACGCACTGTGGCAGAAGGTAAAAGGGTTGCCGAGCTCGATTCTGAATTGAAAATACTGATACAGCGCTGGCAAAACGCTATTCAAAAAGTACAGAAAACACAGCAACGTCCACAACTTGTATACGAAGAAACAGGAAGAGCCGTAGCCATGTTGCGTGACCTTTTTAATCCCACATACGAAAACATCTATGTAAACGATGATGAAATATGTAAGGAGGTAAAGGATTATATATCGCTCATTGCTGCGGACAAGTCGGACATTGTCAAAAAATACACAGGGAAAGTACCTATTTTTGACAATTTCAATGTTACAAAACAAATTAAGTCAGGCTTCGGTAAAACAGTCAATTATGCACATGGGGCATACCTGATTATAGAACATACTGAGGCCATGCACGTTGTAGACGTAAATAGCGGTAACCGTTCTAAGAACCAAAACGGGCAAGAAGCTACGGCTCTCGACACCAATCTGGGAGCTGCAGATGAGCTGGCTCGTCAATTAAGACTACGAGATATGGGAGGAATTATCGTAGTTGATTTCATTGATATGAACTTGGCAGAAGACCGCCAAATGCTGTACGAACGTATGTGTAAGAACATGCAAAAGGACCGTGCACGGCATAACATTTTACCTTTAAGCAAGTTTGGTTTAATGCAAATCACGCGTCAGCGTGTACGTCCAGCCATGGATGTAAATGTTGAAGAGGCGTGCCCTACCTGCAATGGTTCTGGAAAGATAAAATCGAGCATCCTTTTTACCGATCAGCTCGAAGGCAAAATTGACCAGCTTGTCAACAAAATAGGTATTAAGAAATTCTATCTTCATGTCCATCCATACGTGGCAGCATTTATCAATAAGGGTGCTATCAGTATGAAATGGAAATGGCGTATAAAGTACGGATGGGGCGTACACATCATCCCTTCTCAAAAGCTTGCTTACCTTCAGTATGAGTTTTATGATGCCAATGGACAATTCATTGACATGAAAGAAGAAATCGAGACAAAGTAAGAAAGTCCATTTCGTTCAACAATAAAAGTTGAAAACGAAACAGATTTAAAACAAAACACAAGGCCACGTCATCATTGTTATGACGTGGCCTTGCCGCTTTCATTTAAGGATGAACCTTAAACCTTATTCTGAATATATGTTTCTCACCATCCCAATTTGTACCAAGCATTTCAAAACGACCTATCTGAGACGTTGACCTTACATGCTTTCCTACACACGGACACACATCAAAATCACCAATATGCACTAATCGTAATATATTAGAAGCGTCATTAGGAAGGCGATTGAGGGATATATTCCCGGGTACATGATTACGATCAACAAACTCGAAAGTAACAGGAAGATCCTCATTAATAAGCTCATTCATACGGTTTTCAATAGCTTTTTCTTCCTGCCGTGTAGGCTTATGATCCAATTCAAAGCTCATCTTGCTCTTCTTTCGCTCAATATGTGCATTATGCGAACGGTCACAACCGAACATCCTTACCATCACCTGATTAAGCAAATGCTCTGCTGTATGAGCAGGTGCAAACTCATCTTTGTTATGTTCATTAAGAACAACATTTTCGCCTTTCATTCCTATATTAAATTTGATTACTCTTGCACTATATGACTTTACAACTATCGACAGGTTCCCATTCTTGCATAGTTCAAACATTATATGCTCATCAGTTAACAAATCAACAGATGCAAATTTACCTTCACGTAAGCCCATTGTTTCAAATGCATGGTCGGGTATAATGACCTCTGTCGGTAAAGTTATATCTGAGAAATTAGCCACAACCATCACCACTTCATCATCTTTTTTACGTAAAAAGGCATATTGTGTCCGCGGATTAAACGTTTCTGTCTGTGGATTTACATACATCAAATCAAAGAAGTCGCCCTCAACTATTGCCCTTTCCTTTTTTGCAATACATAACACTAAAGAATAAATCTTTTTCAATAACTTCTCCTCCACTCTGATTCGGCGATGATCAAAGAAGCCATTATAAAGAGAATTTACCAACCAGTAATCAAAGATCGTTGTTCGCCCGTCACATCCTGAGAAGCCCTCTGCATCCATACCCCGTTCTCCATACTCCTGTCCGGCATACAGCATAAAGGGATTTTTTTGCATTAGCATACCTACGACAAGTGCCGGTATTGCCTTTAATGCATCGCCACAAAAGAAGTCACTTGCAATTCGCTGTTCATCATGGTTCTCAAGAAAGTACAGCATGTGTTCTTTTATATCGTCTACTGCTTGCCAGCAATAGGTTATAGCATTAGCTGGGCGCTGCCCACACACAACATCTCGCAGACAGTCATACATCCCTACCTTATCATACAAATAATCAAATCCCGCATTAATATATGTACGATATTGTGACGTATCGTATACTTCACCAACGAAAATGATTTGTGGATACCGCTCTTTTACAATACCTGTTGCGTGAGTCCAGAATGCAGCAGGCACCATTTCTGCCATATCACACCTGAATCCGTCAACTCCCTTATCTGCCCAGAAAAGGAGAATATGAACCATTTTGTTCCATGTATCGGGTATTGGGTTAAAATGATAACTTCTGCCACCAGCATCACAATAGTCGATTCCATAGTTCAATTTAACGGTTTCATACCAGTCGTTTATGCCCGGATGGTTATCAAAACAATCGTTACCAGTACACTTTGCGGGAAATTCCCGATAAGGTTCGTCCAGAGATTGTGTTTCAACAGGACAAACAAAAGACTCACCCGGGCAGTAATAGTAGTTATTCTGAGCATCAAAATGCTTATTTCTATCATCGTCTTCTCCCAGATCCTTCACGCCTTCTGGCTTACAAATTGAACGATATTCACGCGCTACATGGTTTGGAACAAAGTCGATAATTACCTTCATCCCTGCCTCATGTGTCCGTTTTATTAAACTCTCAAACTCATCCATCCTCCGACTTACGTCTTCTGCGAGATCAGGATCAACATCATAATAATCGGTAATGGCATAAGGCGACCCTGCCTTGCCCTTCACTACCGATGCATGCTGACAAGGTATACCGAACATAGAATAATCGGTAGTTGTGGCATGCCGTATAATCCCCGTATACCAAATATGACTTATTCCCATCTCCTTAATCTGATGCAAACGCTGATTATCAAAGCTATTAAACTTTCCTGTACCGTTTTCAGCCAGTGTACCATTAGGCTTACGTGTTATATTACGATTGCCAAAGAGTCGGGGGAGAACCTGATAAATAATGAGTTTACTGTCCATGAGGCATTTAGACAATAAGGAGACTGTACCCCAATAATAAGCGGTCAGTCTCCTTATTTCGTTTATCTTATATTACTTTACAATTCCGTGAGCATTCACAGTCTTGTCTATTCGTCCTATCATTCCTTGCAGAGCTTTACCCGGTCCGCATTCTGTGAAATCGTCTGCACCATCTGCAATCATATTCTGTACACTCTTGGTCCAACGAACCGGACTTGTCAATTGAGCAATAAGATTGGCTTTAATATCAGCAGCATCGGTATGAGGCTTAGCATCTACATTCTGATAAACAGGACATTTTGGTGCTGAGATAGTTGTATTTTCGATAGCCTTCTGAAGTTCGTCCTTTGCTGGCTGCATCAAAGGAGAATGGAAAGCTCCGCCAACCTTCAGCGGAAGGGCACGCTTCGCCCCTGCTTCCTTCAGTTTTTCACAGGCTTCATTCACAGCTTCTACATCACCAGATATAACCAGCTGGCCCGGGCAGTTATAGTTTGCAGGAATAACTAATTTACCGTTCTTACTTACTTCGGCACAAATTTCTTCCACCTTCTCGTCTGAAAGACCAATAATTGCAGCCATCGTTCCTGGATTAGCCTCACATGCTTTCTGCATAGCATTGGCACGAGCAGCCACTAAACGTAAACCGTCTTCAAAGCCAAGAGCTCCCGATGCAACAAGTGCAGAGAACTCGCCGAGCGAATGACCTGCTACCATTGCGGGTGCAAAATCGTTACCTAAACAAAGTGCAGAGATTACACTATGAAGGAAAACAGCTGGCTGTGTAACCTTTGTTTCTTTCAACTGCTCGTCTGTACCGGCAAACATAATATCCGTAATCTTAAAACCAAGTATCTCATCGGCCTTGTCAAACAGCTCTTTAGCTAAAGGGCTGGTTTCATACAGGTCTTTGCCCATTCCCACAAACTGAGAACCCTGTCCAGGGAATACAAATGCTTTCATCATCTAATTTATTAATAATGTGTATAAAAGTTCTTATGCAAAGATAACAAAAAAATCCCAGTCATCACGGAGATGAGAGGGATTTTCATATCGATTTGCTTTACAGTACTAAAATAATCGACTCAAGTATTGTGCTTATTCTGCAGAAGGAGCTTCCTCTTCTACAATTTCTTCAACAACAACCTCTGCCTTAGGAGCCTCTTCTGCAGCAGGCTTAGCAGCAGCAGGTTCTGGTGCATTCTCAGCAACAACCTTTACAGGAACCTTAACTTCAACCTCCTTATGGAAGTGAACGGTAGCCTCGTAGTCGCCAACCTTCTTAACATCTCTCATGGTTATGATCTTGCGATCAATGTCAATGCCCTTCTTTGCAAGCTCTTCAGCAACTATACCAGCATTTACCGAACCGTAAAGATAACCGGTTGCGGCCACTTTAGCTGTTACAACAACTTCAACATCCTTCAGCTGTTCAGCTTTCTTCTCAGCCTCAGCCTTCTTAGCTGCCAGTTTTGAAGCCTGCTGACGTAAGTCTTCAGCCAGCATCTTGCGAGCGCTTTCTGATGCAATTACGCCCTTACCAGTCGGGATAAGATAATTACGACCGTAGCCGTTTTTAACGTTAACTATATCGTTCTTATATCCAAGTCCGATAATATCTTCTTTCAGAATAATTTCCATATCTTAGCCTCCTTTTAAATTACTTCATCAAATCGGTTACGAATGGAAGCAGCGCAATCTGGCGAGCACGCTTTACAGCCTGTGCAACACGGCGCTGATACTTCAGAGAGGTACCTGTAATTCGACGGGGAAGAATTTTGCCCTGCTCGTTCAAGAACTTCTTCAAGAACTCAGGATCCTTATAATCAATATACTTTATACCGCTCTTTTTGAAACGACAATACTTCTTCTTCTTGGTGTCAATAGAAGGAGCTGTCAGATAGCGAATTTCTGAATTTTTCTGCTCTGCCATAATTAAGCCTCCAATTTTTTAGCCCATTTAGCACGACGCTTCTCTGCATAAGCAGCAGCATATTTGTCGAGCTTCACGGTCATGAAACGAATTACCTTCTCGTCACGGCGATAGCCTGTTTCGAGGGTGTTAACAACAGCTGGCTCAGCATTGAACTCCAACAGGCAGTAAAAACCTGTTGATTTCTTCTCGATAGCATAAGCCATCTTCTTCAATCCCCAAGCCTCCTCATTCAGAATCTCGGCTCCTTTATCAGTGAGCAGCTTCTTGAATTTAGCGACCGCTTCCTTCATCTGTTCATCAGACAAAACGGGAGTTAAAATGAAAACGGTTTCGTAATGATTCATACTAACTTTGAATGAATTAAAAATATTATTTTGTAAAATGCGGTTGCAAAGATACTAAAAATTACTTAATTACGGGCTACTGTCAACTTTACATTTCTTCTATTTAACATAAATTGTGTATCATAAAAGGCTTTTATTTGTATTTTTGCAACCGCTATTGTATATAAGAGTCTCATCATGAAGATAAAAACATATCTTTTTAACGGGTACGCAAACCGCGGTAAGTTCTTTTTAAGGCGACTTACAAACTGTATTGGTTTGCCTTGTGTTTATGTGGGTGTGATACTGATGGCTACAATTTATATCTTTAATCTTACAAACTACAATATCCTGTTACTGCTCGGCGTGTTCCTTATTCTTTCAGGCATCGTAGGATACGTGTACAGAACAAAGGCTGAGAGCCAATATTAAAGTCGCTTTCTGCCTGATTTTTCAGAACATTATCCTGTATTGTCATACAGATACCATTTTTATGTTCATCGTTTGACGGCCGTCAGCAGCACGTTCCACGGCCGTCATACGCATTGTTCGACGGACGCCGTAAGCGTTGCTGACGGCCGTCGAACAATCATCCGAAGCGCACAAATCCGGAAGCAATACGAGCTTTTTTATCCAGCTTTTAGCCGATAAGCCTCATCTATATCAGCATCAACAAAAACATACGAGCTGCATATAAAAAAAGATGGTGCTCACAAAGTGGCACCATCTTTCTGAAATAAACTTACCTCACAGGTAAAATGGGTTCTTATTCCTCTTCAGGTACAATGAGTTTATAACCCTGACCATGAATATTGATAATCTCAACCTGGTCATCATCCTTCAGATGTTTACGCAATTTTGTGATGTAGACATCCATCGATCGTGCATTGAAATAGTTGTCATCAATCCATATTGTACGCAGTGCATCGTTGCGTTTCAGAATCTCATTGGCATGCGAGCAAAGCAAAGCAAGCAGTTCGTTCTCCTTGGTTGTGAGCTTGGTTTGTGTATCGCCAATCGTAAGCAGCTGCTTTTGCGTATCAAATGAATAGCGGCCTATCTTATACTTCGTGCTCTCGCGCGTACGCTTTCCGCGTACACGGCGTAAGATTGCCTCTACGCGCTTAACCAGTTCTTCCATTGAGAAAGGTTTTGTGATATAGTCATCAGCCCCTTTGTCGAAGCCCTCAAGAATGTCTTCTTTCTGTACACGTGCCGTAAGGAATATAATAGGCACCTGTGAATTGATTTGCCTTATGTCCTGAGCCAATGCAAATCCATCTTTTTTGGGCATCATAACATCCAGTACACAGATGTCAAACTTGTCTTTCTGGAACTCTCTAAAGCCTACTTCGCCATCAGGACAAAGCACTGCATCGAAACCTTTGGCTATTAAATATTCGCAAAGAAGCGTTCCGAGGTTCTCATCATCCTCACACAATAAAATCTTTGTTCTTTCTTCCATAATCGTATTGTTTTACGTTAATTATTTGTTTTTCTTTTATAACTTGTCCACTCAATGTGGATTAACCCTTATTCTCCATCGTTTATAACAGGCAGTTTTATGGTAAATGTTGTTCCCTTTCCCTGCTCGCTTTCAACCTTAATATCTCCATCATGCAAATCAACTACCTTTTTAACATAGGCAAGACCCAGTCCGAACCCTTTCACATCATGCAGATTTCCCGTATGCACACGGTAAAATTTATCGAATATTTTCTTCAAATCATCACGCTTCATACCCAACCCGGTATCCCTGACCGAAAGGTAAAGTCCACGCTCATCGTTCCATGTCTTCAGATAAATATCAAGCGGTTTATCCGGATTTCTGTATTTAACGGCATTATCCATAAGGTTAAAGATGACGTTCTGAAAATGTACCTCATCAACATAAATAGCTGAATCGACGGCACCTACGTCCACATAAATCTTTCCTCCGGTATGTTCTACACGCAAGGTAAACGAGTTGGCTATCGACTCTACCATCTCATTCAAATCCAAACGCTTCTTTTTAAAGGATGCTTTCTTACGGTCAAACATCGACATTTGCAGAACCTTTTCAACAAGAAAACGCAATCGCTTGGTTTCATCCAGCACAACGCCTACAAGATGTTTCATCATTTTTTCGCTCTTTGGCAAACTTTCATCGTTCAGCATTTGTGCAGCGAGCGATATGCTGGCAATCGGCGTCTTCAGCTCATGTGTCATGTTATTGATGAAGTCGTTTTTAATTTCGCTATACCGTTTTTGCCTGAATATAACTACAATGGTAAATATAAATGTAATCAGCAATATTAAAGTAAACACCATGCTCGGTATCACGAAACGTACACTCGAAAAGATATAGCTGTTAATATCAGGGAAATGTACCCTGACTACACCCATTTTTGAAGAGGGATCATTACGAAACAACAGCTGGCTGTAAGTATATTCGGAACCTTCATCTGAATAATCAGGGCAGCGATAAACTTCACGGCCGTCCTGTGTTGATACTGTAAAATGATAGGGAATATTGATTCCGTTGTTCATCAGTTCGGCCTTTAAATCCTGATCAAGTATCTTAAAGTTTACCCTTTCCTTCAATGGTTTGTCGGAGGCTGAGTAAAGCATGTTCATAATTACTTCGTCAAGGAGTGCCTTTTGATAAACATACCGGCTCTTCACTATTTCCTGCAACGATTTGCTCGCTTCGTTAATCGAATTACGATCAGAGCGCAAAATCATCGCCTTAGGAATATTGATGGGCTTCGTAGCCATTGTCTTCAATTCGAAAGAAGAATACACTGTACCATCCTTTCCGGCAACCGAATACTGGCGTGAATATTGTACCGTTCCGTCGTTAGGACGCCCCGAACGTGTCCCTACACTATCCTTCACGTAGGCCTTACGTTCTGTTTCGTTGACATCCTTCTCCAAATAACGGAGCGTTTCGTTGAGTTCCAGATTGCGCGAAGCCTGATAAAGAGCACGATTAACACTTTCGTCAAACTGCTCCTTTTTCATATTGGCCATTTCCTGTATGTAAGTCAGCTGTAAACCTAACAGGATAACAAATGACAAACCCATGATAACGGCCACAGTCCATATCGTCTTCTTCTTCATATTGCAAATATATATATATACTTAATTGATTAACATTCAAGTGTTAACAATAATGCTCATGTTTGCTTTAATTAACAATTTCAATATATATATGTTTATATAGATAACTAAAATAAAAAAATACCCACACTATCATTATGAATAGTGCGGGTATTGAATAAAGGAGAAATTCGTTATAAATAACAGGTTAGCCGATATATTTTAATGCGCGTTCTCTACACATACCGGCATCACGCTGTCTATTCGTCTTCGTCAAGTTCTGCTTCATGTGCAGCAATAAGCTTCTGTTGAATATCATTTGGCACAAGCTCGTAGCTGGCAAATTTGGTAATAAAGCTTGCACGTCCACCAGTTAATGAACTTAATGCAACACTGTAATTTGAAAGTTCCTTCAACGGTATCTTCGCCATAAGCTTCTCATAACCTGCTTCTGAATCCATACCCATGATGATTGAGCGTCGCCCTTGCAGGTCGCTCATCACGTCTCCCATAAAGTCAGACGGAACGTAAACTTCAAGATCATAGACAGGCTCCAGAATCTTCGGACCTGAATTTTTAAACGCATCTGAGAAAGCATGGCGCGCAGCAAGTGTAAACGAAAGCTCATTCGAGTCGACCGGGTGCATTTTTCCATCATACACAACTACACGAACATCGCGAGCATAGCTGCCTGTAAGTGGTCCGCGTTCCATACAATCCATTATACCTTTTAATATAGCGGGCATAAAACGAAGGTCAATAGCACCGCCTACTACGCTGTTAATGAATTGCAATTTGCCACCCCAGGGGAGGTCACGCTCTTCTTTTGACTTAATGTTCATTTTGAACTCCTGCCCGTCAAACTTATAACTTACAGGGTCAGGCATGCCTTCTGCATAAGGCTCCACGATAAGATGAACTTCACCAAACTGGCCCGCTCCTCCACTTTGCTTCTTATGACGATATTCGGCCTTACCTTTCTTTGTAATGGTTTCGCGGTAGGGAATTCGAGGTTCAGCGTATGAAACCTGGAGTTTTTCGTTGTTTTCGAGGCGCCATTTCAATGTACGGAGATGGAACTCACCCTGTCCATGCACAATAGTCTGGCGTAATTCCTTATTCTGATCAACCACCCACGTCGGATCTTCCTGACGCATTTTAAGCAATGCTGCCATCAGTTTTTCTGTATCTTGTGGATTATTGGCTTTAATGGCTCTTGCATATTTGGGACGTGGATACTCTATAAAATCGAATCGCTGGCCATCACATTCCTTTGCATTAAGCGTGTTACCCGTCTTCACATCTTTCAGTTTCACCGTACAACCTAAATCGCCAGCTTTCAGTTCATCAACGGCAATGCGGTTAGCTCCTGCACATGCGTATATTTGACCTAAGCGTTCTTTTGACCCTCTATCAGCGTTTGAAAGATCGTCCCCCGTTTTAACGCTCCCGCTCATTACCTTAAAATAGGACACCTCGCCAATATGAGGTTCCATCCCTGTCTTAAAGAAATACAAGCTCTCAGGGCCGTTAGCGTCATGAGCTACTTCCTCGCCGCGTGTGTTTCTATAAGGTGGCATATCTTCAACAAAAGGCACAACATTACCCAAGAACTCCATTAAGCGCTGAACTCCCATGTCTTTATGTGCGTCAACACAGAAAACAGGGAAGATACTACGCGTAACAAGCCCCTTGCGAATACCCGTACGAAGTTCGTCCTCGGTAAGCGGCTTGTCGTCAAAGAACTTCTCCATCAACTCGTCATCGTTCTCGGCAGCTGCTTCAACAAGCTTATGATGAAGCTCCAAAGCTTTCTCCATTTCCTCTTCAGGAATGTCTTCTCTTCTGGACTCCCCCCCATCTTTGCTCCACGAAAGTTTCTTCATAATCAGCACATCTATAAGGCTATTGAAGTCGGGACCGGTTTGTAGCGGATATTGTACTTGCACACACTTGTCGCCATAGATGTCTTTCATCGTATTGATGATATTGTCAAAGTCGCATTTTTCTGAATCCAACTGATTCACTAAAAATATAACAGGCTTCTTAAGTTTTTCAGTATAACGAAAATTATTCTGCGTACCCACCTCCGGTCCATACTGTCCGTTTATCAGAATAACAGCCTGGTCGGTAACATTCAAAGCTGTAATGGTACCGCCAATAAAGTCGTCAGAACCAGGACAATCTATAATATTTAGTTTCTTATTATTCCATTCAGTATAGAACACCGTAGGGAAAACAGAATATCCTAAGTTCAGTTCTACGGGCATAAAGTCGGATACAGTATTCTTTGCTTCTACTGTTCCACGACGCTTAACAACTCCAGCCTCGAATAACATACTTTCGGCAAGCGTGGTCTTGCCGCTACCTTTGGCGCCGATAAGCGCAATGTTTTTGATTTCGTTAGTCTGATATACTCTCATATCAAAAGATTTAAAGTGTTAGTATAATAAGTTTCTACGTCAAGGTCAGGTAAATTATTCCTAAACGTTGCTAAAGATAGGGAAAAAGGAAATAAAGTCAAAACAAACACCATTAAAACTATATATTTTTAAAACAAATTAGTACTTTTGTCTGCAAATAAGAATGATGACAGGGCTATATTTCCATATTCCTTTCTGTGCCAGCCGTTGCATATACTGCAGTTTTTATTCAACAACGCTTCCTGAACTTCAAAACAGATATGTTGATGCGCTCATAAAAGAGATGGAAATTCGTCAGCACAACATCCCTGTGAACACTATTTATTTGGGAGGTGGGACGCCTTCACAACTCACACACGCAAATTTTTCAAAGCTGTTCAGTGCTATATATAAAATGTATAGTGTTGCAGATGATGCCGAAGTCACAATAGAGTGTAACCCTGATGATATTAAAAGGGGTATGTTCTCGGGCTTACCCGTGAATCGCGTGAGCATGGGGGCACAGACTTTCTCTAACAAACGTCTTCAATTCCTGCAACGCCGACATAACGCCGAAGATGTAGACCTGGCTGTAAAAACATTACAAGACGATGGAATTACCAACATTAGTATTGACCTAATGTTCGGATTCCCTGAAGAGACCTTGCACGATTGGCAGGCAGATATTGAACACGCTCTTCGCCTGAAGCCCAAACATATATCGGCTTATGGGCTAATGTATGAAGAAAACACATTACTTTTTAAACTTCGTGAACAAGGAAAGGTCGAGGAGATCAATGAGCAAAAAAGTCTCGATATGTATTCAAAGCTGACCGAGTGCTTAAAAAATGAAGGATATGAGCACTACGAAATCAGTAACTTTGCGTTGCCAGGCTATCGCTCCCGCCACAATTCGAGCTATTGGAATAATACGCCTTATATGGGCTTTGGTGCATCGGCCCACTCGTATGAGACTGGCGACGGAGTCAGAAAACAGCAGTCAACAAGAAGCTGGAACGTGTCTAATATCCATCAATATATGCGTGAAATAGAACAAGGACGGCGTCCTTATGAAGAAGAAACAATTGATGAAGATACCCATTATAATGATATGGTAATGACGTCGCTCCGCACCTGCGAGGGATTAAACCTGCATCTTTTATCAGATCATTATCGAGAATATCTGCTAAAAAATACTTCGGAATACATTAAACAAGGGCTGTTACGTATGGATAACAACCATTTGATATTAACTCCACAAGGTATTCATATCAGTAATACGATCATGAGTGATCTCATGATGGTTTAAACTAACGAGAACTGACCTGACTAATAAAAATGGTACTCGCCACTAACTACCTTACTTTATTATTTTTTCAATATACGTTAAGCCTTTCTCTTTATACATACGGTAGAAATATTGTTTAATATCGTTATCTATTTCTGTAAGGCTACGCTTGTTCGTAATGTAGGGTTTTAACATTTCTGTGCCAACAAAAACGATGATTCCGAGAACCAGTGTAATCAAAAAATTTACTATTACATTTGCTATCACATGGGCATCATAAAAGCCAACCATTACCACAATAGGCAAAATAAAAAGAAGCCAATCGCCTGCGGTATTCATTTTTGTATTGCTTTTACGCTCCTCATAAAGTGCTGTTGGTGCATTTTTTATTAATAATTGTCGGCACTTTTTCCAGTAATCTTCGAATTCCTGTTCCATATTATTTGCTTTGATATATCGCAAAGATAGCAATTATCACTTAATATAACAACAGCTTTCTACTGCTTTTTATCGGTCATTTAATTGAAATTCGGTAACTTTGCAAACTTAAAAGGATAGCGAAGCAATATGCAAAATCAGTTTTCTCGTACACAATTATTATTAGGTAAGCCTGCCATTGACACACTAAATGGTTCACGCGTAGCGGTTTTTGGCGTGGGCGGTGTAGGCGGTTACGTTGTTGAAGTATTGGCACGAAGCGGTGTAGGTGCTCTCGACCTGATTGATGACGACCGTGTTTGCCTTACCAATGTAAACCGGCAATTACTTGCAACTATATCCACAGTGGGAAAACATAAGGTTGATGTAGCCGAACAGCGTGTACATGACATCAATCCACGGTGTATCGTTAGGAAATATCAGATGTTCTATCTCCCTGATAATGCAGGTAAATTTGATTTTACCAACTACGATTATGTAGTTGACTGTATCGACACGGTAACCGCCAAGCTCGACCTGATACAGCGTTGCCACGACCTCAATATCCCGATTATCTCGTGTATGGGTGCCGCTTACAAGATGGATGCCACACAGTTTAAGGTAACCGATATTTGGAAAACCATCAACGACCCTTTGGCAAAGGTGATACGAAAAAAGCTTCGCAAAACCAATGTAAGGCACTTAAAGGTAGTGTACAGCCCCGAAGAGCCGCTGGAAAGTATTGAGCAACAGGACATCAGTTGCCGCTATCATTGCATTTGTCCTGCCAAAGACATGCGAGCTTGTACTGAGCGTCATACTATTCCCAGCTCCAATGCGTGGGTACCTGCTGCCGCAGGGCTTATCTGTGGAGGCGAGGTTGTTAAAGACCTTGTGAACTTAGCACACACAATGCGCATCGATTTGGACAAAGACCCTGATAATGAATATGCTAAAATAGCAGCGCAAAAAGCTGAAAAGCACAGGATGCAGAGTCGCGAAATAACATTGGCACGTAAAAAGAAAGCTGCCGAATCTGAAGCTGATACTGTCTGCACAAATAAGTAAGGATTTCTAAACGAATATGCTCTCATGGTTTTATGAGAGCTTAATTCTTACAAAATCCTATTATCTTTACATCATTCTTTTTATTGCACACTGCACTTTTCATATTCTTATAAAATAATATGAAAAAGGCGGATAAAGGCATTTGTCGTATTATATATTTTATTAACTTTGCTCCATAACTATCTAAACCTTATTAAATATAATAACCTGACATGCCGATAAAAGCAAAGCTACACCTTATATTACTATCATGTTCTTTTTTTATTTGCACCTTCTCTCAGGCGCAAACTGTAACCAAGACAATAACAGTATTTACAGATATTGCCGGGGAAATAGATGAAAATATCAACTACGAGGCTATTAAAGGCAAAGGTACAGCCAATCCTCGAATAGACGAAAAAGCCTTACTTGTTTATCAAAATGGCGGACAATTTATCGTTCGTGCGAAGAATGGTGTTACCATTACTGCCATTTCCATTGGTTCTACAATGAGAACTAACCTAAACTACTCAATTGACGACATCAATATAGCAAAAAAGAATATTGGGAAAGATAATGGAAAGTTAGAACTTTCTGAACTTACAGTTAAAGATCATATTCTCTTTACCTGCATAAGTACAGCAAAACAATTTCGGTTAAATATCAATTATCTCTCTATCACTTACGTCAAACCTGCTCACAATATCATAACGCTTGACGAGTCAAAAGAAAATAATACTTTTGTCTCTGGGCCTGCAACTGTTACCCTCTACCGCACCTTTAACATGGGAGCATGGAATACATTGGCTCTCCCATTCGCCATGACACAGGAACAAATAGCCGAAACCTTCGGCCCGAAAGCCCATGTGGCCAATTACACAGGCTCATCAAGAAACGCCGATAACACTTATACACTCAACTTCGATTCCTCTAAAAAAAGTATTGAGGCAAACAAACCTGTATTTATTTATGGTGCAATCAACAAACCCGAATATAAAATTGAGAACGTCATTCTTGTTGAAGGAACGCCCAACATCGAAACTGCCGAAGGCTTTAACTTTGCTGGTTCATACCATAGAACTACGGTACAGGAAAATGATTGGTTCGTTTCGTCCGACAATAAATTCTACCAGGCTGTCGGCACAGAAACATTAAAGCCCTTTCGTGCTGTCTTTCGCCCCGTATCAAATGAGGCTAATGCAAAAGCCCTCACAATCTCTATTGCAGTTGAAAACGATGCTCCTACTATTATTCAAGCCCATTCTGATTATATGATACCTTCAACTTCTACCCCTCTCTACAACCTCTCAGGGCAACGTGTCAATAAGTATTATAAGGGCATTGTTATTCAAAATGGTATCAAAAAGATAAATAAGTAGATTCTTCACCATAATTAAACCATAATAGGTTACCACAAAAACAAGAACAACTTCAACAATAACTCAGGAATAAAATGATATTTCTAAAATGCGGATATAATGTCACAGCTTCATATTTAATTCATAAAAAATGCCCCACTATGGAATAAAATCCACAGCAGGGCACCATCATCTTAGAGTAGTATGTGCTCCAAAATTTAACAGAACCGAGGGGCAAAGCAAGATATCAGGAAATAAAAACCCCGTCGGTTCTGAAAAAAGCTAAAGAAATACTGGTGAAAAACGCACTTATTACCTTACTACTTCTTTAACTGTATAGTTTTTATATCGCTTGTCAACAACAACAATAAACATGGGTTGTGTTGAGTATGACTGTTTCTTTCCTATCTTAACCTGATAAGTTAATTCCAAATTGTTGTTACCCGTTTTAGTAAGTTTAAGAGGCTTTAAAAGGGTTTCTCTATCAGTGACGGGGAGCACCTTCGCAACAACAAAGCTGTGTGTAAAGTCGATTGGTGTTACTTCCCCACCCTTACCCATAAAGGCTGCGGGCGAAAAATGCTTATTAAACTCTGCTTCTGTGGTTATTTTCAGTTGTTCTGGTATTGGGACATCTTTATTATGAAAATAGTTCCGCGCTTCAGTATATCTCACAACGTTATTTCCTGTGGTGCATGAAGTGATGATAAAAGCCAGAATGCTTATGACAAATATTATTTTTTTCATTATGCTTATCTATTTAAACTAAACCTGAAACCTATGTTTACATTAAAGCTTGTAGGTGTATCTTTATAGACATTATCTACTTTACTTCCATTGTTGAGATAATGACTAATCCCTGGTTCCGCATAAAAACTAATACCTTTACTCAGATAATATTCAGCACCTACCGCACCATTTACAGAAAACTGCGGAGCTTTCTCCTTCACAACAGTACTATTGGTTATACCTTTATCAAAGGAACGTGATGAATACTGCATCGTTCCGCTCACCAATTTTTCGGCTTCTCCACCTGCTGTAACATACATGTTTACATGCTTTGTTTTAATAAAACTGTAACTGACAGTCAATGGAACACCCACGTAATGAAGAGATTGCTTGCTTGTTGTGCCTTCCTTACCTTTCTGACATGAGAAAGTAGATGAAAGCTTACTATAAGTAAGGCCCGACTGTAAACTCCATCTATTATTCAGATTATATCTTAACGATAACCCTACCTTAACGGGACGGCTGTGCCTGCTCACCGT
This sequence comes from Prevotellaceae bacterium, assembly GCA_015256945.1. Taxonomy (GTDB): domain Bacteria; phylum Bacteroidota; class Bacteroidia; order Bacteroidales; family Bacteroidaceae; genus Prevotella. The sequence goes on along the minus strand of JABZLB010000028.1, from coordinate 17,895 downwards.
GTTCATATCCTCTTTAGTAATTATATTGTGAGGCTTTTCATCGGCAGAGAAGTCTGGTTTGTGCTCACCATAGGGGTCGGATGATGTTAAAACAATACCCTTTGTACTGTGCACCACCCCCGAAGCTCCAATATATGAAACACCAATACTAAAGTTCGAGTTATAATTTTTGTCCGCTTCGAACCTCGGCTGTACAGCCGTTCCTCCTTCTTGCAATCGTCCTGGAACTGATGAAACAATGGGATGATCCACAGAAGGCGCTCCTATCATATCTGATTTTGTTGTGCTTTCATCAACAGTTTCGCTTCTGGGGGAAGTATCCTTCACCATTTTTTCTCCCATATCGTTACAGCCTTGTGCAACTCCTCTTGCATCATCCCCAAGACCTTTAAATATAGAAGAAACCTCATTTGAACCATTAACATGGCCTTTTTGATATTCATTACCTGTCGTTTCCGCTATATTTACATCACCTCTGTGACTCTCTATCTTCTGGCTTTTCGAAGTAAGAACAGAAGGGTTAGAGGGTTGGCTATTGTTAAATAAACCACCCATATATAACCCCACTGCAAGAATGGCTGCGGCACAGGCTGCACCATATACCCACATATGGGATATATGTGTGCCCTTCCCTGCGGTACGCGCCGGAGCTACTCCACGACGAATCATCTCTCTCTTTATGTCGTCGAGAAGCCCTTCTGGCGCCTTTACGTGGTCAGCACCCTGAACACGTACGCGCAAATCATTGAGCCATTCTTTCTTTTCTGTCATTTTCACTATTGTTTTGTTCCTTTAGCATCCTGGCAAGCAGCTGTTTAGCTTTGTGCAATTGCGATGCCGATGTATCGGGCTTTATATTGAGAAGCTTTGAAATTTCGTTATGACTTTTCCCTTCTATCACAAATAAGTTGAACACAGCCCTATATCCTGGCGGAAGCTTGAGTATTGAATCGGTTATCTGTGTAAGCGATAAACTGCCAATATCGGGTTCTTCATCCACCTCATCGGGAATATCGTTATCCTCTATTGCTGAAATATTCGTATTATGGTCTCTGAGAAAACGCAATGCCTCATTGACAACAATCTTTGTAAGCCAGGCCTTCAATGAACCCTCACCCTTATATACAAACGAATCTATTCGGGTAAAAACTCTGATAAAGGCCTCTTGAAGCACATCGTGAACATCATCTGTATATCCCAAATATCGGGTACAAACCGATGCCATATAGTCGGCATATTCTGCGTAAAGCTTGTCCATAGCAAGGGTATCACCCTTGGAAAAAAGGCTTAAAATGTATTGTTCCTTATTATGTTTGAACAAGCTCATTTATGCAATAAAGCCGATTTGATATTTCGTTAATGCCGGCTTCTATATTTAAATTTTACACTCTTCGGACCTGAAAACGATTCCCATTTCAATGTTAAATCTACTGTTTGTCCATGGGTATCGGGCAAGTCGTTTAGCTTGAAAGCTACAATGCCGTCTCGAACCTCACCTCCCATATCACCCTTTGCATCATGATGGAGTACAACTTCATATGGATTCGTACCCTTTACCAGACTGACAACATGTGTTCCTCTGTCGCTGAAGTAAGTGCGAAAACGCAATGTAAGATAACCGTCTTCAACAACAGTAGTCCAGTCCTTTACAATTTCTATGGGGGAATTACCATATTTTATATTGTTCTGTGCACCTAAATCAGGAGCCATATTCTTTGTTCTTATAGTATCAATCCATTGTACAATAGCTTTCCTTGTATAAGGAGCACTAGAGTCTTTCAATATCATCAGGTTGGTTAACGCACGCACTTCCTTACCAGCAAAACGCGAAATGCTAACATCCGTAGGAAGTATCGTTGTTGAATCATCCAACTGGAAATAAACCTGTCCTGTGGCATTATCGGTCTTAACCGTAACCAAAGCATTGGGATAATTAACTGGTGGGTCGATAATTACATCGTCGTTATTACACGATTGCAATGACATTGCACATACAATCAATAATAATCCACACAAATAATGCATACGCCTCATTCCTAATCCTCCTGTTTTAAAAAGGTGATACAAATATATAAAATCTTACTAACAATATTCAATTAAAAACGAACGGACAATCAAAATCTGCCAATATCAACCATATCCCTATGACATAAAACCGAATATTACCTTACGATAACTGCTATATGGTTTGAATTATTTTCTCTATCCGTAACGGTTAAAAACGTCATTCCGGCCTTAATACCCTTTACAATCACAACGTTATCTCTTACCGTAACCGAAGCTATGCCCTTATCCTGAACACGTACCTCATAGGGTGGCAGCCCCGTTTTTACCTGAAACGCCTCTTCCTTACCCACAGCCACCTTTACTTCGTGCTTACTAAACAGCAAAGGCATGGTAACCTTTACAGGTAATGTACCCGATAACTTGTTTGCATCACTTACTATAATAGAGGTACGGCCAACCTTTTCACCTGTAATTGTAAGCACATTGCCGTCAACCTTTACCGATACAGTACCATCATTTACCGACTTGGCGGTGAACGGTGCTGTGCCATTCTCAATGGTTACCTTAAATGTTGCCGTTGGTGAAAGCTCTAATTTATCTACGCTGAATTTCAAATTACGGATATAATCATCGTCATTCGTACACGACGAAACAACAATACCACCGAGGCAAAATAGGGTAATCATTACAGCTGTCAACAAGTTCTTCATCTCTGTTCCCTGCTTTTTTACTTATTGTTTTATCCTTTTTCTAAATCTTCTGTACGCATGTCGTACACCTTTTAAAACCAGAAAAAGGAAAACCTTGCCTGAAATAAGTATAAAAATATGTTAAAACTTATTTGTCTTAACAAGGCCGTCAAAAAAGCCCGCCGGATAAAAGACATATCCGGCGGGCTATATTCAGCGAATTGTTATTTTGTATTAGTCAAGCCATCTCACGTAGCAGAAATCCTGACGATGGGGTAATCTCGCATCTTTCGGGAACATACGTACACAACTTTTAAAGCTACCGGCGTGTTCTGGAACCACAGTAAGCTCAAAGGTATAGCGATTACCTTCGCTACCTACCATTTTAAATTCATGTACACTGTATATTCTCCGGTCAGAAGTATTGGTGTCAGGCTTCAGGGTTACAAGTTCAAGGCCTACGGCATTATCGAGTCCCTGTTCATCAATAACATAGCGAATTTTTACCTTCTTGCCTGTCATACCACCTTCGTTTAAGAACGCGGTATCCTTACTGACAACGCTAATAGCATCCCAACGCTCTGCAACAGCTTCCTTCCACTGGGCTATTTCAATAGCTTCACGGTTATTATTGGCCGATAATTTGGCAAAGCGAGCCGCCTGTTTGTTATAGAATTTGTCGTAATAATCGTCGAGCTGACGCTTCATGGTATAATGTGGAGCAATAGTTGCTATTGAGTTTTTAATAACCTTTATCCAGTTTTCGCTGTACCCGTTCTTGTTCTTTTCATAGTAAAGCGGTACAATTTCATTCTCCAGCAACGAGTAAATGGTAGCAGCATCCAGCTGATCCTGGTAGTTCTGCAGCTCATAAGTGCGTTCCTGTGGCAGCGCCCAGCCAGCTCCCTTACGATAGCCTTCTACCCACCATCCATCGAGAACCGAAAGGTTTACAACGCCGTTCATCTCAGCTTTCTCTCCCGATGTACCAGAAGCTTCGAGCGGACGAGTTGGCGTATTCATCCAAATGTCGACGCCCGAAACCAGGCGGCGTGCAAGTTGCATATCATAATCTTCGAGGAATATAATCTTACCGAGGAACTCAGGACGCTGGCTTATCTCATAAATTCTTTTGATAAGGTCCTGACCTGCACCATCAGCAGGGTGAGCCTTTCCCGAGAAAAAGAACAGCACCGGGCATTCAGGGTTGTTCACAATACGGTTAAGACGTTCAAGATCGGTGAACAAAAGGTGTGCACGTTTATATGTTGCAAAACGCCGGCAGAAGCCTATCATCAGTGCATTGGGATTGATACGCTCAAGCAGCGACATCACACGAGCAGGATCACCCTGATTACGAAGCCATTGTGTTGTAAACTTATCACGGATATATTTAATAAGTTTCTTCTTCAAGGCCATACGGGTTTCCCATATCTCTTCGTCGGAAACCTTATAGATGGCATGCCAGATTTCCTCGTTACTCTGGTCTGACATGAATGTCTCATCGAAATACATGTCGTATAGTTTGCGCCATTCGGTTGCACACCATGTGGGGAAATGTACGCCATTGGTAACATAGCCTACATGGTTTTCTTCAGCAAAGTATCCCTTCCATAGCGGTGAAAACATCTTCTGACTTACCCAACCGTGTAACTTACTAACACCATTTACTTCCTGACATGTGTTGCAAGCGAAGAGACTCATGCAAAAACGCTCGTTATGATCGTCGGCATTTTCACGGCCCATGCCAATGAACTCGTCCCACGAAATGCCAAGCATCTGAGGATAACCGCCCATATATTTGCCAAAAAGGGCTTCGTCAAAGTAGTCGTGTCCTGCCGGCACAGGTGTATGAACCGTATAGAGAGATGATGCCTTTACAAGCTCAAGTGCCTCGTTAAATGTAAGTCCGCTCTGAACATAATCGACCAGACGCTGGAGGTTACACAATGCAGCATGACCCTCGTTACAATGATAAAGCTGCTTGTTAACACCCAATTTCTTCAGCATCAGCATACCACCAATACCAAGAAGTATCTCTTGTTTCAGACGGTTTTCCCAGTCACCACCGTATAAAGAGTGGGTAATAGGCTTGTCAAACTCCGAGTTCATATCGTTATCGGTATCCAGAAGATACAGCTTTATGCGCCCAACGTTTACACGCCATACCAATGCATGTACATGATAATTCATGTAAGGCACGTCTACCACTACCTGATTGCCGTTGGCGTCAAGTTCACGTTCAATGGGCAGCGTGTTGAAATCCTGGGCGTCATACTTTGCAAGCTGCTGGCCATCCATGCTCAGACTCTGGCGGAAATAGCCATAACGATAAAGGAAGCCAACACCACAAAGGTCAACGTTTGAATCGGAAGCCTCCTTCAAATAGTCGCCGGCAAGCATACCAAGACCGCCGGAATATATCTTTAAAACCTGATTAAGGCCATACTCCATCGAGAAATAGGCAACTGAAGGACGCTTTTTATTAGGCTTAACATCCATATAAGCCCTGAACTTTTCGTATACCTTCTTCACCTGTTCCATCAGGTTTTTATCCTTTACAATGGCCTCTTTACGGTCGTATCCCAGCCTGTCGAGCAGCAATACAGGGTTATGACCTACCTCTTCATAAAGATTTTCATCCAGACTTTTAAACAAATTTCGAGCTTCATAATTCCATGCCCACCACATGTTATGAGCAAGCTCGTTCAAACATTCCAACTGTTTGGGAAGCGTTGACTTTATGTTTAACGTCTTCCACTGGGGGTTGTTGGTGTAATCTGATTTAATTTTCATAAGTCGTTATAATCGATAATTAAATTAATTCGTTTTCTTTTCTTGCTTCAGCTTTGCGCAAAGCAATATTGTATGCCTTATAATAATAGGTAATGAAATGTTGCCAAAGGGCTTTCTTTGAAAGGCGGAAGGCCCGTTCGCGCACTTTTTTTACCTCGTCACTGTTCAATAATGAGAAATGGACTACGGTGTTTTTTGTTTCTTCTACAACCTCATTGTAGTTACTATCAGTGCGATGAACTACCTGAACGCCATTGTCAATGGTGCTGCTATGCCCCACTTCGCCGTTTACCCACAGGCCAAAACCTGCCAGGTCGGTAGTGATACAGGGAACCTTAAAGGCAACAGCCTCAAGGGGAGTATAGCCCCATGGCTCATAATAGGACGGGTAAATGCACAAGTCGTGGCCCGGAAGCACGTCGTAATAAGGCAGGTTAACCACACCATCATCACCCATCAGGTATGAGGGTATAAAAATAATTTTAACCTTTTCAGCCTTGTCATTGGTTATGTTCAGCTGGCGCATCATACCGAGTGCACGGTCGTTATCCTGGTCGTTTAGCCAGTGGGTAAGCTGCGGTTGCGGCAGTGGTGTGTCAAACTCACGGCCACTTGCCAGCCGTTGCTGCAGGTCGCGGCGAGGTTCTTTTACCCATGCAGGTACTTCTATAAAAGCTACTATTTTACGCTTAAGCCGGCTATCGGAGCGTAACCGGTTCATAGAATCGATAAAAACATCAAGCCCTTTGTTCCTGAACTCGTAACGCCCGCTCGTTGATACAATAAGGGTGTTGTCATCAAAATGGTCACCGGTTAAAGCGTTTGCTATGGCAAGCAATTGCTTCCGTGCTGCACGGCGCTTGCGTGTAAACGCTGCAGCCTTCGGCACAAAATCGTCTTCAAACCCGTTGGGCAGCACAACATCGCAGGGCTTATCCAATAATTCGGCACATTCGCGGGCCGTAATATCGCTTACCGTTGTAAAGCAATCTACATTAAGCGCGGTTTGCTTCTCAATAGAATGCTTGCTTTGCATATTCAGTTCCTCTGCCATCTGGTCGCCATGATAGGCAAAAAGATAGTCGTAAAGGGGTTTATTGTTGCCTGCAATACTGCGTCCGATGCTCGTAGCATGGGTGGTAAAAATGGTTCCGATGGCTGGAACATGCTTGCGAATATAAAGCAAACCAAGGCCCGTCATCCACTCGTTGCCCTGATAAACAACCTGTTTCGTGTTGTCAAGATAATAGCGATAGAAGCTCTCTACAACACGACCGGCCGCATACGAAAACATGGATGCCTCGTCATAATCGCCATAGGCATGCAGACTGTCGACCTGATAGTCGGCCCAGAGGTCAGTATAAATCTGATTTTTATTTGCAAAAAAGGGTGTAAAATCAACCAGAACAGCGACAGGACTGCCAGGTATTGTCCAACGTCCAACCCTCACTGACAAGCCTTCTGCAACAGCATTCTTCCGCCATGATGAGAACAGCGACTCGTCTTCCTTAAAGTATGGGCAGGGGTTATTGCTCCAACAATCAGGGCCAATAAAAATAATTCTATCCTTAAATTTATCTTGTAAAGTTCTGGCACGGGTTGAAAGCACTGCATAAATGCCACCTATCTTATTGCAAACTTCCCAGCTCGATTCAAAAATATAGTCGGGAAGCATTATGTTCTTATCCATAAAAACAGTCTTGTTGCGGACAAAGATAATATAAAAAAGGTAAAAACCAAATCCAAACAATTATATTTTTCAAAAATGCTCGCATTTATTGATGCAATCGATTAACTTTGCATCAATCAACAAGTTAGTTGCATAACCATCGCAATTATTGACAAAAAAAATAAAAAATGTACAGAAAACTCTTCACAATAATATGGGTGGCGTTCGCCCTTTGTGCAAAAGCACAGCAGCAGAACGCGCAAAAACCTTCTGTCATGATTGAAAACAGAACATCACAGAACTCAACAAAACTGCTGCCTGCAAATAACAAAGCAGCCGACTCTGTCACATTCAAAGGCAACCTTTATAATAAGGAGTATAATGTTTACCTGCGAATTGATTTCTACCGCAAGCAGATTCGTGTACCCGGTCAGGACATATTCGGCGATCTTCCCGGCTTTTTTGGTGATTACGAAGACGGACGAAAGTGGCTGTTTACTGATGCCGTGCTTGTCAACCCCCGTTGTGCAAAGCTGCAGATTGTGAACGATTACGGCAGCGAAGACCTCGAAGCTACGCTTACTTATGAAAAGGACGGGAGCTTCACGCTGACACAAGAGTCGGGAAGTACAATTAAAATAGCACGCAACAGAAAGTGGGTTAAGATGCCGAAAAAGCTCGTTTTTGTACGCCGGTAAAACTGTATCTTTTATATATCCAGTACCATTTGTATTGCAATTACAGGCTTTTGACAAGAAGATACCTGCATAATGGTACCTGCTCCGCGACGTAAGGTTAAACCCATTTGCACATAAAGGTTACCGTTCGGCGGCCGTCATACACATGGTGTGACGGTTGTCAACAGCGCATTCGGCGGCCGTCACACCATATGTATGACGGCCGCCGAACAATGAGAATACGGGCGTAAAAACTGTAACTTTTAAACAAAACCACAAGAATATACCGAAACAAACGAAGAAACAAAAGGCAACGACACACCATATAAAACATAAAAGGCTTGTCTCCCGACAAGCCTAATACATATTATACAAAAACATTATGAATTATCTAATAGAGCGAAAATAAAAATCAATATCATTTGGAAACCTCTGTTTTCCTGATGCAAAGATAAGACGAATTATTCTTTCTGACAATACCTAAAAATAGCGGTTTATTAAAAATACCAACAAATGAGTATTGAAAAACAGCATTTTAACACCTAAAAGAAAGAAAAAATAGCATGAACATAGCATTTCGGAGAAATATATTACCTTTGCATACAATGGGAAAGTTATTTTTGGAAGCTTTTCATGTTCAGGCTCAACCTCAGATATATTCCCCGTATACTAAAACCTGTTTACAATGATTCGTAATAGTTTTGGCCACATATTCACCCTCACAACATTTGGCGAAAGCCATGGCGAAGCGATAGGAGGTGTTGTAGATGGCATGCCGGCCGATATTGAAATAGACCTCGATTTTATTCAAAAAGAACTGAACAGGCGAAAGCCCGGGCAAAGTAAGGTTACTACTCAACGGCACGAAAGCGACACGGTAACCCTGTTAAGCGGTGTTTTTGAGGGCAAATCGACAGGTGCTCCCATAGGTTTTGTAGTATACAATAACGACCAGCACTCGGGCGATTACGACAATATGCGCCAGATATTCAGGCCTTCGCACGCCGATTATACCTTCTATGAGAAATATGGTATAAGGGATCATCGTGGCGGAGGACGCTCATCTGCCCGTATCACAATTGCCAGATGTGTGGGCGGTGCCCTCGCAAAGCTCGCTCTCAAACAGCTTAATATCAGCATACAGGCATTTGTAAGCCAGGTTGGCAACATCAGGCTCGAAAACGATTATCGTCAGTATGACCTGTCGGAGACCGAAAAAAACATCGTACGCTGTCCCGATAAAGAGAAAGCACACGAAATGGAAGAGCTTATATTAAAGGTGAAAGCTGATGGCGATACCATTGGCGGCGTGGTGTCGTGCGTAATAAAAGGATGCCCCTCGGGGCTGGGAGAACCCGAGTTTGGCAAGCTACACGCACAGCTTGGAGCAGCTATGCTCGGTATAAATGCAGCGAAAGGGTTCGAATATGGCGGTGGATTTGAAAGTATAACAGCACGTGGAAGTGAACAAAACGATAGCTTTATACCTAAGTCAGACGGTGTAATGACCTCTGAAAAAGAGAATCGTTCGTCTCAAATAACAACTGCAACCAACCACAGCGGCGGCATACAGGGCGGTATAAGCAATGGACAGGACATATACTTCAGGGTAGCATTTAAACCTGTTGCCACATTGCTAAAGCAACAAAAAACAGTTGATTTGCAGGGCCATCCTACCCTGTTCACAGCACATGGACGCCACGATCCGTGCGTGGTTCCACGAGCAGTGCCCATCGTAGAGGCTATGGCAGCAATGGTTATATTGGACAATTTCCTTCTCAATAAGACCACAAAACTATAAAAAAATGTCTTAAATCATTTTTTTAACATTCATAAACGGCTCTAATTGAAAGAATAAACTATATTTGCAACAGAAAGAAAAAAGAAAAAAGGGCTTTGTGAAAAGCCCCCGAATAGTTTAGTTAAGTCTAGTTTAGTTTTTGTGTTGGTTGGGAGTTGTCGATGACAACTCCCTTTTTTATACAGCTCCGATAATTTCGGTTACGCTTTTACAACCATGGTTTTCCAACCATTCGGCCATCCCCTTCTTTATCTTTATGGTTACCTGTGGGTCGATAAAATTGGCTGTTCCAACCTGAACGGCCGTTGCTCCAGCCATCATAAACTCGATGGCATCGGCTGCGCACATGATACCTCCCAGCCCAATGACCGGTATTTTTACGGCATGTGCCACATCGTTAACCATACGAACAGCAACCGGTTTCACCGCCGGACCACTGAGTCCACCCGTACGAATGCTGAGCTTAGGCCTGCGATGCTCAATATCTATCGCCATTCCCATCAGTGTATTTATCAATGAAACACTGTCGGCTCCTTCGGCTTCGCATGCCTTTGCTATGTCAGAGATGTTTGTTACATTGGGCGAAAGCTTCACGATAAGGGTTTTATGATACACTTTTCGCACCGCCTTCACCACGCTTGTAGCTCCTTCACACGTCACCCCAAAAGCCATTCCGCCCTCCTTTACATTAGGACAGGATATATTCAATTCGATGGCAGGGATATACTCTAACGCATTAATCCGCTCAGCACATCGGGCATAGGTTTCCGTTGAATGGCCACTGACATTAACGATCATGCACGTTTTTATATCCTTAATCTGCGGATAAATATGGCTACAAAAGTAATCAACGCCCTTATTTTGCAGCCCTACACAATTGAGCATACCCGATGACGTTTCTGCCATACGCGGATAATCATTACCCTCGCGTGCTTCCAACGTCGTACCTTTTACTATAATTCCTCCAATCTCATTTAAAGGAACCAGATCCGAATATTCCAAACCGTAACCGAAAGTACCGCTGGCAGTCATCACAGGATTGGCGAGATTTAATTGATTTATCTTTACATTTAGATCTACCATAACAGCTTCTTAATATTAAACACCGGCCCTTCTTTGCACACACACTGATTACCTTCTTCTGTTTTTTCAACACAACACAGACAAGCTCCCAGCCCGCATGCCATCATATTCTCTAATGATGCTTCACAGGGAACATCGTTTTCACGCGCAAATCGTGCCACAGCCATCATCATTGGCTTAGGTCCACACGTTTGGATAAAGTCGAAATGTTCATGCGAAAGCACCGGATGGTTCGTAACAAACCCCTGTTCTCCTTCGGAGCCATCTTCAGTAGTGATGAAAACTTTACCCGCATTCTCGAAAAGATCACGCTCTAAAATATCCTTACTTGTGCGGGCACCAAGCAGGAAAAAGGGAATATTGCCTTCCTCTTTTATACGTATCCCTTGCCACAAAAGCGGAGCAACACCAACGCCTCCGCCTACAAGCAGCACCTTTTTATTACCTTTTCGTCCGAAATCACAAAAGCCATTGCCCAGTGGAAAAAGACAATTCACGACATCTCCACATTGTAAAGACATCAGGTGTCGCGTGCCGTCGCCTACGGCTGCCACCAACAACCATAGTTCGTTACGCACGTAATCAACAAAGTTAATGGAAATAGGACGACGGAGAAATGTTGAAGAACTATTATCAATTCTTACTTCAACAAACTGACCTGGCCTCATTTCGGATAAAGCTTCACGACAAGTTAGCTTCAACAATACATGCTTGTCGGAAAGCCTTTCGACCGAACATACGGTCAGGTCTAAACAGAATTTCTTCATGTTGACTATCTTATCAGGTTTTCTTCTGCAAAGATAGATATATTTTTTATGTACACAAAAGCTTACAATATAATTATTCAGGAACGTCCAGGAGAGAACGATTCCCATGTCTGGTCATCGTAAAACACTCTTATTTCTGTAATTTTTCGTGTAGGTTTGTCAATATATTTCACAATTTCTTTTACAGGATTTTCAACCTTTTGTATCGTTTTTCCAGTAGTTTTCGCCTCTTCCGTACTGAAGAGCAGAGGACTATTTATCGTAGATGCTGACCCTCCCGATACATTATTATTATTATCAATGTCGGTCTTTACATCCATTCCTTCCTCATCACGGTACATAGGGCCCTGGCCATACATCAGCCAATCGGTAGAAATATTGGGCAAACGCTGGTGTATTAAGTCAACCATCTGAAGAGTAGGACGAGTATGTCCGTTGAAGACACCACTAAGCGACCCTTCCGAAATTCCAGTAAACTGAGCGAACACCTTTTGTGTCATGTGTTGGCTTTCCATGATCTTGCGAATTCTTTCTTTCATATCGAGAATAAGACTACAAACATGTCAAAAGACAGTTTCAACCTAATTTTTTTAGCATTTGCAAATATAAAACAAATATTTGAATTATCCAATCATTATCATATCAAAATTATAATAATCGAATTATATTTTAATTTTGCAAAGTTCATAACTTCAAATTAAGAAAGCTATGGTGTTTGTTTAACTTCTAATATTCAAATTCGTAAATCGAAATTGACATTATACTAAAACGATAACAATATTATATAATCCACTGATTGTAAGAATCATATTATACATATATAATAAAGCATAAGACACAATTCTACCATAAAAAGGCCACGAAAGGGCTATCTTATACCAATCATTTGCAATAGATTATTACAAATATCTGATTTTTAAGCACTTATAAATTATATACACTCTGGAATAATTATTCGTACGCATTTTCAAATTCGCTAAATCAAATACATATTTCAAAATTATCCAGCTCTTATATTTACTTGAATTTCTTTCAATTATTCAAATTCGTAATCATAAAACTAAATTAAACCTGTATTAATTGTGCTTTGGTTTAGACATATAAATGTAAACAAATCCTAATGATGAAACTGGAATCGTCTGTAAATGCCAAAATAATCATTTTCGAAGTATTTAAGAACAGAGGGACGATTATATAAAAATAAGCGATTCTCAGAGAGGTAAAAACGACATAACTACCCTATTTTGATACAATTAGACCTAAAAAATGTGTCTTAGAAAACGATTGAAATAGAAAAAAACAGGGCCAAAAAGCCCTGTTTTTAATGCAAAATAAAGAAGATTAGCTCTTTCATAAGGTCGCCTGATGACGTATTAGGGTTATCAAGACCCTTACTTTTACCATCAATCTCTCTTATTTTACCTAAAATCTGCAACACTTTTTTTCCAGTGTAATTACGTACCCCTGTCATATACTCACTTACACTCCAGGCGTTACGTAATTCCAGAAAGTCGGCTAAAGCCTGCTGGTTATTTCTGTCGGGGGCATAGTAAACGAGCATCAGATTTTGGAAGTAATTAAAGAGAAGAGGGAGCAAAGCATAGAGTGATCCCGCTTTAGGGTTTTTGTCAAAATAATTGATTATCTGATTTGCTTTAAAAATATCGCGGTTAACTATTGCGCTACGAAGCTCAAAAGCATTAAAGTCTTTACTCACCCCAATGTTTTTTTCTACCACTTCCGGCGTTACTCTCCTATCACTTTCAGGAAGTGCAATGGCCAGCTTATCGAGTTCAGAGGCTAGCCTGCTCAGGTCGGAGCCTATATGATCAGCTATCATTGTCGAACTCTTTTCATCGATTTCAATTTTCATTTTCGACAGATAGGCACGCACATACCCTACAAGTTGCCAATCGCGCAGCCTTTTACTTTCGAACAAAACGCCGTTACGTTCAACTGCTGAAAGCAATTTTGTTTTTCCTTTCAGCACACCATTCTTATAACAAATTACAAGAATCGTTTTTTCTTGTGGCTTTTCAACATATCGTTCAATGCGGTCGAACGCATGCAATCCCTGTGCTTCCTTCACCACGATTACCTTTCGTGGCGACATCATCGGATACTGCATGGCCAGGTCTGCAATCTGTGCCGCATTTACATCAGCGCCGAAAACCACAGTCTGATCAAAAGCCTGCTGTTCCGGAGTAAGCGCATTTGTTTGAATATAATCGCTTATTTGATCGATGTAATAAGGCTCTTCACCCATCAATAAATAAACAGGTGCATAATTTCCACCTTTCAAACTGCGCATTATTGCGTCGAAAGTAGCTACCGATTTCTTCTGTGGCATAATTCTTTGCTTGTCATAAGTTGGTCTCACACCATTTTATTAACTTTGCGGATGCGGGCCTTCCCTGCAAAGATACTAAATATCTGCAAGAATTTCTACAAAACAATAGCATAGAATAAGAATAAAAATGACACCACTCAACCTTCCTTCTTTTCAGGCTCATATTCAGGGAACACCCGGTCAGCCTCGTATTTTCGACATTCTGCGACGCCGATATGTTGCCTTGACACCAGAGGAATGGGTACGTCAAAACTTCATACATTATCTCACTGACCATCTTCATTATCCTGCAACATTGCTGGCAAACGAGGTAAAATTGCAAGTAGGAAAGAAAACTTTACGTGCTGACAGCGTACTGTATGACACACAACTTCGTCCACAAATGATTATAGAGTATAAGGCTCCACATATTCATATTACACAAAAAGTGTTTGATCAGATTGTCACGTACAATATGCTCTTGCATGTCAACTACCTTATTGTAACAAATGGTATGTCACACTTCTGTTGTAAGATGGTCGAAGATGGTAAAAAATATTTATTTATTGACCATATCCCAACATACGAAGAAACTTTACAAAAATAAACAATCATACCAACTTTACAGTGTAAAAAAAGGAGCAATAGGCTTATAGCTTATTGCTCCTTTTCTATACTAAATGCTTGATTACAGCATCAACACTACCCTTGTGTATCAGTCTACCGCCGAGTAACCGTTGGTACTGTTCTCACGCATAATATCATTTACGCTCTTTTCGACATATTCTCCTCCCTGATGTGCGGTAGGATCAGGATGATGTGGCTTGTCTTCCTCGTAATTAAAGTTTCTGTAACGTAACTCGGCTACACCCCACAGAACAAGCGCTACAACAAGAAATGCTACAAAAATAAATGCTATATTCATTTTGAAAATCGTATTTTGTATTTCTCGCAAAGTTACCAAAATTCTATTAAAAAGCCTTTATCCAGATTACTTTTTTGCTATATTTGCACGACATTTGTTTGTTTCGTATGCGAAATAATACCATTAAATGACAATAAACTATGGCTAAATACGGGAAATGGATTGGCGGATTTATCGGCCTTGTTGCTGGCGGCCCCTTAGGTGCACTGGCTGGTTTCGTACTCGGATCGCTCTTCGATGAGAACGACAACAACGAAAAGTATATTAATAATGATACCTACGGATATGGGCATAGCGCCTACCAGTCGGCAAAATCGCAGGCCGGTTATCAATCGCGTACAAGCTATGAGGAACAGCAGCGCAACACATTTCTTTTCTCTTTACTTGTTCTGGCCTCCTATATTATACGTGCCGACGGCAAGGTTATGCACTCAGAAATGAACCTTGTACGGCGTTGGCTTAGGACAAACTTTGGAGAGAGGGCTGTTGATGAGGGTGTACAGATCATGTACAAGTTGTTCGATCAGCAAAAGTTTCAGGGTGCAACAGCTTTCCGCTCTATGGTGATGGGTAGCTGTCAGCAGCTTCAGCAGCTTATCACTTATGAACAACGCCTGCAGCTTCTCGATTTTCTTGTAAAGATAGCAAAGGCTGATGGCACCGTGGCCGCAGCTGAAATTGATGCACTTCGTGAGTGTACCCTGGCGTTAGGACTAAGCCAGGCCGACCTCGATAGCATGCTTAGTCTGCAGGATGCCGGTTCCAATCTTGATGCTGCATATAAAGTTCTCGGTGTTTCGCCTACGGCTACCAACGATGAACTAAAGGCAGCCTACCGCCGTCAGGCCCTTCAAAACCATCCCGATAAAGTGGCAAGTCTTGGCGAGGATGTAAGAAAAGCTGCTGAAAAAAAGTTTCAGGAAATCAACGCTGCAAAGGAAACGATTTGGAAAGCCCGCAAACTTTAGTTATCATTCCGGGCTTAGTGCACTGCCTCAGAATCCATGAAATAAATTTACAACAAGTGCTTCATCCTGCGATTATTCTGGCTCATCCTTTTTATTTTTTCAAATACGCCATTCTCAGGCGATTTTTATAACAGACTGTTATTCAACTATTTACTACAAATAGTCACGAAAGTGCATTTTACCTACATCATGGGGCATTTGCAATTACGGCACTATTGGTCCGAGATTACGATGTAAACGTCAGTACATTACGATGTAAAGACAACACGATTACGATGTAAACGTCACGGCTTTACATCGTAAACATAACGCGATTGCGCCATAATGACAAAATAAGCATAAAATGAAGATTGGGAGAAAATTGTTTTATGGAGAAAAAATACCAGAATTGAGGGTTTTGCACTTCTATTTTGTCTATTTTAAATACATATAAAATTGACAATTTATTTTTACATTTTCATTAAATAACATAGAAATCACATAAGGGGGGTAAAACGAAAAGTGTAAATACGATATTTGATAAGATGTGAGTTGATTAGCTGTATATCAGATAGTTACGGAGTATTGCAGGATAGAGGGTGAACAAAACGAAACGTAACAATCGTATTGCATTAGCATTGCATTTGAGGAGTATTTGAACGGTGTTTGAGCTGATAATGTTACATCAGAGGATAAATGGGCCGATATAGGACGTTTTAAGCATCGAAATAGGCGCTATATAGTATAAGGTGTATTGAGGGCGACAGAGACAAGAGAGAGTGGCTGTGAGGGGGTGTTTTTCATATGGTCTAATGTGGGTAGGCTTGTTCTTAGCTTACCTTTTATTTTTCATGCCACTTAAAATAATATATACTTAAAATATCGTATATAGTAACTATTTTGTATATTTGCAGGCAAAAAGTAGTAGATATGACAAAGGTAATACACGTACAATTAATGAATGGGCGGAAGAACTATTATTTCGGATCTATTCCTGCGATTTACAGCGTTCTAACGGCTGAACAGATAGGTATAAAGCAAAGTTCTTTAGAGCGCGTAGGACTAAGCAAAGGAGGGGTTGTACTGAACAAAAAGGCTTGTATCAGGGCTGGCGAGCTTATACGTTCAAAGGTGACAAAATAAGGGTATATTTGAACAGCTAAAACGCTGATTGAACGATAGTTGAACGGCTTTCAATACGTTTTTGAACGGTTGGAGGCCGTTTTTGTGTTTTATAGGGTCTTAAAATGGCTATTTTTAGTGTAAAAAACCTGTTTGGGGTGACACGAGGGGTGACGATTGGGGTGACAGTAAAAAACGAAATGTGTAACGAGGGGTGACATTAGGGGTGACACTTTTAACATAAATAGCATTGAATTGACCTCCCCCACAATAACCTAATATTATTGATTACTCGTGTTTTTACCATTTTTACCCCCTCCCTTATTCCAACGCTATGGGACATATTACCATCTATTTGTAAGTGGAGAATTCGTAGAACGCTGTGTTTATCGAGGTTTTTAGCTATATTTGCGGTGTTAAATCATTAAAAAGTGTGCGCGCGACGCATAAGGAGGCCAATTATGGAGCAGATATTCAAGATTAGTGATGAGCAGTGGGAGCGCCTAAACGACGCAACGCTTAGATCTGGGATATTTCTCTTTCTCCTCTTTGTCTTTTTCATTTGCCATAATTGTTGATGTTAAAGTGAATATTAGGTTTGAATGTTTTTAGCTTATCTTACATCATGCAGTTGATGCGGACAGACGCTTTGACGAGGGCAAGAGCGGTAATGCAACGGAAGTCTATATCTCTTGCAGCATAGGCGGGGTTCTCTGAACCAAGCGATATGAAAGGTTCTCCCTTGTCAGACTTACGAATGTACTTTACTACGATATAGTCTTCGCCGTCAATGTTATAGGAGAGAATGTACATTTCCCCATAGAGAAGATTATTAATATCGAGCAGCTGCTGTTTATATAAGATAATATCACCAGACTTGAGCTCGGGATACATAGAATCGCCCATAATATGAATTGCGCCATCACACTTGGGGAGATTGGGAATCTTGATAGTGTCAATGATGTTCTGCTTGTTGTTGTCAAAGAGAGCTTTTAGGCCTGCAGTAGCTTTAAAATCATAGAGATATACCACTTGGAAAAGCCACACTAATTTGACCCACCCTGGCAAGTATTTTAGACCCAG
>JABZLB010000027.1 GCA_015256945.1 Prevotellaceae bacterium | reverse complement strand
ATGTTATCGATGATGTTATCAACAGCCTGGCTTTCTACCTCAGTATCGTTCAAAGAAACCTGCATGTTGGCTGTCAGGCCAAGTTCGCGCGAAAGGTTTCTTAATATTCTTTGAAAGAAACTGTCGATAGTTTCAACTCTGAACAAATTATAATGGTGCACAATCAATTGCAGCGCATCGGCTGAATGCTGGCGAATTTCCTGTTCGTTTAAATTGGGTTGAAGCTCTGATATTCTTTGAAAATAAGAGTCGGAGTCGGGGAGCTCATGGGCAATCCCATAAAGCTGTGATAGTATTCGCTGCTTCATTTCCTGCGTAGCTTTATTGGTAAATGTAACAGCGAGAATATACTTGAAGTTATGTGGATTAGCTATAAGCAGATTAATATATTCGATGGCGAGAGTAAAAGTTTTACCACTACCGGCACTTGCTTTATAAATAGTAAGAGGTTTATAGTTTACCGACATAAATATTATAGAATAAATTCAGGATTTATTATTTTGTATATTGGTCAATGTGCACGAAAATCATAGTGCTGCTCATAAGGCTTTACTATATAACTGAGCTGCAATTCTTTGAGAAGTGCAATGTGATTACGTTGTAAAGATACAAATAAAATGCTACAAAAAAGTAAGTTTCATGTATAAAATTAAGGTAAAGTGGTTTCGTTTTGGCATATAAGATAATGTCTCCCGGATACCTTTTGTAGGGTTATCCGGGAGACATTGTATAATAAAGGTCTGATTTTTTAATCAGTTAATATTAGTATGAACGGGCAATAATAACACGGCTTACGGCAGGTTTGCCACTAACCATATCTTTCATGCCTTCTACATTCTGGTCGAAGCCGAATGGCACACAGCGTATTGTTGCCTGGGTATCATTCTTAATTTGCTCTTCTGTTTCAGCTGTGCCATCCCAGGGGCATAGAAAGAAACCTCCTTCTTTAACACGTTCTTTAAACTCGTCATAGTTGTTACAGGGGAAGATATGTGCGTCACGGTATTTGAGAGCCTTATTGAAAATATTCTTCTGAATATCATCAAGTAATGTTTGTACACGTTCAACAATGCCATCAAAACTTACACATTCTTTCTCGAGAGTATCGCGACGCATAATTTCTATTGTATTATTCTCAAGGTCGCGACCACCCATTACCAGGCGCACGGGGACGCCTTTTAATTCGTAATCGGCAAATTTGAAACCTGGGCGACGGTTGTCAGCATCGTCGTATTTAACGCTGATTCCCAGTTCCTGCAGCTTATTAATAACGGGTTGCAGCTTGGCAGTAATGGCATCAAGCTGTTCAGCCCCCTTATTTATAGGTATAATAACAACCTGAACAGGAGCTAATTGGGGTGGAAGTACTAAACCGTTATCGTCAGAGTGTACCATAATCAACGCACCCATCAGACGAGTTGATACTCCCCATGACGTTGCCCATACATATTCGGGCTTATTGTCTTTATTAAGGAAGGTGACGTCAAAGCTCTTTGCAAAGTTCTGTCCAAGGAAATGACTTGTACCGCTTTGCAACGCCTTTCCATCTTGCATCATCGCTTCTATTGTATATGTGTTTAGTGCTCCTGCAAATCGTTCGGTCTCACTTTTTACACCCTGTACAACAGGTACGCCCATCCATTTCTCAGCAAAATCGGCATATACTTTCAACATTTTCTGAGCTTCGTTTTCAGCTTCTTCTTTTGTAGCATGTGCAGTATGGCCTTCTTGCCACAAAAATTCGGAGGTACGAAGGAACGGGCGCGTACGCATTTCCCAGCGCATTACATTGCACCATTGGTTACAAAGGATTGGAAGGTCACGGTATGAGTGAATCCAGTTCTTATAAGTATGCCATATAATCGTTTCGGATGTCGGGCGAATGATCAGCTCTTCGTCAAGTTTTGCATCAGGATCAACAATAATACTTTTACCATCATCGCTTGTCTTCAGACGATAGTGTGTAACAACGGCACTCTCTTTGGCAAATCCTTTCACGTGTTCAGCCTCGCGAGCAAAGAAGCTTTTGGGAATAAGGAGTGGAAAATAAGCATTCTGTACACCTGTTGCCTTAAACATTTTGTCTAACTGAGCCTGCATTTTTTCCCAGATGGCATATCCATAAGGTTTGATAATCATGCAGCCACGAACTGGTGCCTGCTCGGCAAGGTCAGCTTTAATAACTAAGTCATTATACCACTGGCTGTAATTATCTGCACGCTTAGTCAGTTCTTTTAATTCTTTTGCCATTTTGTTTGATTCGTTTATTTCCTTTTTAGGGAAACACCTATATGTAATTAGGCGAAATCCCTGATAATGGTTTTATCTTATTATTTAATTTTGTCGCAAAGATACATAAAAAATGTTGGATACGCTTCTACTGTAATATGAAATAGCGTATCTTTGCAATATAAAAAGTAATAAAAGAATTAGAATGATGAAAAATGTGAAGACAGTAACACTGGGTATGTGTTTTTTAACAGTAGCAAGTTGCATGAGTGTAACAAGTTGCAGCACAAAACAAGGAACGGGTACGTTGTTGGGTGCAGGCGGCGGTGGCGCTCTTGGTGCTGTTATAGGTGGTATTATAGGTGGCGGTAAAGGCGCAGCTATCGGCGCTGCTGTCGGAGGGACAGTTGGTGCAGGCGCTGGAGCTCTTATTGGCAGGCACATGGACAAGGTTGCTGCTGAAGCAGCCGCACAGGTTCAAAATGCAAAAGTAGAGGAAGTTACTGATGCAAACGGATTAAAGGCCGTCAAGGTAACATTCGATAATGGTATTCTTTTCAAGGTTGGTAAATACAATTTGCAGGAAGGTGCCAAAACAGATTTAATTAAATTCTCGTCTGTTCTAAAGAACCATCCTGACTGTTCTGTTGACATTCAGGGTTATGCCTCATCAGATGGCTCTGACGATGTTAATCTCCGATTGTCACAAAGTCGTGCCAACAGCGTAAAGAATTTCCTGGTAAACAGCTGTGGAGTTTCGGCATCACAAATAAAGGCTGCTACGGGCTATGGTGAAAATAACCTTGTTACTTACGCTAATGGTACAGAGAACGTTAAGGCAAGCCGCCGTGTTGAGGTTTACCTGTATGCTTCAAAAGCTATGATTGATGCTGCCAATGAAGGCACATTAAAATAATAGATACTAAATTTTATATGATGAAACGGGGGATACCCACCTTTAATGACGAAGGTAGAGTATCCCCATTTTTGCATCAAACAGATACATGAAAATTGTAAGGTGGGTACTTAGCCTGTTTTTTGCATCAACGATATTGTCGGTTATTGCATATCGTTTTATACCTGTTTACATTACGCCATTGATGGTTATTCGCTGCTTTCAAAATGGCGACTTTACCATTCATCATCATTGGGTACCGCTCGAATCGATGTCACCGCATATGCCTGTTGCCGTAATGGCAAGCGAAGATTCGAGATTTTTGTTGCATCATGGTTTCGATTTTAATGCTATTGGCAAGGCTGCACGTCATAACATAAGCGGAGGAAAGAAACATGGGGCAAGTACTATTTCACAACAAACAGCCAAGAATGTGTTTCTCTGGCCAGGCCGGTCATGGATAAGAAAAGGTATTGAGGCATATTTTACGGCCTTAATAGAGGTTTTCTGGTCGAAACAGCGTATCATGGAAGTTTACCTGAACTCCATTGAAATGGGCAATAACATTTATGGTGTCAGTGCCTGTGCTGAATATAATTTTGGCAAAACGGCCGATGGGTTAAGCAGGGGCGACTGTGCCCTTATTGCAGCAACATTGCCCAATCCCCGTAAATTTTCATCAAAATATCCCAGTGCTTATATGCTGAAACGGCAGCGGCAGATTATGGCTAACATGAGATATATCCCAAGTTTTCCTAAGGAAGGTGAAGATTACGACCCGCATACTGCGGTAGGTGGCACTTATCGCTAATATTATTTTTCAGATTTTTATCTAACCCAATAATTGTAAAATCGAATGGATCAAAGAGATAATATCCTATCTCAACTTAATGAAAACCAACAGCTTGCAGTTACTTACTGTGACGGCCCTCAGCTTGTTATAGCAGGTGCAGGCTCTGGAAAAACCCGTGTTTTGACGTATAAGATTGCCTGGCTGCTCAAAAACGTTGGATTAAATCCTTGGAATATTCTTGCATTGACATTTACAAACAAGGCTGCCAACGAAATGAAGGAGCGTATAGGAGGGCTTGTAGGCAACGAACGTGCACGCTATTTGCAGATGGGAACCTTCCATTCTGTGTTTGCCCGTATATTACGGGCAGAGTCAAATCATGTTGGATTTACATCGAATTTTACGATATATGACGAGGCTGATTCGAGGTCGTTAATCAAAAATATTGTCAGGCAAATGGGATTGGATGACAAAATTTATAAGCCGTCAACAATACACTCGGTTATCTCTATGCAGAAAAACCGTCTGTGGTCAGCCGGACAATATGCCGAAGACGGCGAGTTATTGGAACGCGACCGCAGAAGAAATATGCCTGAAACATATAAGATTTTCAGGTTATATGAGCAGCGGTTGCAGCAGGCCAACGCTATGGACTTTGACGATTTACTGGTTCAAACCTACCGTCTGCTGAAGAAAAATGAGGATATTAGACAGAAATATGCCGAACGTTTCAAGTATGTTCTTGTTGACGAATACCAGGATACAAACTATGCCCAGCAGCAAATAGTATGGCTTTTAACAAAGGAAAACCAGCATATTACGGTGGTAGGCGACGATTATCAGAGTATTTACGCCTTTCGTGGAGCCAATATCAATAACATTCTAAGTTTCAGCAAGATATATGATAAGGCAAAGATGTTTAAGCTCGAACAGAATTATCGTTCAACTCAAAACATTGTAGCTGCAGCCAATTCTTTGATGAAGCATAACCGAAGACAGATAGAAAAAGAGGTATTTAGTAAAAATTCAACGGGCGAAAAGGTCAATATTATTGAAACTATTTCTGATAAACGTGAGGCGTCAATTGTATGTCGTACCATAAAAGATATGATAAGGGCGGAGGGTGCACGTTATAGCGACTTTGCCATTTTGTACCGGACCAACGCACAAAGCCGTCTTTTTGAAGAGGAAATGCGAAAGCCCGAAATTGGTTTGGGCGAACATTATCGCATATACGGAGGGCTAAGTTTTTACCAGCGTAAGGAGATAAAGGATATTATTGCATACTTCAGGCTGATTGTTAATCCTGATGACGAAGAAGCCTTTCGCCGTATTATCAACTATCCTGCGAGAGGAATAGGTGACACTACCGTTCAAAAAATTATAGCTGCTGCGCAGCAACACGGGGTAAGTTTGTGGGAAATAGTATGCAACCCGGTAGAAAACGAACTGAATGTAAATCGTGGAGTAATCAGCAAACTGACAGCTTTCGAAATGCTTATCCGGCAGTTTATGGAAAAGCTACAAACAGCTGATGCCTATGCGCTGGGCAAAGAAATTGTTGAAAAAGCCGGAATAGAACGTGACCTTGCAGCCGATAAAAGTCCAGAAGGCGAC
This sequence comes from Prevotellaceae bacterium, assembly GCA_015256945.1. Taxonomy (GTDB): domain Bacteria; phylum Bacteroidota; class Bacteroidia; order Bacteroidales; family Bacteroidaceae; genus Prevotella. Next base: position 36,010 of record JABZLB010000027.1, on the reverse strand, counting down.
AGCAGACGGGAGAATGTAGATAGTTTAATGTCGGGAATTGCTGAATTTGTCCAGGCACAAAAGGAGGACGACGATGCCGAACACATACATTTAGCCGACTATCTTTCAACAGTATCGCTGATGACCGACATAGATAGCGACAGCGAAGAAGACAGTAAAGACAAAATCACTCTGATGACTATTCATGCTGCAAAGGGGTTGGAATTTAATACCGTTTTTGTGGTAGGGTTAGAGGAAAACATTTTCCCAAGCCTGCTTTCAACAGATAACCCTGAAGCTATTGAAGAAGAACGGAGGCTGCTTTACGTTGCCATAACACGTGCCGAGAAGCATTGTTATCTGACGTGGACGCACAGCAGATGGCGTTACGGCAAAATGGATGGATTTGTTAATCCAAGCAGATTCCTCAATGATATTGACACAAGATTTACGAAGACAACGGTTGAGGGGGGACGTTTTTCGGGTAACAGCCAGAATACATGGGCAGAACGTGACAGCTTTTCAGACCGTTTATGGAGTAAAGACTATGAGATTGACCGACCCTATACGGGCTATCGTGAGTTTGGAAACACATATCAGCGACAAAGCAACCGGATGCAAAACTCGAGGCCTGTTGCCGGTCAGTTTATGGCAGATCCCCAGCCAAAGGTAACAAAACCACGCAAGGCAGAGGGCGCAGTAAACCCATTTTCATCGTCATTTGAGCGCAAACTGCAGCAGGAAGGGCGGTGGGCTAAGGTATCAAAGGCCATAACCAATGGGGGACGCGCACTTACCGGGCAGAACGACGTAGCATTAAGGGAAGGTAATATTATAGAACATCAGCGATTTGGACGTGGTACCGTAGTAAAGATTGAAGGGGCTGGGGAGAACCTCAAGGCAACGGTCGATTTCGATTCAACAGGTAGAAAGCAGCTTCTTCTTAAGTTTGCACGGTATACCATAGTGGGTTAAACAGAGATAAAAAGTTTTTTCGATACTTGCCTGAAATGCTGATTAATAGATCTTTATACTTATATTGTAAGTTTTTATTGATGCAGTTCTGAAAAGTTAAGCCCTTTTTAGCCCCACATTTTTTATACAATGTTGAGTGTATGGCAGCCGTCAGCAGTGCTGCTGACGGTCGCCATACAGATTGTTCGACGGCCGTCATAAGCGTTGTTGACGGCCGTCGAACGATGAATGTTAGCGTAATGTATAAGAACCATTACGCTACAATATATTGAAGAATAAGCAATAATTAGCGGGCCGCTTTGCGCATAAACAGGGCCATCATACAGCTTACAGCCCCTTCGGCAGCAAAGAACAGCATGGCCGGGCGATAGTCGATAAACTGCGTATCGGTAACTGAGGCAGCATGAGCAGCCACAGCATTGTTCACGATTGTGTGCGCATCATTGATTTGTCCGATGATAATGGGTACAATCATCAAGCCAATATTCTGTATGAAATAAATAATGCTGTATGCCGTTCCCAGGTTTTTGAGCGGTACAAGTTTGGGCACTGATGGCCACAGGGCAGCAGGAACGAGCGAGAAAGCTATGCCAATTATAATCATTAATGACAAGGCATAAACTGGATTATGCACGATTGGATAGGCCAGTAACAACATGCTTACCGTAAGCATGGCACATCCTGCAAACATAAAACGTACGCCGTGTCCGAACTTATCGTATAGTATTCCGAACAGTGGAGATAAGAATATGGCCCCATAAGGGATGGCCGCTACAATCCATCCGGCTGTGGTTTGTTCTACTGTAAAGGTATTTACCATCATATCGGTGGCAAACTTCATAAAAGGTCGTATCGATGCGTAATAAAAAACACAAAGAAGTGTTATAGACCAGAAGTAAGGATTGCGCAGAATTGATGTCAAACCCGATGCGTGAAACTCTTCGTTATATCCTGCCTGTACATCTTGTCTGGAAGATGAATTTGCAGCAGAAGAGCAGGCTGTATCGTACGCCTTGTCCATGAAACAGTAAGCAACGAAGAGAACAAAAGCTATTCCGAGAACAATGATACCACAGAATAGCGAAGACTTAATTCCACCCAGGTGCAGGGCAATAAGTGGCGAGAACGACAGTGCAGTGGCTGTTCCCAGGCGGGCAAGGGCTACCTGAAGTCCCATAGCCGTGGCAAGAGCATGGCCTGTAAACCATTTTGTGATAACCTTTGAGACGGTAATGCCCGTAATATCGCATCCCATTCCGAAAAGTCCGAAGCCAAAAGCCGAGACGAGTACCTGTGTTTTAATATGCGATGGAATAAGGCCAAAGAGCGTAAAGGCCAGATGTTGATTCTGTTCTGGGCTGATATTTACTAGCGCGTACCAGTTAATGACAGCCCCTGCAAGCATACATCCCGTAGCCATAAGACCAGTAAGCCTGATGCCAAACTTATCAAGGATGATGCCTCCAAAGAAGAGCATCAGAAAAAAAATGTTGAAAATAGAGTAGCTTCCTGCATAGAAGCCATATTCAGCAGACGACCAACCCTGGCCTCCTTGCGCCACAGGAGCTTTCAATGATGTTGAAAGCGGCGACATAATATCCCAGAAAACGTAGCCCATCATCATGACAACGGCCACGATGATGAGCACAGTCCACCGGTTATTTCTTAATATTGGGTTCTTCAAGACCATATCCACCCTTCTTGTCAATGACCTTAAGATAAAGACCAAGCAGCAAAGCTACAACACCAAGTGACGCAAATACACACATTGGTGCGGTGTAGTTATACTCTAAAGGATTGGTAACTCCTGGATTAGAACTTGCCAAAACACTTCCTATTATCATGGGGAAGGCATATAATCCAATGTTCTGAATCCAGAAAATAAGTGCATAAGCCGAACCAAGAAGCTTGGGTTCGATAAGTTTTGGCACTGACGGCCAAAGGGCTGCAGGCACTAATGAGAATGAAATACCAAGTAAAATAATGGCTGCATATGCAATGATGACACTCTTGGTAACAGGTAATATAAAGGCAAAAACAAGATGACAGATAATCATCAGCAATGCACCAAGAATGAGCATGCTGGCTCCTTTACCCTTGCGATCTAAGAAATTGCCGAGGAATGGCGTAACAGCTGCCGCACCCAAAGGGAATACAAAGAAGACGTATCCTGCCTGTTCTGCAGTAAAATCAAGGTTACACTGCAACATATTAATGGCATATTTCTGGAAAGGGAAGATGGCACTATAATACAATACGCACAGCAAGGCTACTACCCAGAACATTTTACTTGTAAGGATAGTGCCTATATCAGAAACCTTAAACGGCTCATCTTTCTCTTCAACAGCTCCCTGGGCATCGAGTTTCTTGTCCATAAAGCCGTATGCTATAAAGCTTATCAGGCCAATACACAGCAATAAAAGTGCTGCGGCAACAGGGCGACTTACGTCAATTGGCTTAATTCCTGCAAGCAGAGGAGAGCCTAACATTACAACGGCAACGCCTACACGGGCGATAGCCATTTCCACACCCATGGCGAGAGCCATCTCATGTCCTGTGAACCATTTGACGATACCGCGACTCACCGTAATGCCAGCCATCTCAGCTCCACAGCCAAAAACCATAAAACCTATGGCAGCAACCTTAGCTGATGCTGGCATTCCAATGAACCAAGGAGTAATGTTCCACCAGGTCTCAGGGAAGTTAAGGTTATTGTTAAACCATGTTTCGGCTGCGCTTCCTATAAAGCCTTCAGATACGGCATAATAGTTAATGGCACCGCCAATAAGCATAACGGTACCAGAAAGAATGGCTGTAAAGCGTACTCCCATTTTGTCGAGAATGATTCCCGCAAAAATAAGGAAGAATACGAATACATTTAAAAAGGTTTCAGAACCGGCATAGTGGCCGAATGCTTCGGGCGTCCATGCGCGGCTAGTCTGTAATAAAGCCTGTAAAGGTGACAGTATATCCATGAAGATATAAGCGAAAAACATCGCTCCTGCCAATAAAACAAGTGCAGTCCAACGTAAGGCTGCAGAGTCGTTTAGTTTCTTTTGAACTGATTCTGTCATTGATTTTGTGTTGTTTTTATTCTCTTACAATTTACAGTTGCTTGTGTATTCTTACCAACTCACAAATGAGTTGGTAAGATATTAATTCTTTAACCAGCGGTCAAGCCAGTTGAAGAAGGTACGCTGCCACAGAATACCGTTCTGTGGTTTCAGTACCCAATGGTTCTCGTTGGGGAAGATAAGGAGCTCGGCCGGTATGCCACGCATGCGCGCTGCATTGAATGCTCCCATTCCCTGATTGGCGTTAATACGATAGTCTTTCTCGCCATGGATACAGAGAATTGGTGTATCCCATTTGTCGACGGCGAGGTGAGGAGAGTTCTTATATGTTCTGGAAGCGGCCTCTGTACGGTCTTTATTCCAGTAAGCATCATCGTACTCCCAGTTAGAGAACCATGCTTCTTCAGTATCTGTATACATGGATTCGAGGTTAAATGCACCATCGTGTGCAATAAAACACTTAAACCGCTTATCGTGATGACCTGCAAGATAATAAACCGAGAAACCGCCAAATGAGGCACCAACAGCTCCTAAGCGATCTTTATCAACAAAGGGCAGGGAAGAAACAGCATCGTCAATGGCCGATAAATAGTCGGCCATGCACTGGCCTGTCCAATCAGTACTTATCTCTTCATTCCATGCAGAACCAAAGCCAGGTAGGCCACGACGGTTCGGTGCTACGATGACATAGCCGTGTGATGCCATAATAGAGAAGTTCCAACGATAGGACCAGAATTGTGAGACTGGGCTTTGAGGTCCGCCTTCACAGTATAATAAGGTCGGATATTTTTTAGCTGGATCGAAGTGGGGTGGCAGAATAATCCAAACCAATTCCTGCTTGCCGTCAGTAGTTTTAACCCAGCGTTGTTGAAGCTTTGGCTGTGCAAGCTGAGCAAAAATATGACCATTTTCATCCGTGATTGCTTCAACCTTTGCCTGTTTTTCTTTTTTTGATGGGGTAACAATATAAAGGTCGTCAGGATGTAGCATAGAGTGTCGGGTAGCAAGAATCTGTTTATTTCCTAACATTTGTACTGAGCCAAAGTCATTCCAGCTGTCGTCTGTTGTCTGTGAAATATTTCCATCTAATGATGCATGATAAATGCGAGAAGTAGCATGCCACACTGCCGTGAGATAGAAGCCACGTGAATCTGGAGTCCAGCAATAAGTGTCGACGTTGGTATCTAAGTTCCTTTGCGTGGTGACAAATGATGTTTTTCCCGTAGCAATATCCATGATACACAGGCGGTTTAAATCGCTTTCGTATCCGTCTCGTGCCATACTTTGCCATGCAATATACTTGCCATCAGGAGAGAACTGTGGATTAACGTCGTAACCAGGATGTAGATTTTGGAACTCTTCAGAATTGACTTTCTGATGACATAGACTCTTCGTAAAGTCTACATTTTTAAGTGCAGCCTCCCAAGCCTGGCGCTGAGAGTCTGACATAAACTGCTTACAGATATTACGTGTTTTGCCTGTTGTGAGGTCATAGAGATAAATATCGGTATCGGTTGAGTTCGCATAGGCAACGCCTTCACGTTTACGAGATGTATAGGCTATGACTTTTGAATCAGGACTCCATGACAATTGTTCAATACCACCAAAGGGTGCTACCGGACATTCATAAGGTTCGTCTTGCATAATGTCACGGCCATTATCAATAATATTACCGTTAACTTTTGCTACAAATGGGTGAAGAATGCTCTCGACATAATGGTCCCAATGACGATAGTTCATGTCGGTTATCAATAGACCTGTGGCCTTAGGTAAGTCGTCTGGATTCTTTTTAATAGAGCCATGATAAGGTATACTTTTAATAAGTATAACGTTTTTGCCATCAGGTGAGAATCGGAATCCCTCAATATCGGTCTTTGATGTTGTCAACTTTACACGGTCAGAACCATTAGAATTCATCGTCCATAATTGTCCTTCACGTAAGAAAGCAATTTTCTTTCCACCATCAATCCATGCCGGATCTGTCTCCGAAATGGCATCAGTTGTGAGTGAAACGGGTTTAACCTTGTTTGTAGACTGGACAAACAACATGGTGTGGCTCTTGTTTTCCTTAACGCTATAATAGCTCACCTGGTAAACAACTTGCTTACCATCTGGCGAAACAACAGCACCTCCTATACGTCCCATAGCCCACAATGCTTCAGGAGTCATTAAATCTGACGACAGTTTAATATTGTTTTTCTGAATCATGGTTTGTGCTGAAAGCTTTGGACTTCCTAAAAGTAACAGGCCCAAAGCCAGTGCAATAGCTTTATTCATTATCATGATATTTATTATAGGTATGAAAAATTTACCTATTTTTATTAGCTCTTTTGTTGACGACGGCGTTGCTCTTCCATCTGTTGCTGCTGCATTTGCTGTAATGCTTGCATACGAGCTGCGAGGCCAGTCATCTTCTTTGGGTTCGCTTTGTTTTCCTTGTATCGGGCTTCAAGTATAGCAAGAAGTTTTTCGTCGTTTGTTGTTTTGCGAAGCATCCACATAATAAATGCTGACATAATGAGCGAAACAAAATAGTAGAAGTTCAGTCCTGATGAATAATCATTAAACATAAAGAAGAACATAAGAGGCATAAACATCATCATCCATTGCATCATTTTCATTTGTTGTTGTTGATCGGATGTTCCTACCATTTGGTCTTTTTGCATCTGCATCGTGAACCAGGAATAGATTAATTGTGCACCGCAGAAGAGGATACAGGTCAGCGATAAGTGGTCACCGATGAGCCAAATATTATGTCCCCATTCCCAAATTGGGTCATAAGTCGACAAGTCTTTCATCCAAAGGAAGCTCTCTCCACGAAGTTGAATAGCATTTGGCACAAAGTTAAACATGGCAATCCAAATTGGCATCTGAATTAGCATGGGCAAGCATCCTGACAGCGGACTAACACCATATTTGGCATATTCTGCCATCATCGCCTGTTGTTTCTGCATTTGATCCTCGGGCTTATTGTACTGTGAGGTGGCTGCATCAAGCTTAGGCTTAAGAACACGCATCTTAGCAGAGCTCATATAACTTTTCTTAACCATGGGATAAGTAAGCATTTTGAGCAGCAAAGTAATAAGGATTAATACAATTCCCATGCTTAAACCAAGGTTATTGCTTAGAATAGTAAATACGGGAAGTGTAAACCATCGGTTGATGTAACGGAAGAGAGGCCAGCCTAAATATACAATGCGTTGCATATCTAACTCATGTCCAAAGCGACTCTCTTTCTCTACATTCTTGAGGATGTAGAAGTCATTGGGACCATAATAAAATTCGAAATCGCTTGCGTGTACGCCAGTTGGGTCGAATTTTGTTTTCAGTTTGGCCGACAAATCCTTAAGATAACGTACAGGTCTGCCATCTTGAGATACCTTATCATAAGCCTTACTACTTAGCATCGCACCTTTGTCAAAGCCGTCACGTGAAATCATTACGGCTGAGAAAAATTGATTTTTATAGGCAATCCAGCTTATAGGCTCTTCTGTATCTACTTGCTTTTCTCCCGCTTCACTTAAATAGTGGGAGTCACCATCCATTTCTTTATAGTCGAGGCGTGCATACCGATTTTCGAAATTAAAACCACGCTCTTGCTGCTTAACTTTGTCGTTCCAAGTAACGTTTAAATATGAATTATTTGGATCAAATAATCCTGACATTCCATTGGCTCTTATGCTAAGATGTAGCATATAGTCGCTCCCGAGTTGATATGTAAGACTTAATGTTTTACCTTCTCCGGCATTTGCAGTAAAGGTTACGGTAGTATCAGTAACAGCAGAAGGTTGAAAATAGAGATCTTGGGTGTTGATATTATTCTCTTTTGCTACCAATGTGTAGTTTAATTGCTGATCGTTTCCACTAAATAGTGTCACGCCATTCATATCATCGTGTTTCCCCGAATTGTCTGCAATATCATGTCCAATATAGCGTTTGGCACCCTTTTTATTTCGGATATATGCTTTTGTTACGACAGCTCCTTTTGTATTAAGTGTTAGTTCAAGACAGTTATTCTTAAGAATAATGTCTTGTGCTGTACCCGTTAATGCCTTATTGAACAGGGCGTTGCTATCGGCAACAATACTCTCCTTTGTTATTTTTTGTTTTGCTTTAGTTGCTAACAACTGTGCAGCCTGTTCCTTTTTCTTCTCAACTTGTGCAATTGAGTCCTTTTGAGCAGCAGCTCGTTGTTCTTCAGCACTTGGCTGAGACCACCAGCTAAATCCTATTAGGATACATGCTATCAGCACAAATCCTATAATTGAATTCTTGTCCATATATTAAATAATGTACTATTTTTCTGTTTCTTTGCGATTTTCAATTGCCGTCTTTACAAAATCAACGAAAAGCGCATGTGGATGTAATACCGTACTTTGATATTCTGGATGGAATTGTGTTCCGATATACCATTTCAGACTTGGTATCTCAACAATTTCAACCAAATTGCTTTCAGGATTATAGCCTACGCACATCATGCCATTACGTTCAAATTCAATTTCATAATCGTTATTGAATTCGTATCGATGACGATGGCGCTCTTGTATGTGCTCTTTTTTGTAAATATCTAATACATGAGAGCCTTGTTTAAGGTCGCATTCATAAGCGCCTAATCGCATTGTTCCCCCCATGTTAGTAATATTCTTTTGTTCTTCCATGATGTCAATGACGTTATGTTTCGTCTTTTCATCAATTTCCCTACTATTTGCATCTTTATAACCCAGAACATTTCTTGCAAATTCTATGACCATCATTTGCATACCGAGACAAATACCAAAGGTTGGAATATCATGTGTTCGGGTATAATGTGCTGTAATAATTTTACCTTCTATACCACGTTGTCCAAATCCAGGACAGATTACAATACCGTCCTGACCCTTCAATTTTTCTGCAACGTTTTCTTCTGTGATATATTCTGAATTGATAAATGTGATTTTAGTTTTGTAGTCGTTGTACGTACCAGCTTGTGAAAGACTCTCACGAATGCTCTTATAGGCGTCCTGAAGATCATATTTTCCAACAAGACCGATATGCACTTCGCGTGTGGCTTTCTTTTGTCTTTCGAGGAAAGCCTTCCACGGTCCCAGTTCTGGAGTAGGGCCAATAGGCTCTCCTGTCTTTCTCAAAATAGCAACATCAAGCCCCTGTTTCTGCATATTCACAGGTACTTCATAGATACTTGCCAAGTCTTCGCTTTGCACAACACAATCTAAATCAACATTACAGAAGGCTGCTACCTTACGCCGAATATCATCGTCTAAATGCTTTTCTGTACGCAGAACAAGTATATCAGGCTGTATTCCTACACTTTGAAGCTCCTTAACACTGTGCTGAGTGGGCTTGGTTTTAAGTTCTCCCGCAGCTTTTAAATAAGGTATATAGGTGAGGTGAATGTTTACAGCATTTCGTCCTAATTCCCATTTCATTTGGCGTATAGCCTCCAGAAAAGGAGCACTTTCGATGTCACCGATAGTTCCTCCAATCTCAGTTATAACAAAATCGTAATGATATTTTTTTCCAAGAAGGCGAATATTACGTTTAATTTCATCTGTAATATGGGGTACAACTTGTATGGTTTTCCCTAAATAATCACCACGACGCTCTTTATCAATAACCGATTTATAAATGCGTCCGGTTGTCATTGAATTGGCCTTTGTGGTTTTAATGTCGGTAAACCGCTCGTAATGACCGAGGTCTAAATCGGTTTCCATGCCGTCAACCGTGACGTAACATTCTCCATGTTCATATGGATTGAGCGTGCCTGGGTCAATGTTTATGTACGGGTCAAACTTCTGAATGGTCACGTTGTAGCCCCTTGCCTGCAGGAGCTTACCAATTGATGATGAGATGATGCCTTTACCAAGGGAAGATACTACTCCGCCCGTGACGAAAATATACTTTGTTTCTGCCACAACCTTAGAGTTAAAAGTGTTCAAAAAATATTTTGTTGCAAAGATACTGCTTTTTAATGAAAGGTCCAACATTTCATTTTGGTATTTTATGGTATATTTGTTACCTTTGCAACGCTTATTCAATAAAGAAAAATATTTATTATGCTTAAACTGAAATACAATTGTCTTGTTGTATTAGTTTTATTGCCTCTACATCTGGTGGCCCAAGGGGTAGGGAAGGCTTTACGTAAACCTCGTCCTGCAACAGAAAGTACGATATTAAAGAATTATACCGATTCGCTTAGTAAGTTTGAAGATTCTATTTACAATGACAAAATGCCCGTTCAGCAGGAACTTAACCGAATTGACATTGCTCCTTTCTTTCTTCCTCTTACGTTTTACAGTACGGTAACTCAGCGTGCTTTTGGTATTGATGAGCACTTATCACCCATCGATTATCAGCTTCTTAAGGTTTATCTTGCTCATCCTGAACTTGTTATCAATACACAAAGTCAGTTAAAAGCACAAGGGCCTGTTATTGCACCGCATACTGTTACTGATGTACCTACGATGGCAATAGAGAAGACTGCTCCTCAGGAACCAGACGCATTGCCTGTTGATGTTGTTGTTTTAAAGCCTAATTTCTGGAAGTTTGGGGGTGACTATTATTTACAGTTCTTACAGAATTACCTTACCAATAACTGGTATCAGGGCGGCGAAAGCAACTATTCCATGGTGGTGGCTGCTACTCTTATTGCCAATTACAATAACAAACAAAAGGTAAAATGGGAAAACAAGCTGGAGATGAAGCTTGGTATGCAAACCACACAGAGTGATTCAATACATAATATGCGAACATCCGAAGACCTTATACGATATACGGGTAAGCTCGGTCTTCAGGCTACAAAGCGCTGGTATTATACCATTCAGCTGCTGGCACAAACGCAGTGGACAAGGCATTTCAGAACCAATAGCCGGGAGGTTCAGTCAGACTTCCTTTCACCACTTAATGCCAATCTCTCCATAGGTATGGATTATTCTGTCAATTGGCTGAAGAACCAACTGACAGGAACCATCCACCTTGCGCCTCTTGCATACAATTTTAAATATACTGATCGTCTGGCCCTTTCGATGCAAAACGGCATCCCTCTTGGCGATCACTCACTACATGACTTTGGTTCTCAGATTACCGTTGACTTGAATTGGAAGATAAATAACAATATGAACTGGAACACTCATTTATATGGATATACTACCTATAAACGCTGTGAAATGGCATGGGAAAACACATTCACGTTCCAATTTAACCGTTATATTTCTACAAAACTGTTTATTCATCCTCGCTTTGACGATGGGCATCCTCGCGACAACAAGCTGGGATACTGGATGTTTAAGGAGTTTGTTTCGCTAGGTTTCTCTTATAGTTTCTGACGTTACAGCCTGTTTTCGATAACTTTTATATTTATGCCTTCCTCCCATATTGAGGAAGGCATAAATTGTTATGTGCGTTATAGTTCAAACCTTATCTTGGTATTGAACATTCGTCCTGTAAGATAATTGGGTACTGCAAACTGCTGATTGGTAACATCTGTTATCCAATAGTATGAGTTTACATTGTTAATACCAAGCAAATTCAAACAGTCAATCCCCAGCCAAATGTTCTTAAAGATACTCTTTCTATGCCTGTCTTCATTGTTTAATAGACGATAACTCATACCAATATCAGCGCGTCTGTAAGCAGGTGCACGAAAATTGTTCCGTTCAATTTCACGGTGAGGTGCTGAAAATGGCAAGCCATCGGCATATGTTAGCTTCAAATTCATAAGCCAACGGTTGGTCCCAGGGAAATAATCGGTGAAATAAAGGTGTAAGGCGTAGCGCTGGTCGGTTGGCAGAGGAACAGACAAACCGTTAATTTTCATTCTGGTATTCATGAGCGACAGCGACAGCCATGAGTCGGTACCTGGCACAAATTCGCCAAACAGTTTCATGTCAACACCTGCTGCATGCCCGCTTGCAACGTTGTCTCCATAGTATGTAACCTTTACATTATTGACGCTATATGGAATAAGGTTGGCCAGAATTTTATAGTAAATCTCCGTTGTAAACTTAAACGGACGCTGCATCATGTTGAACCTGTATTCAATACCGGCAATCAGATGCAAGGAACGTTGACTCTTAATTTTATTGTTAAGTGTGGCATAAGTCATGCCATTACGTGTGGTTGTGTCGCGTAATTCCTTGAAGAAAGGCGACTGATAATACAGTCCCGTTGCAAACCTGAAGCTCACGTTTTGATTGAAAGCCGGAATAATGCTTAGGGATACACGTGGTGACAGTATGCTTTCGCGGTTGAAATTCCAGTGTGCAAACCTCAGCCCATAGTTTAAAGTGTAAAGTGTCCGTACGCTGTCGGCATCGGTTCCCGACCTGAATCGCCACGTGTCCTGCAAATAAACCTCCAGGCGGTTGGCATTAAGTTCGTTGCGTGCGCGCAGCGAATATATCATATTAAGGTCCTTGCCTGTATGGGGTATGCTGTATCCGGCCGAGTCGCGCATCTCATATTCGGCCGAGTTTTCTTCAATATGCTCTAACTTATATGTTATGGCACCTTCTATATCATGCTGTTTTGCTGTATGGTGTGCCATTAATTTTAAGCTCCCGACGCGTGCTTTCAGATAGTTTCGTGCATGTTGAAAGTAAGTCCCCACACCAAGGTTCTCTGACGTTTCGGTTTGTGTAAGCCAGTATTGTCCCTGTATATCATACTTCTCCTGCTCGTTTGTAGAGAACGCCGAGCCTATAAGGGTTACAGATGTAGAATCGCCAAGGTGGCGCGTTATTCCCAGTGAGCCGAAGTAAGTACGAAATAAATCTTTTTCCTGACCATCGAAATATACCCTGAACGATTTTACGTTCTTCAGTGTTCCAAAGTGTGTTTCACGGTCGTGCGGGGTAAAATTATAGTGGTTGTCTGATATATTTCCAATGAAATCAATGCTCCATCTGCTGTTCGGGCGGTAGTTAAGATACGTCTGGTAGTCAAAAAAGTCGGGCTTATACTCGCCGTTTGTTTCTAACGAACCTAGCAGATAGCGATTGGTCTTGTACCTGATTCCATTGGCCCAGGCCAGCTTTTTATTTGAAAAACCGATGTAACTGCCTGCTCCCAGCAGCGAAGCGTCAGCACTTGCCTCAAAGCGTTTGGGACGTCGGTAGATAATATCGAGTGCCGACGACATTTTATCGCCATACTTTGCAGCAAAGCCTCCTGTCGAAAAACCAATCTTATCTACCATGTCGGGGTTAATAACCGACAGGCCTTCCTGCTGTCCGCTCCGCACAAGAAAAGGGCGAAACACTTCTATATTATTAATATACACTGAGTTTTCGTCAAAGCTTCCGCCTCTCACATTGTACTGAGACGACAGCTCTGAGTGGGTAGACACACCGGCCTGGCTTTGTACAAGTTCTTCAACGGCGTTGCCACTTGCCGACGATATTTGCTTAAGCTGCTTTACAGAAAGCTCTTGTGTCTGTCCCGATTGAATCTTTTGTCCTGTCACACTCACTTCTCCGAGGGTCCTGGAATCGCTTAAAAGTACTACCTGAAGGGTTTGGACACCTTTGGGATGTTGCAAAATGCGTGTCTTTGTACGATAGCCGAGCGTCGAAAATTTGACGACAACCGAATCGGCTGAGCGCAGTAACATCTTGTATTCGCCCTTTAGCGACGTCACCGTTGCCACACCCTGGCTCAGGCATGACACGCTGGCGAACTCTATCGGATTGTTGTTTTCATCAATAACGCGGCCTTTCAGTGTGAACGTTTGTGCCTTGGCCGAAAGGGCAACAGCTATGAAAAGAGACAGAATTACAATTCTTTGCTTCATACAACAAATAACGCTATAAGGGCGTTAATATTGTAAACAACAGCCCAAAACGATATGAATATAGTAGTTGCCCTTGATAGTTTTAAGGGATGTATGACGAGTAGCGAAGCCAATGAGGCAGTAAGAAAGGAACTTGAAAACCGTCATGACGATGTAAAATGCCAGGTATTCAGTGTAAGCGATGGTGGCGAGGGTTTTCTCCAGGCCATGCAACCCGACGATATTTTTACATGTTGTGTGCACGATGCCATGATGCGTCCTACACAAGCACAATGGGGTGTAAAAAACAATTTTGCCATAATTGAGGTTGCTCAGGCAATAGGTCTGGATAAAATTGAACCTGATTTGCGCAATCCCTTGTTGGCTACCAGTTATGGTGTTGGCGAAATGATGATGGATGCGCTGTCAAAAGGCTTCAGAAATTTTATTGTAGGGCTGGGCGGTAGTGCCGTAAGCGATTGTGGACTGGGCTTAATGAAGTGTTTGAAAACCATGTCGGTTGCACGCGATAATGGCAGCATGGTAAATATAGATGACCTTTTATGGCTTCGAGAACTTACGGTTATTCTGGCTTCGGATGTTGACAATCCGTTGCTGGGGCCGCATGGAGCTGCCGCCGTTTTTGCGCCACAAAAGGGTGCCAGTGCTGATATGATTAGAAAATTAGAGCGACGTGCTTCTACTTTTTCACGCATGGCAGCACAGCATATGGGACATGACATGAGTAATAAACGTGGTGCAGGTGCAGCGGGTGGGCTGGGATATGCTTTCATGCAGTTCATGAACGCATCGGTAGAAAGTGGTGGAGAGCTTGTAATAAGGATGTCAGGAATGGACGATGCCATCAAAAAGGCCGACCTTGTTATAACAGGTGAGGGGAGTGCTGACGCCCAGACTCTGATGGGAAAATTACCATCTGTGGTACTTCATCATGCGCAAGCGGCACATGTTCCTGTAATTTTACTCACGGGTTGCGTACAAAACGAGGAGGCGCTTGTGACGGCAGGCTTCAGCAAAGTTATAAATATTAACAAGGATTATGCTGTAACTGATGATATGTTGCTGAAGGAAACGGCCTTGGCCCGCCTTGCCAGGGCTGCAGCAGAACTGGTGTAAAATATGACAGTCATTGTTGTATTTTATCTGACGGTCGTTTTTTATTCTATGGGTTAACGATATAATGAATCTCCAATTATTTCGTAAGGCTATCCGTTTGATGGGCTTATGGTGTTCTGATTTGGCCGGAATTCTCATTGTTCGGCGGTCGCCATACCCGTTGTCCGACGATCGCCACACCCATCGTTCGGCGGCCGTCAGCAGCGTTGTTGACGGCCGCCGAACAATCAGCAAAAGCCTGTAATCGTACAGACGTTACCATGTTTTTGGTTAACATTTATGATGTTATCTGTTTAATATTCAGCAATATAAGTGTTTGCAATAAATCATTAATTAATCTGAATATTTTATTACTTTTCCGTTATATGATTGTATTTTTCCCCTCATTGTGGTTATTTTGATAATTATTTCTTAACTTTGAACATCGGGTTTTCAGTATATTTTGATAAATTTGTAGTCTATGTATAGGTCTGTTTTCGTTGTAACTGCTCTTCTTGTGGCGTTTAACAGCCAGGGGTTGGCGCAAAAACGCAGAGTTCCAGTAGATACTGTAACTGCTGCATCTGCGCGAAAGAGCGATTTGTTTTCGCGCGACGGTTCGGTCGATATTATTGGTGAAGGCCGTATGAACAAGGGGCTTGTCATTAATTCATTGGGAGCATTGAGCGGGCAGGCTGCTGGTGTAAATATCAGTTCGGTGGGTAACGACCGTATGGCTATGCTCAATTCGGTTCGCGTTCGCGGAACAACGTCTTTGACAGGAGGTAACGACCCCCTGGTTATTATTGACGGTGTGTACAGCGATATTGCTACGCTTAACAGTATTTACCCGGCTGATATTGAAAGCTTTGCTATATTAAAGAATGCCGCCGAAACCTCACCTTATGGTAGTCGTGGTGCTTCAGGCGTTATCATTGTGACGACAAAGAAAGGCCATGGCGCAAAATTTCATATTTCCTACGATGGCAATATCGGGTTTGAAAGCGTCAGCAAGAATATGAAAATGCTTAGTGCTGATGCTTACCGTACAACGGCACAGCAATTGGGAATAAGCTATAATGATGGTGGTTTTAATACTAATTTTCCTAATGCCATTACGCGGACGGGGTTTATTCAGAACCATCATGTGGCCTTTTCAGGCGGTAGCGAAACAGCCAATTACCGGGCATCGGTTGCCTATATGAGCCATAATACAATTATCCAACTGCATGGAGAGAACAACTTTGTGGCCAAGATGGACTTGCAGCAAAAGGCTTTCGATAATCTTTTAGGCATTGATTTTGGTGTGTTTGGGAGCAGTATGAATGCCGATAACATCTTCGATTATCAAAAACTATTCTATTCAGCTGCTGCCCAAAACCCCACATTCCCGGCAGGTCGCGATGCAAACGGGGGATGGAACAGAAACGGACAGGCCTCGCAAATAGCTACACCAGGAGCACTTTTGCTCGAACAGGACCGTGATAAACTGCTGAATTTTATCTCGCATATGCAGCTGTCGTTCCATCTCAGCCCTGCTTTCAGCTTGTCAGCATTTGGTTCTTACAGCTACAATTCAACGGGTAATGCACAGTATTTGCCAACGTGGATATGGGCACAAGGGCAGGCTTACCGCTCTGAAACGAAAACAGAAGACTGGCTTGCCAATATAAAGGCAGTATGGAATAAGAGTTTTGGAGAAACCAGACAACATCATCTGGCAGGCACATTACTGGGTGAATATCAGAAGCGTACAATGCGAAGGTTCTTCACTACTGCCAAAGGGTTTAAGCTTAATCAGCACGGTTACGACAACCTTGCAGCAGGCAGCATTCTGCCTTATGGCGGTACGGGAAGTAGTTATGAAAATCCTGCAATGACATCGTTGATGGGAGAGTTTGAATATGGCTTCGCCAACACCGTTACATTTACGGCCAATGCCCGCGCCGACGGGTCGTCAATGTTTGCCCATGGCAACAAATGGGGACTCTTTCCATCGGTTGCAGTAAAATGGAATGTGCTGCAAATGTTTCGCAATATGAGCCTTCCTCTTGGTATTTCAAAGTTTGAAGTGCGCACGAGTTATGGCTTAACGGGTAATACCGGCGGCATAACGTCATATAATTCTCTGCCGTTACTTAACCCCACCGGGCTTATTTCATGGAACGGCAATCCAACAACTACTATGGGGATTACGTCAAATGTAAACCCCGATTTGAAATGGGAAACACGAAGTTCTTTTAATATTGGTGCTGATATAGCCTTGTGGAACGGACGTGTTGTGCTGACTACCGATTACTATTACTCGCTTATCCGCCACATGTTGTATATGTATGATGTACCCGTTCCGCCGTTTGTCTTCAATAAATTGCTGGCCAATCTCGGCAGTATGCGTAATAAGGGTTTGGAGATTGGCATAGGAATAACACCCGTTCAGCACCGTAATGTAGAGCTTAATGTAAATATTAATGCTTCGTTTCAGTCGAATAAGCTGTTGTCTTTAAGCGGTAACTATCGGGGTAACTATCTTTCGGCTTCAGAGATAACACCTGTCGGCAATTTGAATGGTGCCGGATTTCATGGCGGAGACAATAATATCGTATATCAGATTATTGGACAGCCGCTGGGTGTTTTCTATCTTCCTCACTGTACCGGACTAAAGAAAGGCAGCGACGGCAGGCTGCATTATGAAATAGCCGACCTCGATAACGACGGCACAATTAATCTGGCTGACGGTAAGGATAGGTATATTGCGGGGCAGGCTACGCCCAAAATGACACTGGGTTCTAATATCAGCTTGCGTATACATAATTTTGATATTGCACTGCAAATGAACGGTGCTTTTGGTCACAAAATATACAATGGTTCGTCGCTTACTTATATGAACATGCGCTCTTTTCCCGATTATAATGTACTGGCTACGGCACCAGCAAGGAACATTGGTGACCAGGTCGCAACCGATTATTGGCTGGAAAGCGGCAATTATCTGAACTTTAATTATCTTACTATTGGCTGGAACGTTCCTGCACGCCGCTTGTCTCGCGTTATCGCTGCGATGCGATTATCGTTCTCTGTCAACAATCTGGCTACGATAACAGCGTATAGTGGACTAACCCCTATGATTAACAGCTATGTTTCTGATGGCACACTGGGTATCGATGACAAGCGTTCTTATCCACCCTATCGCAGCTTCAGCGCAGGCTTTTCCATCCAGTTTTAAATATATGTATGATGTTTTTCAGATGTTTGTACGAGGTATTTCAAAGTCAGTCATATCAGTTTCAAATGAACAACATGATGAAAAGATATATTTATAAGACAATATTCATTGGTCTATGCCCCTTGTTTTTCTCGGCATGCTTGTCAGAAAATCCGAAAGGTCAGATTGATGAGTCGGAGGCTTACGGCAATGCTGACGACATCGAAAGGAACTTAGTGGGCGACCTTTACAATTATATCGGCGGCTTTTCAGACAGCCAGGGGCTGCAGGGTACGTTCAGAGGGGTGTACGATTGGAACTCATTTTCTACCGACGAACAGATGTTACCTGTACGCGGTGGCGATTGGTACGACGGGGGATTTTGGCAGCGTCTTTATTATCATACATGGGAACCGAACGATGTTGCGCTTTATAATACCTGGTGTTATCTGTATAAAGTGGTGATGCTTTGTAACCGGTCGCTGTACCATATTGACAAAAATCGCACGAAATTAAACAATCTTCAATATGCCGTTTTTACGTCGGAGGTACGTGCTGTCAGAGCAATGATGTACAGTTACTTGCTGGATATGTTTGGGAATGTGCCGTTAGTTACCGGCTATAACATACCACTTTCTGATGTGAAACAGGTGCCAAGGAGCAGGCTTTTTGGTTTTGTTGTGGACGAATTACAAAGTTCTCTGCCTTACCTCAGGCAAGGACGGAGCAACGTGGAGGGCGTAAATTATGGTCGTGTAACCCGTCCTGTGGCCGATTTTATGCTGGCCAAGCTGTTGCTGAACGCTGAAATATATGCTGATGATGACTGGACAGACAACGTTCATCCAACAGGGAGTACGCTGTTTTTCAACGTAAACGGGCAAAGTTTAAATGCCTGGCAGGCAACCATTGCATACTGTGACAGTATCACTAACGCTGGTTATATTCTGGAACAAGACCCTTCTTCGAACTTCTCTATTCACAACGAGACTTCTCATGAAAACATATTTACGATACCAATGAACAAGGGAAGGTATGCCAATCAGTTTGGATACCTGTTCCGTAGTCGCCATTACGCACATGGAGGAGCATTAAAACTCGGCTCCGAAAACGGCACGTCGGCCACGCTTTCTACCGTCCGCGCGTTCGGATATGGCACTGACAGCATTGACAAAAGGTATAAATTATGGTTCTATTCTGATACGGTCAGGGTGAATAATCAGGTTGTAAGGATGGACAATGGGCAGCCATTGGTGTACCGTCCTCTTGAAATCAGGCCCGATTTATCAGGTTCACCCTATGAGAAAACGGCAGGCGCACGAATGAATAAGTATGAAATTGATCCTTCTGCCTATTCAGACGGGCGACTACAAGACAACGATATTGTTCTGTTTCGATATGCTGATGTGCTGCTGATGAAAGCAGAGGCAAAGGTGCGTAACGGCGAAAACGGTACGGCTGAACTTAACGAAGTGCGTCACCGTGCAGGCATGCCGTTGCGCGTTAAGGCTACATTAGATAATATATTAAAGGAGCGTTTATTGGAGTTGATGTGGGAAGGATGGCGTCGTAATGACCTTGTACGCTACGGTTTATTTACCAAAGCCTACGACTTTAAACCGGCAACAGGAAGCTATACCAGCGTATTCCCAATACCTTCACAGGCTATTAACAAAAACGGTAATCTTAAACAGAACAAGGGATACGATTAATAGATACTGCTATAACAGTGGTATAGAAACGTCTTATTAATCGTTTTGCGTCATCCATTCGTTGAGAAGCTTGCAGTATTGCTCTGTCTGGTCAACGAAAGTCATATGTCGTGCTCCCTCCATCAGCTCCCAACGGGCACGCGGTATGCGGTCGAACATGGTCTTTGCAAGCAATGGAGTACACTCGTCGTTTGTACCATTGATAATTAAACATGGCGTATTTATTTCGTGAAGACGGTCAGTATAGTCGAAGTTTCTTAAGTTACCGAGCGGCGTATACTCGTTAGGGCCCCATGCTGTAAGGTACGATTCAGTGCCTAAACGCTTTTTACGGGTCAGACATTCCGGGCGTTCTCCGTCCAAATCGCAGGCATGAAGCACCGTATAATGGTCGTTCGCTGCAAGATATTCTGGGCTTTCCCAGTTACCTGTACGCTCAGCTTCGGCAATGGCTGTCTGCTCTTTTTCAGGCATAAACGATATAAGACGGTGCTGTTCACGGCTCCAAAGCGTGCTCGATGAGAGCGTACTTGATAGAATTGCCGATTGTATTCCTTCGTGACTGTGGTCAATAAGGTAGGCAATCAGCATCATTCCTCCCCACGATTGCCCCAGAATATGCACACGATTAAGATTGAGATGGCGGCGTAATGCTTTTAATTCCCCAATCCATGTTTCCATATTCCATAGCTCAGGATGCCCTTCTACAAACGAGTTTCCACAACCGAGCTGATCGTAACTAATCACCATTCGCCCGTCATTAGCCAAATCATCGAGAAGCTCAAAATAGTTATGTGTGCTTCCCGGCCCGCCATGGAGCAACAGCAGAGGGGCTTTTTGTGATGAATTATCGCCAACAATGCGGTAATATGTGCGGTAATTCATAAAGGGCATATAGCCTTCTTGTATCTTCATTATTCTGATTTTAAAATTCCTGAAGGTTATTCTTTCAGCATCATTTTGATTTCGTTCAGGTCACCATCGTTCGTTGCAGGCTCTATTTTCAGCAATTTACACAACAACGGATAGACGTCAACATTACGAAAATGTGGTATATTGCAATGACGAAAATCAGGTCCAAAGGCACGGAAAATGGCGTGCATTTCGGGCAATTGCGGGTCAAAGCCATGTGTTCCACCTGCTTTTATGGGTGTGTCGCTGATTACATAGCTTATCTCCGGGTTCACAATTACATCGCCTATTCGCGGGTTTGACCCATAATGAAGGTAATGGGGCACATCCTTTCGTTTCCAAACCTGCACGTGATCCAGGTTTTTAAGTGCAGCGTAAACCTTCTGTTCGCATCCCTTTTGTACGTAAATGTTGCACGGAACAGAGCCACTAATCTTCCTAATCCATTCAGGTTTCAGATACTTTTTAATAGCAATGGCATGCTCTTGTGGCACCCAGGCCATACCGTGATCAGAGACAACCACAAGATTTATGTCCGAAAAGTGGGGGAGACGTGAGAGTTTAAAATAAAGCATATTGAGCAATGAGTCGACCTGTTCAACAGCCTTTCTGGTATGTTTTGATTGTGGACCAAAGTCGTGTCCGTTGGCATCAGGCTGCTCAAAGTATGCCATGACAAGGTCGGGACGCTGATCTTCAGGCAAACTCATTTCGCTAACAATACCCTCAATGCGCTGGTTGAACGTTAAATGAGGCTTTTTATCGTAATAGAAAAACTTGTCAGGGTAGCGGCCATTCACCTTAACGTCGGAGCCTGGCCAATAGAAAACCGACACGCGTTTGCCCTGACGGTGTGCCGTGTTCCATATAGGCTCGCCGCCATAAAACTGTGGATCGGTCTTCGTTTGCGCGTTAGCCAGAGAGAATAAAAGCCCCGTTTTGGGGTCAAAAAACTCATTTGCCACAATGCCATGGTTGTCAGGGTAAAGGCCTGTGGCAATAGTGTAGTGGTTAGGAAAGGTTTTTGACGGATAGGAAGGGATTAAACCAGCCGAAACTCCTGTCGTTGACATGAAATCAAAAAAGGGTGTATCATACCAGTTGGTGTAGTCCCAGCGGAATCCGTCAAGCGAAATGACTACTGTATAATGTCGGGCCGATAAGTTCACCGACACAAAAAGCATCAGGAAGAAAAGTTTCAGGGTTTTAAATTTATTCATGTTTTTATGAGTTATTTCCATTTGCAAAGTTATTTAATTTATTAAAAAAGACAAGGAAATTCCGCAGGTTGTTTTCAACGAAAATAATATCCGGTTAACCAGATCATTACGTAATTGATGTACAATTGTGCTGAAATGCAATGGGTTTTATGATGTATTGAACGTTTCAAACAAGGCTTTTTCTTATCGTTTGACGGCCGTCAGCAGCGCGGTTGACGATCGTCATACACATTGTTCGGCGGCCGCCGTACGCGTTGCTGACGGCCGTCGAACAGTGACCGTTTCAACGTTGTGTTTTCAATAAACTGTTTCAATAGTTTCAGAACTTCGATGTAATTGTATATCGAAATAATAATAATTAATGACTGAAGCCGTTAGATCTGCTCTTGATTACGGTTTAAATGATTTGAATGCAATCGGCATTATGATAAATAGCAATAGTGTATACTTCTTCTTCTACTGGGAATTACTGATATGGTGCACAGAATAATCGTTGCGTTGTAAAATTCTATAAAGCCATTATTTATTGTCTATTTCAATTAAAACAGTTAACTTTGCAGTTAATAATAACAACGTAAACATACAAGTATGCCGGAAATATCAGTGCGCGGTTTGGAAATGCCCCAGTCGCCTATTCGCAAGCTTGCTCCTTTGGCAAATGCAGCGAAAGCCCGTGGTATCAAGGTATTCCACCTGAATATAGGACAACCTGACGTTCATACTCCACAAGAAGGACTCGATGCTTTAAAACATATTGATCGTAAGATTTTAGAATATTCGCCTTCACAGGGTTTCCTTTCGTATCGTGAAAAACTAACTGAATTTTACAAGAAATTCAATATAAATGTTACGCCCGACGAAATAATTATCACCTCCGGAGGCTCTGAAGCCGTTCTGTTTGCCTTTATGAGCTGCCTGAATCCTGGTGATGAAATTATTATTCCAGAGCCTGCATACGCCAACTATATGGCCTTTGCGGTCTCTGCCGGCGCTAAAATCCGAACCATTGCAACCACTATTGACGAAGGCTTTTCGCTGCCAAAGGTTGAGAAATTCGAGGAACTGATTAACGAACGTACACGTGCAATCATGATATGTAACCCTAACAACCCTACGGGTTACCTTTATACGAGGCGTGAAATGAATCAGATTCGTGATTTGGTAAAGAAATACGACTTGTACCTTTTCTCTGATGAGGTTTACCGTGAATATATTTATACGGGAAGTCCTTACATCAGTTCCATGCACCTGAAAGGTATAGAAAACAACGTGATATTGATTGATTCAGTGTCGAAACGCTATTCAGAGTGTGGCATTCGCGTGGGTGCTTTGATCACCCATAACGCAGAAGTTAGGCAGGCTGTCATGAAATTCTGTCAGGCTCGATTGTCTCCTCCTTTGCTCGGACAGATTGTAGCTGAAGCCTCTCTCGATGCTCCTGCTGAGTATTATCAGGATGTTTACGACGAGTATGTGGAACGACGTAAATGTCTTATTGATGGTTTGAATCGAATTCCAGGCGTTTACTCTCCTATCCCTATGGGAGCTTTCTATACGGTTGCACAGCTTCCTGTTGACGATTCAGACAAGTTTTGTCGTTGGTGTTTAGAAGAATTTAATTATGAAGGCGAAACAGTAATGATGGCTCCGGCTTCAGGTTTCTATACCACTCCCGGTGCAGGAGTCAATCAGGTGCGTATAGCTTATGTGCTAAAAAAGGACGATCTGGAACGTGCTCTTATTGTATTAAGAAAAGCATTAGAGGCTTATCCCGGTCGCGTATAAGTTTGATAATTCAGATAATAGGTTTATAACGGTCATGAATTTCCCTCTGTTTATAGCTCGAAAACTTTTTTTTGAGAATGGCGATTCAAAAAAAGTTTCACGTCCTGCAATAACAATAGCTACTGCTGGTGTTGCCATTGGTATTACGGTTATGATTATATCAGTGTTTGTTGTACTTGGTTTTAAACATAGTATCCGTAACAAGGTAATAGGCTTTGGCTCACATATTCAGGTAACCAACTTCATGACGCAGATGTCGTCAGACCAGTATCCTGTTGTCATGAACGACAGTATGATGACAGTTATAAAAGGTATTGCAGGAGTTAAGCATGCTGAACGTTTTGCCTATAAACAAGGAATATTGAAAACCGACAACGATTTTCTGGGTGTAATGCTGAAGGGCGTAGGGCCTGAATTTGATTCAACATTTATCCATCAGAATCTGATTTCAGGAACTATTCCCCAATTTTCTGATGACAAAGCCAGTGACAAGATTATCATTTCAAAAAATATTGCTGATAAATTAAAAATCAAATTAGGCCAGCGTATATTTGCCTATTTCATTGATAATGATGGTGTGCGTATACGTCGCTTTACAATAGCTGGTATATATCAGACTAATTTGAATCAGTATGACGACGTGATGTGCTTTACTGATTTGTATACAACTGTCAAACTTAACGGATGGAAGGCCGATCAGACTTCTGGTGCTGATGTTACTGTAAACGATTTTGATAAGGTGAATACCATTGAGAGCCAGTTTGTAAAGAAAATAAACAAAACAACTGACCATTATGGAGAAACATACACTTCTCAAACCATACAAGACCTTAACCCGCAAATTTTCCAGTGGCTCGACCTGTTAGACATGAACGTTTGGATTATACTGGCACTCATGATTTCGGTAGCCGGTGTAACAATGGTATCGGGTTTACTTATTATTATATTGGAACGTACCACGATGATTGGTGTTTTCAAAGCGCTCGGCGCACGTAATTCTACCATCCGTCATATGTTCTTGTGGTTTGCTACCTTTATTATAGGCCGCGGTTTACTTATTGGAAACATAACAGGCATAGGCCTTTCGCTGATACAAAAGTATTTTGGTGTTGTAAAACTAAATCCAGCTACTTATTATGTCAGCAGAGTTCCTATCGAGTTTAACATCACAGGATTGTTGTTAATTAATATTCTTACTGCTGTAATTAGCCTGTTTGTACTTATAGCTCCCAGTTATCTTATTTCGCATATACATCCGGCAAAGAGCATGCGTTACGAATAATAATAACGGCTTTGAAAAATATTTACATGGGTTTGTTGACGTTAAAAGTCGGAAAACATTGTATTTTTACCCTTGATTATATAATATTAAGCTGTTCATAACGCAAAATACTGCACATTTTTTTTGGGGTTGTGCAGATTACATATTACCTTTGCACAAAATAAAGATTCTTGTGCAATGGCTAAGATACCCAGTTTTAATGAACTGATTAAAGCTTCTATTCAAAGTAATTGGGATAAGGATGCCCTAACTGATTACAAGGGAACAACATTACAATACCATGATGTAGCACGTAAAATAGAGAAGCTCCATATTATGTTTGAGCACTCTGGATTGCGTCCCGGCGATAAAGTAGCTTTATGCGGGCGTAATAGTTCGATGTGGGCATGTGCGTTTTTGGCAACCATTACCTATGGGGCCGTTGTTGTTCCTATACAGCATGAATTTACTCCGGAGCAAGTATATAACATCGTAAATCATTCTGATTCAAAACTTTTATTTGTTGGTGATGTTGTGTCAACCACGCTAGACTATGATCAGATGCCCGATTTAGAGGGTGTTGTATACCTGCCCGATTGCTCATTGATAGTTAGCAGATCAGAGAGTTTAAGCTATTCGCGCGAGCATTTAAATGAAATTTTCGGTCAGAAATATCCCAAATATTTCAGAAAAGAGGACATCACTTATCATACAGACAGCAGCGAAGAACTGGCTATGATTAACTATACCAGTGGTACTACCGGCTTTTCGAAAGGTGTAATGCTCCCCTATCGTTCGTTGAGAAGCAATGTTGAATATCTTATACACGCCATAGGAAGCAGAATAAAAAAGAGCAGCAAGGTATTGGCTATTCTGCCGATGGCTCACATGTATGGGCTGACTTGCGAATTTTTATTGGAATTTTGTATTGGTAATCATATTTATTTCCTTACACGATTACCAAGCCCAACTATAATACAAGAGGCGTTTGAGGAGATACATCCCAGTATAGTTGTTTCTGTTCCATTGGTTGTTGAGAAAATCATAAGGAAGAAAGTCTTCCCAAATATCAACAATTATTCCCATCTTAAATTATTAATGAAGGTGCCTGTTGTAGGCGATAAAATTAAGTCGCGCTTATGTAAGATGGTAATGGATGCGATGGGCGGAGAAGCTTATGAGGTTATTGTTGGAGGAGCCGGACTTAACAAAGAAATAGAGTCGTTCCTTACAAGTATCAATTTCCCCATAACAATTGGCTATGGAACAACAGAGACCGGCCCGATGATTACGTTCTCAGATTTTCATGATTTTGTTCCTGGATCGTGTGGTACAGTGGTTGATAATCTGGAGTTAAAAGTGGTAAGTGATGATCCTGAACACATAGCTGGTGAGGTTATAACGCGTGGATTGAACGTAATGACTGGCTATTACAAAAATGAAGATGCCACCAAAGCAGTTATTGATAAGGATGGATGGTTTCATACAGGCGACTTAGGAAAGATGAGTGACGATGGGCACCTGTTTATTCTTGGACGTATTAAAAACTTGCTGTTGGGTTCGAATGGCCAGAATATTTACCCAGAGGAAATTGAAGACAAATTAAATTCAATGGCCATGGTGAATGAAAGTCTTATTATTCAGCATGGAGACAAATTGATAGGATTGGTATATCCTGATATGGAAAATGCGACATCGTTAGATCTCTCTACTGATGATTTAAAGACTATTATGGAGCAGAATCGCAAGGAACTAAATGCACAGCTTCCATCTTTTTGTCGAATAAGTGAGATAAGAATAAGAGATAAGGAATTTGAAAAAACACCAAAGAAATCTATTAAAAGATACCTTTATGCTAATACTATCGAATAATCTCTATCTAATTTAGAAATAATGAGAGATTATTGGTAACAATAACATAGAATGATGGAAAAAATACCGAGTTTTAATAAGCTTATACAGGACAGTATTATTAATCATTGGGATAATGACGCCTTAACAGATTATAAGGGCGCTACTCTCCAATACCACGATGTAGCACGGAAGATAGAGAAGCTGCATATTATGTTTGAAAGTTCGGGTATAAAGAAAGGAGATAAGATTGCATTATGTGGACGCAACAGCTCTGCATGGGCAGCCGCTTTCCTTGCCGTGCTGACTTATGGTGCAGTAGCTGTACCGATACTGCACGAATTTATGCCCGACCAAATCCATAATATTGTCAACCATTCAGAAGCCCGGCTTCTTTTTGTTGGCGATGTGGTGGCAACGCAAATTGATGCCACAAAAATGCCTTCTCTCGAAGGTATTATTTATATTCCAGATTATTCATTAGTGCTTTCTCGTACCGATAAACTTACTTATGCTCGTGAGCATTTAAATGAAATGTTCGGTCAGAAATACCCCAAATTCTTTAGAAAGGAACACATACATTATTATATAGATGAGAATCCTGATGAGCTGGCATTGATTAACTATACCAGTGGAACAACAGGATTTTCAAAGGGTGTGATGATTCCTTACCGTGCTTTATGGAGTAATGTAGACTTTGGTCAGCATGTTCTTGGGGCACATATTAAAGTTGGAGACAGTATTATAAGTATTCTTCCAATGGCCCATATGTATGGAATGGCATTCGAATTTTTATTTGAGTTTATCAAAGGGTGTCATATATTTTATTTAACGAGAATGCCCTCCCCTGCCATCATTGCAGCGGCTTTTGCAGATATAAAACCTGTTGTCATCATATCTGTTCCTCTTATTATAGAAAAGATTATCAGGAAGAAAGTCTTCCCAAAGATACAAGATCCTAAAATGAAGCTCCTGCTAAAAATGCCTGGTATAAATAACAAAGTATATAATAAAATATGTGCTCAGGTAACACAGGCTTTTGGAGGTAACTTTTATGAGGTTATCATTGGAGGGGCAGCATTCAGTCAGGAAGTTGAAAAGTTCCTGCATCGCATAGGTTTTCATTATACTGTTGGCTATGGAGCTACCGAGTGTGCCCCTATAATAGGCTATGAAGACTATAAGAGTTTTGTACCAGGATCATGTGGAAAGGCAGCCTTACACATGCAGGTGAAGATTCTGTCTGATGACCCACAGAATGTCCCTGGAGAAATTATTTGTAAAGGTCCTAACGTAATGCTGGGCTATTATAAAAATGAAGAGGCAACAAAAGCAGCAATAGATGATGACGGATGGTTCCATACTGGTGACCTCGGTACGATGGATAATGAAGGAAATATCTTTATTAAAGGCCGTTCAAAGAATATGCTCTTAGGATCGAATGGACAAAATATTTATCCTGAAGAGATAGAAGATAAGCTCAATTCTATGTCGTTTGTCAGCGAAAGTGTCGTAATTCAGGTTGGGAACAGTCTTGTAGGATTGGTTCACCCCGACTATGAAGCTGCACAAAATATGGGGTTAAATGATAACGATTTAAAGAATGTAATGGATGAAAACCTGAAGGAACTGAATGCTTCACAACCAGCATACTGTCATCTTTCTGAAATAAGAATCCATAAAGAAGAATTTGAAAAAACACCCAAAAGGTCAATCAAAAGATTTTTATATACAAGTTAGAGTAATAAAATAGAGGATCATAGAATGATCTTCCTAAGATAATTTTAATTGTAATTAAGCTACGAATAAATAGGGTAAAACCCTTAATTCGTAGCTTTTTTTATGTTATGAAATTAGTCTGCAAGATATACTCCAATATGTGATAGCAGCATTTTTGTAAATAAAGAATAATATTTTTCCTTTGTTTTTTTCTTCTTCTGATACAAAAAAATGATAAAAGGGCATTGCTTTATGACGTTTTTATTATCTTTGCGTATATAGTTCTAAGGTAAAAAGATTTATTATTAAATTCATAATTAGGCAAATGGTAAAGGTAACAAAAGAGGCAGCACTTGAATATCACGAAAAAGGGCGTCATGGAAAAATAGAGGTAAAGCCTACAAAACCGTATCGTACACAAACCGATTTAAGTCTTGCGTACTCTCCAGGAGTTGCTTATCCCTGCTTAGAAATACAGAAGAATCCAGACGATGTTTATAAATACACCGATAAAGGTAATCTTGTAGCTGTTATCTCTAACGGCACTGCTGTCCTTGGTTTAGGTGATATAGGTGCCATGAGTGGGAAACCAGTCATGGAAGGAAAAGGCCTGTTATTTAAAATTTATGGTGGCATTGATGTCTTTGACGTAGAGGTTAATGAGAAAGATCCAGAGAAATTCTGTGATGTTGTTGAGAAGATTGCTCCTACATTTGGTGGAATCAATTTGGAAGATATAAAGGCACCTGAGTGTTTCTATATTGAGAATCGTTTAAAAAACTCGCTTGATATTCCTGTCATGCACGATGATCAGCATGGAACTGCCATTATATCAGGAGCAGGATTATTGAATGCTCTAGAGGTTGCAGGAAAAAAAATACAAGATGCTAAAATTGTAGTTAACGGTGCCGGAGCTGCAGCAATAAGCTGTACGAAGTTGTATTGTTTACTGGGTGCCAAGCATGAAAATATAGTAATGCTTGATTCACGTGGTGTTATTTACAAAGGCCGCGACCATGTGAATGAGGAAAAATTGGAATTTGCTACCATACGAAATGATGTCCATACACTGGAAGAAGCGATCAAAGGTGCTGATGTTTTTGTAGGTTTGTCAAAAGGGAATATTCTGACAAAGCAAATGGTTCAGTCAATGGCTGACCATCCTATTGTTTTTGCATTGGCTAATCCTGTTCCCGAAATATCGTATGAGGATGCTATTGATGCCCGTCCCGATGTGATTATGTCAACAGGACGCTCCGACTATCCCAACCAAATTAACAACGTTATAGGTTTCCCCTATATCTTCCGTGGTGCTCTTGATGTACATGCAAAAGCTATTAATGAGGATATGAAACTTGCAGCGGTGAAGGCTATTGCGAGCTTAGCAAAGATGCCTGTGCCAGACGTTGTTAACCAGGTTTATCATGTTAACGATCTTTCATTTGGTCCTCAGTATTTTATTCCGAAGCCTGTTGACCCACGTCTTATTACAGAAGTCTCGGCTGCGGTGGCTAAGGCTGCTATAAAAAGCGGAGTAGCACGCAAGTCAATTACCGATTGGAGTGCTTATAAAGACTATTTACGTCAGTTGTTGGGACAGGAAACAAAACTTACCCGTACACTCCATGCTACGGCTGCACTTCACCCACAACGTGTTGTGTTTGCTGAAGGTGGACACCCCACCATGATGAAGGCCGCCGTCCAGGCTCTTCAGGAAGGCATCTGTACACCTGTTTTGCTTGGCAATGTTGACCGTCTTAATCGCTTGGCCAAGCGTCTGAAGTTAGACCTTACAGGTGTTGAGATAGTAGACATGCGCGCGGATAAAGAGCAACGTAGGCGGGCAACATATGCTAAACACCTTGCAGAGAAACGTGCTCGCCAAGGTGTAACGTTTGAAGAAGCTTACGATAAAATGTATGAACGCAACTATTTTGGTATGTCGATGGTTGAACAAGGTGATGCCGATACTTTTATCACAGGTCTTTATACCAAATATAGCAATACTATTAAAGTTGCAAAAGAGGTTATTGGTGTTCGCGATGGCTATTCTACTTTTGCCACAATGCACATCCTAAATACAAAGAAAGGAGTCTACTATCTTTCTGATACACTTATTAATCGTCATCCCGATCAAAATGTTCTTTACGATGTTGCGCGCCTTACTGCGCACACGGTTCGTTTCTTTAATAATGAGCCAGTAATGGCAATGATAAGCTATTCTAATTTTGGAACTGACGAAATAGGTTCTCCTGTTAAAGTACATCAGGCAGTTGAGCATATTCAGAAAGATTTCCCTGACCTTGCACTTGATGGTGAAATGCAAGTAAACTTTGCTTTAAACAAAGAGCTTCGTGATGTAAAATATCCCTTTACCCGTTTAAAAGGAAAAGATGTAAACACACTCGTATTCTCGAATATGAGTTCGGCTAATGGGAGTTATAAGTTATTACAAGCCCTTGATCCTGATTGTGAAGTGATAGGTCCTGTGCAGATGGGCTTAAATAAACCAATCCACTTTACCGATTTTGAAGCAAGTGTGCAAGATGTTATCAATATAACAGCCGTAGCTGTTATTGATGCATATGTTGACAAACTAAAGAAAATGGGATGATTGAATATTCTTTATTCGTATATCTTTCTCTATTTATAATTTAGTAAAATATTAATATTACACATAACCTCATCTTGATACAAAGATGAGGTTATGGCATAATAGCTTAAAGGTTTATGTTTCGTCTTCAAAGAATTTTATTTTCTGGTCTGTTACTTTTTGTGTCTTTCGAGTTGCAAGCTCAGTTAAAATTAAATACAGCCTATCTCAATTATATTGCGCAATATAAGGATTTGGCAATAGAAGAGATGAGACAAAATCATATACCCGCAAGTATTACATTGGCACAAGGACTGATTGAAAGTGCGGCAGGTCAGAGCAAGCTCGCCACCCAGGCAAATAATCATTTTGGTATTAAATGCCACGATTGGCAAGGACGTAGTATTACTGCTGATGATGATGCTTTAGCTGAATGCTTTAGAGCCTATGACAATCCAAGGCAAAGTTTCAAAGACCATAGTTTATTCTTAAGGAATAATGGACGATATGCTCGTTTATTTCAACTTGCACCAGATGATTATCGTGGCTGGGCTTATGGCTTGAAAAATTGTGGTTATGCAACCAATCCGTTGTATGGTGACAAACTTATTGAAATAATAGAACTATATCAACTTTATCAATATGATAACGCTCGTTCGTACGACCGTTATATGGCTAACATTTACGATGCACAAAATAGGGCTGTTGTTCCTCAACCACATATTGTACGTATGTACAATAAAAACTATTATATAGTGGCTCGTGAAGGCGATACATTTAAGTTAATAGCCAAGGAGGCTGGTGTATCATGGAGAAAATTGGCCAGATATAATGAAATTGACCGTCATGCAAGGCTTCATGAAGGTGATATTATTTATCTTGAGAAAAAACAAAAGCATGCTATTAAAGCTTTTAAACACGTGCCACATATAGTTAAAGCTGGTGAAAGCATGTATACAATTGCCCAAATGTATGGTATTCGCATTAAGAATTTATATAAGATGAACCATATGAAGCCTGAAGATGGTATTCGTGTTGGACAATCATTAAGAGTATATTAAATCAATTTCTGTAATCTGTCAATGAAACGACTACTCCTGTGTATAATATTCTTTGTGCCGTTAGGGTTGTATGCGCAAGACTTTAATGTATTCTTTTTAGATCATACTTTACGTATTGATTATATCTTCTCGGGTAATGTTAATGAACAGCATATATCTCTTAATCAGCTTTTTAAAGAACCCCATTGGTATGGAAAGCGCACGCGATTATCTGAAATCCCCATGGAAGGCAACGGACAAATAACAGTTCTCGACCATCACTCAGGTAAAATTATTTATCGTAATTCTTTTTCTACTCTTTTTCAGGAATGGCTAAGTTATGATGAAGCTAAATCGCAAACACGTAGTTTTGAGAATGTCTTTCTGATTCCAATGCCGAAGGATACTGTTGATGTAACTATTGACTTACGTAATAACCGGAGACAGATTACAGCATCGCTTACACATCAAATAGTTCCTAATGATATTCTTATACGCCGTATAGGTGAGTACAATATAACACCCTACTCCATTCTTCAACAAGCAGAAGATACTGCACGCTGTATCCATATTGCTTACGTAGCCGAGGGATATACTTTGCAAGAAATGAATATCTTCCGTGAAGATGCACGTAAAGCTATGGGGTATCTTTTCTCTTATGAACCATTTAAGAGTATGCGTAATCGCTTTCAAATTGTAGCTGTTGAATCGCCTTCACAAGAGAGTGGGACAAGCGAACCACATAAAGGAATATGGAAGAATACAGCTTTGCATTCTCATTTTGATACATTTTATAGTGACCGCTATTTGACGACATTGAATTTGAGTGACCTTCATAACTTACTTGCAGGTGTTCCTTATGAACATATTATAGTATTGGTCAACACTAATAAATATGGAGGTGGCGGTATTTTGAACAGCTATAACCTGTCAATGACGCACCACCCTGCATTTCGTCCCGTTGTAGTTCATGAGTTTGGTCATAGTTTTGCCGGTCTTGCCGATGAATACGCATACGACAATGAGTCCATACCCATGTATCCATATGATGTTGAACCATGGGAGAAAAATATTACAACCATGGTCCGTTTCGAAAATAAATGGGAAAACCTTATAGGGCAGATTCCCCAAGTAGGTTTTTATGAAGGTGCGGGATACAGCTTAAAACATATTTACAGAGCATCACCTGACTGTCGTATGCGCACTAATGATTATCCAGACTTCTGCCCGGCTTGTCAACAAGCAATTCAACAAGTTATAGATTTCTATACGAAATAGAACCTTGATAAAGTTTAAGATTGTTATATTCTCTATTTTATTTTTCGCTTTTCCCTTGGTGGCAAAATCCATATCTGACGGTGAAAGATTAAGAATAGCTCTGGATTATTTCCAAAGTGGTAAGTATCATGAAGCTTTGCTTATCTTTCAGAAATTAGATTCAAATTATCAACTTAATCCTCGTTTTATTGCATATACAGGTGTGTGCTATTATTATGAATGGGATTATCAGCATGCAACTGAGTGTCTTGATAAAGCTATACCACAGTTAAAATCATTTGCCCCTTCTGAACTATCCTTCTATTATTTTGCTGATGCAGAGAGCTATTTTAATTTAAATAAATATGATAAGGCGATTCCATTATACAAGGAAATGCTTACATTATGTCAAGAAAGTGAGAAAGCAGATGCCTATTATAAGTTAGGATATATCTATTCTTCTCGTAATGAATGGATCGATGCTCTCGACAATTTACATATGGCTCTTACTTATTTTCTTCATTTCCGAGCTAAAGAGCAAGCTCGTATTACGCAAATAAGAAATATGATTATTGGATGTTGTGAAATGATAGATAAACGTTCGCGTAAATAATTTTATTTGAAAGATTTAATTTTTATACGAAGACACCTCGCATTTTATATATAATTATTCGAATAATTATATATTGTTCTTATAAAATGAATTTGTATTCATCTGTTTCTTTTATAAACTGCATACTTAAAGCATATTTAATCATAGTGTTAATAAACTGAAAGTCTTTCCGAAATTTCAATGTGATTATTTAAATGAAACAGACAGATAAGAATAATACTGATAGTTCACTCAGAAAAGAAGAAAAGCTAATTGTGTCATAATTGGCTTTAGATTACGATGTAAAGAGCGAATGATTACGATGTAAACGGTTGATGATTACGATGTAACTAATCAATGAAAATGAAGAAATATCGAAGCTGATGTAAACTAACTGATAATGAGGAGGAAATGCACAAATTAGCATAATGCTGCTCTATTTATAAAGGGCAGAAATATGCAGATTTAGGCAGAGGTTCAGTTACCAGAGTGTTACCTTGTTTTGATGTTGGTAACGATGGAGAATAAATAGGTAACTGAATTATTTTCGCTCGTGTGGCTGTTGCTTTGGTCGGCAGTTTTCTGCGTAAGTGAGGAACGCTTTAATTCGGGTAACTTTACCCACAAATATTAAAGCGTATGAAAACAGAAAAGATGAAGGTGTTGCTCTACCTTAAAAAGAGTGGTTTGGATAAGTCGGGCAAGGCTCCGATTATGGGACGAATAACCATAGGACATTCCATTACCCAATTTAGTTGTAAACTCTCCTGCAATCCCGAGTTGTGGAATCCTCGTGAGAGCAGAGTGGACGGAAAGAGTCGTGAGGCGGTGGAGATAAACGGCAGGTTGGAGAGTTTGCTGTTGTCTGTTCAGTCGGCTTATCAATCCTTGCTTTCCAAAGGCGGTTCGTTTGACCAACCAATGTGAAAGAGCTGTTCCAAGGGAGTGTGCAGACGCGCTGTATGCTTATCAAAAGGCTGGATATGCTTATCAAGGAGCGTGAAGCGCACATCGGTATAGATATGAAGAGAGCATCTATGTCTGCCTATCGTCTCACCCGAAAACGATTGCAGGAGTTCATTCAAAAGAAATATAATGTTTCGGACTTGGCATTCTCGCAGCTGACAGAAAACTTCATCTACGAACTGCAGACGTTCTGTCTCGGTGAACTCGGTTATCAGCAAAGCACATTCTTCAGAGTGGCAGCAGATTTGAAGACCGACTGCAGGCTGGCTTATCGTGAGGGGCTGGCTGATACGCTTCTGTTTGATAATGTCCATATAGAACGCGGGGAGAAGAAAGTACCCAAGGCTCTCGACAAGGAAGCATTGGATAAACTCAAAGCACTCCGCTTTGATGAATTGGAAGAGGAAATGGAAACAGCTCGTGATGTGTTTCTCTTCGCCTGTTATACCGGTGCAGCCTATTGTGATTTGATGGAACAAAGCAAGAAGCATCTTGTTCGTGATGATAATGGTAGCCTTTGGTTAAAGTTCAACCGACAGAAGACGGGTGTGCTTTGTCGTATCAAACTATTGCCGGAAGCTGTTCGGTTAATTGAGAAAATGCACAGCGATGAAAGGGAAACACTGCTGCCTTTCATAAAATATTCCACTTATCAGTCTTGTCTCAAAGCTTTACGCCTACGGGCTGATATTTCTTTTCCCTTTACCACGCATACCGCCCGTCATACTTTTGCCACCCTTATCACCTTGGAACAGGGCGTGCCGATTGAAACGGTGAGCAAGATGCTCGGACATACGAACGTTAGTATGACCGAACGCTATGCAAAGGTAACACCGCAAAAGCTCTTTGAAGAGTTTGGTCGCTTTCTCTCTTTCACAGAAGATTTGCAGTTGGTTATTTGACCAATTGCTTTCATTCAACATCATTTTCAATAAAAACTATACATACAAAACCATCAAGACAATGAGAAGTACATTCAAGATACTGTTCTAT